>NZ_CP187366.1:0-45000 GCF_058188435.1 Ignatzschineria sp. 22MB058224
ATGATGAAATTTAGTTGGGAAAATTGCCTTGAACTCCTTGCAGCAGAGATGTCGGAAGATGAGTTTAGCATGTGGATTTCGCCACTCGAAGTGGTGATTAAAGATGATCATGTCATGGTACTAGCCGCCAATGAGATTGTGTTACGTGGTGTCCAAACTAAGTTTAAAAATTTATTAGAAGAGACAATTTTGAATGAAAGTGGTTTAGAAACCGATATCCGCTATGGATTAGGTACTGAATCCGATTACGAAGATCACCAGATCAAAAAACAGAGTAAACGTACACGCACAAAAACAGGACATGCGCGTAATGTCACTAAAGATTCGATTCGAGAACAATCAATAGAAACAAGTAACCTTAATCCTGATTTCAATTTTGAAAACTTTGTCGAAGGTAAATCGAATCAATTTGCATTAGCTGCATGTGCTCAGGTTTCAAAAAATCCGGGGACTTCTCATAATCCATTATTCATCTACGGAAATACTGGGCTTGGTAAAACTCACTTGATGCATGCAGTGGGGAATGCGATTAAAGAGCAATATCCTGATGCGCGCTTAATATATCAACATTGCGATGGTTTTATTGAAGATATTGTACGAAGCATGCGGAACAATACCATTAATGAGTTACGACATTTTTATCGAACTCTTGATGCGCTTTTAATAGATGATATTCAATTATTATCTGGTAAGGGGGGATCGCAAGAGGTTTTTTTCCATACATTTAATACGTTGCTCGATGGTGGACATCAAGTGATATTGACGTGTGATCGATATCCTAAAGAGCTAGAAGCCATGGAAGAGCGGTTAAAATCACGTTTTGCTTCGGGCTTAACCGTTGATATTAAACCGCCTGATTTTGAGCACCGTGTTGCGATTCTTGAACAAAAAGCAGAAGCTTGGGGGATTGAGTTACCGAAAGATACAAAATTCTTTATTGGTGAAACCGTGCGCGCGAATGTTCGTGAATTAGAGGGTGCTTTAAAACAGGTTAATGCAATGGCATCTTTTAAAGGCCTGTCATTAACGCTTGATATCGCGCAGGAAGCACTACGGCATCTTGTTGAGATTCAAGATCGCCAAATTACTTTAGCAAATATTCAGCGGACAGTTGCGAGTTACTATGATTTAGATATGAGTGAAATCTTAGGTAAATCTCGAAAAGCCAATATCGTAAAACCCCGGCAGTTAGCAATGTATATCTCGCGAGTTCTAACAGATCATAGTTTGCCGGAAATTGGGCGTGAATTTGCCCGTGATCATTCAACAGTTATGCATGCATTTGATAAAATTTCAGAAGAATTAGAGAGTAATATTCGTTTGAAACGAGATTTTGAAGCGATTAAAGCCTCACTGTTGGTGTAGGCATTAAAAAAATCTTACTATTAAAACAGCTATGATCGGGCGAAGCTCCATTTCCATTGGAGCTTCGCTTTTTATATGACTCTAAGATACTGAATAGATTATTCCGAGTCTAAAAAATATTTTTAAGCCAATCGATTTTGTAATGATATTGTCCAATAATGGTAATTAAATCAATACGAAGCGGGCAATCAGAGGGAAATTGTTGAAGATATGTTGCGATTGTTTTTCGTATTCGATCTTGCTTTGTGGGAGTAATAGACTCAGCAGCCGTTGCAAAACGTTCATTTTTACGATATTTCACCTCTACAAAAACGAGCGTTTCTTTATCTTTTGCAATAATATCAATTTCTCCAAATCGAGAGTGAAAATTCATGGTAATGATTTGACAGCCATTTGATATTAGGAAGTGCTTAGCAATCTCTTCTCCTTGATCGCCAATACGTTTGTGGTTCGTCATTTTTAAGTTCTCTTGATATACTAAATCTCTTTCAATTTCATAAAAGATCATCAATGTCTAACTGTTACGTTATTGCTACGCCGATAGGAAATCTTCAAGATATCACAGAGCGGGCAGTGGAAGTTTTAAAATCTGTCGATGCGGTATTCGCCGAAGATACTCGTGTATCCGGCCGATTATTAAGTCACTTTGGAATTAAGGTACCGCTTATCTCACTCCACGAACATAATGAGATGAGTCGCTTTGAAAAAATCGAAGCACTGCTAAATGATAACAGATCTGTTGCCATAATTTCGGATGCAGGAACACCTCTTATTTCTGATCCTGGATTTACTGTCGTCAGAATGCTTCGAGAAAAAGCATACAAAGTAATTCCTATTCCCGGAGTAAGTGCGATTATTACCGCATTATCAGTCGCTGGAATTGCAACCGACCGTTTTACGTTTATTGGTTTTTTACCATCTAAAAAAGGGCAGCGTCGCGAGGAGTTAGGGCAACTGGAAACAATGTCTCATACTTTAGTCTTTTATGAGTCAAGTCATCGAATTTTAGCGATGCTTGAAGATTTAAAAGATATTTTTGGAGAGAGTCGTACAATTTTTGTTGGTCGCGAGATGACGAAGCATTTTGAAGATTACCGTTATGGTACAGCTCAAGAACTCTATCAATATTATTGTGATCACGGTGACCAAATTCGAGGTGAATTCGTTGTGGTCACTTCTGGAAAGGAAATGTTAAATAAAAATACTGATGGTTTTCAATCGGAGGTGCTGATTAAAGCGTTAATCGCGGAAAACTTACCTCTAAAGCAGATCTCTTCGATTGTACATAAAGTGACAGGGGAATCTAAAAATTCGCTATACCAAGCACTGTTGCAGTCTAAAAATGGGGAGCAAAAGTAATGCAAGAGAACATGTTACATACAGATCTATCTTCAGAAGCGGTGAACCAAGATTCTTATCATTCTTCTGAACAGTCACGCCACAAGCTTTCAAAAAGTGACTGGCTTTTAAGTTCGAAGCTTGCCGGATTATTTTCAATTCGGATGCTAGGAATATTTATTATATTGCCAATTTATTCACTCTATACAAAAGCGTTAATCGGTTCGACGCCTTTACTTGCCGGCTTATTTATTAGTAGTTATGCTCTAACTCAAATAATTCTGCAACCGCTTTTCGGTGCAATCTCCGATTATTTTGGGCGTAAAATCACCATTACCATTGGTCTTGTACTTTTTATTATCGGCAGCCTCATGATTGCATTTACTGATTCTATCTATTTAGCAATTTGGGGACGCGTTGTCCAAGGGGCTGGTGCGATATCTGCTGTTGTATTGGCCTTCACAAGCGATGTAGTTCGTGAAGAAATTCGTGGAAAGACGATGGCACTGATTGGTGTGAGTATTGGCTTAACATTTGGAATAGCTATTTTTATTTCGCCTATAATTTTTGGTTTTTTCGGAGGAAGAGGAATATTTTTATTGTGCGCAATTTTAGGAGGGGGAGCAATTTACGTTACATTAAAAGGATTACCTCCAAGCACACAACATAAGGAGAATCGAGAAAATCGCATTCCACTGATACAATCAATGCGAGAAGCTTGGGTAGACAGCGATATTAATCGACTTTATCTTGGTGGTTTTATGCTTCACCTTGTTTTAACCCTTGGATTTACGGTCTTTCCATGGTTGTTAGAAGCGGAAGGGTTTCTTCCGAAAGAGTCTTGGAAGATTTATCTCCCAGGTTTTTTTATTGCGATTCTTTTGATGTTCCCGGCGGTAGGAATCGCTGAACGCTTTCGTCAATTTAAAATTTTTTTCTTAATAGCAATCGCCGCATTAACAGTTTCGCTCCTCGCTTTAGGATTTGTAAAAGGTTATGGGAGTTTATTGCTATTTATGACGTTGTTCTTCTGGGGATTTAACATGATGGAAGCAATGCAACCTTCTTTGATGAGTCGATTAGCATCGACTCATAATCGCGGTATGGTTATGGGTTTCTTCTCTTCGAGTCAATTTTTAGGGGCTTCGTTGGGGGGAATTATTGCAAGTGTTGTTTTTGGCTATTTTAGTCTTCTACCGGTATTAATTATTGGCGTAGTATTATTATTAATCTGGTTTGTCATTGCCTTTCCTATGAAAAATCCACGTAATCGGGCAGATAGAAATGTCAATGCACTCAAAGAAAATGAAGAAGAGAGGTTGTAAGTCAGGATTTATCAAATTTTACAATACGAATTTAATAGGGGATGCGGTACAATACCATCATTGCGAGATAGTACAAATCACATCCCGCTATTTTTGAGATAGTTATCACTATTTTATGTTGTATCTTTAACAAATTAAGAGAGTTTCATGAGTTCATTTACCCAAGTTGCAAAGCAAGTTGCTATTGATTCTGGTAGCACTATTCGTTCCATCTATTATCGTTTAGACAGACTTAACCCTGAACAACGTGCAGATGATTCTTTATTTCAACAATTTTATGAGAGTATTGAGGGTAAAATCATTGATGATCTTCTGAAACTCTATCCGGATCATTCATTTTATGGGAATTTCCATGCAGGCTTGATCAATAGTAAACGTTTTTCATGGTACGTTGGTTTAAGTGGTGCTGAAAATTTCCGTGTCGCAAATGCTCACTTTTCAGTGACAGTGGCTTTAGAGATGGATAATGAATTACTGTCAGCAGTGATTTATGATCCTATTGCAGATAAGATCGTTGCAGAAGCATCAAAGGGTGTTAGTGCATTATGTGAGGATGAAACTCAACGTATTCGTCTCGGGAAAAGTGATGGAAAAATTGAAAATGCGTTTGTTTTAACAGCTGTTACAGCAAAAGAAGAAGATATTCATCGCTTCTCAGTAGTACAGAGAAAGGTGAAAGCCGTTCGAATTTTAGGTGATTTAGCGAAAGACTGCGCTGCAGTCATTAAGGGACAATATAGTCTCTATTTCGCCCCCTCTTTTGATCTTTGTACGATGAAAGCAGTGCAGCTAGTTGCTAAGGAGGCGGGCCTATTAATGACGGATTTTCGGGGGAATGAGAATATTGAGGCAAGTGGTACAGTTGTTTTAACGCATCCTAAATTATTGAAGGATACTCTGATTACACTTCGTTCGGTTTAATTAATAAGGCCGTTGGGAATAAGATACTTTTTAATATTCCAAGCTGCTTATTCGCAGTTTCTTCAGTGTGTAAGTGTGTTAAAATAGACCATATATTTAATAGCTTGGAACCGTAGGATGCAAGTAATGCAACTAAATAACATGCTCTTATTCGGAGTGAAAAAAGCGATGATATTTATTTTAATGTCATCGCTTCTGTTTATTGATGTTAATGCAAAAACTATCAAGGAAGGAATTTCCGTTGAAGAACGATTTTTTAAAGGGCAGAGCTATATAGAAGTCACTTTAGATATTCAGCGTGTTTCTCTTTCTCAACTATGGATTAATCCTGATAATCATGAAAGTTATGCATCTTTTAATACACTTCACCAGTCTCTTCGTAAGTCTGGAAAATCATTAGATTTTGCAATTAATTCAGGTATTTATACGAAAGAATATACTCCCTTGGGTCTTTACATTGAAAACTATCAGATGTTAGCGCCATTAAATTTAGTGAAATCGAATCAAGGTCAGGGGAATTTTGCGCTATTACCCAATGGCGTTTTTTATATCGATCGATATAATCGAGCTCATGTTGTGGATACTGAATCTTTTAAAGAAATGTTTAACTATGATTATTCGGGTATTAAAGATGCAGTTCAATCGGGACCGATGTTATTGATTGATGGTAAGTATAATCCTTATTTTATTGAAGATTCTGATAGTCTGAGAATTCGTAGTGGCGTTTGTACATCGGATAATGGGGAAAAGGTTCACTTTACCGTCACAGAGGATCGTGTGAATTTTTATGATTTTGCCACTTATTTTAAAGAAGTGCTTCAGTGTGATAATGCTCTCTATTTAGATGGAACCTTGGCACGTATCTTTGTTGATGGACGTGTATATGGGGCATCTTTCTGGCAAGCAAAACCTTTAGTCGGGATTTGGTCTGTGATCTCAGAATAATCTATCATTCAGTGCTAATCTTTTTTTAGAGAGATTAGTAACTCATCTTTTGATGTTTGAGTGGTAATAAAATCGTAATTGATAAACCATTGTTATTTTCTGCGGACACACGACCTTTATGGGATTCTACCATCTGACTCACGATTGCTAAACCTAATCCAGAACCACCATAATCTTGTAATCCTTCGGGTCTTTCTCCTCGATAGAACGGCTCGAAGATTTGTGGAAGATCTTTTTCTAAAATTCCAGGCCCATCATCGTGAATGTTGATATAGAGATTATCCTCGATAATTTTGAGTGTGACTATGATTTGAGAAGCAGCATAATGGATTGCATTACGAATAATATTTTCAATACCGCTCGTAAAGAGTTCAGTATTTAGATCAATATAAATTTCAGGGACATCATTATAAATTAACGAGATGTCATTTTCTTTTGCTTCAAAGGCTGCATCTTCTAAAAGAGGTGTTAATAGTTCACTTAACTCAATATTTTCAAAAAGATCTTCATTTAAAATAGTCTGTTTAGAAAGCGCAAGCATTGATTGAATACGATTTTCAACGAGCTGAAGATTATCGTTAATCCGTTTTACTTCATTTTGGACAGAGTCAATATTTTTAATGCGGATAAGGCTATTAGCAAGATGAATTCTAGTTAATGGTGTGCGTAATTCGTGTGATAGATTTGCAAACAGTCGGCTCTTTTCCTCTTTTGCAATATTGAGCGCCGTAACCATATCGTTAAAACTTTTGGCAAGATAACGATATTCAATAGGGCCGCGGCTTTCAAGATAACGATCGACTGACCAATCACCATGACTTACTCGTTCGGCAGCTTTCCGCAAGTTTTTCATAGGAATAGTTAAAGACCAGCTGAGGATTGCGGCAAAAGGAATACTAATGAAAATCATTAATAAAAATATTAGTGAGGGCGCATCATACAAACGAGAGAGATAGTAAAATTGAGGGAAAGCTGTAATAGTCAGGTAATAAGAATTATCATCATTTTTAAAATGAAAAGGACCAATAATTTCTAAATCATCAATCTCTTGCTGGTAAACTTTTTTAGCGGGGAGTGTGTTGAGAATGAAGTTGATAATATTGTCATTATCAATTTTATGGATTTTATTATAACGTTCAGAAGTGTCATTAGGAATGACGATCAAAGAATCATCATCTTTATAGTTAAGATACCTTCCTGATGGTGAACTAAAGAGCATATGACTGATCTTTGTTGCATAAAATACTTCTTCTTTATCAGGCGTTGGAAGTACTCGACGTTGATCAAATTTAGGGATAATGAGTGTTAGTGAGATAATAAGCGACATACTTATCCAAATAGTAATAAATACACGAACACTTAAACGGTTAAGTAGCTGATAACGCTGCATTAAAGTCTACCTCACAATAATCGAAAATGCCGCCGAAATCATCGGCGGTATTCCAATATAGTAGCAACTTAACTTAAGAAGAGATAGCCTAAACCATGCACCGTTTTAAACCACGGATTTCCATCTTCGCGAGGAGGGAGTTTTTTCCGTATATTACTTAAGTGCATATCAATAACACGGTCAAATGTTTGATGACGTTTTCCAAGTACATTTTTACTCAATTCATCTCGGCTGATAGTTTCACCACGATGATCAGCCATATAATGGAGAATGGAGAATTCCGTACTTGTTAAGTTGATCGGCTCACCATGAAATGTAGCTTGTAATTGTGCAGGGTTTAACGTTAACCCATAGAGTTCAATAATTGAATTATGTTCGCGATCATCACCATTATCTTCTTGGGTTTGATTTTGAAGACGCATACGTGTACGAATACGAGCTACTAATTCTCGATCATCAAACGGTTTAGAGATATAGTCATCAGCACCGAGTTCTAGTCCTAAGACGCGATCAATACTGTCCCCTTTTGCGGAAAGCATGATGACGGGAAGGTTGGGGTGATTTTTACGAATTTCTTTTAGAGTATCCCAACCATTTTTTTTCGGCATCATCACATCTAAGACAATGACATCGGGGATTGTATGTTCAAGGAATTCTATGCATTCGATACCGTTACTTCCAATACTCACATCGAATCCTTCATATTTTAATAATTCAGATACGAGGTCTTGAAGTTGGGAGTCATCATCAATAAATAAGACCTTAGCTGGAGTTGTCATTTTGTTTAAACCCTCTATATAGTTTTAATTTTTGTTATGAAATAGATAACTGTGAGTCCGGTAATGTCCCTTGCCTCTAACACTTTATACTTTCAAAACCATTATAATATTATTCGTTTAATAATGTTAAATTTCATAAATAAATATTTTAACAAGTTCGACGAATAGCTTATATTTCTGTATGATTTTAACGGGTTTTTGTTAAGTTTAGTTAGTATTTTTTAAAAAAATAATATTTTTTTTGTAAATTCCGTAAATATAAAGACGTATGTTTATATTTTTTTTCCTGACTATTTGATCTGCTTTTGGCTATTAAGTGCGCCAGAAGCTTGGTGTGATAAGAACAAATAGGGTAAATATCTCAAGGCGCCCTAAAATCATCGTAAACATTAACATTGAAAGTGCACCGCTAGGTAAATCTCCATAGTTGCTCGCTACAATTCCAAGTCCTGGTCCTGTAATATTTAGACACGCAGCAACTGCTGAAAAGGCATCTAATGGGGACAAACCAAAGGCAGTCATAATGAGTGTCAAAATAGCGGTAGAAAAAGCATAAATCCCTAAAAATGCCCATACGCTCCCAAGAATATCGGGGTGTACAACTTTTTTATTAAGCCTAATAGGAAATTTCCCATGAGGATGAATCAGTAGTTTCACTTCACGTACCGCTTGTTTCGTTAAAAGAATAATGCGAATTACTTTCATCCCACCAGCTGTTGAACCTGAGCATCCTCCAATAAAGGTAATAAAGACGATAAGGATTGGGAGATAACTAGGCCATTCACTAAAATTGTTAATGGTTAAACCGGTTGTCGTAATCATAGATATAACGGTGAAACTTGCTTGGAGAATTATTTCACCGATAGAGTCAAACACGTTGAATTGATAAAGTCCAATTGAGATGAGGAAGATTGCACTTAGACAGATAAATATAAACGCACGTAATTCAGAGCTTTCGAAATAAAGTTTTACATTTTTTTGGCGAAAAGCAAGAAAGTGAGTTGTAAAGTTAATAGAGCTGATAAACATAAAGATAATTGCTGTAATATCAATAAATTTACTGTTAAAGTGCCCTAAGCTATCATCATAATTTGAAAATCCAGCGGTTGCCACAGTTGTAAAGCCATGGGTGATGGCATCAAAAAGATCCATGCCACCAATGTAATAGACAATGATGCAAGCGCCTAATAGTAATAGGTAGACGGACCATAAGTTTCGAGCTGTTTGGGCAATTCTTGGTGTAATTTTATCTTCCTTAATTGGACCAGAGACTTCAACTTTAAAAAGCGCCATGCCCCCCATTCCTAGTAGTGGCATAATAGCAACCGCTAAGATAACGATCCCCATACCACCAAAAAAGTGAAGTTGTGTGCGATACCATAGAATTGATTTTGGTAGATCTTGAAGGTTGGTTAAAACAGTTGCCCCGGTTGTGGTAAATCCTGAAGTTGCTTCAAAAAAAGCATGTACAATGGGGAGGTCAACCGCCGGTGAAATAATAAGCGGGAGTGAACTAATACAGCTAAGGCTTGTCCAGAAGAGTGAAACAATTAAGAACCCATCGCGGGTTTTTAGTTTTCCATTTGTTTTATGGCACGGAATCCATAATGCTAATCCAAGAATTAGTGTAATAAAAAAAGTGATAAAAAAGTACTTCGCCTGTCCATCATGATAGATGTAGGAGATGATTGTTGGAATTAGATAAGTAAAACTAAAACTTGTAACAAAGATGCCGATAACTTTAAGAACAAGCGTGATCTGATTGCGCATGGCGCTAAAACTCTCAAATAAACAAAGAGATGATTATAACCATTTTTTATCTTTAGGACATTAAAATCATTTAGATCTAAAAATTATTATGATAAAAAATCAAAAGCTTGCCATAAATAATTGTTAGCCATGATTGTTGCAATTTTTATACAAATGCTAGAGAATACAGAAGACTAACCAGTAATGTGTTAGTTAATTTATGAATCTCAAACCATTTTATTTTTTAAGGAAATAAATTTTATGAAAAACTTAACTAAAGTAGCTGCATTAGTAGTTCTTGGTGCAATCACAGTAGGTTGTGCATCACAAAATCTTGAAGCTAAAACTGATGAAGCTTTAAGAACAGCAAATGAAGCAAAAAGTATCGCACTTGCAACTCAAGCACAATTTGACAAGTACTTCACAAAAACTCGTTATAAATAAGTAACGGTTGAAGTTTTGTTATTTATTCTATTTTTATTGATAGAATAAAAAGAGGTGAGCTCGTAAGATCCCACCTCTTTTTTTAGCTATATATTTTATTTAATCTATTTATAAGCATCTTCTTTCAGCCACGTCGCCACATCTTTAGCAAAATAAGTTAAAATTGCATCACAGCCTGCACGCTTAAAACAGAGCATCGTTTCCATCACAGTCGGTTTCTCTGCGAGCCAACCTTTCTCAAAAGCGGATTTCATCATCGCATATTCTCCGGAAACATGGTAAGCCATTGTTGGCAATAAAAAGTTATCTTTTACTTCTCGCACAACATCTAGATAGGGCATTCCAGGTTTTACCATGACCATATCTGCACCTTCTTGAACATCGAGTGCTACTTCATGAAGTGCTTCTCGGCGATTAGCAGGATCCATCTGATATGTTTTTTTATCTGCTTTTCCCAGCAGTTCTCGAGAACCAACAGCATCTCGAAAGGGTCCATAATATTCCGAGGCATACTTTGCTGCATAACTCATGATTTTGGTATGAATAAAACCTTCCTTCTCCAATGCTTCACGAATTGCACCAATACGGCCATCCATCATGTCAGATGGAGCGATGATATCAACGCCCGCTGCTGCGTGGCTCAATGCTTGCTTAACGAGAACTTCTTTAGTCTCTTCATTCATAATATACCCATTTTCATCGGTCAAACCATCTTGACCATGAAGAGTGTAGGGGTCAAGTGCCACATCTGTGATAACACCTATGCCCGGAACGGCAGATTTTAAAGCACGAACAGCCGTTTGCACTAAGCCGTTAGGGTTATATGCCTCTTTAGCATCTAAAGAGCGGACATCGTTGCTAAGGTTAGGGAAAAGTGCAATAGCGGGTACCCCTAATTGATAGAGTGATGCTGCCTCTTTGATTAAAAGATCAATTGAAAGGCGATCAATACCAGGCATTGATTCAACTGCTTCTCGTCTGTTTTCGCCATCAATCACAAACATTGGTTGAATTAAATCATTAGCGGTTATGACATTCTCCGCCATTAATCGTCGTGAGAAATCATCTTTACGCATACGACGTGGGCGAACGCCGGGATATTGCCCTGTAAAAATATTCATGATAAATCCTTTCTGCTTTATGTTGTATTGTTATTAATTCAGTACTTTTTTATCGTTATCGTAATACCAATTATACGGTTGCCATTTTCGATCTGCCTGAAGAGTGACTGACAGAGCCATACTTATCGTTGTTTACTCACTTTTTTGTTCTCGAGCTAATAACTGTTTTAAAGAAGTATTTGGTAAAACATCTTTATGGAGAATTCGGTAGACTTGCTGAGCAATTGGTAACTCTATCTCCATTTGATTGCCTAGTTCATAGATATTTTTGACAATATCAGCGCCTTCAACGACTTGCCCAACTTTAGTAAATGCATCTTTAGCTTTGAAGCCTTCACCAAGGTAGATGCCAAAGCGGCGGTTGCGTGACTGGTTATCAGTAGCGGTTAATACCAAGTCCCCAAGTCCTGCGAGTCCTTTAAATGTTTCAGAATCTCCACCAAGAGCAATACCTAATCGCGTCATTTCGGCGAGTCCACGAGTAATGAGTGCAGCACGAGCATTCGCACCAAATCCTAGTCCATCGGAAATTCCTGTTGCAATCGCGATGACATTTTTATAAGCTCCTGCAAGTTGGACACCTTTCATGTCAAAATTTCCATAGACACGCATGGAGTGGTGATGAAAATAGGGGATTACAGTTGCAAGTTCAGATTCATTTTTCCCCGCAATAGCAATTGCTGTGGGATATCCTTTAGCGACTTCTTTAGCAAAGCTTGGTCCGGAAAGAATTGTGAAATTTGCATTCGGGAACGTCTGATAAAATGTATCGCTTAAAAAACCATTTGTCTGATGATCTAAGCCTTTAGTTGCGGAAATAATGGGGGGCAAAATCGCAAGATTTGCTTGTTTAATTTGATGGGTAATTTCATTGAAAGCACAAGAGGGAGTCGCAATCACGATGAGGTCAACATCCTGAATGCTCTCATTAAAATCACTAAATACTTGGAGTAATTTTGGAAAAGGTGTTTCCGGTAGAAATCGCTCATTTAATCGTATTGATTGCATTTCATCTGCATGCTCGCGATTATGCGTCCAAAGATGAACAATGTGATTGGCTGCTAAGTGAATCGCAAGAGCTGTCCCCCAAGATCCTGCCCCCAAGACTGCAACTTTCTTATTCATAAAAAGCACCTCGATATTAATGTTGTCGTTATATCTTTTATTTTCAATAGGAATATTGTACTGCAAATAATCGTGTGGTGCAGATTGCCTGTTTTATTTTTGCCATTAATGGTTGTGATCCTGGTAGGGAGTATAGGAAGTATGCAAAGTCATGAGGGAATAAAAAAGGACTCATCTTGCGATGAATCCTTTTTGAAACTTCTTACTATAATCAGCTGACTAGCTGAAGTAATAATTAGAAGTCGTGACGCATACCGATAGATACAACGTTGTCTTTTTTCTTGTCAAGATCAACAGCTGCATATTTTGTCTCTTCTTGGCCATACTCAACCCATGCACGAGTACGAGTAGAGAGTTTTTGCTCGAAACCAACAGCCCATGATTTAACTTTATCTTTATGTCCGCCAACTTTGATTTGGCTTTCACCATATGTTGCACGAACAGTGCTGAAGTAGTTAGGACCAAATGAGAAGCTTGCACCTAAATCCCAACCTTGAGTTTTTTGTTTCTCTGTTTCTACTTCGTAAGGAACAGTAGTAGTTGTTCCTGGGAATGTATAACTACCAAGAGCGTATGGTTTATGGTTACCTTTTGCATAAGAACCTGTAATGCTAAATGCATCTTGATTATAACCTAAGAATAAACCCCATACTTTAGACGCATTATCATCAGCAGTTTTACCTTGGATATATCCTGCTTTAGCTAGGATCGTGCCGTTAGCACCTAAATCATATGCATAACGTGCATTAACAGTCCAAAGATCCACGTGTTTCTCATTAGTATTTTTTTCATCCATCATTAATGCAGCATTTGCTTGGAAACCTGCAAAGTCAGGAGTTGTATAAGCGATCACCTTACCAATACGGCTGAAGCTAGTCTGGCTTGGAGCATATAAAGAGTCAACTTTGGCTTGGTTAGCTAAAGCTGCACTAACATAAGCATCACCAGTTAAGCCAGTTGTATCGTCGAAACCACCATAAACTTGTTCAGTTACAAGAGGATAGCCATTTAAAGAGTAAAGCGCAGTAGTGCTTCCAACAAGACCTGTACCGTTTAATGTTGAAGTCATTGCACGTTGTGATGCAGAAGAGATCACATTAGAACCATTGAAGTCATCTTGTACAGAATCATCTACTAAGGTTACTTTGAATGGGTTATCCTGACGACCAGCTGTGAAAGTACCCCAGTTACCTGTTAAACCTAAAATAGCTAAACGGTTATTGAAACCTGACGCATCAGAATCCATGCCATTGAAGCCCCACTCTAATTGATAAATTACAGCGTTGCCATTACCTAAATCTTCAGAACCTTTAACCCCGATACGTGAGCCTGCATCTTCAAGATTTGATACGCGTTCACTATTAAATGTATAACGAGATTTAGTAACTAAGTTACCAGCACTGTCAGTACCCCAGTAAGGAACTGATTCACCAAGTGTTTCAGTTTTTTTGTTTTCATAGTCGTAACGGATTGAGCCGTAAAGGACTGTTTCAGCTTGTGCTGCACCTAATGTTAAAACAGAAGCAACTGCTACTGCGAAAATACTTTTCTTCATCATAATAATTTCTCCATGGTTGTGGTTGCCCACGATTGAAAAATAAATCTGATATGACTCATGTCATTCATGAAGTGTATTACAACGTTTTTTTATCATTTATGCAACTAAGTCTTTGTATTAATGATACATTTTAGGTAATTTTCCATATAAAGATGTAAACAAATTCATTATAATATTTTGTATATCGATAAAAAAAATTCAATTTAATATAGAAAAAATATGACTTAATTAAAATGTAAATAATGTCAATTTTTGGAGTTCTCTATCGATTACGTTGTTCAAAAAATAGTCGATTTTTTTTCATTTTTATGTGAGAAAAGTTATTTTTATGAAAAAAATTGAAGGGATTTGAGGTATTTTTTGCTATTTTTTGAACGCCAGAAAGGTTATGTCATGGATTTTTGTTGTATTTTTAATACGAAATTTGAATGTTTTGAAGAAAAAGCAGTGTATCGCAAGGTACACTGCTCGCCTTTTTATCTAATAATTATCAGAAATCGTGACGCATACCAATCGCGAGGACAGAATCTTTTTTCTTCGCTAAATCAGGATGACTGAATTGGGTTTTTAATTCGCCATATTCAACCCATGTACGTGTATGTTTTGAAAGTTTTTGTTCAAAACCAATGGCCCATGATTTGACCTTGTCTTTATCATTACCCATTTTAAGCTCATTTTCGCCATATGTTGCACGAATAGTGCTGTAATAGTTTGCTCCGAATGAGACGCGAGCACCAATATCCCAGCCTTTGGATTTCTCTTTTAAAGCATTTAAAATTTGCGCTTCTTTATGGTTACCACTTGCATAACCAGCAGATACCCCGAAGGCTTTTTGGTTATAGATTGCCACAAATCCCCAAACTTTTGATTTGTTCTTATCAACTTGTTTACCTTGAAGATAACCTCCTTTGATGAGGAACTCTCCTCCTGCGATGTCATGACTATACTTTGCATTGATTGTCCAAAGATCCACATGTTTTTCGCCTGTTTTTACGACGAGCTCCTCATCCATCATGATGGCAGTATTAGCCTGAAAACCCGAAAATTTTGGGGTTGAATAAGAGATAACTTTACCAAAGCGACTATAACTGCCACTTGAAATCGGCGCTCTATCTACGGTGTAGTTATTAATAATGGTCCAATCAAATCCAGTAGTTGTTGTATTAACTTTTTTACCACTGGTATCGATAAGTGTTAATTGGTTAACTTTTATGCCATCAATGGCAGATGTCATTGCCCGAATTGCTCCTGAGCTTGTGACATCCGCACCGTTAAATCCATCAACTATTGAGTCATTAACGATCGCAACTTTAAAGGGATTATCTTGTCGTCCTGCTGTTACAGATCCCCAGCTTCCTGAGAGTGTTAATGCTGCTTTCCTGTTTCTAAAACCGCCACCGGAGTTGCCACTTTGCATCCCATCAAAAGCCCACTCTAGAAGATAAGCGACTTTATTGCCGTTTCCTAAATCTTCTGATCCTCGTAATCCGATTCGTGAGCTACCATCTTTCAAATTAGAGACTCGCTCACCTCGGAATTGATATGTAGCGTCCGTATTTTGCTCTAACGTATTCTCTTGTTTCTTATTTTGATAATTATAACGAATCGAACCATACAGTTCTGTTTCCGCCTGAGCAGCTCCAATTGTTAAAAGGGAAGTTGCGACCACCGCAATAAAACTTTTCTTCATCATGATTAATTTCTCCAGTTGATGAGATGAGTAAAAAGTAAAACAGCGAGATAATTTCTCTATCTGTCTGAGCTTATTAAATCGATAAGCTGTAACTTGGACAATTAAAACTGTTGTTTTTAAACAAAAAATAGTGATAAAGCAGAGTAAATATATCTGTTTTTGTCAACATCTGTGATTCCCTGTCTTTATGACAGTTTAGTGACGTTTCAAAATTGAATAGTTATCAAGATCTAAGAGGGATTACGAAAATTGAAAATTGTTTTATGACAACACGGTAAATTGCGCACATTTTTAGGGGCTAAATAGAACTTTTTGGGACGTTGTATTTTAAAAGAGACACTATTTATCTGAATATTGATAGTAATTCATCAAAAAGATACATCTGATAGCTTTTAATAGAATGATAATTTTGAAACATATTCGATGGATAGGATTAACGTAAACCATCTTTTCCAAACTCGATCTGATAAATGATGCTATTACCGTTTCCAATAGGTTTTTCACCTTTAATGCCAATATACGAATCATTGTTTTGAATGTTAGAACTATTTTTCTTTTGTGAGGGAGAGCGCTTTATCGGTGGATAGTTAAAATTCAAAGAGAAAGGAGGAGAACTTTCGGAGTGTTTATATTGATAATCATACTGCAAAGAACCATAGATTTCCGGCTCTGCCACAAGCAGATAAGGATAGAGCAATAATAGAGATAGGAGAGTGGTTCTTTTCATCTGTTATTCCTTTATATTAATGTTGTCTCACAATCTGGAATTTTATTAATTTACGAATATCTATTATATAGAAGATATAGAGCCGAAATATATTTAGAACGTAAAGAGCAAAAAAATCACAGATAACTTCTCTTTTAGAAGTGTAATGGGTTTTATATTCGGTAGCTGGGTTTAGTCTGTAATATTTGCCCATAGAAAAATCCCGCTTCCAATAGAAGCGGGATTTTCTTAAGACTTAAACTTCTAACGAATACTTGCAAGTGCAAGCGTGTCGTTATTAGAAGTCGTGACGCATACCGATTGATACAACGTTGTCTTTTTTCTTCTCAACATCTTTAGCAGCAAATTTAGTTTCTTGCGCTCCATATTCAACCCATGCACGAGTACGAGTAGAAAGTTTTTGTTCAAAACCTACAGCCCAAGATTTAACTTTATCTTTTTGACCGTCTTGTTTAACAGTGTTCTCGCCGTAAGCAATACGTACTGTGCTGAAGTAGTTAGGTCCGAAAGAGTAGCGAGCACCTAAGTCCCAACCAGCTGATTTTACTTTGTTGCCTTTACCTACATAATCGAATTCAACTTTATCTACGGTTTGACCGATAAGAACAGTATTAGGAGTATAGTTACCTTTAGCGTAGTCAGCTGTTACACCAAATGCATCTTGATCGTAACCTAAGAAAAGACCCCAAGCTTTAGAAGTGTTTTTGTGTTCCCAAGCTTCAAACCCATTGAGAGTATCATTTTTTGCTGTTTTACCTTGGATATAGCCTGCTTTAGCAAGAATACGGCCGTTAGCACCTAAGTCATAAGCATAGCGAGCATTGATTGTCCAAAGGTCAACATTTTTTGAGTTGTTGACTTCACCATACATCTCGTCATTCATCATTAATGCAACATTTGCTTGGAAACCCGCGAAGTCAGGAGTTGTATAAGCAACTACTTTACCTACGCGACCATATTTAGCATCAGTAATGTTAAAATGCTTGTCATTGAAGTATTCGTTAATCTGTGCAGTGTCAGCTGTAGTTACGTGTCCTACAACAAATCCATTAAGTTCAATATCATCACGCTGACCAAGTACAGTTGTACCATTTAATGTTGTTGTTAAAGCGCGTTGTGCTGCAGAAGAGATAACATCAGAACCATTGAAATCATCTGTTACTGAATCGTCAACGATTGTTACTTTGAATGGATTGTTTTGACGACCTGCAGTGAATGTACCCCAATCACCAGTTAAACCTAAGATAGCTAAACGGTTTTTAAAGCCACTACCGTTATCCATTCCATCCATACCATTAAAGCCCCACTCAAGATTGTAGATAACAGCTGTACCGTTACCTAAATCTTCAGAACCTTTAAGACCGATGCGTGAACCTGCATCAGCAAGGTTAGAAACGCGTTTGCCAGTGAATTTTTCAATTTTTTGACCTAGGCTATTATCCGTTTTTTTATGATCTTCGATTTTTTTGCTTTGGTAGTCGTAACGAATTGAACCGTAAAGAACTGTTTCAGCTTGTGCTGCACCTAAAGTTAAAACAGAAGCAACTGCTACTGCGAAAATACTTTTCTTCATCATAATGAATATCTCCATTGTTGTGGCAATTGCCACGATTCGATTAAAAATAATTTAGATGAACTTCATCTACGCTTCATATTAAATCGCAAAGAGACACAATAATCAAATAAAATTTACATAAATAATACAAACTCATTCTGATTTTTTATTAAAACAACAACAAATTTATATATTAGTATGCAAAATCGTAATTTGTAAATTAATATAAGTATTTGATTACAAATATGATTGATGAGTTGTTTTTTTGAGGGAGATCACTTTATGAAGATTGCGAACTCTATGTTGTTTTTTTAATAATGCTTATTTTTTTAGCAAAAAAAATCTGAAAAAGTGTTGTTTTGGAGAAATAAAAAATGATTTGTATGAAAAAAACAACGGATATTGAATGATAGATTCTTTAATTTTTAAGTAGCAGTAAAAGCTTGTGTTTCTATTTACGGCTATTGAATCGAGTCCATACTATTAATCATTTCAATATTGGTCGATCAAGTAGATGGCTAGAGGGTAAAAGGAGTTTAGAAATAGTTTAGCGGGAATTGTCAGAAAAGGCAGTGTATAAAAAAGGCTTAAGATTTTTGCCTTAAGCCTTTTTTGTTTGGATAGAGAGTATCCTTTATGGTTATCCTTTAAAAAGGAGTTTCGCAACTTCCTTAAAGTCCTCAACGAAATGGAGCGTTAATCCCTCACGGAGGTAATCTGGGAGTTCTTCTGCATCCTTTTTGTTACCTTTCGGGAAGATAATTTCTTTGATACCCACTCGTTTTGCAGCAATCAGTTTCTCTTTAACGCCACCAATAGGGAGTACCTGTCCGACTAATGTTAACTCGCCGGTCATCGCGATATTTTTGGGTGCTTTATCGAGCGCGAGGGACATCAGGCAAGAAGCAAGTGTAATGCCGGCGCTTGGTCCATCTTTTGGCGTTGCACCTTCTGGCGCATGGATATGGATAAAGGCTTTTTCGAAGAAACTCTCTTGCAGCCCAAGATCTTTCGCGTTTGCCATTATATAGCTATATGCGATATTGGCAGATTCTTGCATTACCTCGCCCAATTTGCCGGTTAGTTTAATACCGCGCTGATGGTCATGAACCTTAATCGCTTCGACGGGCAGAGTTACGCCGCCCATCGATGTCCATGCAAGTCCAGTGACAACTCCGACTTTTTGAACCGGTTTTTCTCGGTTAAAGTAAGGGTTTCCGAGCATTGGTATAATATCATTAACGCCAATGGTTAAGCTCTCAAGCTCTTCGGTATCAAATTTAACCGCTGCTTTACGAACAATTTTTGCGAGCTGCTTCTCAAGTTGGCGGACACCGGCTTCACGAGCATAATCATCAATAATTCGCTCGATTGCACCAGCTGTGATCTTCAATTCTTGCTTTGTAAATCCTGCTTTTTCAAGTTGTTTTGGCCAGAGGTATTGGCGCGCGATTTTGCATTTCTCTTCAAGAATATATCCTGAGAGACGAATTACATCCATTCGGTCAAGTAAGGCCGGTGGAATAGAGTCGAGTGTATTAGCAGTACAGATAAAAAGTACATTAGAAAGATCATAACGTACATCGAGATAATGATCCAAGAAGTCGCTATTTTGCGCTGGGTCCAATACTTCGAGCAGCGCCGAGCCAGGATCACCTTGGAAGGATTGTCCCATTTTATCGATCTCATCGAGCATAATAACGGGATTATCGACCTTTGTTTCTTTAAGTGCTTGGATCAGTTTCCCCGGCATCGCGCCAATATAGGTTCGGCGATGACCTTTGATTTCTGCTTCATCGCGAGCGCCACCTAAACTAAAGCGATAAAATTTGCGGCCTAAGCTATCAGCCACTGATCGTCCGATAGATGTTTTTCCAACACCCGGTGGACCAACGAGTAGCACGATTGTCCCTTTAATTTCACCTTTACGTTTACCAACGGCAAGAGTTTCGACAATTCGATCTTTCACATCTTCAAGCCCGAAGTGATCTTTGTCGAGAATTTGCCGTGCTTTTTTGAGATTAAAATTATCCTCTGTCTGATTTCCCCATGGAAGATCCGTAATAATATCGAGGTAATTACGAGTTACGCCGTATTCCGGTGAGCCTGATTCTAGTACTTGCAGCTTTTCAAGCTCTTCATCAATACGTTCTTGCGCCGTTTGTGGGATATCTTTATCGAGTAAACGTTCCACAAACTTATCGATGTCTGCGGACTTATCATCTTTCGAGATTCCTAATTCTTGTTGAATGACTTTTAATTGCTCACGTAAGAAATATTGCCGCTGTTGATCCGACAGTTGATCATCTACTTCTTCACGGATAGAGCTATGGAGTTTGGCAATTTTAATTTCTTTTTCAATAATCGATAAAACTTTTCGTAAACGGGGCACAAGCGGAACAGTCGCGAGTACATCTTGTAGTTCCTCCCGAGCTGTTGTGGTCATTCCAACAGCGAAATCTGCAAATGGCGAAGGATCATTGCTATTAAAACGGGTTAAAAAATGCTTCAACTCTTCTGAAAAGAGTGGGTTAAAGGGGATTAACTCCTTTAGTGCATTCACAACAGCCATTGAATAGGCTCGAACTTCATCTGATTTATCCACAATTGACTCATCAAAATATTCAACTTGCGCGACAAAAGGGATCTCTTTAGAGATCCATTTTTTGATGCGAAATCGTTGAATGCCTTGTGCAATAAATTGAACCTTACCATTTTCGCGATGAGGGTGATGAATATGAACTAAAGTGCCATATTCATAAAAGTCCTCGGTTTTTAGATTCGAGAGATCTTCTTTCTTAGTTAACACAAGTCCAACGACGCGCGTTCGATTATCCATAATTGAATCGAGCGTGGTTAGCCATGGTTCTTCATTAAGCAGTAATGGTGCTATTTGCGGTGGGAAAAAGGGGCGATCGCTCAGTGGAAGAATGTGGATGATATTAGAGATAGTATCTCCCTCAATAATGACCTCATTATGCCCTTTGACGTGCTCAATGGCGGGTAGTGTCGATTTTTTTCTATCACTCATAAAATTCCTTGATATATCGATTGGCGATGTTTATGGCATCACTTGATAATCTTTTTTGTTATTAAACTATAAACTGTTACCACAATGGGGATCTTTTATCGAAATTCAACACTTATTGCTAAAGAGTTTTACAATGATGTTTCTGTGGATAACTTTGAGGATAACCCCGCTAAAAAATGAGAATAACAATTGTTAGTGATTAAAAAAATAAGCGATAAACGTTATTAAAAAGGGCTTTTTCATATTTTGAAATAAATTTGTCGGCGATATTGGTATTTTATTGAAATATAAATTGAAAAGTGGCATAAATAGAAAGTTTGAAAATTTGTGAGTTGATGCCACATCGGCATATATAAAATTTCTCACCCAATTAATAAAAGTTGTATTCAATTGAGCTACACAGTGGACAATTTATATATACGATACAGATAAGAATTAAGAGAGATAAGATGAAAGAGATGGCATTAGATTTCCAGCATCAGCAGTTTGCTGAGTTAGCGACAACGATACTAGGTGTAGAGCGAGTTTATACCGATTATTTTTATCGTTTTGCCTATGGAACTGATGCAAGTCTCTATCGGTATGTCCCGCAAGTTGTTGTAAGAGCAGAGAATGAAGCGGAAGTTCAGCAACTCATTCAAGCCGCAGCATCTGCAAAAGTCGCATTGACGTTTCGTGCTTCAGGGACATCTTTATCGGGGCAGACCTCAAGTGAATCTGTATTAGTCTTGTTAGGGCATTCATTTGCAACTATTAAAATCCATCAAAATGGTGAAAAGGTAACGGTAGGGCCAATGATGATTGGTGCGGATGTCAATAAAGCGTTAAAACCTTACCAGCGTAAAATTGGTCCCGATCCGGCATCGATTAATGTTGCACGTATTGGTGGTATTGTATCGAATAATAGTAGTGGAATGTGTTGTGGTACTAAGAATAATAGCTATCACACGCTTGCAGATATTCGATTCATCTTAAATGATGGAACGATATTAGATACACGAGATGCAGCGAATGTTGAGCGTTTTCGCCGAACGCACCAAGTTTTTCTAGAAAATCTTTTACAACTTAGAGAGCGCATTATTCAAAACCGGCTCTTAAAAGAGAAAATTGCGGCCAAGTACCGTTTAAAAAATACAACAGGCTACGGCGTCAATGCGTTGATTGATTATGATGATCCTATTGAGATCTTAAAGCATCTGATTGTTGGATCAGAAGGAACTTTAGGGTTTGTGAGTGAAGTCGTTTATAACACCGTGCCGGAGTATGAGCATAAAGCATCGGCATTTATCTACTTTACCTCGCTCGCCGAATGCTGTGAAACGGTAAAAGCTTTGCGTGCAGAAGCGCCGGTAGAATCGGTAGAGCTTTTTGACGGTCGTACGCTGCATCTTGTAGGTGAAATGATTACTGATCTTCCGGATTTCTTTTATCGACCATTGAATAAAGAGAGTGCATGTTTACTTATTGAAACGATGGGGCAAAATGAAACAGATCTTACGGAGAAAATTACCAAGATTGAATCGGTTTTTACACGCTTTGAGATTATTGAATCGACGGGTTTCCAAAGAGATATTGAAACAACAACTCGTTATTGGAATACGCGAAAAGGATTGTTACCCATCGTCGCAAAAGGGCGAAAAAGTGGTGCGAGTATCATTCCTGAAGATGTTGTATTCCCGATGGAGCATCTGGTTGAAGGCGTTTTAGCCTTAACAGATCTTTTTGAAAAGTATCATTTTCCCGAAGCAACGATTATGGGGCATGCTTTGGAAGGGAACCTGCACTTTTTGTTAGCGCCCGATATGAGTTCTAAAAAGAAAGTAAAACAATTTGATAAGTTTATGGATGAATTAGCAGAGCTAGTTGCGGTGAAATATGGGGGATCGTTGAAAGGTGAGCACGGAACAGGCCGTAATATTGCGCCATTTGTAGAAAAAGAGTGGGGAAGTGAAATTTATGAAGTGATGCAATCGATTAAGTCACTTTTTGATCCGAAAAGAATTTTTAACCCTGATGTTATTATTACTGATAATGCTAAATTACATATCACCTCTTTTAAAACGATTCCGGCGGCAGATAAGCAGATTCATGCCTGTATTGAATGTGGTTTTTGTGAACCTGCTTGCCCATCTGATGGACTCTCTTTAACGCCACGTCAAAGAATCGCTATGTTCCGCAATATGCAGGCATTAGCTCGAACAGGGGAAGAAGGTAAACTCTTTGCTAAGCTCAATAAAGCCTATCAGTATGCCGGCATTGAAACATGTGCAGAAACCGGAATGTGCGCGTTACGTTGTCCAGTAGGAATTAACACGGGGGCATTTATTCGTTCTATTCGTCCGGCAAATAATGGTGCATTGATCCGTTTTGCTGGTAATCACTTTAATCTTGCTGAAAAACAGTTGCGTTTTACGGTCAATATGGCTCATAAAGTTGGGGTGAATAGGGTACACCGTTGGACAAAAGGGGCGCATCAGATTTTCAAAAGTATCCCTGTGTTACCAAAAGCGATACCACAAGTATCGACGGCGTTACCTTCATTGCCGATTCCGAGTAAGATCGAAAAGTCTGTTGTGTACTATTCGACTTGTGTGAATCGTAATCTTCAGGAAATCTCTTTAACACAAAAATCCCAGCCGGAAAATACATTTGATCATGTAATTAGTCTTTTTCATAAAGCAGGTTTCACTCCATTTTTCCCAGATAGAATCGAGGGTAGCTGTTGTAGTCAGCCATTTGTATCAGCAAAAACACTTAAAGAGACTGATAAGATGGCGAAAAATTTTAATGAGGTTTTATTAGTCGCTTCTCGTTACGGAGAGATTCCAATCTACGTTGATAACGCTCCTTGTGCTTTGCAAGTGCATGATTTACAGAAAAGAGGATTGCTAGATTCACGATTGATTTTATATCGGCCAGCAGAGTTTCTACTGAAAGAGATTATCCCTAAGTTGACGATTGAAAATCGTATTGAAAAGTTATTGCTACATATCCCATGTTCTGTTTCGAAAGATGGTAGCGGAGTCTATTTGCAGAAGATTGCTGAGCATTGTGCAAAAGAGGTCGTAATGACTAATATCGAGTGCTGTGGTTTTGGTGGTGCAAAGGGATTTACCACACCGGAGATAAATGCCAATAGCCTGAAGCGTTTACCAAACGCGAGTGCGCAGCTATTTGATGTTGGTGCATCGATGAGTAAAACCTGTCAATTAGGGTTAACAACCCATACGGGTCTGGAGTTTAAGAGTATTGAAGCACTTTTAGATGAGTGTGCTGTGTAGGAGTTTGAAAAGTGTGTCGTTAAGTGATGTAACCTTTTAAACATCAAAAAGGCATTTGTTTTTTGATTAATTTATAGTCGTTTTTTAAACAATGATTCTAGAGGGATTAAATACTTTTAAAGTAAAATCTCTCTTTTTTTTGTTCAAAAAATAGATGAAAGCACTTTTTATTATTTTTTTTCTAAAAAATCAAATAGTTATTTTTAATATATAAAGCTGTTTGTTTCTTGGAAAATCGATTTATCATTAATTAACTGTCAAGCTCTATTTAAAATTTAATATGATAGTTAACTTAACAATTTGAGTTTTTGTTTATTATTTATTACATTACCTTCGATTATTTATAAGTATTTACATATAAATACAATTATTGTTTATTTGTGATTTACTAGTTTTATTTTAAGTATTTGACAATTTTGTCAGAAGGTTAGGAAGTAATGAATAAGATTTACCGTGTTATTTGGAATTATGTTTTAGGTCGTAGTGTTGTTACGAGTGAGTTAGGACAAGCGAAAAGAGGGATGTCTACGACCATTAGCTCGGTAAGTTGTGCGACTGAACAACTATCTTTATTCAAGAGAACGTTATTGAGTTTAGTTGTGATTAGTTCTTTAATGACAATTTCTCAGGCTGTTCCCTTATCAAATAATAGCTCAGATCTATTATTGTCAAAGCAAGTATCTCCAAAAGAAATGTCTGTTGAGCAAATTAAAACAGATTTAGAGAGTAAGGGGATTCAATTTAAGGGAAATGTGAAAGTTGTCAAAGATGACAGTGCTCTTGGCTATAATATTAACGTTCCTATTGGTTCATCATTGATATTTACTGATAAGTATAATGGGCTTTTTGAAGCAAAACTCGATGTGGAACAAAAGTATGGCCCGGATGGTACATCTCCTACTCAAGGAAATGTCCACATTTCCAATAATGCTAATGTGTCGTTGATTGTAGGAAATTACACATTACCTCCCCAAAATAGTAGTACTTTTTTTAACCATTGGCTATCCATAGACTCTGAAGGTTCTCTAGGGATGGTTTTTGAGTCTCCAGAGGCTTTTCAATCAACTAGTTATTTATATTTTCGTAATCCTGATAACTCACAAATATTAGGAAAAAGTCGAATTTTGGAAGCAAATTTTGTTGCTAAAGATAATAATAATCAAATTAAATTAGATAATCATAGTGGTCTTTTTTTAAAAACGAATGATGATGTTGTTCTACGCAATATAACTGTAGATACCTTAAAAAGTAAGCTTAACGGAAACGGAGTATTCACATTAAGTTATTTATCAAATAATAAATTGATTTTTACCAGTAATGATTATGGAAAAAGTAAATTAATTATTGCTGAGCAAAACAGTGGGAATCAGGATGTAGATTATATATTTAAGGATGCTTTTATTGAGGTAAAAGAAAGTGTTGGTAATCCTTTTTCATTAACAGTTAAAAATTTACGTATAGAAGGAGAAACACTCGTTATTCTACCGGGTTATAATACAGCTAAAATGGTGAGTGAAGCTCCAAAAAATATTGATTTTATTTTTAAAGATGAAACAAGCGATGATAAAAGAAAAATTTTAATCTCCCAAAATGATCTTACTGATGAAGAGTTAGCTAGAGTTTTTCTTGCGGATAGTAAGGGGTCTAAAATAGAAAATAGTACTGGAGCTAAAGCCTTTAATATTGAACAAAATGGGCAAAAAGTCGCAGAAGCACTAAGTGGATATAAATTTTCAGGTGTTAAAGGTTTAAGCATTACCTCTGGTGTTAGTGATGTGAATATCCTCAAAGATAAAACTCTCGAATTAACGGCTCCGGAAGCAAAATCAACAGTCTATTCGCGTTTGATCGGTGAGGGATATTTGAAATTAACTGGTTCGAAAGATCAATCGATTGTGATGAAAAAAAGCAACACTTACAAAGGTGGAACGACCGTTGCTGCTTCTAAGGTGATATTGGATGCTAATAATGGGTTGGGGACAGGTGATTTAATTGTAGATTCAGGTTCAGTGGTCGACTTAAATGGGAAGTCACAAACCGTTAAGAAATTGGATAACAAAGGTGTTATTGATTTGGGGGGAGGTACCTTAACTATTCAAAATGGTGGTAATCTTGGAGGGGTTATCGGCAGTGGCTCATTGGTGTTTTTAGACCATACTGTTGTAAAAGCTAACGTAGAAAACAGCTCTTTATTCGCAAATATAACATCAGAAACATTAGTGAATGTTGAAGAAAAAAATGCTTTAGGGACAGGCTCAATCACGCTTAAAAATAGTGGAGCTTTGCAAATTGATGTAGCTCAACATTTTAAAAATGAAATTCTAGGTGATCATAGTGCCAAATTAATTATTGGTAACTCAAACGGTACTGTTGAGTTAACTGGCAAAAATAGTATGTATAAAGGTTCGGTGGTTATACGTCCATCTGGGAATTTGGTGGTTAATAATTTGGCTTCTATTGGAGAAGATAATCTGGAGAGCGGATTTCTGATTGAGCGTACTGGAAAGGTTACTTTTAATAATATTCACCATGACCGTTTTCTTAGAGAATTCAATACTTCTGAAGATAGTACTATTACACTCAATAACAGTAGAATTACATTTTTAAATCCTAAAAATTCTTTCAAAGGTCATTATCATTTAAATAATCATTCGATTTTAACCGTCACCTCCCAAAACCAGATTAGCAAAGGTACTATCGCTCTTGATGGTGCCTCTTCACTGGTTATTCGTACAAACCTAGGCGAATTTAACAACACTGTTAATGGTAATGGACAATTGCAATTAGTGGATAATGGTTCTATTACTGTAACTGGAAAAGCAATAGAGGATTCTGTAAAAATCAACATTGCACCGAAGGCTTCATTTGTTGTTGCTGGAGCGTTAGGAAATGTTGCAAATGAAATGTCAGGTAACGGGGCATTAGTCGTTAACAAAAATGGCAGTATGACTGTCGGGAATAATTTAGGCTCAGATTTAAAGCTTAATGTAGATGGTTTATTAGCAATTAATAATTCTAAATCAGGTGATTACGCTATTAATAATTTATCTGGTCGCGGTAAACTTACGATAGATAATAATAAACAGAATTTAACGATCGCTAACACCGGGTTTACCGGTACGGTTGAAGCCAAAAATGCAGAAATTACTTTTAACGGCACAGATCAGCAAGTATTTAAAAGCGCGGAACTCATTCTAAAAGAAGGCGCAAATTCGACTATTACGCGAGATAGTGATGCGAAAAAAGTGAGCCTTAGTGGAGGCTCCCTTGGATTCAGTGGAACGAGTGATAAAATTGCTGGTAAGTTAAGTGTCACGGACCTCGATCTTTCTGGCGGGGTAATTAATATTAAGATTGATGGTTTAGTAGCTGGAGAGCAAACCGGAGATCTTAAAGATCCGCAAGACCTCTATAAATTAGGTAGTGGTAAAAAGGTTGATTTAGCATTAGTTGATTCTACAAATGCTGTAACAGGCAACAAAGCAACAGTTAATTTGAATGGTGAGAAATTAGCACTTGGTTCAGCGAGCAGTAATAGCACATCTACTAAGAAATTGACTCAAGATAATGATTATGTTGCTGATCTTAAATATGGCAATAGCGTAACAACTTCATCAGGAGGACAACACGGTCTATTTCTAAGTAGTGGTTTAAGTGAGATAGAAATTAAGCAGGATAAAACACTCACGTTAGTTTCACAAGCGGGCGATAGCCAAGATTTTGCAACAAAAGTTACAGGTAAAGGTAATTTATCACTTAATGCTTCTCAGCAGGAGATGTTATTTGGAAATGCACTTAATGATTACTCCGGCAACACAACTATTACACAGGGTGTAGTTAAATCAAATAGCGATAATGCCTTTGGAGAAAAAGGTAATTTAGCGATTAATAGCGGTGCAACACTTAATCTTAATGAACAAAAACAAGTAATTGAAAAGCTTACCAATAACGGTAATATTTTATTAAAACAAGGTTCTTTGTCTGTCACAAATGGTGGTGCATTAGGACGTATAAGTGGTGAAGGGGAATTGGTACTAACAGGAAAAGTTCAGATAGATGCTAACGTCAGTAACGAAAATTTAAATGCCACTATTCTTTTAGATAATGGAAATGTAGTTGTTAAAACTGGGAATGCTTTAGGGCATGGAAATGTTTTGATTGACAAAAATGGGGTTTTAATGCTTCATTCTGATTCAATTTTTGCTAATAAAATAAGCAGTAATGAGAATAGTGACGGGGTTATTAGAGTTACAGGAAATGTAAAGTTAACGGGCAATAATGACGGTTACAAAGGTATAATTCAGGTTGTAAGTAATGAGTTAACAATCACAAATTTATCCCAGTTAGGTTCTTCTACGACACAGCAAAGTTTGATATTAGAAAATAAAGGTTCCATTAATTTTTCAGGTATCTCAAATGGTAGCATTAATCGTCAAGTATCTGGTCGTGGAAATGTTAATTTAACTAATAGTCAGCTTGCATTAAAAAATGCAAAAAATGACTTCTCTGGGAAATATAATCTTACAAAGTCAACATTAAGTATTACTGAAAAAGGGCAACTTCATAGCGCTTCATTAAGTTTGAATGAAGGCTCTACATTATCTATTAATGGTGATGTAACGGACTTTAATAATACGGTTGAGGGTAAAGGGAACATTGCGATAACTAATGGCGGGAAATTAGCTGTTACTGAAAAGAATATCGACGATGCTGTTGTAGTTGATATTGGTAAAGGTGCGACATTTATCGCTGCAGGAAAGCTTGGTGATATTAATAATAAGATCAATGGTTTCGGAACGGTAAGTGTTAGTAATAATGCTAATATGTCCGTGACTAATACGAATCTAAACGATACATTAACCTTGAATATTGAGAATAATGGTGAGATTGCGATTACTAATACTAATAGTGCCGCTTATACATTAAATAATAAGGTTGCTGGTTCTGGAAATTTAGTTATTGATAATAAAGGGCAAGTATTTGACTCTACCCAATCAGGATTTATGGGGGTAGTTGATGTCAAAAATGCTGATATTACTTTTAATGGAACGAACCAAAAAGTTTTTGATAGTGCAGATCTCATTTTAAATGAGGGTGCGAAGGCAACGGTTAAAGGAACTAGCAATGCGAAAAATGTAACACTTGCTGGAGGTTCTTTAAATTTTGGTGGTGTTCCAAGTACTTTAAGTGTCGAAGGTCTTGACCTCTCAAGTGGAGATGTAAGCGTCAAAATTGATGGTTTACTCACAAACTCAAATGATTCATCTGCTGTAAATGCAGAAGATACTAATCTGTTTGAATTAGGTAATGGCAAAAATAAAGACCTGACACTTGTCGCTTCTAAAACAGAAGTAAAGGTGGGCAATGCTAGTTTTAACTTAAATGGACAGAGCCTAAAAATTGGTGAGACGGCTGGTAGCAACAAAGAAATCACGTTAAATCAAGCTGGGAAGCATGTTGCAAATCTACAGTATGGCAACAGTGTTACAACGACTTCTAATGGTAAACATGGACTTTTTATAAGTGCTGGTCTAAATGCTATTGAGCTTGTTAAGGATGAAAATCTCCAATTAGCAGCGAAATCAAATTCCAATAATACTTTTATAACAAAAGTTATTGGCGAAGGGAGTTTAACGTTAGATGCTAAGGATAACGGGATTACATTCGGAAACGAACAGAATAGTTACTCAGGTGATACAACTATTACCAGTGGTAAGGTAAGCCTTGCAAGTAATAATGCCCTTGGTAATAAAGGTAATCTTACTATTAAAAATGGTGGAGTGCTGGATCTTGCTGGAAAAACACAAGTTGTTGATCAGCTTGAAAATAGTGGCAATATCGCGCTTAATAACGGAAATCTAACCCTTAATAATGGAGGCTCATTTGCTAATGTTGCGGGTTCTGGAATAGTGAATCTCTCAGGTGGAAAACTAACTGCAGATACATCAAATAATGATCTAACCGCCAATATTACTGTTTCTAAAGATGCTCATGCTGATTTAAATGCTAGAAATGGTTTAGGTAAGGGGAATATTACATTAGACGGTTCGTTAGCAGTGAATGTTGATCAAACAGTCGGGAATACACTTACAGGCGCTGGAAATATTACGATTAATGCTGATACAACGTTCTCAGGGGACAACAGCGCTTATAAAGGGAAAATTACCATTGAAAATGGTCAATTATCAGTAGATAAAACAGCACAGTTAGGTGGCTCAGCCGTCACGCTTACCGATAATAATTCACAACTTAATATTACAGGTAATCTTGGAGAGATTACGAATCAGGTATCGGGTCAAGGGCAAATTAATATCGCTGAGCAAGGTCAGTTAACCTTGACGGATTCCAATAATATCTCGAAAGATATTGCCTTAAATGTCTCTTCAAAAGGTACATTGGATATCAAGCAATCAGCACTTGATTCTAAATTAAGTGGTGAGGGAGCAATTAATATCCATGGTAATGGCGATAATGTAGTAGTTTCTGAGAAGGTTGGTAACAATTTCACAGGGACATTGACAGTTAATAATACACAAATGGACTTAAATGGTCTGGTCCTTAAAGGTAGCAGTATTGTTCTTAAAAATGGTGGATTGACGGTTACCGCAGATACTAATCATAAAGATGTGACACTTAATAATGGCAGCTTGATATTTGTAGCAGGTAATGCCTCAGATAGAGCAAAAGGTGTACTTAAAGCAGATTCCATTAATCTAACGAATGGTACCGTGAAGATTACAATGGCTGAAAATAAGGCGCCTTTAATAGATCTTAAAAATGGTTTGACGCTTGGAAATCTCTTTAAAACATCAGGAGATGAAAGTGTTTTCTATAAGTTAGGAGAAGCAGATAATGTCTCTATTTCGAAGAACAATATCGATTTGTATGTCAATGATACAAAAATTGGTACAGGCTCAACTCATGTGAACCATGTGGTGAAGTTAGATAATGGACTTTCTGCGAAAGTGACCTATGACTATAAACTTGCAGCGAATAGTGGCCTTTATGACTCTACTGAAACTAGTGAAAATGGTCTATATGTAAAATATGGCGTGACAAAAGTTGTGTTAGATGGCGATTTAAACATTGGTGATGGTGAAACGGTTGATACTGATGGCGGAGATGTTGATACTGGCGAGAACGACATTAAAAATGATGGCAATCTAAACACTGGAGGCGGAGATGTCGGAACCGGTGGCGGAAATATTAATAATGGAGAAAATGGTGAAGTTAATACAGGCGGCGGTAATATCAATGCCGGCTGTAATGAAGATAAAACTAAATGTGGTAGTATCGATAATGATGGAAAAATTGATACGACTGACCCGAAAAATCCAGGCAACGGAGGTGATGTAACCACGGAAAATGGTGATATCAATAACGGTAAAGATGGTGAAATCATAACCGATGGTGGTGATGTATCTGCTGGGGGTAACGGTAATATCAAGAATGAAGGTGATATTAATACCGGCGGTGGTGATGTCACGACTGAAAACGGGAATATTGATAATAAGGAAGATGGAGCGATTATAACCGAAGGTGGTAATGTTTCTGCTGGTGGTGATGGAAATATCAATAATGATGGAAAAATTGATACGACTGACCCGAAAAATCCAGGCAACGGAGGTGATGTAACCACGGAAAATGGTGATATCAATAACGGTAAAGATGGTGAAATCATAACCGATGGTGGTGATGTATCTGCTGGGGGTAACGGTAATATCAAGAATGAAGGTGATATTAATACCGGTGGTGGTGATGTCACGACTGAAAACGGTAATATAAATAACATCGGCAAAGATAGTGAAATCAACACAGGAGCTGGAGATGTCTCTTCAGGTGGAGATCTTAAAAATGATGGTGAGATCATTACTGATGGTGGGGAAATCATTGTAGGCGGTAAAAAAGACCCTGAAACCGGTAAACCGCTTCCAGGAAATGGTGGTAATCTTGATAATACCGGTAATATCGATACCTCTAAACCTGGGGATAAAGGCGGTGACATCACTGTATTCCCGAAACCAGATTGTGATGGGCCAGATTGTAAAGGTGATATCAACAATAATAATGGCGGCAACATTACAACCGGCGGTGGCAATATTAATGGTGGTGGCAATCTTAATAATGGAGATGGTAACAGTAATGGAACTATTGATACTTCAGGGCCTAAAGATAAAGATGGTAAGCCAATTGTTGATGAGAATGGTAAACCACTACCCGGTGGTGATATCACGATTAAAGATACGATCAATAATGAAAAAGACAGTGCAATCATAACTGGTGGCGGTAATGTAACCGGCGGTGGCGGTATTAAGAATGAAGGGAACATTAATACTGCAAATCAAGGCGGAGATGGAGGTGATATCATCTCTGGCGGTAATATTACCAATACAAAACCTGAAGGCGGTAATGAATCAGATGGAAAACTAGAAACAGGCGGTGGAGATATTGTTGTCGGTGGAAAAGTTGATCCTGAAACAGGTAAACCGATTTTTGATGAGAATGGAAAACCCGTTCAAGGTAATGGAGGTAATCTCACCAATAATGGCGGAGAGATTGATACCTCAAATCCTAATGGCAAAGGTGGAAATATTACTGTCTTCCCGAAACCTGATTGTAAAACTGATGAATGCCTAGGCGATATTATCAATAAAGATAATGGCTCTATTACCACAGGTGGTGGAGATGTTAACGGCGGTAATAATATTATCAACGAAGGTGATATTAACACCTCCGGTAAAGATAAAGACGGTAAACCAATTGTTGATAAAGATGGCAACCCAATTAAGGGTGGTGATCTCAATGCTAATGGTATTTTAACTAATGGTGATCCAAGCGGTAAACCAACAGGTACAATCAATACTGGTGGCGGTAATATAACCGTTAATGGTAAAGATACTGAAGGTAACAAGCTTCCTGATGGTACAGATACGCTTATCAATAATCCAGGTAGTGACATCAATACTGGCGGATTAACCGATAAAGATGGTAACAAATTGCCAGGCGGCAATATCACCGTTGAAAATGGTGATATCTTAAACAAAGGTGATATCTCAACTGAAGGTGGTCAAGTTTCGACTAACAACGGTGGGAATATAAAAAATGAAGGTGACATTAACACCTCCGGTAAAGATAAAGACGGTAAACCAATTGTTGATAAAGATGGCAACCCAATTAAGGGTGGTGATCTCAATGCTAATGGTACTTTAACTAATGGTGATCCAAGCGGTAAACCAACAGGTACAATCAATACTGGTGGCGGTAATATAACCGTTAATGGTAAAGACACTGAAGGTAACAAGCTTCCTGATGGCACAGATACGCTTATCAATAATCCAGGTAGTGACATCAATACTGGCGGATTAACCGATAAAGATGGTAATAAATTGCCAGGCGGCAATATTACCGTTGAAAATGGTGATATCTTAAACAAAGGTGATATCACGACAGAAGGCGGTAATATTACTGCTGACAATGGTAGTTTAACCAATGAAAAAGATGCCAATATTAAGGTTGATGGCGGTAAAGTTGATATCTCTAAAGATGTTACTAATAGCGGTAATATTGAGCTTGGTGGCGGAGAGTTGAATGTCGGCGGTAAGCTAACCAATACCGATGATAAAGGGGTAATCACGATTGGCAAAAAAGATGGTAAGCCTGGAAAAGTCGATGTTGTTGGCGAGCTTAAGAATGATGGTGTTATTAATCTTGATGGCGGCGACTTAATTATTAATGGTGGTGGTTCATCTAATAATGATAATGGTCTCACTGGTAACAGTGGCTCTATTAAAGTTCCAGGCAGCAAAGGTGCTGATGACAACACATTTACCGTTTCAGGAAAAAATGATGGGCTTGGTAAAGATGTCAGTGTTGAAATCGGAAAAGGTGACGCAGGAAAAGGCAATGGCCATATTATTATTGATGAAAGTGGTAGTCTTGGTAATGCAGGAATCAAAAATGATGGAAACTTAACGCTTGTCGGTGAAAAAACGAGCGAAAATTCCGTTAAAAATGATATTTCCGGTAAAGGAACGATTAACATCAAAGCTGGGGAAGATGCCTCTAATCCAAATAGAGGAGATGTTGAACTATCCGGTGACAATAGTGGCTTTGGCGGCAAAATTAACGTTAGTGACCAAGGAAACGTAATTATTAACGGAGATATGAATCACCTTGGTGGTAAAGAGACCATTGTTGATCTGACAAAAGGCAATAGTCATCTCACAATCAACGATGTGCCTAGCAAAAAAGAGGGTGCAAGTACAGATATGAACCAGACTGTGAAAGGTGATGGAAATATTCATATCAATGATAGTGATATCACCGTTTCTGGCGATAATTCAGACTTTAATGGTAATTGGACACTCGGCACTAAGCCAGGCTCGGAGAAAGAGGGAAGTAATGTCTCTGTTTCTGAGGATAAAAACCTTGGTAATGGTAATGGGACAATTACGATTGGTGGTGGCAGTGCGCTAGTGCTTGATCGTTATAACAAGGATGATAAAGGCACATCACAAGATCCTAATTCGCTTAAGAATACTGTTAAAGGTGAAGGCACTATTTACTTAAAAGATACTGATTTAGATCTCAATGAGACAACCAAGGAGTTTGAAGGTAGTCTCCATGTGGATGGTAAATCAAACTTAAAAGTGAAGGATAATCAATTCAACAATCAGCTTGAAGGTGATGGTACATTCAGTGTGGATGCTGGTAAAGATGGCAAAAATCAAGATTTCCAATTTGGGGACAAAGTGGAAAGTGATTTTGCTGGAACGGTTGATATGAATAATGGAAACTTCACTTTAAATGAGCAAAACAGCAATGTGTTAGGCAAAGGAACTCTTAACATTGGTCAAAACAGTAATATTGACTTTGGTTCAGAAGGTGATCGTAACCTTGGAGGAGTTTCGTTTGGTGGTGGTACATTACGCTTTGATAATGGTATTATTCAAGAATATGCTAAATTGACATCGAAGAATGTTCTAAATGTCCAAAAGCTAAACCTTACTAATGCTAAAGGAACTGTGGTTGTTGAACACTTCCCATTAAATCTTGATCCATCTTTGGAAAAAGGTATCGGTCTAGTAGAGTTAAATGTTGGTAAACCATTACTGAAATTAGTGGATGCTAAAGATGTTGTTGGAGATCTAACGAATGATCTTGCACTTGAATTGATTGATGTGAATGGTAAAGATATTGCAAAAAATACCGATATCTTATTGTTAACAAACTTGGGCATTGTGGATAAAGCGGAGAAGGGAGCTACTGTTGCAGAAGGAACCTTTGGTTATGGATTATCCACAGGTAGTGATGCAAAAGGTGATGGACTTCATGTGAGTTATCAACTCTCTAAATTAGCAATTTTAGAAGATAAAACAGCTGTTTTAGAAGGAGCTGAAGACCGTAATAACACCTTCAAAGCAGAAATTTCTGACAAAGTGAAAAATGGTCACCTTGAAATTCGTAATGATAAAGCAACAACGGCTATTACATTAACTGGTCAAAATAGTTATACTGGGAAAACAACGGTTGTATCTGGAGGTTTAATTGCAGGTGTTAGCGGTGCTTTAGGGAATACATCTCAATTAGCGATCCAAAATGGGGCTCATTTTGATCTTAATGATACAACCCAAACTCTTGGTGGTTTGAAAGTTGCGGAAGGTGCGATTTTTAAAGGTACAGGAACATTAAATGGTACGAAGGACTCTAAGTTTGAGAATGCTGGTACTATTCAAGTGGGTCAAGGTATAACTCAAAATCGTCAAAATATTAATGGTCAAACAGAACATCTGACTTTTGGTAGTCATTTCACAAACAGTGGGGCAATTCGTTTAGAAGGTACTCAAGTCGGAAATACTATGACAATTGATGGAGACTATATCGGAGTTGATGGTACACTTTCTATGAATGCTAATATCAATGGAAGCGGTAACTCTTCTGCGGACAAATTGATTATCAAAGGTGCAGCATCTGGAACAACGCAAGTCCATGTCACGACAATGGGTGTTGGGGGTGCATTAGCGAAGAAAGACTTAATGTTAATCGAAGCAGAAAGCTCTACAAAAGGGGCCTTTAAAGCGAGTAATGAGATCGCTATTGGTAGTTATCAATACTTCTTAACACGTGATGGTCAAGATCAGAATTGGTATCTTTCAGGCATTAATCCACAAAGCGGTGTAGATCAGATTTATCGTTCAGATATAGGGGTCAGCCTTGGTAATACACAAGCTGCTATTCATACACAAGTACCGGGGCTTGGTGGAGTTGGCCTTGGAGGAAGTGAGGTGAGCGCAAGTGGTATTCGTTCATTAGCTTCTAATCGCTTAGGTGTAAATGGCGATGGGTTTGTTGCCGAAAGCAGCGTGTGGAATATCACTAAAGGAGGAAAAACTAAGGGGCGTGCCGGAGATAATCAGCTTCATTATGATAATGATTATAACAGCACTACAATTGGTGGTGATCACCTCTTTAACTTTGGCTATGATGGTATGACTCGTTTAGGTCTGATGATTACAACGATGAAGGCGAAAACACATTCGGATAACGTCCTTTCAGGTACGCGCTCTAAAGGTCAAGTGACAGGGCAAGCATTTGGTGCTTATGGAACGTGGTATCTCCAAAATGGTAATGCGTTAACCCCTTATGTCGATGGATTGATCTCTTACGGTAATTATCGTAATAAGGTGGAATCACAGGGCAATGGCTCAGCATCTTATCGATCACATCTCTGGAATTTAACAATGCAAGGGGGATATCCGATTGATCTTGGTAATAATGTTGTTATTGAACCTCAAGCACAGATGACTTTAATGAGCTTTAATGCGAAAGGTTATCGTGATCCTAATTCTGGTGTGTGGGTGAAAAACTCAACATCTGGAAATGTCGTAACGCGTGCAGGGTTGTTTGTTTATCCAAAAGAGGGTGATATTCGTCCATATGCCGGTATAAATCTCTGGTATGACGGAACCAAAGCGGAAGCGAAATACAATAACGACAAACATAGTAGTTATCGTAATGGACTTTCAGTAGAAGCGAAGGCGGGAGTTTCAGGGATTGTTGCGGATAACTTCACAATCTCTGTGGATACTTTCTATCGTCAAGGTCAGCACAAAGTGAAGGATTACGGAGCAGGTATTACGCTTAAGTATCGTTTCCAAGATCTTTTCAACACTGAGAAAAGTGCAGAATAATCACTAATAGAAATTTCTATTAGTCGATAATTAGGGGCTGCAACCTGTTAAATGGTTGCAGCTTTTTTGTATGCCTAAATTACCCGCATGACTTGTAAGATCAAAAAATATTTCAAATATAGTAATCGATCATTTTATTACTCGTTGGTAATAAAGGCTGAATTTCTTTCATAAAATAGTCAATAAACAACCGAGTCTTAGCAGGTATATAGCCATTACTCGGGTAGACAAGATGAACATTCATGGGAGGAGGTGCGCTTCCGGGTAATACTTCAATTAACTTACCATTATCAATTTCTCGTTGGACAGAATAGTCCATTAATCGAGTGATTCCTAGTCCTAAAAGCGCATGGTCACGAGCAGCTAATGAGTGGCTGTGAACAATTGCATAGGTAATAGGGGGACGATGATATTTTTCACCAAATTCCCAATAAATTGGTGTTCCTCGATCAGGGAAATGTAGTCCAATGCATTGATGCTTACTCAAATCATCAATGGTTTCTGGCACCCCATATTTTTCTAAGTAACGTGGTGAAGCAACTAATTTAAATTCGGTTGTATGTAGATGTTTTGCAATGACACGTGTCTCTTCAAGCTCGCCAATCCTAATCGCTAAATCAAATGGTTCTTTAGTAAAGTTCACAAAGTGATTGCCTAAACTGATCTCTAATTGAAGATTATGACGATTTTGTTCAATAAAAGGGGAGAGGTTAGGAATTAATACTGTAACGCCATAACTATCTGGTGCACTAATCCGCAATGTACCATGGGGTTTAACGTTCGCTGCTAATTGATTTTCCATCGCCAAAATTTCATCAATAGATTTTTTACAGACCTCATAATAGCTTATCCCTTCTTCTGTTAAACGCATTGCACGCGTGGAACGAATAAAAAGTTTCAAGGAGAGTTTTTTTTCTAAACGTGCGATTGCTTTACTGATAGAAGATGGAGTTGTTCCTAGTAAAATGGCTGCCTCTGTAAAACTATTGCATTCCGCGACTTTACAAAAAAGGTAGATATCTTCCAGATCAATTTTTTTGGAGATGGTACTCATAAATTTCATTGCCTTTTATGTCGAGCATTAATGCAAAAATGGAAATAATGATTTTCCATTCTTCTATATCAGCACTCTAAAAGAAACTCTACTATAACCACATGTTAAATATTTTGATGGGTTAATAAAGCGATAGATTAGTTCATTAGAATGATTTTAATTTATTCAAAATTATACAAAATTGCATGTTAGTTTTTTTCAAGAGGAATGACGAATGTTTAATCCAAATGTTTTTGTTAAAAATAGTGTTTCATCAGCTGGAGCCCAATCGTTACTCATGTTGGTGGGTCGTGCTTTCTTAGCATATCTTTTTATTGTGTCTGGATGGGGGAAAATCTTCGGTTTTTCAGGAACCGCTGCATATATGGCATCAAAGGGATTGCCAGAAGGACTATTATGGCTCGTTATTCTACTTGAACTCGGTGGCGGACTTGCAATTCTTATTGGTTTTCAAACGCGTTTTGTGGCATTTTTTATGATTATTTTTAATATCGCGACTGCGTTTATTTTTCACGGAGCCCCCGAAGATGCAACATCCTTTATGAAAAATATTGCAATCGCAGGCGGGTTTATCTATTTGATGGCGCATGGTGCTGGGCTTTGGAGTGTTGACCGTTATTTAGAAAAATAGATTATGTCCTTACTATTAGCGATTAGATAAAACTTTATTCATCAATTCCCCCCCTCAATCCTCAGTGAACCGTATCTTTGTAAGATACGGTTTTTTATGTGTAAATCATCCGTTATTTTTGAAACAGGTTTTTATTAGAGAAACAAATTACTAGTGCAATTTAGAATAAGATGAATCATCTGTTGTCTAAATTTTGATAATGGAATATTTGTATCCGAGAAACTTTGATTTTTAGGCCTAAACAGGCTATAACTACACTCTTGATACAAAGTATCAATTCGCTAGGGGAGCTCTTTAGAGAGCTGAGATTAGCTTTTGCTTAAACCCTTTGGACCTGATCTGGCTAGTACCAGCGTAGGGAAGTCACTATTAGCAAAAAGTACAATAATTTGAAAATATATTTATCAATTTTTGATGATAATTGTCGTCAATTTATTGTCATCTCTATATTGCTTACAATGTCATTTTACGCCCGTGCCAGAATCTCGTCTTTATTGATCAAAATAATAAAGGAGAGGTTTTATGACTCAAAAAATCCAATTAATGAAGCAGTTTCCCAAGAGTCGCAAAGTCTATGTTGAAGGCAGTCGACCCGATATTTTAGTGCCATTTCGTGAGATTGAATTGAGCGATACGCTTGGCCCGAAAGGGGAAGTGATCGAGAAGAATGAACCATTTCGCGTCTACGATACTAGTGGTCCTTATACCGATGAGAATTATCAAGTGGATCTCACAAAAGGGCTGCCGGCACTCAAAAGAGATTGGGTGATAGAGCGCGGTGATGTGGAGGAGTATTATGGCCGCAAAAAGAGCGCGCGCGATGATGGCTACAAGCGTGAAGATGATCCACGTATCAATGAGGGCGTATTCCCGGGGTTAAAGCGTAAACCTCTGCGTGCTAAGCCGGGCATGAATGTGACACAGATGCACTATGCACGTAAAGGAATCATTACGCCGGAGATGGAGTTTATCGCCATTCGCGAAGGGATGACGCCGGAGTTTGTACGTGATGAAGTCGCTGCAGGACGGGCGATTATTCCCTCAAATATCAATCATCCTGAAGCAGAGCCGATGATTATTGGTAAAAATTTCCATGTGAAGATCAATGCCAATATCGGTAACTCAGCGATCACCTCCAATATCGAAGAGGAAGTGGAGAAGATGACTTGGGCAACCCGTTGGGGCGCTGATAACGTCATGGATCTCTCAACAGGAAAAGATATCCATAAAACGCGTGAGTGGATCATCCGTAACTCCGCGGTGCCGATCGGAACAGTGCCGATCTATCAAGCGCTTGAAAAGGTGAATGGCATTGCTGAAGATCTCAACTGGGAAGTTTTCCGCGATACGCTGATTGAGCAAGCAGAGCAGGGGGTCGATTACTTTACAATTCATGCCGGCGTTCTACTCCGCTATATTCCAATGACGGCTAATCGTGTGACCGGCATTGTTTCTCGTGGTGGATCGATCATGGCGCAATGGTGTTTAGCGCACCATAAAGAGAACTTTATCTATGAGAACTTTGAAGAGATCTGCGAGATCATGAAGCAGTATGATATCTCTTTCTCATTAGGTGATGGCCTGCGTCCAGGATCGATTGCAGATGCTAATGATGAAGCGCAATTTGCAGAACTTAAGACGCTCGGTGAATTGACAGAGATTGCCTGGAAGCACGATGTACAGACGATGATCGAAGGCCCAGGACATGTGCCGATGAATAAGATCAAAGAGAATATGGAGATGCAGGAGAAGTATTGTCACGATGCGCCTTTCTATACATTAGGCCCATTAACGACCGATATTGCTCCGGGATATGATCATATTACTTCAGCAATTGGTGCCGCACAGATCGCTTGGTATGGTACAGCAATGCTCTGCTATGTGACGCCGAAAGAGCATTTAGGTCTTCCAAACCGTGAAGATGTGCGTGCCGGCGTTGTCACCTATAAGTTAGCGGCACATGCGGCTGACTTAGCGAAAGGGCATCCAAATGCACAAAAACGAGATGATGCACTCTCAAAAGCACGTTTTGAATTCCGCTGGGAAGATCAATTCAATCTCGGTTTAGATCCAGAGCTTGCGCGTGAGTATCATGATGAAACGCTCCCACAAGAGGCGGCAAAAGTCGCACACTTTTGCTCAATGTGTGGTCCTAAATTCTGCTCAATGCGTATCTCCCAAGATATTCGCCGGGAAGCACAAGCGAAAAACCTTGCCGAAGCGCCGGAAGAAGTACGTGTTGCGATTGAAGGCATGAAGCAGAAATCAGAAGAGTTTAAAGAGCAAGGGCAGCAGATTTATAGTTAATTACCTTTGGGAATAATTTGTTGAGATAATTGCTGTATTAAGCAATATTTTTAGAAAACTCTCTTGTCGAATCGGCAGGGGAGTTTTTTGTAGAAGAGCATTAGTCTGCTTTATAGTAAGTAGTAGACAGGATCTCTAAGTCAGTATGAGTATCAATTTATCTATTCTCTATATAGATTAAAATTCCCAATCATTTGCACTCAATCATTGGCAATTATTGTTAAACAGGAAGAGGTAATATGAGCACAATGAAGATTTCGCTTCCTGAATCATTAAAAAATTTTGTTGAGCGTAAGGTGAAAGATTGCACCTATAGTACAAATAGCGAATATGTGAAGGGCAAGGATCTCGAACGAGAAAGGTTTCGACTTCTTTTACTCAAAGGGGCTCAATCTCCAAGATCAGAGAAAGAGCTAAATCAACAATATTTTAAAGGATTGCGAGATAAGGTATCGATAGAGTGAGTTGAGCATACACCGATGTACCTAATTGGTTAAGGAGCTAGGGATCGATGAAACGCTTGGCGACTATTGAGTGTTGTAATAATCACATAAAACATTACCTAAAAAAAGTAGCAAAAAAAGACCTTTCTAAAAGCGTAGAAAGGTCTTTGGTAGAATGAATATCGTAGTGCTCTACATTTGGGTTGTTACTCTCTTTAGTTTTTCTGTCTTAAACTTACTCCCCACCCAATCACAAAGCCGGCAATTGCAGGAAGAATCCAGCCCATATTGACATTGGAAAGGGGTAAAACCGAATCCACGAATGATGTAATATTGAAAATAATTGGGTTTTGGCTAATCACAGAGGAGGAAGCTTTAAGTCCTTCAAGTACGGCAACGATGAATGTCACACCGATTGTTATTTGATAAACAATTTTTTTGTGATGGAAAAGAGGCGATAGGAATGCTAAAAATACTAAGGTAATTGCCAAAGGATAAAGGAACATCAATACTGGAATAGAGATGCTTATAATTGCTGTTAATCCCACGTTTGCAATCAGCATACTAATCAGGCTAAAGAGATGGACAAAGGTGCGATAAGAGATCTTGGGAAAGAGCTGATTAAACATCTCCGCACAGGCACAGATCAGACCGATAGCTGTTTTTAAACAGGCAACGGTAATGATGAAAGCCAAAAGAATCGAACCATATGAACCAAAGTAATAAGTGGAAATCTGTGCTAAAGCAATACCACCATTTTCAGAGAGTGGGAATTGATGTAAGCTCATCGCACCGATATAAGCAAGACAACCATAAATTGCACTCATTAGAACCAAGCTCACGATTCCGGATTTAAAGGTATCTTTAGCAATATCGGTCGTATTTGTAACTCCAAGGTTTTTAATGGTATTTACGACAATAATCCCGAATGCTAAAGATGCAAGGACATCCATCGTGTTGTAACCTTCTGTAAAGCCTTTAAATATCGGGCTAGCTTGATAGCTCTTTTGGACGCTTAATGATGCGACATCCCCCATTGGATTAATAAAAGCGCTAATAATCAAGGAGGCTAATAGTATTAAAAAAATAGGATTTAATACTTTGCCAATCCACATCATAATGTTGGTAGGATTCAGCGATAAAACCCATGCAAGAAGAAAGAAGATAATAGTGAAGATTAAGAGTGCAATCACCATCTGATCATCATTTAAAAAAGGTGTTAAGCCGATTTCAAACGGCACGGTTGCTGTACGAGGAAGTGCGAAAAAAGGACCAATTGTCAGATAGAGTACAATCGTAAAAAATAGGCCATAAGCTGGCGTTATACGACTTGCTAAATCATACAATCCATTACTTTTGGAAAATCCAATCGCCACAACACCTAAAAAGGGAAGACCGACGCCGGTGAGAATAAATCCAATCGTTGCCATTAAGGTAGAAGCTCCCGCTTCTTGCCCCATATGTACCGGAAAGATCAAGTTGCCGGCACCAAAAAATAGACCAAATAACATCGACCCAACGGTGATGTATGCTGAGAGTGAGAGTTGTTTTTTCATTATTGTCTCGTTATGTATTAAAAAATTATGCAATGTTGATGCAATATTTATCTAATAAAATGTTATTGAGGAGGTTGTCCTTATAAACATTCGTAAAGTTGAGACTTTACTAAAAAATAACGTTCGTTGCTGAAGTTTTTATAGAAAATAGCACATTGTTTTTGAGTTAAATTAATTGTGTATCTAACTTGTAAGATTTTTGATGCTGATTACTGCCTCTTTATGATGAGTAGTAATCCTGCGATAATGACAAGAAGTGCACCTAACCACCCCCAAATACCTAATGTTTCATTCCAGAAAAAGTGGGAAATTAAGGCACCAAATACGGCATTAAGATAGTAAAAGGGTGCAAGAATTGATGCATCGGTGAGAGAGTTTGCTTTTGTGACCCACACTTGTCCTAATGACCCAAAGATTCCCATCAGTAAGACAATCCCCCATACCGTCGGAGATATTGGTAGTGTGAGTTCAGTAAATGCGCCTAAGATCAGTGCTGATATAATCCCCGTGAGCGAGAAGTAAAAGACAATCTCTGCTCCTTTTGCTACTTTACTAACACGCTTAATTGCGACCATTGCCATTGCTACAAAAATTCCAGCTAAGATTGGCAGCAAGGAAAGTAAGGAAAAATGAGGTTTATCAACATCGGCAATCATCCAAACACCTGCTAAAGCAAGAATAAAACTGGGAATTAAGATCCAGCTAAGTCGTTCTTTGAGCCAAATGAATGCCAGTATCGGGACAAAAAGCGGCGTTAATGAACGCAGAACGGTTGCATCTGAAAGTGGTAAAACTTTTAATGACACAAATATCAGGATCATGCCAATCTGTCCAGACAGAGAACGAATAGCATGTAGTGGCAATCGAGAGAATGAATTTTTAATCTCTCCCGAGTAATAAAATGCAGGGAAAACCCAAAAAAGGGTAATGATATTCCGAAAGAGAATAATAGTTGCTGTCGAGATATCGCCACTTAACCATTTTATAGAACTATCCATTAGAGCGAAGGCGACTTGGGAGATAATTACAAAAAATATTCCCAATAGAAGATTATTACGCATTGTTTAATAGGCCTTGCAAATAAAAGTTGGCTGATAATATATCAAATATCTGAATAAAGAATAAATAAGCCCTTTCGGATTCCCTAAAAAAATTATTAAGAGATATTTTTAGTTGAATATAGAGAAGTAAATTGCGATTTTTTAACTGAAAAAGAGACTGGACATTCATCACAAAATGCCTATATGCTTGAAAAATATTAATAAGTATAAGATAAGATTTTAATCAACTAATAAAATTTGGGAAAATTTTTTAGTAAACATAATAAATAAAATATTGGAGGATAGAAGTATGGTACAAGCAGGAACTGCTGTCTCAGCATCCGACTCTAGGAGTCGCTTAATCACAAAAAAACTTACCTTGATAGAAGGTATTGCAATGATTGTAGGTACCAATATCGGTGCTGGCGTTTT
>NZ_CP187366.1:50000-1147500 GCF_058188435.1 Ignatzschineria sp. 22MB058224
TCAATTTTACTGACTGTCAGTCAATAATGTCGAAAGATATTGTTGATAAAGACAGATTGATAAAATGAGTTAACTTAAAGTGAAACGTTATCATGTTACATTCGTAGGAGAATTAGAAAGCTATTAAATCATGTAGTTTGGATGATTCTGAAGATATAGAGAATTAATGCATTAGTGTTAACACATTAGTATTAAAGCTCGAAGTTGAAAGAGTCTAATCCCTATTATATGGTCAAGTGAATAAGCGTACATGGCGGATGCCTTGGCGATTACAGGCGATGAAGGACGTGGAAGTCTGCGAAAAGTTTCGGGGAGCTGGCAATCAAGCTTTGATCCGGAAATGTCCGAATGGGGAAACCCGCACAGGCTTAAAACCCTGTCATCCTTTAACTGAATATATAGGTTTAAGGAAGCGAACCTGGTGAACTGAAACATCTAAGTAACCAGAGGAAAAGAAATCAATTGAGATTCCCGCAGTAGTGGCGAGCGACCCGGGAGTAGCCGATATATGATAGCTGTTTATATAGAAGAATCATCTGGAAAGATGAGCCGTAGAGGGTGATAGCCCCGTATTTTAAATGTAGACAGTGGTACTAGGTATATCAACAAGTAGGGCGGGACACGTGAAATCCTGTCTGAACATGGGGGGACCATCCTCCAAGGCTAAATACTCGTAATCGACCGATAGTGAACAAGTACCGTGAGGGAAAGGTGAAAAGAACCCCTGTGAGGGGAGTGAAATAGAATCTGAAACCGTGTACGTACAAGCAGTGGGAGCCCTTTTTAGGGTGACTGCGTACCTTTTGTATAATGGGTCAACGACTTACATTCTGTGGCAAGCTTAACCGAATAGGGTAGGCGTAGGGAAACCGAGTCTTAATAGGGCGTATAGTCGCAGGGTGTAGACCCGAAACCAGGCGATCTACCCATGGCCAGGCTGAAAGTTAGGTAACACTGACTGGAGGGCCGAACCCACATCTGTTGCAATAGATGGGGATGAGCTGTGGGTCGGAGTGAAAGGCTAATCAAGCTTGGAGATAGCTGGTTCTCCCCGAAAGCTATTTAGGTAGCGCCTCATGTAATTTACTTCCGGGGGTAGAGCACTGTTTCGGCTAGGGGGTCATCCCGACTTACCAACCCGATGCAAACTCCGAATACCGGAAAGTATTATCATGGGAGACACACAGTGGGTGCTAACATCCATTGTGGAGAGGGAAACAACCCAGACCGCCAGCTAAGGTCCCTAAATTATCGCTCAGTGGTAAACGATGTGGGAAGGCATAGACAGCTAGGATGTTGGCTTAGAAGCAGCCATCATTTAAAGAAAGCGTAATAGCTCACTAGTCGAGTCGGCCTGCGCGGAAGATTTAGCGGGGCTAAAGCGATATACCGAAGCTGCGGATGTATATTATAGAATATATGTGGTAGGGGAGCGTTCTGTAAGCCTGTGAAGGTGGACTCGTAAGAGCTGCTGGAGGTATCAGAAGTGCGAATGTTGACATAAGTAACGTTAATGCGAGTGAAAGACTCGCACGCCGAAAGACCAAGGTTTCCTGTTCAACGTTAATCGGAGCAGGGTGAGTCGGCCCCTAAGACGAGGCAGAGATGCGTAGTCGATGGGAATCAGGTTAATATTCCTGAACTCTCGTATCATGCGATGGAGGGACGGAGAAAGCTAGACCAGCTGGTGATTGGTATGCCAGTGTAAGCAAGTAGGTAGAGATCTTAGGCAAATCCGGGATCTTAATACTGAGATGTGAATGCGAGGAGCTTACGAGCTCCGGAGTGGTTGATGCTATGCTTCCAAGAAAAGCTTCTAAGCAATAGTGATATGAGAACCGTACCCCAAACCGACACTGGTGGTTGGGATGAGAATTCTAAGGCGCTTGAGAGAACTCGGGTGAAGGAACTCGGCAAAATCGTACCGTAACTTCGGGAGAAGGTACACCTTCCTTGGTGAATGCTTTACGCAGTAAGCTGAGGAGGGTCGCAGTGAAAAGCTGGCTGCAACTGTTTATCAAAAACACAGGACTCTGCAAACACGAAAGTGGACGTATAGGGTCTGACGCCTGCCCGGTGCTGGAAGGTTAATTGATGGGGTTAGCGTAAGCGAAGCTCTTGATCGAAGCCCCAGTAAACGGCGGCCGTAACTATAACGGTCCTAAGGTAGCGAAATTCCTTGTCGGGTAAGTTCCGACCTGCACGAATGGCGCAATGACGGCCAGGCTGTCTCCACCCGAGACTCAGTGAAATTGAAATCGCCGTGAAGATGCGGTGTACCCGCGGCAAGACGGAAAGACCCCGTGAACCTTTACTATAGCTTTACAGTGGATTTTGAATCTTTTTGTGCAGGATAGGTGGGAGGCTTTGAAGCTAAGACGCTAGTTTTAGTGGAGCCATCCTTGAAATACCACCCTGAAAGATTTGGAATTCTAACTTAGGCCCATTATCTGGGCTAAGGACATTGTATGGTGGGTAGTTTGACTGGGGCGGTCTCCTCCGAAAGAGTAACGGAGGAGTACGAAGGTACCCTCAGCCCGGTCGGAAATCGGGCTATTGAGTGCAAAAGCAAAAGGGTGCTTGACTGCGAGACAGACACGTCGAGCAGGTACGAAAGTAGGTTTTAGTGATCCGGTGGTTCTGTATGGAAAGGCCATCGCTCAACGGATAAAAGGTACTCCGGGGATAACAGGCTGATTCCGCCCAAGAGTTCATATCGACGGCGGAGTTTGGCACCTCGATGTCGACTCATCACATCCTGGGGCTGTAGTCGGTCCCAAGGGTATGGCTGTTCGCCATTTAAAGTGGTACGCGAGTTGGGTTCAGAACGTCGTGAGACAGTTCGGTCCCTATCTGCCGTGGGCGTTGGAAATTTGAGAGGAGCTGCTTCTAGTACGAGAGGACCGAAGTGGACGTATCTCTGGTGTTCCGGTTGTCATGCCAATGGCATTGCCGGGTAGCTACATACGGACGGGATAACCGCTGAAAGCATCTAAGCGGGAAGCCTTCCTCAAGATTAGATTTCCCTAGGGGTTTAACCCCTCTAAAGGTCCGTCGAAGACTACGACGTTGATAGGTTGGGTGTGTAAGTGCAGTAATGCATTGAGCTTACCAATACTAATTGACCGTGAGGCTTGACCATATAATAGGTCTTAGACAATTGACTACGAGACATGAAAGCGTTTCCAAAGTTAATGTGAATACACAAACTTAAGTGCACAACAAAACAATCAACGCGAGATAAATCGCCATTGCTGTTACAACCAACTAATCAAATTTATTTGTGAGTGGAGTGAGTATCACTTCAAGCACACACCAGTTTTCCTGGAAACAATAGCGCTATGGAACCACCTGATCCCATCCCGAACTCAGAAGTGAAACGTAGCAGCGCCGATGGTAGTGTGGGAGTTCCCATGTGAGAGTAGGTCATTTCCAGGGCTTAATTTGAAGGCCCCTAGTTCATTGAACTAGGGGCTTTTTCATTGCTGCGTGGAATAGCCATAACCAATCGAAAATAGGCAAGTCCGCGATTTTTAGGCCAATATCAATACCAACAATCCCCGCCGGAGATTGCTTTGAGCTTGAATGGCATTTGAGTAATATAATTAGCCGTTGAGTTATTGAGAAGAATCCCTTGGCACAGTAAATATCTTTTAAAGAGGTATTCATGCTGTAAAAGGTAAACTGTCCAGAATCATTGCTTATATTGTGCATAGCAAAACTTGATCTATCTCAAATTCATATATTTATTGTAAATAATTATAAATATAATTAAATTATCTTATTGAATAATTAATTTTATTAATATAGAATCCCTACTTGGTATTCATTACCTGAATTAAATTTTATTTTTAATTAATTTATTATATAAATATATGGAGTAATCATGAATTTAAAACGTACTTTATTAGCTGGTGTTATTGTTGCATCAACATCGTTTTTCTCAAACGTAAATGCTGCTGTTGAAGCAACAGGTATTATTGATGTTGAATTATTTATTACAGATAGTTGTTTTATTGGCGATAAAGAAATGGGGACTAACGGCGGTAATTTAGGGCGATTAGGAGTTCTCGATTTTGGGATTCATTCACCATCTTATAAAGGTTCAGCAGAAGGGCATTTAGCTGCATCTTCAGATGTGAATGCTAAAATGGGATTAGATGTGCGTTGTAATACTGAAAAGCCATTGGACAAAGCATTAACTGTAAAATTAATAGACAATCTCAATGGAGCAGATAAAGAAAATAAACGTCGTCTTGTAAATCAAAACAATGCCAACGAGAGTGTTGGTTATCAAGTTTTCTCAGATACGGCTAGAACTGCAGAAATTAAAAATGGTGGAAAATTGCCAATTCTTAATGAAGGCCAAGGACGTGGAAAAATCAATCTTTATGGTAAAGCTGATTTAAAAGGCCAAACTGCTGGTCTTTACAAAGATCAACTTAATCTACAAATTTCATTTACTAAATAAGAAATAATAATAATAGGCTGTTACATTTAAAAAAGGTTATTAAATAATGAAATTAAAAATTGCTAAACAGATTATTGTTGGTTTGTTTAGCATTTTTTTGACAACAATCAGCTTTGCAGCTTGTACAAATACTGGAAATAATCGTTGTGATATCCGAGTATCTGCGACAATTGTTCCTGGGTGTAAAGTTGAAGGCCCCAGTGGACAAAATGCATTAGGTACTATAGGCAAGCTCGATTTTGGTGTTCAAGGTTTGTCTAATAAAAAAGTATCTACAACGTTAGAACATTCAGTTGCAAAATTAAAATGCACTCCGGGTACTAAAGTAATGATAGCCATTGATGGTGGTCAGTACCAGAAATCTGGTGTTCGACGTATGAGGCATGAGAAAAAAAATGAATATATAAATTATCGCCTATACGGTCATAGCGACCAATTATTTACAATTAATAAATCGCAACAAGTGCAATTTTCAAAAGATGGGAAAGTTCAGATTTATGTAAAAGGTGAGGCAGATCTAAGAAGAGATTTGTCATCTGGTCTTTATACAGATCGCTTATTACTGACACTTTCATATTAATTGTTTTATGAAATCATTTGAATCTTTAGGATAAGGAATATTTAGCATGAACTCAATCTTTCGGATATATAAAAGGTTATTAATAATATCTTTTATGATTATCGTGTCTTCAATTTCTTTTGGCTTTGCTAATATTGTTATTTCTCCAACACGATTAGAGCTTGAAAATAACGAGCGTTCTACTGGTATTACAATTGAAAACCTAGGTAGAGACACACAAGTAATGCAAGCTCGAGTCTATATGTGGGACCAAAAAGAAGGAATTGAAGATTGGATTCCGCAGAATAATGTCATGATTAGCCCACCCATGGTGAAAATCGCTCCTGGAGAAAAGCAATTATTTCGTATTGCGCTTAGAGCTCCTATCCCTGCAAATACCGTTCAAAGTTATCGTGTAGTAATTGACGAAGTTCCTAAAAAGGTGGATGCACTTTTAAAAGAAGAGATGGTGGAAGAAGAGACACGTCATGGTGTTCAATTTCAGATTCGTTATTCAGTACCGCTGTTTATTTTTGGAAAAGGTTTGTCTAAAAAGGCACTCGATAAGGCTTCCTCGGATGAGTTAGCAAAACAGCTTCATTGGTCAATCGTACATAAAAATAATAAACAATATCTCAAAATTAGTAATAGTGGCCCTTATCCTCTAGATTTATCTGATCTAAACTTCTCCTTGATGTCGATTGAGAGCCTTGGAGCTGGTTATATTTTACCGCGTCATAGTCGTGAATGGATGTTCGAAGGATCAGCCGGTAGAGTACTATATGGACGGATTAATGATGCGGATGAAAGAATCGAGATCGCAAGGTAATTATTCAACACAAATTAACCGTCAAATCATTAGTAGAAAAGAGCAATAGCCTGTAAAGAGATAAGATTTTATGAAAAAAATAGCGAAGAGTGCGCTATCCCTATTTGGAATAGTGGGAGTAAGTTTGTGCTCGAATATTGTTATTGCAGCAACCAATCCAGAATTTAATATGGATCTTTTTTTGGAAATTAATGTCAATGGTGTTCCTACTAGGCATGTTGCACTAGTGGAATATAAAAAACCTTTTTATTACATTAGTGAAAAAGATTTAGAACAGACTCCAATTCTTCTCGATAAATTAAAAGCGGCCGAACCGACAGAGACTCAGCGTGGTATGATCGCTATTAATGCACTTAATAATATTGATGTTAAATATAATGAAACAGCACAAACGCTTGATATTACAGTCCCTCCAAAGTGGCTGCCTACACAAAAAATAGGTGCTAATGCACAAAAAATAGAGGCGAAACGAGGGGAAGGAGTTATTGTAAATTATGATGCTTTTTTCAATAAATCGACAGGATACTCAACAACTTTAAATCTTTGGAATGAAATTCGTGGGTTTGGAGATTATGGGATTCTCAGCAATACTGGTGTTTATCGAAATACATTCGGCGGTAAAAATGATCAAAAAAATCAATATCGTCGATATGATACGTATTGGGAATATTCAGATGAAAATCGATTATTAACAGCTCGGGTCGGGGATTTTATTACAAGACCATTATCTTGGAGTAGTGCCGCCCGTCTAGGTGGTGCGCAGTTATCACATAACTTTGCATTGCGCCCTGACTTAATTACTTATCCTTTACCGCAATTTAATGGTGAAGTAGGTGTGCCATCGACGGTTGATCTAATTGTAAATGGAAATAAACAGTATAGTCAAAATATCAATCCTGGTCCGTATGATATTGATCAGGTGACTCACTTGAGCGGTGCTGGAAATGCTGTTGTTGTTACGACCGATGCTTTAGGTCGAACAGTTGCTGTTGATATTCCTTTTTACGTTACTTCTGATCTCCTTAAAAAAGGTTTAATGGATTATAGCGTTAGTGCTGGGTCACTCCGACAAAAATACGGGGAGAAAAATTTTTCTTATAGCCGTTTTGCAGTAGATGGTAGTATTCGTTATGGTTTGACAAATGAGTGGACACTGGAAGGCCACAGTGAAATTGCGACTTCTTTACAGGTTCTAGGAATTGGTGCCGTGACCAATGTTGGACGTATTGGGTTGGTGAATGTATCGATGATGGGAACTCGTTATAAAGGTAAAAATGGTACACAATTCTATCTAGGATATGAATATAGTCATCCTGACTTTGGCTTTCGAGCCAGTTATCGAAAACGAAATGAAAACTATCGAGATATCGCGACATTAGATGCAGTTTCCGGCGTCTTCAATGAGTCAATGCAACTCTCTTTTAATACGAATATCGATGATTTTGGAAGTATCAGTTTAGGGTATTTCTCCAATAAATATCATGATAGCAAACGTGATAATATTGTGAGTATTGGATGGAGTCGATCGTTCCAAGATTACGGAAATGTATACGCATATATTAATCGTTCTAATGATCGTGATAATCGTTGGACTGCCTCTATTCAATGGTCTATTTCGTTAGCAGATCTAGGTGGTTTTGCTGCCTCTGTTAATAAAAATGATAATAATGAAGATATCTATTCTTTAAGTTACAGTCGCAGTATTCCTTCAGATGGTGGGTTTGGTTGGCGAGCAAACTATAACCGTTATAGTCATCAGGATAATTACTACAATGCTGCGATGAGCTGGCGTAATGAGAAGCTACAAGCAGAAGGTGGTTTTTACGGAACTCGCCATGATAAATCATATTGGGCAGATTTATCGGGGGCCGTTGTGATTATGGATGGCCAATTTATGGCAGCCAATGAGGTTAATGATTCTTTTGTGCTTGTGTCTACCGGTGATGTAGGGGAAGTAGGCGTTAAATATGAGAATAAACCCATTGGTGTGACAGATAAAAAAGGATACCTCCTTATTCCCGATGTACCTTCCTATTATGAATCTAAATATGAAATAGATGGATTGAGTTTACCTTTTAATACCCGTATTGATCAAACAGAGCAATACGCAGCGGTTAAATCTGGTGGTGGTTACACGTTGCGATTCCCAATCGTTAAAACTACACCAATGACGCTAAAACTCGTTGATAAACAAGGAAATCCTATCGAAATAGGTTCTCACGTTATTGCTAATAATGACGAAGACTCTTATGTGGGTTGGGATGGCGCTGTATTTTTTGAACATTTGAATGATTCAAATAATTTAACGGTGAATCAACCAGATGGGAAAAAATGTTACGTTCAAGTGAATCTTGATACCACGCAATATCAAGATGTTGATGGCGTGACTGAGCTTGGTGAACATCAGTGTCGATAATAAAAAACAGAGAAGGAAAATAATGAAAATTTTTTTATATTCCAATTTAATTAAGTCATTGTACTTGATAATAGCCATATTATTTTTTACGGCATTTCCTCGCTATTCTTTAGCAATCCTTGTTGATAATGGGACTTGTAAATCTAATCCTGGCTCAGAGTTTTTAGGAACATATGATCAAGCACTAATATATGCGGAATCTAGAGGTGCGACTATGCGTTTTCACAATTTAGATGGAGGTGTAAAGTGTAACTTAGGTTTCTATAAAGCTCCATCAACGCGACCTACTGCAACGGGTATCTTGAAGTGGAACACAAATGAATTTTTTGTTCATACAGATTCAAGGTTTAAAGATAATAAAATCCCATTTCAAATTTTTAGAATAAGGAATGTTCCAAGTCCCATTCATATACCTCAAAACCTTGGACTTATATATTCTGCAAATTCTCATAATAAAGAGGTATTTCCAAAATTAGAAACCTTAGGATTAAAATTTGATATTGATAAAAATGCATCTTTGGCTCCCGGATTATATGAGGCAACAGTGCATTTCAATTGGAGTTTCCAGAATTTATGTACAACTAAAGCGAAGCTAACCCAACAATGTAAAGGATGGAGTAACCCAAAACTGTCAGCAACTAGAACTGTTTCATTGAGAGTTAATGCCTCTTGTAAAATCTCTGCAGATGATCTTAATTTTGGTAAAGCCTCATTTTTAGATGAATTTAGTGATGTTACCGGTACATTAAAAGTGAATTGTAATAATCCTAATCAGCATTATACCGTTGGTTTAAGTGGTGGGGAAAACTACAGTTCTACAAGAAGAATGCGTAATGGTAATGAATATATTGACTACGAAGTCTATAAAGGTACCGCTGGAAATACTCGTTGGAGTAGCTCAGGTAATGAAAGGATGGATTCGAATAGTAATGATGTCGTTTCTGTTAACAACGCAACAAAAATATATCGTTATCGAGCATCAATCTATAATAAATCACAACAAGGTTTAAAATCCACTGGCACTTATACTGATAATCTTGTGATTGATCTTCGATTTGAGTAATAAATTCCCCCCTTTTTTAAGGGGGGATTATTGCGTTATAACATCATTTCAATAATTAGTTATATTTCCAAGATAATCTTGCCAATGTGTTCACTTGATTCCATTAATGCATGTGCTTTTGCCGCATCTACTAATGGGAAAGTTTTATAAATGATTGGTTTAAAATGCCCTCCCTCGATAAGAGGCAAGACATCATGAGTGATATCCTCTGTTAGCTGACGTTTAAAGGCATATTCGCGTGAGCGAAGTGTACTGCCGGTCACGATTAATCGTTTTTGCATAATTTTCATGAGATTAGCTGTAACCTTCGCACCGGCCATGGAATTAATATAAACTAAGCGCCCATCGGGGTTGAGAAGATCGATATTTTTCTCATAATAATCGCCACCAATCATATCGAGAATCACATCAATACCGATGGGTTTTAAAACTTCTAAGAAGTCGCTCTCTTTGTAATTGATGGCAATGGTTGCACCTAGATTAAGAACGGCTTCTTGTTTCTCTTTAGAACCAACAGTTGTATAAACATCTGCACCAATAATTTTTGCTAATTGGATAGCGGTAATACCAATTCCGCTACTCCCGCCATGAATTAGGCATTTTTCCGCTTTTTTTAAAGCACCACGTTGGAAAAGGTTATTCCAAACAGTGTAGAGTGTTTCCGGTAAACTAGCAGCTTCTATAAATGTTAGATTGGCTGGTTTTGGTAATGCTAAATATTGATCAACACGGACATATTCAGCATATCCGCCGCCACCAATAAGTGAGAAGACTTCATCACCGACCTTCCACTTTGTCACTTCAGAGCCAATCTCTTCGACAACACCCGCAACTTCGAGCCCTAAGATATCTTGTGGCTCACCTTCGGGGGCGGGATAATAGCCTTTACGCTGAATAACATCGGGTCGATTAATACCGGCAGCTTTAACGCGGATGAGGATATCATTGGGCCGAAGCTCCGGACGATTTTTTTCTCCAAGTTGAAGGACGGAAGGATCACCAAACTCTTTGAGAATTATTGCTTTCATAAAGCCTCCTTAATATTGATGAAAATTGAGCGATATTTCTTAATAAAATAAAGATCGATTGCCCAAGTATTCATGAGGTATTCAAGTAGTCACGTTGTCTTTATGCTAACGAAAATCCCTAAATGTGTCTATGTATAGATTTTTAGGGAGGAGTACGTTAGATTGACGAGGGGGCACTTGGTTAAACAATGAATGAGTTGTTCTCTTTTTAGAGTAACTCATTGAGTTTTACTAAGGGATGCATAATCGTTACGTTATTAAAGCGCTCTACCTGTGTGCGGCAAGAAGAACCGGTTGCTAGAATTTCATTAGAAGGATGTTGCTGAATGATTGTTTGCCATGATTGGTTATAAATCTTTTTAGAAAGCGCTTGGTTTTTTTTAATATGTCCAAATGCGCCACTCATTCCACAACAGCCGCTTTTTAAAGGTTCTAAGGAGATGTTGAATTTTTGGAAAATTTGTTGCCATAATTTTGGCGAATGTGTTGCATTTGTTTTTTCAGTACAGTGGCTCAGTAGTTTAAATGACTCATTACTCTTTATTTGTGACAGCGGTAGAATCGCTTCATTTTGCAGGAACTGGTATAACCATTCTTGGACCAACAGGATCTTTGGCATTTCTAAACCAATGGTTTGGTATTCATCACGATAGGTGAGTGTTATAGGTGGTTCGATACCAATTAACGGAATATTATATTGTGCTAATGCTTGCAATAGTTGTTGCTGTTTTTCTGCTTCTGCGCGAAATTGATCCATCGCTCCATAAACATGAGCTACTTTTCCTGAAGGTTGATAAGGTGCGATAAAGACGGTAATTTTCAGTTTATTTAATAATTCGACAGTTGCATTAAATGTTGTTGCGTCATAAAAGCGGAAAAACGTATCAGGTACAATAATTACTGCGCGATTTCGATCTTTTACTCGATTAAGAGGCGTATAATCATCTGTGGATAACTCTGTGTAAAGATTGTGGGAAGAACGATATTTTTTCAGTTCAATTTGTGGTAGATCCACGAGCCCTAAATAATCAAAGGCTTTTTTACCCAGCTTACTACTTGCTACTAAATTATATGCACTGCTTACTTTGCCACTTAAAGGAGCCATCTTTTCTGAACGAAGAAGAATTTTTTCATAGATGGGGCGCTTATATGACTGATGGTAGTGTGCTAAAAATTGTGATTTAGCTGCTGGGATATTAACTTTGATTGGGCATTCGCCAGCACAGGATTTACAGCTTAAACAGAGCGACAAGGAATCATAAACAGATTTTTCAAATGCTGTATCGGTAATATTGTGTGATTTTTGACGTAGCCATTCTTTAATTAATTCAGCGCGCCCTTTAGGAGAGTGAATACGTTCTCGTGTTGCTTTGTAACTTGGGCACATTGCTGAGTCAAGATCATAGTTAAAGCAGGCTCCGTTTCCATTGCAGTAGAGTGTCGTTTGGTAGGCATTTTCAGTCCAATAATGGGAATGAATCTGCTGATTAAAGTCTGCTCTTAAGGGAACTTCATCAATTTTTAACAGAGGCGTGTTATCAGGTGCTGCAATTTTCCCTGGGTTTAGCTGATTATAAGGATCAAAGAGTGCTTTGACAGATTGAACAAGCGGATAGAGCTCCCCAAAAAAAACAGGAGAATATTCTGAGCGCACCCCTTTCCCATGCTCACCCCATAATGCTCCTCCATATTTTTGGCAGAGTGAAAAAATTTTATCGGAAATTGCCCGAATAAGGGGGCGATCTTCTTGTAATTTAAGATCCAAAGCAGGACGAACATGGATCACACCTGCATCTGTATGCCCAAACATGCCATATTTTACGCCTGATTCATCAAGAACCGCTCGAAATTCGCTTATAAATGGTGCAAGGTTTTCTGGTGGAACGGCAGTGTCTTCTACAAAAGGGATCGGGCGACGATTGCCTTGAACCGCACCTAATAACCCCACAGCACGTTTACGAAGTGCATAGATGTCTGTAACCGCTTTTTTCCCTAGCACAGGGCGAATTGAAAGTCGATGATTATTAGAATCGCTTTCAACATAATTTGTAAAACTTGTTAACTGCGCTTGGAGCGCTTCTTCATTATCCGCATTGAATTCCACGAGCTGAATAGCTTTTAATTGTGCATAATCAATATCGGTAAAATATTCCTCCGTCGTTGCCCAGATAAAATCATTTTTAGCAATCTCCATAACGATATTATCAAGCACTTCAATGGAAGTCGGATGTGCCGATGACTTCATTAAAAAGGGTGCATCGTCAAGCGCTTTAATAAAATCATTATAGGTAATCAACACTAGAGCGGTTTGTTTTGGGATTGGCAGAACATTAAGCGTTGCCTCTGTAAAAACAGCGAGCGTCCCTTCTGAACCACATAAAAGATGGTTGAGGTTAAGTTCTTGATCTTGCGTAAAGTGGTCTAAATCGTAGCCGGTAATAAATCGATTGAGTTGCGGGAAGTGATTATGAATAGCTTCTTTGTGCGGCATTAGCTTTTCGGCAAGTTGATTGATCAATGCATTTTTCGGGAGGATATTTGCTTTTTCCAATGAGATTGGCTTACTCTCTATTTTTTCGCCCCCTAATCGGTATGCTAAAATTGTTTTTACATGTTGACTGGTTTTTCCATACTCACAGCTCCCTTGGCCGGAGGCATCGGTATTGATCATCCCGCCAATTGTTGCTCTATTAGAAGTAGAGAGTTCGGGGGCAAAAAAGTATCCTTTAGGGCGCAGAAAAGCATTCAGCTGATCTTTCACGACACCTGTTTGGACTCGTACAGTACGGGTCTCTTCATCAAAATCAAGAATTTGATTCATATGACGTGAAATATCTAAAATTACGCCACTGTTGAGCGATTGACCATTGGTCCCAGTACCACCGCCGCGAGTTGATAAGGTAACAGCCTTAAATTCTGGCTTGCCGAGTAGTGTCATCACAAGCTCAACATCCATATTTTCTTTAGGGAAGAGGATTGCTGCTGGGATAACTTGATAAATGGAGTTATCGGTCGCAGCCATTAGTCGTTCTGAAAAACTGATCTCAATATCGCCAGAGAATTGATGATCTTTGAGTTGTTGAATAAAGTTTTCAATATCTGCATTTGGATGAATTGCGGCCATTTTATTTTCCAGTATTGCGTTTTGGTTGATCAAGATAATCTTGAGATTGCATTTCTATTAAGCGGCTAATAGTACGATCAAACTCAAAGTCGAGTGCTTTTTCTCCTTTGGGTTGATAAAGTTCACTCATTGGGACGTCGGAAGCGATAATTACTTTAACGCCTTGATCATAAAACTCATCAATCATAATGACAAAACGTCGAGCTTCATTTTCTAAAAAACGTGTTAATTGAGGTAAACCACTAAATAAAATGGTGTCAAACCGATTTGCTAATTCAATAAAATCCTGTGATGAGCGGGCTTTTCTACACGCTTCTTCAAAGGTGAACCAAGCACATTTTGAGGTCATACGTACCATTTTGAAATCATGACCATTAATATCAAGTGTCGCAGATTCACCAATTTCATCAGCAACCTCTTCAAACTGACTATCAAAGTGGGCGATCTGTGCTTTTTCATCGCCAACATACCAAACATCAGCACTATCGATATGACGCATACGATAATCTTGCTCAGTATCGAGTACAATGACTTTTAAGCGTTTTTTAATAATTTCTATTGCCGGTAAAAATTGTTGGCGCTGAAGTCCATTTTTGTAGAGCTCATCAGGTTCGCGGTTAGAAGTCGTAATAAAGAAAATACCTTCTGCTAAAAGCGCATCTAGCAGGCGATAGAGAATCATGGCATCAGTAATATCGATTACGTGAAACTCATCGACGCAGAGTACTTTACACTCTTTTGCAAACTCTTTTGCAACGAGTTTTAAAGGATCTTCACTCCCTTGATGCTCCTGCATTTTTTTATGCACATCTTGCATAAAGTGATAGTAATGCTCACGAATTTTGGGAACGTTGATATTATTGAAGAAAAGATCCATTAAAAAGGTTTTTCCTCGTCCTACCCGTCCATAAATATAGAGTCCGCGAGGATCGTTATATGTGATAGCTTTTTCGGCGAAAGGATTCAGCATTTTTTGCATCAATGAACGGGAATCTTTCACCTCAATAGGTTCGTCGTGGAGAATTTGTTCCCGCAGTTTATCGTAACTTTCGGCCACAGAAACCTGTACAGGATCCGCTTTAAAGCCTTTCTCTTTGATCAGCTTGAAATAGGCATCTTTAATCGTTGGCATTATTCTTTTCTCCTCCCTTTTTCCGTCGGCGTTCTCGAAAAAATGCGCGAATGAGTTCGCTGCATTCGTTTTCAAGAATACGAGGAATAATTGTTATTTTATGATTAAACGCTTTATAGTCATTAATGTTTAAATTGGTTCCCAAGGCACCATTTCGTGAATCGCCAGCACCATAGACAACAGTATCTATTCGGCTGTGGAGAAAACTCCCAGCGCACATTGTGCACGGCTCAAGTGTGACATAAAGTATTGTATTGGGTAAACGGTAATTCTCTAAATTTCGGCATGCATTACGAATCGCAATAATTTCCGCATGAGCAGTTGGATCATGATCGGTAATTGAACGATTGTGACCACGGGCGATAATTTTATTATTTTGAACGATAACAGCACCGATTGGGACTTCTCCAATCTTTGCAGCTTTTTTTGCTTCAATTAAGGCTTCTCGCATAAAAAATTGATGAGACTCTATCTCTTCATATGATGGAATGGTCGTTTCCATATAAACGATATCTCTCTATCTTTTTAGTTGAAAAATACAAGTGATGCGTAAAAGTAGTTAATTACTCGTAATCCAATAAATAGTAATAGTACAATTACAGCCGGGCGAAAATCCATCATGCCAAATTGGAGCTTGAAGGGAAAGCGCTTATTGATAGGGTTAGTCAGTTGGTTTAGTAGCGAGATAAATACGGTTTGACGTGGCGATGAGCCAATCCAGCTACTAATCGCTTGAATAAAGTAGGCAAAGATATAGATATAGATAATATTACGAGCAATCTCGAGTAAGACGATGCCCGCAAGAGGTAACGGCGATATCGGAAGCATCGCACCGATTAGCATTAACAGGACATATTTTAAAATCGTAAAAATCGCTGCGGCAATCAGGCAAGACCAGTCGGCTTTACCGATAAGTGGTGTGATTTTGCGAATAGGGAGTAAAACCGGATTGGTGAATTTTACAATCATTTGGATAATCGGATGATAAAAATTGGCTTTTACTAACTGTAATAAAAAACGTAAAAGAATAAATATCATCGCAAAGCTATAAGCAATTTCGATAATAAATTCGAGAATATTTTGAAATAGATTTGGCTCAGGCATGGTGTAAACTTCCTACTACATAAAGGATAAATTACTATTATCTTAGCAGATTTGGTATTTTTCAGATAATTGCACGTTATTGGATCTGTTTTGAAATAATCTCCGAAAGTTCTTGGTCGCGATTATAGGTTGCTTGCATTGCTCGTAAAAGCACTTGATCAAGATGATCATCTTCTAAACTAAAAATGGCGCGTTCTGTCGTTCCGTTGGGAGACATCACATTTTTCTTAAGAGTATCTAGTGGAATACCGGCTAATTGACTATATCTTGCAGCACCTAAAACAGCTTGTTGCGTGAGTTTGAGACTATTTTCATAATCTAACCCCATTGATTCGCCCACTTTTGCCATAATATCCATTAAATAAAAGAGATATGCAGGACTAGAACCAGAGACAGCTACAACGGCGGAGATTAATGACTCTTTCTCTAACCATGCGGTAATACCACAGCTACTAAAGATCAGCTCAACAATAGCTTTGTGCTCGGTAGAGACTTCATTATTTGCGAAAATCCCCGTTGCACCTAAGCCAATGGTTGAAGGGGTATTTGGCATAACGCGCACGATAGGATGGGCTACTTGACCAATCCCTCTTAAAATTGCTTCTACCGATACGCCGGCAGCAATAGAGATGATCAATTGATGTGGTCTGATCAGTGGCTTGATTTCTTCAAGTAGCTTTGGAAATCCTTGCGGTTTAATTGCGAGAACAATGATATCGAGTTTGTCGATAAAGTCGTGGTAGTCCGCAGAAGCCGTGATGTTTAATTCATTCGTGAAGAAATCCCGTTTTTCTTGATTGCGATCGCAAACGTAAAGCGATAGTTGTGCTTCTGTTTGTTGGCTTACACTTGTTAAAATCGCGCGAGCCATATTGCCGCCGCCAATAAAACCGATATGGGTTGTCATGTTGAATACTCCTTTTTTATCGTCTTCGCGTAAGACGATAAATATATTGTTTAAGAATTAGTATGTTATTACAGATGATGGATATCGAGAGTTATCGGATGATTAAATTTATCCATTTAGTAAAAACTCTTTCTTTAAAGATTCAATCTCATCACGCAATCGTGCAGCGGCTTCAAACTCGAGATTTTGTGCATGATCAAGCATCTCTTTTTCTAGCTTTTGCAGATGTTTGGTGAGTAATTTGGGATTATTTTTAAATTGCTGCTCATTACTAATCGCTTCATCATTAATAACTAATTTCCCACGATATTCTTTAATATATTCACTATCGGGTGTTGTATCGCGAGCATCATACATAATGTCTTGGATCTGTTTTTTGATGGTTTGTGGCGTGATGCCATGCAATTGGTTGTACTCTTCCTGTAATGCGCGGCGACGTTCTGTTTCATCAATAGCATAACGCATTGCTTTGGTAATTTTATTTGCATAGAGAATGGCTTTCCCGTCGACATTTCGGGCAGCACGACCAATGGTTTGAATAAGTGAACGTTCTGAGCGCAAGAAACCCTCTTTATCTGCATCCAAAATAGCGACAAGTGAAACTTCAGGAATATCAAGACCTTCTCGTAAAAGGTTAATTCCTACTAATACGTCAAAAACACCTAGACGGAGATCTCGGATAATTTCAACACGTTCAACAGTATCGATATCTGAATGGAGGTAACGGACTTTTACTCCATGTTCGCTTAAGAAGTCGGTCAAATCTTCCGACATCCGTTTGGTTAATGTGGTAATTAAAACACGCTCATTTTTTGCAACACGCTTTGTTATCTCACTAAAAACGTCATCGACTTGAGTATCAGCAGGACGCACTTCAACAACTGGATCAAGTAAACCCGTTGGACGGACAACTTGTTCTACGATCTGCTCAGAATGTTCCGCTTCATAGGTGCTCGGCGTTGCTGAAACAAAGATAGTCTGCGGCATAAGTGCTTCAAATTCTTCAAAGCGAAGCGGGCGGTTATCAAGTGCGGACGGCAAACGAAAACCATAATTTACCAGCGTCTCTTTTCGCGAACGGTCACCTTTATACATTGCGCCCACTTGAGGCACTGCAACGTGTGATTCATCAATGAATAGAATGGCATTTGGTGGGAGATAATCAAAGAGCGTTGGTGGTGGTTCTCCGGGATTGCGTCCAGAGAGATAACGAGAATAGTTTTCGATCCCTTGGCAGTAACCAAGCTCGATCATCATTTCAATGTCAAATTTTGTACGTTGTTCAATGCGCTGTGCTTCCACCAATTTATTTTGTGCCCGTAACTCTTCAAGACGATCTCTCAACTCAATTTTGATTTCTTCAACTGCTGTTAGAAGGCGTTCTTTCGGTGTTACATAATGGCTTGATGGATAGACAGTTAATCTTGGAACTGTTCGTGAGATATGGCCGGTGAGTGGGTCAAAGAAAGAGAGCTTTTCAATCTCATCATCAAAAAGTTCAATACGTACTGCATCACGTTCACTCTCCGCAGGGAAGATATCAATCACTTCACCACGGACGCGGAAATTTCCGCGTTCAAGTACAACATCATTGCGGGTGTATTGGAGCTCAACAAGACGCTTGATAATATCTCGTTGATCGATTCGCTCGCCTTTAGTGACATGCAGAATCATGCTCATATAGTGATCTTTATCTCCAAGACCGTAGATTGCTGAAACTGTTGCGACAATAATTGTATCGGGACGTTCTAAAATCGCTTTAGTCGCTGAAAGTCGCATCTGTTCGATATGATCATTCACAGAAGCATCCTTTTCGATAAAGGTATCTGAAGCGGGTACATATGCTTCTGGCTGATAATAATCATAATAGGAGACAAAGTATTCCACCGCGTTATTAGGGAAGAACTCTTTCATTTCTCCATAAAGCTGCGCCGCGAGCGTTTTGTTGGGGGCAAGAATCATCGCGGGTCTTTGGGTATCTTGGATGACATTTGCCATCGTAAATGTTTTTCCAGAACCAGTAACGCCTAGAAGTGTTTGATACGCTAATCCATCATTGAGCCCTTCGGTGAGTGCTTCGATCGCTTTAGGCTGATCTCCCGCTGGAGAATAATGTGTAGAAAGCTTGAATTTAATTGGATCTGTCACCATATTACAACTCAGTTTACAAAATTTAAAAGTTTAAAAAGCTAATATAGCATAACTTCTAACAATGACGGTTAGGTGTTAAGATCATACATTGTTAGCATGAATGCTCAGTAAAACAACGATATATTGGAGATAAAAACGGATGTCTCAAAAACACGATCAATATGCGGAATTACCAATCCTCGCACTGCGAGATTTAGTCGTATTCCCAGGGACGAAAACGCCGCTACTTGTCGGAAGACCACTGTCGATTGGCGCCTTAGAAATGGCGGTAGAAGTTGATAACCGTGTACTTTTAATGAGTTTAAAAGATCCCGATGAAGAGGCGATTACGCTCGATACTATTTATGATGTAGGAGTTGTGGCACGTATTGTTTCAAGTAAATTATCAAAGGGCGGGTCTTATCAAATTACCGTTGAGGTGATTGAGCGCGTTAAACTACATGAAACAAAAGAGCTCGTGTATGAAAACGGTGAGGGTTATGTTTATGATTTTGTCATGGGGAAATATACACTTGCACCATTTGAAGATGATTTAACCGTTGCAGAAAAAGAAGTTTACTATACAACGTTTGAAAAACTCGTTAAAAAATTATTAGAAAATGCTCAAATTAAACAATTAACGCCGGAAACATTATTAGAAGATAAAGAGCTTACTCCGTTGGTGATGAAGCTTTCTAGCGAAATTCCGATGAGCGTTGAGAAGAAACAATCGATCATGACGGAAGATACGCTTCGCGGTGCTGCGGATGCGTTAATTAATAATTTGACAGTTGAGCTTAGTATTATTGATCTTCAGCGCCGAATTCATGGTTTAGTACAGACACAAATTAGCAAAAATCAGCGCGAGTATTACCTCAATGAACAGATTAAAGCGATTCATAAAGAGCTTGATGAACTGAATGACTCAGGACTTTCGGAATTTGATGAGTTAGAAGAACGAATCAAAGCAGCTAAAATGCCCACAGAAGCGGAAGAAAAAGCGTTAACTGAGATTAAACGTCTTAAATCCATGCCGACAATGTCGGCAGAAGGTACTGTTGCGCGTACTTATATTGATTGGTTGCTCAAAATGCCATGGAATGAACGTTCACGTCTTCGCTATGGTTTAGCAAGTGCAAAACGTATTTTAGATAAAGATCATTCCGGGCTTGAAAAGGTGAAAGATCATATACTTGAGCATTTAGCAGTGATTAGTCATACTAAATCGAAAAAAGGCGATATTCTCTGCTTTATTGGTCCTCCGGGTGTTGGTAAAACATCGCTTGCGCGTTCTATTGCAGAAGCGACAGGGCGAGAGTTTGTACGGATGAGTCTTGGTGGTGTGAATGATGAATCAGAAATTCGGGGGCATCGCCGAACGTACATTGGCGCAATGCCTGGGAAATTAGTGCAGCTTCTTGCAAAGGCAAAAACAAAGAATCCGCTAATTCTGCTTGATGAGCTCGATAAAACAGGCAGCAGCTATAAAGGCGATCCTGCAGATGCACTTTTAGAAGTGCTTGATCCAGAGCAAAATAGTACTTTTAATGACCATTATTTGGATGTTGATATCGATCTATCGGAAGTGATGTTTATCGCGACAGCAAATAGTTACAATATTCCCGGCCCATTGCGTGATCGTATGGATATTATCGAATTATCGAGCTATACAGAGCAAGAAAAGCTTGAGATCGCCAAAAATCATCTATTACCGGAATGTTATAAGGAAAATGGTCTCTCAAAAGAGGAAATCCGTTTTACCGATGAAGGCTTGATGTTCCTTATCAATCATTACACAAAAGAAGCGGGTGTTCGGAATTTAACACGTGAGATTAATACAATCTTCCGGAAGTTTATTAAAGAGCGCCTTCTTGAAAAAGATAAAGGTCGCAAAGGTGAGGTTCTTAATGCAAAACGAATACCGCACTATTTGGGGGCGATTAAATATCGTCATGGCATTAAAGAAGATCAGCATGAGATAGGCTATGTGAATGGACTTGCTTGGACACAAGTTGGCGGCGATCTCTTAGGGATTGAAGTACAGTTAGTGCCGGGTAAAGGGGAGCTCATTGCGACCGGAAGCCTTGGCGATGTGATGAAAGAGTCGATCCGTACAGCCTTAACTGTTATTCGGGCGCGTAGTAATTATTATGGTTTACCTGAAGATTTTTATAAAAAATGGGATATCCATGTGCATGCACCAGAAGGAGCGGTACCTAAAGATGGCCCAAGTGCAGGCGCAGCAATGACTTTGGCGATATTATCCGCCCTCTTAGGCGTGCCTATTCGATCTGATATTGCAATGACGGGAGAAATTACCCTCCGTGGACATGTTTTAATCATCGGTGGATTAAAAGAAAAGTTAATTGCGGCGGAAAGAGCAGGAATTCGTACGGTTTTAATTCCGGAAGAAAATGTGAAAGATTTAGAAGATGTGCCAAAGAATGTTCTAAAAGCACTCGAAATTATCCCGGTGAAAACTTTCGATGAAATAGTTGATTATTCCTTAACTCAATCACTTACAAGAGCTGAAGATTGGGAGCGTTTTAATAGTTTTACATTGACGAATCAGGATGGTGAAGAGATCAAAAAAAGAGCGAAAACGCATTGAAATACTTGACTTAGGTCGATTCGAGACGTATAAAACTATACAGAATTAACGAAGTTTGTTAATTTGTTCAGACATTAAGCACATTCATGGTGCCAATTACATGTTTTTTTAAATAGTAGGAAAAATTTTATGAATAAAACTGAATTAATTGCTGCAGTAGCAGAAAAAACGGACATGACGAAAGTAGCTTCTGCGAAAGCAGTTGAAGCAGTGATGGAAACTATTACTGAAGCGCTTGCAAAAGGTGATAGCGTGACTTTAATTGGTTTCGGTACATTCACAGTACGTGATCGTGCTGCACGCGTTGGTCGTGACCCACGTAATCCTAAGAAAACTATTCAAATTAAAGCATCACGTGTACCAGCATTTAAAGCAGGTAAAGGCCTACGTGAATCTGTAAACAATAAGTAGTATCGTTTACCGAATTACTTAGAAAAATTTTAAAAGGCTTTAGTGCATATTGTACTAAAGCTTTTTTGTTGCTTGTAAGTTATGTAATAGATTTATAGGGAGTTTTCTTTGTAGTGTCATGGCGGATAAACCGCTATAATGTAGGGTTATTGTTAGTCATATATAGAAAGTGAGTATAAAACATGGCAAATGAGCAACAAGTTCCTCAAACAGTGACTTATGAGTTATTACAAGCTCAATTTGATGGATTAAATTTAGCAGAAGCACAAGGGTTATTAGTTGCGCTTTTATGCGGTACTTCTTTTGATCACTTTAAGGATTGGTTATTGGAGCTTGATAATATTCGTTTTGATAAAACACCGCTCAATGAAGAGATTTTGAAAATTCTCTATGAAAAAACGGTAGAAGAGATGGATTCTACCGAGTTTAATCTCCGATTGCTTTTACCGGATGAAGAGTATCTTCAAGCGCGTATCGATGGTTTTGTCAGTTGGTGTCATGGTTTTAGTTATGGTTTTGGTCTTTCAAGTGAGCTTTATGAGGCACTTGATGAAGATGGACGGGATTTTATTCGTTATGTGATTGAATTTTCGAATTTAGATTCGCAAGAAGTCATTGAAGGGTTAGATAGCGAAACCGATCGTCTTGCACTTGAAGAGTTAGTAGAATTTGTACGGGTAGGAGCTTTAATGATCTATTTCCATTTGAAAGATAGACCTAAAGTTCATTAATTATTGAGATCTCATCAAAAGTAGTGCCAATATCATGCAATCCATATTTGTTGATTCTCATATTCATTTAACCTCTGAGCTCTATTCAGACATCGGATCGCTCTTAGCAGATGCACGTGTACATGGGATTCAAAAGTGGATTGTGCCGGGAATAACGTTGAGTGATATCCCTCTACAACTTGCTTTAAAGGAACAATTTGAGGGCGTTGATATTGCTTTTGGCATTCATCCATGGTTTTTAGAATCCATCTCTCCAAATTGGGAGGAACAGTTAAGGATGGCAATTGATCAATATCAGCCCATTGCGATTGGGGAGTGTGGTTTAGATTTTTCCTATGAGTTACCTCTTTTGCAGGAAGAGATTTTTATCAGGCAACTCGATATTGCTCAGGAACAGTCATTGCCGCTTATTATTCATTCTTACAAAGCAGTAGATAATGTTCTTCGAGAACTTCGAAAGCGCCCAAATATTTGTGGTGTTTTACACGCATTTAATGGCAGCATACAGCAACTGAAACAAGCGCTTGATCTTGGATTTTATATCGGCTTTGGTGGTGCTGTAACGTATCCTCGAGCCAAAAACCTACAAAAACTATTGGCAGAAGTTCCAGTAGAGCGTCTGCTTTTAGAAACAGATGGACCCTTTCAGCGGGGAGCCTATCGGCAGCAAAATGAATTACATTATCCAGTAGATCTTTTTGAGATTGCCCAGTTCATCGCAGAACAAAAATCGCTTGATCTATCAGATCTTGCTAAGATAACGACAGAGAATTGTAATGAATTATTTAAATTGGAGCCAAAATGACAGTGAAGAAGCCCGCACGTTTAACACAATTGCTCTCCATAGAGTATCCTATTGTTCAAGTTCCACTGTATCATGGAGGATCAACGGAATTAGTTGCAGAAATTTCTAATAATGGTGGCTTAGGAATGATTGCTGGTGGTTTCTTAACTCCAGAAGCATTGCAGCATGAAATCGCAGCGGTACGGGCTTTAACGGATAAGCCCTTTGGTGTTAATTTAATGGTCACAACTAAAAATACCTTAGAATCCTCACATTACGAAGATGCTCTATCGCGCATGAAAGGATTTGCCAGTACAGAGGCGCTAGATATAGAAGCCTTAAATACTGATGCGTGGGAACTTTCATCACTGGAATCACTGATTGATATTGTTCTTGAAGAATCGATACCTGTTGTGAGCTTTTCTTTTGGTATTCCTGAGGCTGCTGATCTTGATCTTCTCAAAGAAGCGGGTATTAAAATCATTGGGCATTCAACCCATATGGTTGAAGCACTTTTATGGGAAGAGCGTGGTCTAGATGCGCATTTTTTACAAGGTATCGAATCTGGAGGAATGCGCCAAACATTTATTGGAGATGCAATGCAATATGGGTTAAGTGCCGCCTCATTGATTACTCAGGCAAATGAAGTATTAGAGAAACCATTTATTGTATCAGGTGGTATTTTCAATAAATCGTTGTTTGCTGCGGCAATTATTCAAGGAGCGGATGCTATTGGTATTGGTACTGCATTCATGATGACGCCGGAGAGTGGTCTGAGTGAAACAGAAGTTGAACAGTTACTTAAAAGTAATGAGTACGACAGCGTCTTTACTCAGCATTGGACAGGCATTATGGGGCGTTGTATTAGCAATCAAGGCACGCAAGAATTACGCAAAGTAAGGGGCAAAACATTGCCTTTTCCCGAACAATTATTCCTCGTGCATGCAGCAACGATTGATGAACTTGAGTTAGGTGACCAAGTCGATCAATACCAACCTATTTGGGCGAGTATTAATGCGCCCTTTTGCAAGGTTGTACCGGTCAAAGTGTTAATTGATTCTTTAGTGAATTAGTTATTATTAATTATGACGAAACATCTAAATAGAAACCTTCATTGCAGCGTGTTATGAAGGTTTTTTATAATGTGTTCGATTATTTTTTTGTAACAACGCGTTGTATGAGAATGTTGTATTTATCTTTACTCATCGACTTTATTTAAAAATTGGCATTGATCGTAGACAACACATGAACCACAACGAGGTTTTCGTGCTGTACAGGTGTAACGTCCATGGAGAATTAACCAATGATGAGCATCAAGTAGAAATTCTTTGGGAATTCGCTTGAGCAACTTATCTTCTACTTCAAGTACATTTTTCCCTGGGGCTAATCCTGTCCGATTAGAAAGCCTAAAAATATGCGTATCAACGGCCATTGTTGGTTGACGGAATGCGGTATTTAAAATGACATTTGCGGTTTTACGCCCAACTCCCGGTAGCGCTTCGAGTGATTGACGATCATCTGGTACAACGCCGTTATATTTTGTACTTAAAATTTCACAGGTTTTATAAAGATTTGCCGCTTTTGAGTTAAAGAGCCCAATCGTTTTAATATACTCTTTGATACCTTCTTCACCAAGTTCATACATGGTTTGTGGGGTGTTGGCTGCTTTGAAGAGGTGTACCGTGGCTTTATTGACGCCAACATCTGTTGCTTGAGCTGAGAGAAGAACCGCCACTAATAATTCAAAGGTAGAGCTATAAACTAATTCTGTCTTTGGCTCAGGATTTTCACGACGTAAGATGGTAAAGAACTGCGTAATCTCTTCTTTGTTCATCAAACGCTTATATTCTTTTTTCTGACTCATAATCGATCTCTTTATTGATATTTTTTCTTGGCCATCTGAATTAAATCAAGCATGCTCTCTTTAGAAGCAGGTGCCGCGAGTTCTTTTTCAAGTGGTGGCTGAGTATCGGTAACATTTGTTCGTAATCGTTCACGCTCTTTTTTTGCATTAAAGCGTTGGCGCGATTTTTCGGCTCGCTCTTTTTCCCATTGGCTTAATCCGTGGGTTGTATCAGTTAAAGAATGAGCAAGGGGTTCGATAACAATGCAGTTAAGAGGGCAGGGTGGAATGCAGAGCTCACAACCTGTACACTCTTCGCGGATTACTGTATGCATTAATCGGCGAGTACCTACAATTGCATCAACAGGACAGGCTAAAATACATTTCATGCACCCAATACAGAACGCCTCTTCTATACGAACAACTTGTGGAGGTTTATGACATCCTAACGATTCGTTCAGTGGAATGATTGGTTGATTGAGTAATTCAGCTAAGGAACTTATCACCCGTTTTCCACCGGGCGGGCATCGATTAATTGGTGCATTTTCATTGACGATCGCAGCCGCATAGGCCAAACAGCCTTCATACTCGCATTGACGACATTGAGTCTGGGGTAGTAATTGATCGATCTTTTCGATTAAATTCATAGCTGTATTGAAAAATTTATCTATTTAAGAAATTATGAATGCTTTTAAGGCAATCATCATAGGAGATTCACTATTATTTCGCAATGATAAACTTTGTGTTGCGATAGTGAGTAATGGGGAAAAAAATAGGTGTCTGTCAATAATTTGCGTAAAATAGCATTCAATATATTTTAATGAATGTCGAATCACTTATTTAGCTGTATTAAAGATTGGAATAGGATCGTCCACTTTTTTAGGAGTTTATATGCTTTTTAGTCGAGTAAATCGTTTAATCTTTTTCTGGATAGGGGTAATTTTAACGATCTACCTTATTCACCGTTTAGCATCAGTACTAATTCCTTTTTTAGTCTCATTTGGGTTGGCTTATCTTGGAAATCCATTAATTGAAAAAATTGAATCTAAAAATATTTCACGAGTTTGGGCCGTTAGTATCGTCTTTGTTGGATTAGTAATAATTCTAGCCCTACTACTTTTGGTGGTAATTCCACAACTGATTAATCAGATATTGGTATTTTTAGATAAAATCCCCACCTACTATTTTTGGGTACAAGATAATATCTTTCCAAGATTAAAGCATTATCTCTCGTTGGAAAGTCTTGAAATTAGTAAAGAGCAGGCGAGTCGAGCAATATCAAAATCATTAAATATTTTGGGTGAAATTACCTCGCGTATCGCACCTTCTATTAGCAGTTTAATATTGGGTGTTATCGGTTTCTTCGCGAGTTTAGTCTTAATTCCTATGATAACCTTCTATTTAATGCGTGATTGGGTATCGATCACTGATCAGATGGAGACATTGATTCCTCGTTCAATCTTTCCGCAAACTAAGGACTTTTTACATGAAGCAAACTTTATGCTCAGCAGCTTTTTACGAGGGCAATTGACGGTGATGTTTTGTCTAGCATGCATTTATGGTATTGGTCTGAGTCTTATTGGGGTTGAATATAGTTTAGTAATTGGATTAATTGCCGGTTTAATTAGCTTTATTCCATATATTGGTGCAACCTCAGGTGTGATTATGGGATTAGTTGTTGCTTGGTTCCAATATGGTACATTTACACATTTAGCACTCGTGGGTGTTGTCTTTGGTATCGGACAATTAATGGAGAGTTTCGTATTAACACCTAATCTTATTGGTGATAAGCTCGGAATGCACCCTATTGCAGTTGTTTTTGCATTGATGGTTGGAGGAAGCCTCTTTGGATTTGTCGGTATTTTATTGGCACTTCCGGTATGCGCTGTCTTGATGGTGGCTTTACGTAGACTGTATCACTGGTATGTCAATAGTGATTTCTATAAAGGAAAAGAGAAATCAGCATAGCATTAGCTTAATAGTGCTATTCGATGGATCGTGTGGAAGCCGGTACTTGGGTGCTGGCTTTTTTTATCCCTTCAGAAAAAACTTTCAGATAGAAAAACAGGAATTAAATCAATAATTTTCAGCAGTATCACCCTGAATTTATAAGATTTTCACTTTTATGTAGCATGTCAGTTGAAATGTGTGTTATTGATATAGGCACTATTACAAAATAATAAAAACAAGGAGGATTTTATATGTTTCATATTTTGCGAATTGCAAGCGCCTTTGTTGGAATCATTGTTGGCGCAGGTTTTGCTTCAGGGCAGGAGATATTGCAGTACTTTACTAGTTTTGGTTATATGGGAACGATCGGGGCGCTTGTTGCGACGCTACTTTTTGCCTATTTAGGAATGATGTTAACGCGTGTTGGAAGTATGATGCAGGTTCATTCTCATAGCGAAGCAATTTATAAGCTAAGTGGACGTTTTCTAGGTTTAATCATTGATATGATCTTAGTTTTAACGCTATTTGGTGTTGGCGTTGTAATGGTAGCTGGTGCAGGAAGTTTAGGTCAGCAGATTTTAGGCTTGCCCCCATTTATTGGTAGTTTGGTGATGACTGTTTTGATTATCTCTACTGTATTGATGCCGATTCAGCGAGTGATTAGCCTTATCGGTAGTATTACTCCTTTTCTAATTTTAGCACTAGCCGTGATCTGTATTTATAGCCTGTTCACCTATCAAAAAAGCTTTGCCGAATTAGAGCCGATTGCAACAAGCATTGAAACGTCACTACCTAATTGGTTTATCTCTGCTATTAATTATGTCTCTTTTAATATTGCTGTGGGCGCTGGAATGGCTTTAGTGATGGGGGGGAGTGAGAAGAATGTGAAGATTGCAACTTGGGGAGGTTTAATTGGTGGCTTAGGTGTTGGAGTATTAATTTTGATTGCGCATTTAGCTATTTTTTTAAAAGTGGATGTTGTTGGTACATTTCAATTGCCGCTTTTGCGTATTATTCAAGATATTTCCCCAATATTAGGAATCTGTATGGCGGTTGTTCTTTTTGGAATGATTTATAATACTGGTGTTGCAATGTATTATGCGTTTGTGGCGCGTTTTACTGTAATGCAGACAAAACGTTCTTATATCTTTGCAATTATTACTGGAATCGTTGGATTTATCGCAAGTTTTGTGGGTTTTACTGATCTGATTGCTTATTTTTATCCACTTATTGGCTACCTTGGATTATTGCTCATTGCTATTTTAATCTATGCTCCTTTTAAGTTGCGTAAGATAAAGCGTGCATCGTAGAAATGTAAGTTCCAATTATGTAAAAGTGATTGGAAGATCATGATTGTAGATATTAATATCTGATTAGGGGAGTAGCTTAACGGCAGCCCCCTTTTTTTATTTCGGTGCGAAAGAATCCATAAACATTAATAACCCATTGTGTGGTTTTTTGATTGTCGTTTTTTCTATGCTGATGGCATATTGTAAGACGACCATTGGGGAGTGAACGCCCCATACCATAGGCATATTGTCTATGGGGAGCAATATTAATCCCCCCACCGATATTGGTGCTTGAGAGAATATAAAATGGCGCGAATTTTTTCGGGGAGCTAAAACGGATGATGCGATCTAATGTAGGGGTAAATGTTTTATTATGATCAAAAAAGAGTAACCAACCTTGCCATTTTTCATCTTGATAATCGTTACATCGTTTACCGTCTGTTGAACCACAGATTGAAATTGAGTGATTAGTGATAGAAGCAAGATTTTTAGCAAATTGTAGGTCATTGGATAGCGTAAAGATCAATTCTTGCGCTAAAATATTTTCTTTTATAGTTTGATAGCTTGATGTGGCAAAAAAAGAGAGCAAGCTCATAATGGTCATCATGACTAATAACTCAATAATTGTAACGCCTTGCTCCCTATACATTTTGTTAATAAGATCTACCAATTATCACAAACTTTATTGTTCATTAGTCGGCTTATCGGTAAAAAGAAGAACCTCAATATTTTTTTCAATGGTTTTCTCTCCGATACCTTTTACCGCTAAAAGATCTTGTGCATTCTTAAAATCGCCATGTTCATTACGGTAATCGACAATTGCCTGAGCTTTTACCGGACCAATATCTTTGAGATTTTCAATAATAGTTGGTACATCTGCTGTATTAATATTGATAGGCTCTGCAAAAACGATTGATGTTATCGTCATGATTGCTAAAACTGTAAAGCTCAATAAACCTCTTAATAGTAGTATCATAGCTCCCTCCTTAACGGGATTGAAAATAATCAAGGAGCTATAATTTTAGGTTTTAAAAACGAAAAACGGTAAATCAAAAATATTAGGCAGATAGAGTAATATAAATCTCTTCGTAGGCGGCTTTTTGTTCAAGAATAATTTTTTGGTTTCGCGCAAGCTCAAGTAATGAAAGAAAGGAGATGGTAACACCGTAACGGCCTTCCTCTGGATTGAATAAGTTAGAGAAAGTTGTTGCCTCACTCCGGGAAAGACACTCTATAATTTGATTCATCCGCATCGTGATAGAAATTTTTTCTGACTCAACCTGATGTTTCTGTCGTAAATCTGCCCGCGCAAGGATTTTTTGAATGGCATTTACCAACTGTGATAATTCTACGGCCGGAGGAGGAGGCGAAATTTTAATATCAGGCGTTGCAGGCGATATTGGAAAAGTATCTCGATAAAGAATCGCTTCTTTGTTGAGAAGAATCGCAACCTCTTTATATTGTGCATAGATTTGTAATCGCCGAATTAACTCTTGGCGAGGGTCGAAATCTTCATCTTCGTCATTATCTGATTCGGGCATTGGTAATAAAATACGTGATTTAATTTCCGCAAGCCAAGCCGCCATAACTAAATATTCTGAAGCAAGCTCAAATCGTTCTGCCTCCAAATGTTTAATGTAGGCCATATATTGTTCGGTTATCTCTTTAATTGGGATATCGAGAATATCGAAGTTATTTTTTCGGATAATATGAAGAAGGAGATCAAGCGGTCCTTCGAACTGATCTAGCCAAATCTCAAAAGCATCTGGCGGAATAAAGAGATCAAGCGGAAGTTCAAGTTGCTCGCCTTTAAAGATCGCAGTATTATCGTGTTGTTCGCTCATGAGTTGGATTTAGCCTAAAATGGGATGTTTAATTCTACGATATTTTTCTGAAAGTAAAAGAAAAATCAAGAATACAAGAAATATATTCTTGATTTTTAAAATATCGAATTATCAATTAGACAAAGTTACGTAAACCAACAGCATCTTTAAGTTTCTCGAGCATTTCTCGGGCTGGGATACGAGCCTTAGTGGCACCTTCTTGTAAAATCTCTTCGATTTTTTCAGGGCTAGTCATTAGCTCATAATATTTTTCACGAGCGTCTTTTAACTCCTCATTAATAAGATTGAAGAGCATTTTTTTTGCTTCACCCCAGCCAATTCCATCAATAAATGCTTGGCGATAAGCAGAAACTTCCTCATTTGAAGCGAATGCACGATAAATCTCAAAGAGGTGGGAATTGTCTGGATCTTTTGGTTCCCCAGGTTCTAGTGAGTTCGTCACAATACGGTTAATTGATTTTTGTAATTGCTTTTCAGGTAAGAAAAGAGGAATTGTATTGTTATAAGATTTACTCATTTTACGACCATCAAGCCCTGGTAAGATAGCTGTCTCGTCATCGATCACCTCTTGCGGCATCACAAAAAAATCTTTTTTATAGATATGATTAAAGCGCTGTGCGATTTCACGGGCAATTTCTACATGTTGACGCTGATCGCTTCCAACAGGTACAAGATCGGCATTAAAGGTTAAAATATCTGCTGCCATTAAAACAGGGTAAGAGAATAGTCCCATTGTGATCCCTTTATCGGGATCATTTTCAGCGGCAATATTATCATCAATAGCCGCCTTATATGCGTGGGCACGATTCATAGTTCCTTTTGCCGTTACACAATTTAAAAGCCATGTAATTTGAGGAATCTCTTCGATATCGGATTGACGATAAAAAACGGCTTTGTCTGTATCAAGACCTAATGCTAGCCATGTCGCTGCGATTTCAAGACGCGATTGATTGACAAGCTCGGGATCTTGACATTTAATTAATGAGTGAAGATCCGCAAGGAAGAAGAATGTACGATCATGACTTTTACTAAGCTCAATTGCAGGGCGAATGGCGCCGGCATAATTTCCTAAGTGTGGGGTTCCTGTAGTACTAATTCCTGTTAAAACGGTCTTCTGTTTCATTGAATGATTCCTTTATATCAAAATAGAGAAATGCTATTGCAAAATAGTATTCTTAATTGTTCAGCCTAATATAGTAACGTATCAATCGTTTGAAATTCATTTTTTAGTATGATTATTTAACGATAAATTGTTTGTTATATTTGGAAAATTGCGGCGCAAGCTCTTTGGGGTATTCAACATTGTAAAGGAATAGCCCCTGTGGAGGTGCAGTAATGCCCCCTTTAGTTCGGTCGCGACTTTCTAGAACCTCTTTTACATAGTAAGGTTCCTCCTTTCCTAAGCCTACTTCTAAAAGCGTCCCAATAATGTTACGAACCATATTATGCAAAAAGGCGTTCGCTTTAATTTCCACTTCGATTATAGAACCATTTTGTTGAAAACGAATGTGGTGCATATTGCGAAACGGGGTGTTTGATTGGCAATCTGTTGAGCGGAAAGCTGAAAAGTCATGCTCTCCAATTAAAAATTGGCTAGCGGCTTCCATCTTCTCAATATTGAGTTCATGGTAACACCAATGTGTATAAAAGCGCTGAAGAGGACTTCGAAAAGGATGATTGAAAATTTTATAGCGGTATGTACGACTAATAGCGCTGAAACGGGCATGAAAATCCTCTTTCACCAGTACAATATCTTTAATAGCACAATCATCGGGGAGATTTGAATTAATACCTAAAAGCCATGAACGCTTTGAACGCGTAACACTTGTTTCGAAATGAATAACTTGGTTTAACGCATGGACGCCAGCATCCGTTCGTCCTGCACAAACAATTTTGACGGGTTCATTGGCGATAAAGCTGATTGCGCGTTCAAAGACGCCTTCAATTGAGCGGACAGGCGGGTTTAATTGTTTTTGCCAGCCTTTAAAATCACGGCCGTCATATTCTAGTAAAATGGCATATTTTTGACGAAGGTGTTGTTCTGAAGAATGCTCAATATCCATAAATGTCCCTATTAACCAGTATTACTCTTTGATACGTTTAGAATCGATAATCTTAAGGGAATTTTCCATCGCAATACGGAATTCAGGACCTTTTTTAAGTGCTAATGTTACGAGCAGGATATCTACAATCGCTAAATCGGCAAGGCGTGAAATCATTGGCATATATTCAGATGTATCTTCTTTAGTGCCTGATTCTAAAATAACTGTCGCATGAAAACTTAGCGGGGAGTTTTTGGGTGCAAGCGCAATGACCGCGGCGCCATTTGAGAGTGCTAAGTCCGCAGAGTCAATAACATCTTGACTTTTCCCTGTATGGGATACTGCAATCATCACATCTCTAGAGGTTAAAAGACTTGCAGCTAAGCTATGAACATGATGATCCGTATATGCAGATACCGGGATTCCAACTCGAAGTAATTTTTGCTGTATATCATTTGCTACAACGCCTGAAACACCATGTCCAATACACATTACTTGATTTGCATGTTCAAGAAGCCCTATCGCTTTATCAAGATCATCCTCCTTGAGGTAGTTCTTCATGTTAAGTAAAGCCGCGCTCGATTGGTCGATCAGTTTTGTAATAATGCTTGAGGTTGAATCATGAGGAGAGATACTGCCATGAACAAACGGGACACCAGATTGTAAACTCTTTGCAAGAAGCTGCTTAAAGGTATGAAATCCTTCGTAATTAAGCGCATGACAAAATCGCATAATAGTCGGTTCAGAAACTCCTGCTTTTTCGGCAAGAGCACTAATTGAAAGGTCAACGGCTTCATTGGGGTGATTCAGTACCCAGTCCGCAACTTTGGCCTCAGATTTACGAAGATTATGATAATTATTTTGAATGTGGGATAGCATAATTCGCTCCTTTTATAGATACCGAGGTAGTAGCTGTTGAAGGCCAATTAATGTTGCATAAGGATGCGTGATGATAAATGTGGGAATCGCTTCTAAGAGTTCTTTAACGGAGATTTTATTTATAAAACAGTCGCGAAAAGATGAATATTGAATGAAATCTGCAAAGCGAGGCGCAAAACCACCGCCAATATAAACGCCTGCGTTAGCGCCGGTTGTTGTGGCAATATTTCCTGCAGTATTACCGAGCATCATGCAGTAGCGGTTAAGTACCTCGATAGCAAATGGTTCTTTATGATTGATTGCAGCCGTTAAAAGCCCTTTAGGAGTTTTTTCAAAGGTGATTTCTTTGTGATGAATATCTGCAAGTAATTCAATTAAACGTGTGATTCCTTCTTTACAAGCAAGAAAATCTTCATTAATAACGGGTCGATTGAGTTGCTTTTGTGCGATCTTTATTAGTTCAACTTCTTCTAAATCCTGCGGTGCATAGAGGGCTTGCCCACCTTCAGAAGGAATAGAAAAATTCCCCAATTCTGATTGAATGTTCAGCGCTGTGCCAAATCCTGTACCTGTGCCGATCACTACACGTGTTTGCAGCCCAGAAGGAATAGTCGCGGCAGAGGAAGTGCCAATTGTTCTAAGATCATTATTAGAAAGATATTGCAAAGAGGAGGAGAGCGCTTCAAAGTCATTAATAAAAGTGACTTTACCATTAAATGTTTTGGCGATATCTTGCTGACTAAAATTCCAGTGGATGTTTTTAAGATTGAGTTGATCACCTGTAATGGGTGCCGCAACAGCAATAAGAATGTGATCAGCTTCCTCTTCACCCAAATCTGCGAGATAGGCCAAAATAACTTCTCTTGGTGAATCAAAGTTATGGGATGTATAGGTTTTTACATTCCGTACTGCTTGGTATTCATCAATAAATGCAAGCCGGGAGTAGGTTGCCCCCATATCTGCAACAATGACTCGTGGTTCTTTACGATTCATGGTGATTTACCCATTCTCCTAAATAATGTAATGCTTCTTTTAGACCAATTTCAGGTTTTGTAGAAGAGAAAAGTTGCACGGTAATCGGATTTGTAAACTCGCCTTCTATCGCTTTGCGAACTTTAAAAAGTGCATTATTGGCTTCACTTTTACTGAGCTTATCTGCTTTTGTTAATAATATATGTGTTGGAAGTTCCTGAAATTCGCACCAATGGAGCATCTGCTTATCTAAATCTGTGAGTGGATGTCTTGAATCCATGAGCATGACAAGTGCATCGAGTTGTTTACGCTCTTCAAAATAGCCTTGGAGGATTTTCTGCCAGTGTTCACGCATTGGTAAGGGAACTTTTGCATAGCCATAACCTGGTAGGTCAACAAGGTAGAGGCCTTCTTTTATTTCAAAGTAATTGATTAATTGTGTGCGGCCCGGTGTCTTACTTGTTCGAGCAAGACCTTTTTGTCCCGTAATAAGATTTAATGCACTCGATTTACCCGCATTAGATCGACCAGCAAACGCAATTTCAGCAAAACTATCTTCCGGGAGTTGGCTTAAACTATTAGCACTTGTTTTAAAGGTCGTTTTTCTCAATAAACCCCGAATGTCTTGCATTGCGTAACCTCTTTATAAACTGTATGGAATAACGGGGCATTTTACCTTTTATTCCTTAAAAAAGCATTAAAGCACGTAATAAACTTGAGCAAAGTCGCTTCCATGGTATGTAATTGCTTAATTTTTTCTTGAAGGTACAGAAATTAATCTTGGATCTTGATGATCTAGTTTTAGCATCGTAAGATTGCCGCCCCAAACGCAACCAGCATCTAAACAGAGTGTATTATTTTCATCGTGAATACCTAGACTTGCCCAATGCCCATATAAAATTTTTGTCTTTTTATGAAGGGGACGTTCAAACTTAAACCACGGTAGCATAATCGTAGGATCATATTCTTCGCGTTTATTTTCAAAATCCATGGAGAGATCAAGGTGTAGATACCGCATACGTGTAAAGTAGTTAATAATTACCCGAATACGATCTAGGTCTTCTAAAGATTCGCTCCAGGCACTAGGATAATTCCCAAACATTTGTGCCATAAGCGTTAAATAGGATTCCTTTGAAGATTGTTCAAGGATTTCATGAATTTCATTATTTAGTGAGAGAGCTTCCTCAATACTCCAAAATGGTGGGATACCGGCATGTGCAATAGCGATATCAAATTCATCAATATATCGCATTAAAGGTTGTTTGCGGAGATACTCTTGGATATCAATGGATTGGGGGCTATCTTTTAGTAAATTATAGGTATCGCCACGGCGAAGCTTGGTTTTTTCAGCTGCATACACAAGATAGGAGAGATCATGATTTCCAAGGACAGGGAAGATTGATGTTTGGTGTTCCATTAAATACTGAATGACATCCAATGATTTAGGGCCACGGTTAATGAGATCGCCGACAAGATAGAGTTGATCTTCTTGATGGTCAAATTGTACCTTTTTAAGTAAGCTTTTAAACTCATCAAAACAGCCATGAATATCGCCCATTACATAAATTGCCATAAAATTCCCCTATGAAAAATATTTAAAGAGAGGCTGAACCTCTTTAGTATGATGAATTCTTTCTTAAAGCTGAGGGTTGCTTCTTTCGATATAATCCATGATCTCAATAAGCCCATTAATTTCCGCATCTGCAGCCCAAGGATAAGTCACTATTCGTTCAGCATCGATATCAGTGCGATTAGCTGTACGGAGATAATCTAAAACATCTTCTTCATTTTCACCCTGTAAAAGTGCTAATGCCACAGTAAAATAAGGCACTGCCCGCTCATGTTCATTAGTTGATGTAAAGTAATAAATTAGATCAAATACTGCTGGCAAAGAGTAGTAATGAGGCATGAAACGATTTTTAGTAATGCTGAAGTTGATGTTGCCTAATGCGGCGTTATAAAAGTGTAGTGATTCATCATATTCTTTGAGCTGGAGATAGGTCCACCCAAGCATTGATTGTGTTCGCCCCCAATTATAGTAATCGGGAGAGGTTGCGTGTTCATGAGTGTCTAATTTAAAGAGCAGTATCTCTTTTGCTTTCTCATATTCTTTAAATTTGAGATAGAAAATCGCATAGTTTTCAAGTGCAAGAATCGTGCGGATATCATCGGTTGTAAGATATTGCAAATCGAGTGCTAGCGCCGCTTTATAATTAGCATCAGCACGATCGAAGTCATTTACTGTTTCATAGAATACCGCTAAATTCCGAAGAACATTCGTGTATTGAGGAGAATATGGATGGTTCTCTAAAATAGTTTTTGCGCGTGTTAAGAGCTCATAAATTACAATACGCTCGTAGGTCATATCAAATGTCCATACGAGTTTTACCAAAATATCAGCAATCTCAAGGTCATATCCAGGATAGATTTCATAAATATCGAGCGCATTCGTATATTGAAAGCGCGCTAAATAGGGGTTATCTTCTAAATCTGCCAGTTTCACTAAAGCTTTTGCATGAAGAGGAGAACTTTTTTCAGTCGAGGTTAATTTTACGGACTGAATATAGTATTGACGTGCCTTAATAGGATCATCTGCCAGCAGATAGTAATCGCCGGTTGTTAGAAGCATTTCTACTTGGTTAACTAAGGTTGCATCAGTAAAACCTGGAAGCATGGGATCATTTTTTACATCTATCTCGGGCTCTTCAGGGTAAGGGTATGTCTGTGCGATAACATCGCTCTCATCTTCTTCTAGATAGTCTGTGTACTGATTATCATAATAACTTTCTGCACTACCGGTTTCACCGTAATAGTCATCTTCAGAAAAACTTAAAGAACCATCAATTTTATCGACATGCTTCATAATCGAGAGTTCATTATTATGAGTATTATCTTTGCTCACTTTAGTGACAGGTTCTTCGATAATCTCATTTTTTCGATGTGGAAAGAGCGTAAAAACTAAATAATTTCCCAGTTTATTTTCTTGTAAAGCTTTAAGTGCAGGACTGAGATTGATAATAGGTGATTCGCTATTGAGCGTTAGTTTATCGAGAGTGTCTGAAACTTCGGTTATTTCGTCAATATGATCAATAGCATTTTCAGATAACTTGCTTTTTTGAGCAATAATATCTGAAATTGTGTCATGGATATTTTCTGTAGTGGCAATATCAATAATTTCTGGTTCATGCCCCTTCATTGCAGTAATACTGGGGATTTTTTCGTGATCTAATAGCTTTTTTATCATATAGAGCCGGCTAGCAACGCCTAAGTTCATTGGCAATAGATCAGTCGCATCTGGCATTGTCGTTGTATCGACGTCTTCAAGTTCTTCAAAAGGCACAGATTGTAAGGAGATCTTAGGCATTTGAACGACTATTTCATCTCCGCCTTTATTGGTCGGCGTAGATTGTAATAAAAGCTCGGGAAGAATGAGGATATGATTATTTTTTTTCTCTTTTGAGGAGGTTATAGTGCTTTGATAAGATTCAAGAGCGATTGAGAGAAGAGAGATAGATGGACGCTCATTGCTACTTTCTAATGCTTTAGCAAATGAGTGTAGGAGCGCAAGATAAATCATTGTCACTACTAGTAGGAAGTAACGTAGCTGGTGCAACAGATGCATAATTTTGTGCAACAGGGAATGATTCATAAGTCGCTCAACCTTTGATAAGAGTTTAACGGGAAAGATTTGATAATAATGCTTGTTAGTATACAACAGAAGCGTTATGCAAAAAAGAGAGCGTGTACGCTTGTAAAGTGTTAACTATCTGTTTTTATGAATAAACAAATTTTCCTTCATATTTGAAGAATGGGTTTACATAAAATATTTTTCAAAAAGATCTGCAATGGGTTTAGGCGCAGGGTATTGTTGTAAGTCTACTTTACGTACCCATCGATAGCGATCTTTTTGTTCAAACTTTAAGAGAATCATTAATTCAGGATAATCTTCCACAGAAATTTCAAATACTGATGCATTGAGCCGATAGTGACTAAATTGATGCTCGAAGTTTGTGACAGCTTTTCGTTTTTGAAGGCTTTCAAGCGTCTGATTTTTCAGTAGAGAACTCGATTTTTGTTGCGTATTTCGTCCTTTTAGAAGCAGCTCAGGTAATGAGTAGAGGTTCCCCCATATCCCTTTTTCTGGGCGTTTTTCTAAAAGAATCTCGTTTTTAGTATTTCTAAGTATGAAGAACGCCACAGATTCTGTAGGATTTGCTTTTTGGGGAGATTTAGCTGGAATATCCGTTACTTTTTGAAGCTGAAAACTGGTGCAGATATTTTTTAAAAAGCATCTATCACATTCCGCTTTGAGTTTACATAAAGTGGCACCAAAATCCATTATTGCTTGGGTATAATCCGCAGGGTTTTGATGACATAAAAAGACCTCACTGATTGGTTTTAATCGTTTGTCGAGCTCTTTACGTGGAGCGGTTATGCCCGTAATTCTTGCTAAAACCCGACGAACATTGCCATCTAATATTGCATAGGGAAGATTAAATCCTTGTGCTAAAATTGCGTTTGCCGTGGTTGTCCCAATACCTTTGAGGGAGTGAATTGACTCAAAATCAGGTGGAATGATGCCATCGAATTTTTCTACGAGTTGCTTTGCCGCGGCATGTAGATTTCTTGCCCTTGAATAATATCCTAATCCTTGCCAAAGTTTTAATACAGCTTCTTCATTAGCTGAAGCGAGATCTTCCGGGGACGGAAATGTCTTCATAAACAGCTCAAAATATGGCAGGACAGTTGCTACTTGTGTTTGCTGTAACATAATCTCAGAAATCCAGATGCGATAGAGATTTATTTTTTTGGAAAACCGCTTTTGCGGTTTCCATGGCAGATTATGGCGGCCTTCACGTTCAAACCATTCGAGTAGGCGTTCTTGGAAAAAACGAATTTGTTTCGCAGTAACAGGTGCTAAAAGTGTCGTATCTTGCGAAATAGACTCTAAAAGCTCGGATGTAAGTGGATTTAACGAAGACATAGCATTTTTTATCAGAATAGAATTGCTAAATTGTAATCAATAAATACTTTTCTGCCTATTTAAAAAGCCCTAGTGGGCTTTTTAAATAGGCTGTGGAGTTTTTATAGCTTTGGTTATAGATGAAAAAATCTTATAGATCTACTTCAGGTTCTTCTGACTTTTCAACTTTGGGATGCGGTAAAATCAAATTAAGGACAATGGCAAGTACTGAAGCTAAACCAACGCCCGCAAATGGAAAACTACCAATTTGAATTGTATAACCGCCAACGCCAGTTATAAGCGTTGCACTGACAATGACTAAATTTCGAGGAATAGTGATATCAACTTTTGCATCGATTAATGCCTTAAGACCAAGACTTGCAATTGTTCCAAAAAGAAGGATCATAATTCCGCCCATTACAGGTAGTGGAATAGAGTTTAAGAAGGCGTTAAATTTCCCGAAAAAGGCCATGACGATGGCGAAGATTGCGGCATAGGTCATGATAATAGGCTTATCATTTTTAGTAATCATTACTGCTCCGGTAACCTCTCCATAAGTTGTTACAGGTGGCCCACCAATAAGGCCGGCAACACAGACCCCTAAACCATCGCCGGCTAATGTTTTATGGAGTCCTGGATTTGTCGCATAATCTTTACCAGTTACTTTTCCAATGGCCATGATACCGCCGATATGTTCAATTGCAGGGGCAATTGCCACGGGGAGCATAAAGAGTGCAGCCATCCAGTTCACTTCGGGTGTTACAAAGTGGGGAATTTTAAACCAAGGTGCATCTATGACAGGTGCAAAATCGACTAATCCCAGACATGCCGCAACGGTATAACCTACTGCAATACCTAAAAGAATTGGTACAAGACGTAAGAAACGTTTACCAAACATTGTGACTAAAACAGTTGTTGCAAATGTCAGTGCAGACACAATGATTGATAATTTGTAATCGATAATTTGTTCACCATTTGATAACCCCATTGCCATCTGAGTCGCGACAACTGCAACAGAAAGCCCAATCACAATAATCACCGGACCAATCACGACAGGTGGAATAAGTTTATGAACACTATCGATACCTTTTAATTTAATGGCAGCAGCGAAGACAAAATACATAAAGCCGGCGGCAAAGAGTCCGAAGAATGTTGCACCCATTCCCCACGTGCTAATTGAGAAGATGATTGGGGCGATAAATGCAAAAGAAGAGCCCAAAAAAATTGGTACCTTCCATCCCGTTAACATTTGGAAAAGAATAGTACCAATACCTGCACCAAGAAGTGCCATGGATGGGTTCAGCCCAGTCAGAAGCGGGACAAGAACCATTGCACCGAACGCGACAAAGAGTATTTGTAGCCCGGCAATAGCATTATGAAAAACTTGCATATATTGCTCCGAAGAAATGGAAGAGATGAAAAACTGTAGGGGATTATAGCAGGAATTTTTTATCAAAGATGAGTTTAAAGCAGAGATTTTGAAGTCTTTCTACATTTTTAGATTTGAGAAGTTGTTTTATTTATCTTTTTTTGAGATATTCTTAATCCTAAAAAGAGATGTTGGTTTTATTGTATTTTAAGAAGATTGATTTTTACAGATAAAGGGTTTTTATGAAGATGTATCGTTTGGTGATGTCTTGTCCCGATGGTGTTGGGATTGTAGCGGCAGTCAGTCAGTTTTTAGCTGCTAACGGCGGTTGGATTATGGAGGCGAATCATCATTCAGATCTTGAAACAGGTCGATTTTTTATGCGCCATGTAATTAAAGCGGAAACACTCCCTTTCGATATTGATGAGTTTTCAAAACGTTTTGCACCTATTGTAGAGCAGTTCTCTTTAGACTGGCGTATTGTTGATACCTCAAAAAAACATCGTGTTATGTTAATGGCTAGTAAAGAAGCGCACTGTTTGGTGGATATTTTATCGCGTTGGCATGCGGATGAATTAGAGTGTGAAATTGTTGGGGTAATTTCTAACCATGAAGATTTAAGAAGTATGGTGGAATGGTATGGAGTTCCATATCACTATGTGCCGGTGGATAGCCAAAATAAAGCGCCTAGCTTTGCGCAAGTAAATGAAATTATTGATGCATCAAATGCGGACACAATTGTTTTAGCTCGTTATATGCAGATTATTCCTCCAAATTTATGTGAAAAGTATCGCTACCAAATTATTAATATTCATCACAGCTTTTTGCCATCTTTTATTGGAGCAAAGCCGTACCATCAGGCGGCAGTTCGAGGGGTAAAACTCATTGGGGCGACATGCCATTATGTGACTGAAGAGCTCGATGCAGGTCCTATTATTGAGCAAGACGTCATTCGTGTCTCACATGCTGATTCTGTAAAAGATATGGTACGACGAGGGAAAGATATTGAAAAAATTGTGCTGTCTAGAGGATTGCGTTATCACTTAGAAGATCGAGTGATTGTTCAAGGGAATAAAACAGTCGTATTTTAAATTGGCAAAAGAGTATAAATTTAGATTTTGATTAAATAAAAAACCGCATCTCTTATTTCGAGATGCGGTTTTATGTGTTTTCAAATGTTCTTGATCTACTTCAGAATCATTAATCCTTATAGCGACTAAGAACTAATGCGGAGTTTGTGCCGCCGAAGCCAAAGCCATTGTTAAGCACATTATCAATTTTTGCATTATCAATACGCTTACGCACAATTGGGAAGTCTGCAAGTGCAGGGTCGATTTCATCAATATGTGCACTTTCAGTAATGAAATTATTTTGCATCATCAATAAGCTATAAATTGTTTCATTAACACCAGCTGCGCCAAGAGCATGACCTGTTAATGATTTAGTTGAGCTAATATGCGGAATTTTATCACCAAATACGCGACCAATTGCTAATAATTCAGGTGTGTCGCCTGCAGGTGTGGATGTGCCGTGAGTATTGATGTAATCGATTTCACCATCGAAATTTTCAAGAGCCATACGCATACAGCGCTCAGCGCCTTCACCGCTTGGTGCAACCATGTCATATCCGTCAGAGGTAGCACCATAACCTGTAATTTCAGCATAAATTTTCGCACCACGTTTTAGCGCATGTTCAAGCTCTTCAACAACAACAATACCGCCACCGCCAGAGATCACAAAACCATCGCGATCTTTATCATAGGCGCGTGATGCAACTTCTGGGCGGTCATTGTATTTTGATGACAATGCGCCCATTGCATCAAACATTGCGCTCATATATGGATGAAGCTCTTCACCACCACCGGCAAATACCATATCTTGTTTGCCAAGTTGAATTTGCTCATAGGCATTACCAATACAGTGAATGGAGGTTGCACATGCCGAACTGATAGAGTAGTTAACACCTTTTATCTTAAAGGGTGTTGCTAAACATGCAGATACAGTTGAACCCATAGTTCGTGTGACCATATATGGGCCGATACGCTTGGTGGCATTGTTTTTACGTAATATATCGATACTGTCGATCTGGTTTTTTGTAGAGGCACCACCAGAACCAACAATAAGTCCAGTGCGAGGATTTGAAACCTCTTCCTCTGTTAATCCAGCGTCTTCAATTGCTTGTTGCATTGCGAGATAGGCATATGCCGCAGCATCAGCCATAAAACGGAAATGTTTACGATCAATTTGTGATGCTAGATCAACATTAACCGGTCCATGTACTTGAGAACGGAATCCTAAATCCGCCATCTCTTGAGAAAACTTGATTCCAGATTGAGTATTGAGGAGTGATTGTAAGACCTCATCTTTGTTATTGCCAATACTCGACAAAATTCCAAGGCCTGTAATAACAACACGTTTCATTAATAATATTCCTCCAGAAATTTAGAAGTTGTCTGTTTGTGTGAAAAGACCTACTTTAAGATCTTCCCCAACATAGATTTCTTTGCCGTCAACTTCCATTGTTGCGTCAGCAATTCCCATCGTTAATGATCTTAAAATAACACGCTTCATATGGATGTTGTAGGTGATTTTTTTAGCGGTTGGCAACACTTGTCCGCTGAATTTTACATTGCCAGCACCAAGAGCGCGTCCACGCCCTTTACCGCCCATCCATCCAAGATAAAATCCGACCAATTGCCACATTGCATCAAGTCCAAGGCATCCTGGCATGACGCTATCGCCAATAAAATGGCAAGGGAAGAACCAAAGATCAGGATTTAAATCGAGTTCTGCTGTAATGGAGCCTTTACCATATTTCCCACCTTTTTCAGTAATTGAGATAATACGATCAACCATTAACATTGGTGGCATTGGAAGCTGAGCATTGCCTTCGCCAAAAAGATTGCCTTTTGCGCATTCAATTAACTCATCATATGTAAAACTCGATTGTGTTGTAATTCTCGTCACGTCTTATAGATCCTATATATGTTATTTAACATTTGTTGGGTGATGCCTGATCTAATCAGGCAGTAATACCATTTTTTGTTCGATATTTAATATTTATAAAAATAATTTTTAACCTGAGATTATACCTAAAAATAATTCAAGATGGATGCTTTCATTGTAAAAAATACTTTTTATGTAATATTTCTGGCTCATTTTCAATGAGCTAAAGTGAAGAAATGTGTAGGAGTGAGAGAGTAAACTTTATTTGAATTATATGCCTTCATAGATTTATATAAAGATCGTCTTCTCCATCTGGCCGTGTTTTAAAGCGACGATGTGCCCATAAATATTGTTCTGGTGCATCTAAAATCCATTGTTCAAACATTTGATTAATTCTTCGTGTGTCTTGCTCTAAGTTATTTGTAGGGAAGTCATTAAGTACAGGCATAATCTTAATATGGTAACGATTGTTTTTACGAATGACATAGTAAGGAAGTGCAGATGCTTTTCCAAGACGACATATCGTTGAGGTCGCTGTAATTGTAAGTGCTTTTACACCAAAAAAAGGTACAAAAACATGATCGGTACTGCCATAGTTTTGATCGGGGGCATACCAGATAAGATCGCCTTGTCGAAGTAATTTAATCATTCTGCGCGTCTCATCACGGGTAATAGGCTCTAGTCCCGATTGTTCAAAACGACCTTTATATTGTACATACTCATAATATTCATTTTCATGAGGGCGATACATTCCACGGACTTTTGTTTTAAAAGAGATCGCTCTTCCGCCAAGTTCTAGGGGGGTCATATGTAGTGTTAATAGAAGCGCCCCCTTATTGCTCGCTTCATAGTCTGTTAGATTTTCAAGACCTTCATAAACAAGATATTTTTCAAGCTGTTTTTGTGGCATATACCAAGCAATAATAACTTCAAAGATTGCCATTCCCATTGAAATAAAGTTTTCTTTAACAAGTTTTTGTTGTTCACTTGCAGTGAGCTCTGGAAAGCAAAGCTCAATATTACGTCTGATGATTTTCTTGCGACTCTTTGCAACATAATAGGAGATTCGCCCTACGATTCGCCCTAAAAAGAGGAGAAAAGGAAGCGGTAGACGAGCGGCAATTTTTGCTAAAAAAATACCAAAAGCAAGGAGTTTATGATCGGAGGCTTTTGGTGGTTTAATTTTCTGCATACATCATTAATTTTCTTTAAAATGGTGCTGAATTATACCATTTTTCATATATTTTTTGTTTCAAAGTGTTTTTTTCTTATACAAAACAGCTATTCATGCCCAGGTAGGATAATCGTTAAGGTTTTTATTAATGGGATTTATTCTCATGGTGCTGTAAAATTGGCAAAGAATTAAGTAGTTTCTATTTCGATTACTGAAAGAGATGATGCAAACTTTGATTTCGATCAAGTTTTTTTGTACTCTAGTTAAAGGTTTTTTAGCATGCAATTAACGCATAAAATGAGATATTTTTTAATATTTAGCTTACTGACACTGCTTGCAGGATGTGGTTTTCATCTTCGTGGAAATGTGTCTATACCGAGTCAGTATAAAACAGCTTTTCTTATAACTAATGAACCCGCTTATTCAGTTGATAGTGTTGCTTTTTATGTGAAAAGAGGGCTTCGTTCTCAGCTAGATTTTGTTGAATCTAGAGAAAAAGCAGATCTCGTAATTGATATGGATGAAGTTTATGGGGCTCGTATTACTGCTAGTAATTCGACCGGGCAATATCGATCTTATACGACGGATTTAATTGCAAGGATTGCCATCTATGATAATTCAGGGAAAACAATATTCCCACGTGAGAGTTTTTCAAGCTCACAGGATTTTTCTCTCAATGAACGTGATCCACTTGCAAAATCAACTGCTGAAGAAGCAATAAAAGGTGAGCTAGCCAAAGATATCAGTGATGCATTTATTAGAAGACTACAATTAAAAATGAGAATAATAAAATAGGAGCCATTGTGGGTAATAACCAATTTTCCACTATTAAAGATGTACAAGCGTATCAAGATGAACGTGATGTTGAAATTTCACAGGTTGGTATTAGTGGGTTGCGGCTACCGCTTTTTTTTGAGAATCAGGGATTCGCACAGCATACGGTTATGGATGCCGCTTTTACGGTAACGCTTCAAAAAGAGCGAAAAGGGACGCATATGTCACGCTTTATTGAAGTATGGGATCAGCAAAAAAAACCTCTCTCACTAAATGGCATTGGTGGGCTTTTAAAGGATCTTCAGAAAAAATTAGATGCAGAAAATGCGCAAGTTAATATAAAATTCCCGCTCTTTTTTGAACGAGAAGCCCCGGTTTCAAAGGCAAAAAGTAAAATGGACTTTGAGTGTGAAATCTGGGCAGAATCAGGCAAAGAGGCAGCGAAAGATCGCTATATTTTAAAGTTGATGGCACCTGTTACAAGCCTATGTCCTTGCTCAAAGGAAATTTCAGAATTTAGTGCGCATTCTCAGCGCTCGCATTTGACAATTGAATTGGTGATGAAAGATTTTTCGGCTTTTGAGTCTCTTGATATCGATATGCTGTTACGGGAGATGGAGTCGGTAGGCTCTTCGCGTCTTTATCCTCTTTTAAAGCGACCTGATGAAAAATATGTAACGGAAATGGCTTATAAAACACCTCGTTTTGTAGAAGACTTGGTGCGTGATTTAGTGGTATATCTGCGTGAAAGAACCGATTTACAATCATTTTCGGTGCAGTCGGAAAACTTTGAATCGATTCATAATCATCAAGCGTATGCAAAGGTAAATTACCGATTTTAATCTTGAAAAATTATAGCAATATGAGAGACCCTAATGATTTATAAGAGAAGTCATTAGGGTTTACTTTTTGTTATTATAAGATGATTAAAAAGAGTCTTAATGACTATTTATGATAATCGCTGCGCTCGTTATTCAGTTTTTTATATGATTATGGGCTTCTAAATTATTTAATGAAGGAAAATGCATGATTGAGTCGGATCGACTAATTGTAAGTGATACACCCTTTGAAGAAGAGAAGGTGATTGACCGAGCAATTCGCCCTAAGAAGTTAGCGGATTATACAGGGCAGTTGCCAATACGTCGACAATTAGACATTTTTATTCAAGCTGCTCGTAAACGCAGAGAAGCACTTGATCATGTCTTGCTATTTGGGCCGCCGGGGCTCGGTAAAACTACATTGGCACATATTATTGCTTATGAAATGGGGGTTGGCTTAAAGCAGACATCAGGTCCAATTCTTGAGAAGGCCGGTGATCTTGCTGCAATTCTAACCAGTTTAGAAGAGAATGATATTCTCTTTATCGATGAGATCCACCGTCTAAATCCGGCAGTTGAAGAAGTTCTCTATCCTGCAATGGAAGATTATCAACTCGATATTATGATCGGCGAAGGTCCTGCCGCCCGTTCAGTGAAGATTGCTCTTCCTTCATTTACACTTATTGGCGCAACTACTCGAGCAGGTTTACTCTCCTCACCACTTCGAGATCGTTTTGGTATCGTTTCTCGTTTAATGTTCTATACCAACGACGAATTGACTCAGATCGTGAAACGCTCGGCAAATTTACTAAATGCACCTATTACTGAAGAAGGCGCGTTTGAAATAGGGCGTCGTTCTCGTGGCACACCTCGCATTGCTAATCGATTATTGCGCCGAGTACGAGATGTTGCGCAGGTTTCATCGAATGGGGATATTACCATTGAGATTGCTCAGCAAGCACTTGAGATGCTTGATATTGATAATGCAGGATTAGATGAACATGACCGAAATTTTTTACGTTTAATTGTCCATAAGTTTGATGGTGGTCCAGTAGGAATTGATACTTTAGCGGCGGCTCTTGGAGAAGAAAAAGGAACATTGGAAGACATGATTGAGCCTTTTCTCATTCAGGAAGGCTTTATTATGCGAACTCCCAGAGGACGAGTAGCAACGAATCATTGCAGAGGTTATTTTGGCTTGCCGATTGAACCAGTTGATGATTTTGATAGCTCTTTGTCGTAAAAAATTTAAGAAGATGAAAATAGAAGATTTAAATCAACATCAAGATTCTGATCGTATTCATGACTTTTACTCTTTAGTAGAAGAAGCTTTATATGAAACAAGTCCGGTCGAAAAATGTCAAAAAATCGCAATATTGCATCAAAGAATGCAAAGTGAAGAGTTAACGCCATATCAAGATCATGATATTACGATTTCAAAAGAAGCAGGTCGTCCTGAAAAGCCAATTTTAGTCTCTCCACAACAAGTTCCGCGCCGTGGTTTGGGAAGTAATGAAGGTGTTTTAGCACTTGTACATGCAATTTGCCATATTGAATTTAATGCGATGAATTTAGGATTAGATGCGGCTTATCGTTTTCGTAAGATGCCTTGCCAGTTTTATAAGGATTGGATTTCAGTTGCGAATGATGAAGCGAAACATTTTCAGATGTTAGCAAATTATTTAGCACAAAACGGCTCGTTTTATGGGGCGTTTGAGGCGCATAGTGGCTTATGGGATTCAGCAGAACGAACTGCACATGATCCGCTTGTACGTATGGCACTTGTACCGCGTGTTTTAGAAGCAAGAGGGCTTGATGTAACACCCGGGATTATGAATCGTCTGAAAGAAGTTGGTCGCCCTGATATTGTTGAGTTATTACAAGTGATCTTAGAAGAAGAGGAAGGACATGTATTAGTGGGTAACCGATGGTACCGCGAGTTATGTGCTGAACGCAACCTTCCTCCTAAAGAGACCTTTTTTCAGTTATTAGAAGAGTATGGTCAAACCTTAAAACCGCCTTTCAATATTGAAGCGCGTTTACGTTCAGGGTTTACCCAAGAGGAGATCGATTTTTTGGTTGATTCGATTAATCTATAAAATTTCATAACAATTATTATCGAGGATATGACCGTGGATTTGAGACTAAAAAAAGCGCGACACGAGCGACTAAAAGATCAATTAATGACATTATCGCGTTCGGTGTTTATCGGTATTTCAGGGCTAACGTTAACAGATGAAGAGAAAAAATGGCTTCGGCATCCTTTAGTCGGTGGCGTTATCCTTTTTTCGCGCAATTATCAAGATAAAGAACAATTGCAAAAATTGACTCGTTCTATCAAAGAGATTGACCCTGCATTACTAATTTCAGTCGATCATGAAGGTGGTCGTGTTCAGCGGTTTAGAGAAGGATTCTCAAAAATTGCCCCCATGCGAAGCATTGGTGAACGCTATGATTCTGATTCAGAAGAGGCTCTGCGGTTAGCCCATGATTTGGGAAAATTAATTGCTATTGAGTTACAAGAAGTGGGTGTCGATTTTAGTTATGCCCCTGTTTGTGATCTTGACTATGGGATAAATCCTGCTATTGGAGATCGTGCTTTTCACTCTGATCCGAAGGTTGTTTCCCAATTAGTACTGAGTTTTTATGATGGACTAAGATCAGGAGGCTCTATCGGTATCGCGAAACATTTTCCAGGTCACGGCTATGTTAATGTCGATACACATTTAGCGCTTGCTCGAGATGATCGAGATCTCACAACTCTAGAAGCACACGATTTATTACCTTTCAAAAGGCTCATTGACGCCGGAATTGAAGGCTTGATGCCGGCGCATATTATTTTTTCTTGTCTTGATAGCGAGCATACCGTGATAACTTCTTCAAAATGGATGCAATATCTGCGGGGGACATTAGGATTTAAAGGAGTAATTATTAGTGATGATCTTGATATGCAAGGCGCTGCGCATTTAGGCGCTGTTCAGGAGAAGGTCGAGGCTTGCTTTTCATCGGGGATTAATATTGTTCTTCTTTGTAACGATATGGTAGCAATTCGTTCTTTATTGCAAGATGCTTGATTCTTATTATCTATGGGTAACTGCTTTTTTATCCCCAATTTCTGTGGATAAGTTTCGGGATAATTCCATCATAGTTTTAGGATAAAGTTGATATTTCTGTAATGCATTGATAATACTGGTTTATTAGGGTGTGAATAAATAAAGTTAAACCGCCCAATAAATGAGCGGTTTAGTATATTGATGCTATGAACTTTTTAGGAAAGGTTGCTATCTTCCTGCATTTTTAGGAACTAAGAATACAATTGAAAGATACGATAATACACAGAAGCCAACATTTACGAGTAATCCTGTCATGCCTGCAAAGTTAAGTTCAGCAGCTGTTGGCTCAACGCCGATTAGTGCTGAATAAACCGTTGCGGAAATTGCGATACCAAATGCACCACCTAACGAGCTTGCCATTTTGTAGATTCCGGATGCAATCCCTACTTTTGCTTCAGGAGCATTTGAAACAGCAGTATCAGTAGAAGGCGTTGCATAGAATCCTAAGCCAAGACCAAAGAGTACAAAACCTAAAGATACAGCAATCAAGTATGGTGTTTGTGCGAGGAATGTTAAAGACATTAATGCGATACCAACGCCTGTTGTAACTGATCCAAGCAGCATTGGTTTTTTCGCTCCCATTTTTTGAAGGATAATTTGGCCAACTGGAATCATGCCAAGAACAGCAATAAGATATCCGATAGACAACGCCCCCGTTTGAAGAGATGAGAAACCTCTCGCATGCTGAATATATGAATTCACAACAAAGAGGGAACCTGCAACTGCATTAAGCATAAAGTTTGAGAATGTTGCGCCGCTATAAGGCATATTTTTAAAGAGTGAAAAGTCGATAAATGCTTTTTCTGCCATTTTAATTTCAACACGGAAGAAGATAAGAAAAGCAATAATAAAGACTGCTAAACTGCTTAATACAACTGGGCTTGCCCAGCCTAATTCGCCACCTTTTGTGATAAAAATATTCAGTGAGAGTAATCCAATTACGAATACTACTAAACCAAAGTAATCGAATTTGGAGCTATTACTCTCCATTTTGCTCTCTGGTGTGCCTTTAATTAAGAACATTCCAAGAAGTGCACAGATAATTGAGAAGATAAAGATCCAATGCCAACCAAGGCTCGTTGCTATTGCGCCACCTGCTAATGAACAGATACCTGATCCTCCCCATGAGCCCACAGACCACCAACTTAAGGCTGTTTGGCGTGAGGTGCCCTCATAGTAAGTTTTAATTAATGCGAGAGTCGCTGGCATAATACATGCAGCAGAAAAGCCTTGAATGATACGGCCAACAGAAAAAACTAGTGCATTCGGAGCAACAATTAGAAGTAGTGAGCCGATGATGCTAAGAATAAAACCAATATAGGTGAATCTCATTCGTCCAAATTTATCAGCGAGCCCTCCAGCAACAACAATAAAACAGCCTGAAATTAATGAAGTAATACTGACTGCCAAACTGAGTTCAGAGGAAGTAATACCAATATCTGCTTGAATCGCGGGTCCTGCGACTAAAAGAGTTTGGGCAAAGAGCCAGAAGGTTAGTACACCAAGTACAATGCCTACGGTTAATTTGGCATTCCCGACAAATTGAGGGGTGTTTTTTTCAATATGAGTTGTCATAAAGATTTCCTTTCTTGTAATGGAATATGATGTCAGAAATTATTTTTCAAGATATTTTTCGGTAAGTGCTGCCCAAAATGCCGCAGCTGGGACGATACATTCATCATTAAAGTCATATCCAGGGTTATGTACATTGCAAAATCCTGGTTCATCGCCATTTCCGATAATGAGGTAGGAGCCCTTAGGGTTGTGTTCAAGCATAAAGGCAAAGTCTTCACTTCCCATAAATTTCACGCCATCATGAACATGATTTGCTCCAACAAGAGATTCAGCAATGCTACGCGCAAATCTTGTTGCTTCAGGATCATTAATTAAAACTGGGCTGCCATTAATATGTTTAATTTCTACTTCTGCACCAAAGCTCTGGCCTTGTAGTGTGGCAATCTCTTTAATACGTTTTAGCATGAGTTTACGGGCATCTTTATCTAAAGAGCGAACAGAAAGTTTAAGAACTGCAAAATCATTAACCACATTAGGCGCATCTCCCGACTGAATAGAGCCGATGGTTACTACTGTTTGAGCAAAAGGATCAACATTGCGAGAGACGATCGTTTGTAAGGCCGTACCGATATAACATGCGATAATTGTGGCGTCGATTCCTCTTTCTGGCATTGCTCCGTGAGCCCCTTTTCCGTTTACTTCGATATGAATCGTATCGGAAGATGCCATCATTGGGCCTTCTCTAAAGTAGAAATCGCCGGTTTTATGCCCTGGCATGTTGTGCATACCAAAAATCATATCGCATGGGAATTTATCAAATAGCCCATCATCAACCATTACTTTCCCACCATAGAGGAGCTCTTCCGCTGGCTGGAAGATAACGTGTAAAGTACCATCAAAGTTTTTCGTTTCTGCTAAATATTTCGCTGCTGCGAGAAGGATTGTTGTATGACCATCATGTCCGCAGCCATGGAATCTTTCAGGAATCCGACTGCTCCAAGGTTTTCCTGAATTTTCTTGGATAGGGAGTGCATCAATATCGGCACGTATACCAATAACTTTGTTACTTTTACCGACCTTTAGTGTGCCGACAACCCCCGTTTTAGCAAGTCCGCGATGAACTTCATAGCCCCATTCAGATAATTTTTCTGCCACAAGGTCACTTGTACGTTGTTCTTCAAAACCAATTTCAGGATGGGCATGGATATCATGTCGAATATCAATAAACTCTTGTTCATTCTTTTTAATGGCATCGATTAATTGTTTCATAATTTCTCCTTTTTGAGTCGACATTTAATCTACCTTTATTGTATTTACAAAGTTTTTGATTAAAAAGAGTGAGATAATCGGGATTTACAGCCTTATTTATTTCTAAGATTTTATAAGAAATGTAAAATAGCAAAAATCCCCATGAGGAAATTTAAGATATTTGATCTAAGTTCAGGAGATGAGATGATAAAAGAAAATAATTTGGCAGAATATCAAATTAAAGCGTGTGTATTTGAAGAGGAGATCATCGATTCTTATGCAGGGATTACTTTTTTATTTGTTTTAAAAGGTAAAATACAACTTCAAAGTTATGGATTAAGTGGATATTTGAATCGCGATGATTTAGTGATTATTAACCGTAATAGTGAATATCGCGTGCGAGGAAATGGTAAAAATATTGTAATTCAGCTGCGTATTTCTAATCATTATTTCACACGTTATTATAAGAATTATTTTCACTATAAATATATTGTGGATGATGAATATTTCCCTCAATATAAGCAAAAAGCACTGAAACAATTACGCTGGTTAATTGCGAAAGCAATGATGGTGAAAATTCAAGCAAATGATGAGATGTATTTAGAAGCAAATTTGCTAATTTCTGACATTATGTTGACTTTAGTTTCCTATTTCCAGGAAGAGAACAGTGCAGATTATCCTTCGATTGCTCAGTATAGTGATCGTATGGAACGAATTTTAAAGAGTTTGGAAGCGAACTATCATTTACCTATTACGCTTAAAAGTCTTTCAGAAAAAGAGCATCTTTCAGTGCCTTATCTTTCGCGGCTTTTTAAAAATGAAGTGGGGCTTGGATTCTCACAGTATTTAACAAGCCTACGTTTTAAACATGCTGTCTATGATCTGATTAATAGCAATAAGCCAATCTATCGAATCACAGAAGATCATGGGTTTGCAGATAACAAAACCTTTATTGAGCTCTTTAAAAAACAGTATCATACAACGCCGAGCGAATTCCGTAAAACGCATAAAAGTGAGAAGATTTCTGAAGAGGAAAGTGTGTTATCAACCGAGAAATCGCTTCATTCAATTGCAGAGGCTATTTCTGTGGAAACCTTGGTTCCTTTGCTTGCCAATATTATTAACTCGGCAGAACAGCCTGAAGTGCGTGATGAGTTTATTCATATTGAATCACAAGTAATTAATGTTCCGAACGGTAAACAGCATCAATCGATAGTATTGCAAAATTATATCGTTTTTATTGGTGATGTATTAGAGTTGTTGAAAGAGACGATTCGTCAGCAACTATTACATCTTAAACGTTACGCTAAGATCAGTTATGTCGAGGTCTCACATCTTATCTCGGGTGCTATTATTGCGCCTCATATTGTGACAGATGAAGATTATCCAACTTATTCATCGTATATCAATATCGATACTGCAATCGAGTTTTTGAAGCAAAATAATCTCTCTTTAGTATCGCGTATCTACTTTGAACGGGCGAGACTTGACCTTAAAGAATATCTGCAAAAAATTCGAAAGTTTATCTATCATGCTATTGATAGTTATGGCTCAAAATATGTAGCAACATGGCATTTTGTTTTTTATACCGATATTAATGTCGTTAATATGCAGGAATATTTTGAAATATTCCTGCGAGTGAAGGAAACTCTACAATTGATTGTGCCCGAACTCGTTGTGGGTATATTCTACCCGCGTTCAGAACCCGATGACTTAGCAACATTGACAAAATATAAACAGTATCTACAAACGATCGATTTTTTCAGCTTTCGTGCAAATTTCCATGACCTCATTGAGGATGCAGCCTCTTCTGATTATGAATTGCTTCAAAATGAAATTAGTTATATTGAAAATAAAGCTCAAGAGATTAATCAAAAGCTTAAATCATTGGCGATAGACGTCCCTACTTATTTAATGGAGTGGAATACGTTAACAGGCACTACTCGTCGGACAAATGGATCTTATTTTCGTGGTGCATTAATCTTTCAAACGTTACTTGGTGTGAATCCTCATGTGTCTGCAATTGGTGTCACATTGAATACAGAAACACAACGTGAAGCGGCCGAACATTATATTATTGATACAAATGCGATTGCGCTCTATTACATTCACTTAATGCCGCGACCGATTCTCTATGTTTTAAAATTTTTGCAAGATTTACAGGGGAAAGTCATTGCTCAAGGAGATGATTATCTCATTACTGAATATGATGATGGTTACTATATTGCGTTGGTGAATCCTTCTATCTTTAATCCACATCTATCCATAGAAGAAAATATGGTAGGAAGTTTTCGGCGTAAAAAAATTGTGACGATTACAGGACTCGCTCGAGGAACTTATCAGGTAAAGCATTATTTGTTTGATCAACAACACGGTGCGCTTTACCATGAATACGGTCGTTTCAAAACGCGTTATCGTTATGATAGTGAGATGATTGAGAATTTACAAATGACTGGTCCCGAGTTAACTGTTTATGATGAAGCGATTGATGCACATGGATTTACAGTTTTGGCCGATTTTGATATTAATGCTATCCATTTTTATCGATTATATCGAGTGAATCCACAAGCTTTAGAGTAATTAGTAAGTTTTGTAAGCGGTAAAGAAAAAAGCCACCGAATGAATAATTGGTGGCTTCTGATTTTGTAGTAACTATTTGATTTAACAGTTTTTAATTAAAATTAATTATCTTTTGATGATCGTTGTAATTTACGACGATCTGCTTCAGTTAGGTAACGTTTACGAAGACGAATTGATTTCGGTGTTACTTCAACTAACTCATCGTCATCAATGAACTCAATCGCACGCTCAAGCGTTAATTTGATGGGTGTTGAAAGTGTTAATGCTTCGTCTGTTCCTGCAGCGCGGATGTTCGTTAATTGTTTTGCACGAAGGGCATTGACAACAAGATCATTATCACGGCTATGGATGCCGATAATTTGGCCTTCATAGATCTCATCTCCATGGCTAGTAAATAGACGGCCACGCTCTTGTAAGTTAAAGAGTGCATAGGCAAGGGCTTTTCCTTGACCATTTGAAATTAGGACACCATTTTGACGTTGTCCAACAGAACCTTTCTTAATAGGACCGTAATGATCAAAGTTATGGAACATCAATCCTGTACCATTTGTTAATGTCATAAATTCAGTTTGGAAACCAATTAATCCGCGTGATGGAATGATATAATCGATACGAATACGCCCCTTTCCGTCGGGTGCCATATCTTGAAGTTCAGCAAAGCGAATGCCCATTTGCTCCATAATATCGCCCTGGTGGCGCTCTTCAATATCGAACGTTAATGTTTCGTAGGGCTCCATTTTTACGCCATCTTCCTCACGGATAATTACTTGAGGACGACCTACAGCCATCTCGTAACCTTCACGGCGCATATTTTCGATTAATACCGAAAGATGAAGTTCTCCGCGACCCGATACTTTAAATACATCAGCACTCTCTGTTTGTTCAACACGAAGAGCCACATTATGAAGTAACTCTTCCTCTAAGCGCTCTTTAATTTGACGAGAGGTAACAAATTTACCCTCTTTACCAGCAAAGGGAGAAGTATTAACTTGCAGCATCATTGATACCGTAGGTTCATCAACTGTTAATGGTGGCAATGCTTCAATGCACTGCGGATCACAAATCGTATCGGAAATAAAAAGTGGATCTAGCCCTGTAAAACTGATGATATCGCCTGCTTGTGCCGACTCAAATTCGATTTTATTTAATCCATGGAAGCCAAGAATTTGCTGAATTTTTCCAGAACGCTTATTACCTTCGCGGTCAATAATTGCGACGTTCATGTTTTTATGAACTTTACCACGTTTAATACGTCCAATTCCAATTACACCAACATATGAGTTATAGTCAAGTGATGAAACTTGTAATTGGAATGGGGCATCTACTTCAACATTCGGTGCGGGGACGTGATCCACAATCGCTTGGAATAGAGGTTCAAAGTCACCATCGCGCACATCATCTGTTAGCCCTGCAAAGCCATTTAGGCCTGATGCATAAACCACAGGAAAATCGAGTTGTTCATCGGTTGCACCGAGCTTATCGAAAAGTTCAAATGTTTGGTCTAACACCCAATCAGGGCGTGCTCCGGGGCGGTCAATTTTATTAATAACAACAATAGGTTTAAAGCCCATCGCAAACGCCTTTTGTGTTACAAAACGCGTTTGTGGCATTGGTCCTTCAACAGAGTCAACCAAAAGAAGTACAGAATCTACCATTGATAAAACACGCTCAACTTCACCACCAAAGTCAGCATGTCCTGGAGTATCAACGATATTAATACGATAATCCTTCCAGTTGATCGCCGTATTTTTTGAAAGAATTGTAATGCCGCGTTCTTTCTCAAGTTGGTTGGAATCCATTACACGCTCTGCAACATCTTCGCGTGCATCAAATGTTCCGGAACTTTTTAATAATTGATCAACCAAGGTTGTTTTACCATGGTCAACGTGAGCGATAATGGCTATATTTCGTAATTTATCTATCATTTTCTCTTCTTTTGTCTTCAACTCATCGAGTAGGAATATGGATGAGCTCTGGTTTGTCTACTTTTTAGGGATGTATTATAGCCTATTTTGAGAGATTTTCTGAGTTAATTTATTTATGATGATCTTGGCTAATTGATTGAAAAATCGTGATCTATGGCTTTCTTTGGGGGGTGAAAAGAGTTTTTTTATTTGAAAAATAAATCTTCGAGCCAATCGGTTGACAATTGTTTTAAAGATGCGTAATTTGCGAGATAGTTGTTATTTTATGAATATTCAAGAGCAGTTTTATAAAAACTAATAAAATCAGTAGGTTGTTTTCAGTGTTGTTTTACTAGGGGGATTATTAATCTTTTCGCTCATGCCATAAAAACATGGAAACCGTACTATTTTTGTGAGAAGGCTATAAAATGACGATGTTAAAGCAGATGACTTGTTATTCAACATATTAAAAAATAATAATTTATTATTGAGTAATAAATTTAATTGGGTAATAGTCAGCTATATTTAGAATATATTAAAATTTTTTTGTATAAAAGAAGAGGGAAAGATGTCACAGCAGCCATCCACTGATTTTAAACGGCTCAACCATTTACCGCCGTATGTTTTTAGTGTTATTGATCAACTAAAAGCTGCCGCTGCCGCTAATGGTCAAGATGTGATCGATTTTGGAATGGGCAATCCAGATCGACCAACACCCAAGCATATTGTGGATGCCTTAGTTGCTGCTGCACAAGAAGGCGCAAATCATCGTTATTCAGCATCAAAAGGGATCGTTCCTGTTCGCGAAGCGATTTGCGATTGGTATCAACGTAAATATGACGTTTCTTTAAATCCTGAAACTGAAGCCATTTATACAATCGGTTCAAAAGAGGGGCTTGCAGATTTAACATTAGCCGTTTTAAGTGAAGGGGATGTTGTTTTGGTTCCAGATCCCGCATACCCTATTCATCCTTACGGCCCGATTATTGCTGGGGCAACCGTCATCCATATTCCTGCTGGACCTGAAGATGATTTTGAAGCAAATCTACGAGAAGCCATTGCTAATTCACCCGTTAAGCCAAAAATGCTCTTTTTGAATTACCCGTCGAATCCAACTTCTGAATGTGTGGACATCGCATTTTTTGAACGTATTGTAAAACTAGCGCGAGAGCATGGTATTTGGATTGTACATGATTTAGCTTACGCGGATCTTTCATTTGATGGTTATCAAGCACCTTCTATCTTACAAGTAGAAGGCGCTAAAGAGATTGCTGTTGAATCGTATACTTTATCTAAAAGTTATAATATGGCTGGATGGCGCGTAGGTTTCATGGTGGGCAATCCGACTTTAATTGCGGCGCTGACTAAGATGAAGTCATATCTTGATTATGGTTCTTTTGCACCGATTCAATATGCAGCGGTTGTAGCACTTACTGGCCCGCAGGATTGCGTGGAAGAGGTTCGTTTACGTTATCAAAAGCGTCGTGATCTGCTGTGTGAAGGATTAGCATCTATTGGCTGGGAGGTTAAAAAGCCGAAAGCTTCGATGTTCTTATGGGCTAAAATTCCAGAAGCATACCGCGCGATGGGCTCTATGAAGTTTGCCGAAAAATTGATTAAGGAAGCATCCGTAGCTGTCTCTCCGGGAATCGGGTTTGGTAAAGGTGGGGAAGGTTATGTGCGCTTTGGATTGGTGGTGGAAAATGACCGAACAGAAAAAGCCATTGAAAATCTTAAAGCGATGTTTATTAAAGATGGTTTTATATAATTTGTTGAAATAACATTCATTCTTTATACCCAATAATTTATTGTCTAATAATGGTATAGTTGCTATGAGCCTACAAACGTATTATGCGTTTGTAGGTTTTTTGTTTAGGATTTGTAGTTTTTCTGAAATAGATGGTGAATTTTTATCTAAAAAGGTTGGTAGATTTACCTTTTTATAAACGGTAAAATGGAGTTGTTTTCAATTTATGTAGGAGATGTGTAGTTATGACGAAGGTTCTTGATGTAGTAAAACCTGGAGTTCTATACGGTGATGATGTTCAGAAAGTATTTGCAGTAGCGAAAGAGAATAACTTCGCGCTTCCTGCAATTAATGTTGTGAATACTGAGTCGATTAATGGCGTGCTAGAAGCTGCTGCAAAAGCAAAATCCCCTGTGATTATTCAATTTTCAAATGGTGGTGCGCAATTCTACGCTGGGCGCGGATTAAAATTACCAGGTAATAACGGTCATGAAGCGGCTGTTCTAGGTGCTGTTGCAGGTGCGAAACATGTGCATGCATTGGCTGAAGCTTATGGTGTTCCTGTGATCTTGCATACTGACCATGCTGCCCGTAAATTACTTCCTTGGATTGATGGTTTACTTGATGCCGGTGAAAAGTTTTATGCAGCACATGGTAAACCGCTTTTTTCATCGCATATGATTGATCTTTCTGAAGAATCCCTTGAAGAAAATGTTGCAACATGCGCAGAATATCTTAAACGTTTAGATAAATTAGGGATGACTCTTGAAATTGAATTAGGTATTACCGGTGGTGAGGAAGATGGTGTTGATAACTCTTCTGTCGATAATTCACTTCTCTATACACAACCAGAAGATGTTGCTTATGCGTATGAAGTATTAAGTAAAATTAGCCCTCGTTTTACAATTGCAGCGTCTTTTGGAAATGTACATGGTGTATATAAGCCTGGAAACGTCGAGTTAAAACCGATTATTCTTGAAAATTCTCAGAAATATGTGGCTGAGAAATTCAATCTTTCAAATCACCCATTAAACTTTGTTTTTCACGGAGGTTCAGGCTCTGATCTTAAAGATATTCGTGATGCAATTAGTTATGGTGTTGTAAAGATGAATATCGATACTGATACACAATGGGCAACGTGGGAAGGAGTTTTAAATTATTACAAAGAAAATGAAGGTTATCTACAAAGTCAATTAGGTAATCCCAAAGACCCTTATGGTCCTAATAAAGCCTACTATGATCCACGTGCTTGGCTGCGTAAAGGTCAAGAAAGTCTGATTAAACGTGTTCTTGTAGCTTATGATGATCTTAACTCTCTAAATCGTAATTAACTATATAAATTCTTAGTAACGCTAAAAGCCCGTAGGACTTAGGTTCTCGGGCTTTTTTGATGCTATTAATTATGATAGTAGAAAGATTATCTACGATATTTCTTTATTGTAAGTTTTTGAGGATGGTTTGTAGTTATGATGTCTTTTTACTGTATAAGATAGATAAAAAAACGCGCTCGTAATGAGCACGTTTTTAAAAGCGAATGGGTCCTCGATATATATCGATCAGTTATTGCAATGATTATTAGTTAATACCCAACTTCATCATGTGGTTTAATTTTCCCACTAAAAATTTTATGAACATAAAATGTATAGAGTAAAATTAAAGGCAAGACAATTGCTACGCCCCAAAGCGTAAATTCAAGGGATTTAGGTGCAGCACTTGCTTCCCATATTGTCAATTCTCCAAGTACAATATCAGGGAAAATGCTGTAACCAAAGCCGATAAAAGTACAGAGAACAATGAGTACCGCGAAGAAGTAGGGCAGCCAATCGCGTTTATAAGTTGTATCTTTTTCAATGAATCGAAGGCTTAAGAAGATAAGTACTGCGAAAATAAGGCATGCAGCTGGAATTGGCGCTAAATAGATAATGTTTGGATAAGAAAACCACTTAGCATAAACGATTGGGCTAGTATAGGGCATTGCTAATGAAACAAGAACAATGGCGATAAATGCTAAGAAAATTGAGTGGCGAATTGACTTTACTGCAAAAAGACGAATATGGCCCTCTGCTTTAAAAATTAACCAAGCAGATCCTAAAAGCGCATAACCAAAACAGACAGCAATACCGATACAAATTGCAAATACCCAATTTGCCGGCGTTGGATTTAATCCAGTTGCATAGAGCCCGATCATAATTCCTTGTGAAATTGTCGCGAGATATGAGCCAAAGCAAAAAAGTTTATCCCACATAGGCTGACGATGAGGCTGTGCGGTATTTCTAAAGTCAAAAGCGGCACCTCTAATAATTAATCCTCCGAGCATAAGGACAGTAGGAATATAGAGCGTTACTAAAATATCCCCATAAGCTTTCGGGAAAGCGATAAATATAACTCCGATTCCAAGCACTATCCATGTTTCATTTGCATCCCAAAAAGGGTCGACTGTTGCGACCATTTGATCGCGATCTTCGCGATTTTTAACAAAGGGGAAGAGAATGCCAACCCCTAAATCATATCCATCAAAAATGATATAGAAGAAAACAGCAGCGGCCATTAATCCCGCAAAAATGACTGGTAAAATTGTAGCAGCATCCATAATTACGCTCCTTGTTGTTCTGCAGCGATATTTTTCTTAATGGTCTTATTGATCATAAAGAAAAGTACTGAAAGATAACTTACTAAGACAAATACGTAGATTAATATGTAAATCAATAATGATGGGATCATTACGGATACACCATGAGGAGCGACGGCATCTGCTGTTTTAATAAGATTATAAACAATCCATGGTTGACGACCAATCTCTGTTGTGTACCAGCCAAAGAGTACTGCTCCCCAGCCAGAGAATGTCATTAAACAAAAGATGCGAAGCATTTTTTTGCCGATCTCTTTTTTACGCATGAGTTGAACGGCGCCAATCCAAGATGTTAGAAGCATCAATAGCCCAATTGCAACCATGATACGAAAGCTCCAGAAGACAATAGCAACGGGGGGATGCTCTTTGAATTCATTTAAACCACGAACTTCCCCATCTAAACTGTGAGTTAGGATAATACTGCCTAAGTGAGGAATTTGAAGTGCGAAGTCATTACTACGAGTCTCTTCATTTGGAAAGGCGATCACATTGAAGGCAACCGGTGCTTCTGTATCCCAAATTGCTTCAATTGCCGCAAGTTTATCAGGTTGATGTTTAAGTACTAAAAGCCCTGATTGATCCCCGATAAAGATCTGGACAGGGATTAAAATTGCCGCAATAATGATTCCTAAATTGAGTGTTTTACGACTAGCTTCTGAAGGATCGCCTTTAAGGATTTTATAAGCGGAAATTCCCGCTACTAAAAATGCTGCGGTTAATCCAGAAGCTAATAGCATATGCGCAAGACGTGTCAAGAATGATGGGGTAAATATAGCATCCCACCAGCTTGTCACATGTGCAACACCATCGATCATTTCATAACCCGCTGGTGTTTGCATCCATGAGTTGAGTGCAATGATCCAGAATGCTGAAAAAGTTGTACCAATTGCAACGAGTAGAGTTGCTAAGTTGTGAATAAATGGCGATACGCGCTTTTGTCCAAAAAGCATCACTCCTAAGAATGTTGCTTCCAAGAAGAACGCGGTTAATACTTCATAGCCTAAAAGTGGGCCTGCAATATTTCCAACTTTTTCCATAAAGCCCGGCCAGTTTGTACCAAATTGGAAGCTCATGGTAACACCGGTAACAACGCCGATAGCAAAGCTAAGGGCAAATATCTTCACCCAAAAATTATAAGCATTAAGCCATTGTTCATTATTTGTCTTTTGATAACGAATTTTAAAAAATAGCAAAATCCAAGCCAGAGCAATATTAATACTTGGGAAAATTATGTGAAAAGAAATATTGATGGCGAATTGAATTCGCGCGAGTACAACTGGATCAAGTTCCATAGAAAGCCCTCTAAAAACATCAAAAATAGATTTCAGCATTATAGACTATTTTTTTGATAAAAAATAATATAACCACTTATTATTTTTCGTTTATTTACATTAAGTTATTTTAAATAGTCTAGGAAAGTTAAATGTTTTGGATTACTCTTGCTATTTGTTAATAGACGTTTATTTTTTTATTAAATTTTAATTTTTTTTTAATAAAGGATTTTAATGAACTCCAAGCCACTCATCATGGACTTTGAATTGAAACATGCGATAATTATTTCATTTTTTTGTAAATGGATGAATAATGGCAGAAGAGTGGATTTATGGATTTCATGCGGTAGAAGCCGCAATCCGAGAAGATAAGGTATTAAGGGTAATGGTAGACCCAACCCGTAAAGATAAGCGAATGCTCTCATTTTTAGATATTCTCCATCAGTTTCATATTCGTTTTGAGCGTGTTGATGGAACAAGTTTAGATCGTGTTGCTGCTGATGGTCGCCATCAAGGTGTTGCGGCACTTGTTGAAGTCCGTGCGCCAGAAAGTGAAGAGTATCTCTATAAATTACTTGATCAATTAGATCATCCCCCCTTTTTATTGATTTTAGATGAGGTGCAAGATCCTCATAATGTGGGTGCATGTCTGCGTAGTGCAGAGGCATTTGGTGTAGATGCAGTGATTGTTCCGAAAGATAATGCCTGTTCATTAACGCCTATTGTGCGTAAGGTCTCTAGCGGTAGTTCTGAGCGTATTCCATTTATAGAGGTGACAAATCTTTCGAGAATGCTTGAAAAAATTAAAGAACGAGGTATTTGGGTGACGGGGCTAGCAGGTAGTGGTGATCGAACTATTTTTGAAAGCGATTTTCGTGGTTCTGTGGCGATTGTGATGGGGGCAGAGGGTTCAGGCATTCGTCGGCTAACAGAAAAGAATTGTGACTTTGTTGTAAAAATCCCAATGGAGGGAGAGATTGAGAGTCTAAATGTTTCTGTTGCAACAGGTGTTACTTTGGCGGAAGCTTATCGTCAGCGTCGTGTCCTTTAATGGTGACAATTATTTAGCTGAACGCTTCTCTTGAATGCAAAAGCCCCAGCCAGGTGCTGGGGCTTTTTATCTTTTTTATATATTAATCAGGCACTTGTCGTTGATATTTTTGTGCCGCATCATGTTCTTGATCAGCTTGCTGACGCATAGAGTTTGGGCGTAAGAATGTGTAGGCAACAAAACCGGTAAACCAGAGTAAAAATCCAACGGGTACGCAGATTGTGACAAGATAGAGTCCAATTTGTTGATAGCCAAAAATCAGTAGCGGAATTCCGATAAATGTTCCAATTAGACTGATAATCATGCCAATATAAAAGAAAAATTTATTCAGAGCGAGCATCGTTAGACCCCTTGAGATTGGTTGGATAGTAATGGTTGTTCATAATATCATATTTTTTTGCGGTAAAATTAGTACTCTCGATCAACATCTACAAGATTACTAGGGGGTAATCCTTTGGTTATTCGTCTGAAATTTTCGATGACTTGTTCTGCAGCCGTTTTTGGATTTGTGGCAGCGGCAATGTGGGGAGTTATGGTTATTTGGGGATGCTGCCAAAAAGGGTGATTGTTTGAAAGGGGTTCTGTTTGAAATACATCGAGAAGTGCACCAGAGAGCTGTTCTTTATTGAGCGAACTTAAGAGATCATTTTCTACAAGATGTTCACCTCGTGCAGGATTAACAAGATAGGCTCCAGATCGAAGTTGATTAAAAAGTGTTTGATTAAGAATTCCTTTTGTTTGTGTTGTAAGCGGTAGTAAGCAAACCAGCAGATCTAGGTCTTTTGCAAAATTCATCAATTGCATTTCACCTGCAAAAGATTCAATGTTATCAAATGTTTTGGAGGTTCTTGACCAACCACGGATATTTTTAAAGCCATTGAGTTGTAGATGCTTTGCAACTGCAAATCCAAGCTCACCAAGTCCCATAATGCCAATATTAAATGTCTCATGAAAATGCCGTCTTTGAGGTTTCCACTCAGATTTTGTCTGTGATATGCGATAGCACTGAAAATTACGGTATGCAGTTAATGCACCAAATAGTACATATTCTTGCATCTGTATTGTCATATCGGCATCAACAATGCGGGCAACAGGAACATTTCTCGGTATATCCGTACATGAGAGAAGGTGATCAATCCCCATCCCTAGAGACTGAATAAGTTTCAGGTTAGGAAGCTTCGAGAAAATTCCTTGGGGTGGTTTCCATGCTAAAACAAATTTAATTTCGCTAAAATCCTGAACTTCTTGTGGCAATACGATAGAAAACGAAGGATCAATCGTTGCAAATATATCACGCCACGAATCAATCCCTCGTCCTGTTTCTGTTAAATAGAGCACTTTTTCCATATTAATCCCTCCTCCTTATTGTCGTTATTAGAGGAGTATAGCAATGGAACTTCGTTAATTTCTATTATTTTGATTTTAAAATATCGCGAATCTCTGTTAAAAGTATTTCTTCTTTTGTTGGCTCTGCCGCAACTTCTTCAGCAACCTCCGTAACTTCTGCATCTTGTTTTTCACGAAGTTTATTCATTACACGAATCGCAAGAAAGATTGAGAATGCTACGATAACAAAGTCGAGGATGTTTTGGATAAAAACTCCATAATTTAACAATACAGCCGGCTCTTCGCCGACCGCTTCTTTTAAAGTAATTGCAAAATCTTTGAAATCAACACCCCCAAGAAGTAGCCCTAATGGAGGCATGATGATATCTGATACTAATGATGATACGATTTTGTTAAATGCGGCACCAATGATTACCCCGACGGCTAAATCGATCACGTTGCCGCGCATCGCAAATTCTTTGAACTCTTTTAAAAATTTCACAACGATTCCCTCTGTAATAATTTAATATTAAATTGTGCGCGTTAAAAATAGTCATGTACGCGCTCGCAATAATACCGTAATTGATGAAAATTTTTAAATGATATTTTAAGAAAAATGTAATTGATTCTATGGGATGTTTTGCGGAGTAGGATCACTTGAAAAGATAAAAAATGGGATTAACTAACAGAGGAAAAAGAGATATGAAAATCGTTGTAGCGCTTGGTGGGAATGCATTGGGAAATAGTGTAAAAGAGCAGGAGACAATTTTACAATCCACCGTGGTGCCGATTGTAGATTTGATTGTAGAAGGTCATGACTTAGTCGTGGCTCATGGTAATGGGCCGCAAGTAGGAATGATTAAGTTGGCGATGGACAGTGCGGAAAAAATATTGGGTAAACCAGAAGTACCGATTACGGAGTGCGGCGCTATGAGTCAAGGATATATCGGTTTTCATTTGCAACGAGCTCTTCGGGATGAGTTGCAACGCCGCAATCTTGATAAAGAAGTTGTTACGATAATTACAGAAGTTGAAGTTGATCCAAAAGATCCTGCATTCAATGCACCGAATAAACCTATCGGTTCTTTTTATACTTTAGAAGAAGCAGAGAAGTTGCGTCAGGCGGGGCATACGGTGATGGAAGATGCAGGCAGAGGTTACCGCATAGTTGTTGCCTCCCCGTTGCCCCAAAAAATTGTGCAGATTAAAACTATCGAAAATCTTATTAAGGCAGGAGAATTAGTGATTACTGTTGGTGGAGGCGGAATTCCTGTTGCAACTGAAGGAGATCATACTATTGGTAAACTTGCCGTTATTGATAAGGATTTTGCCAGTGCTAAACTTGCCGAACAGATTGATGCGGATCTTTTGATGATTTTAACGGCGGTTGAAAAGGTTGCGATCAATTTTGGGAAAGCAGATCAAGCAGATATTTCTGAAATGACGTATGATGAAGCAGAAAAATATATCGCTTCCGGTGAATTTGCACCGGGTTCAATGTTACCGAAGATTCGTGCGGCAATGAGATTTGTCAGGAGTCACCCTGATAAACGAGCGTTAATCACCTCTTTAGAAGCTGCAAAGGCAGGATTTTTAGGAGAGACAGGTACTTGGATTCGATATCAGTAATTATGTTTTTTTTGTTAAAGGAGTAATGAAATGTCCCCACGAAAACCGGCAGAATATTATCACGAGCAATATGGTTTAACTTTACCACACACCGATGTTGTCGAAATGGTTGAGAAGTATGGTGTTGAGCCATGTAAAGTGTTAGATTTGGGATGTGGGCAAGGACGAAATTCACTCTATCTTGCCGATCGTGGTTTTGAGGTTACATCTTATGATCTAAGCCCGGGTATGTTAGCAACAATTAACGATATTATCGCAAAAGAAAATATCGTTAATATTGACGTTCATCAGTATGATATTAATAGTGCCGATATCCAAGGTGAATATGATCTGATTATCTCAACGGTTGTTTTTATGTTTGTAAATCGTGATGCGGTGCCACAAATTATTCCGAATATGAAGGCTCATACAATATCGGGCGGATACAATCTTTTAGTTGCGGCGATGTCGACAGAACAATATCCTTTTGATGGCTTCTCCTTTACATTTGGGGAAGGTGAATTAAAGGATTATTATAAAGATTGGGAATTAGTGCATTACAACGAAAATGTTGGTGAAATGCACCGTTTAGATAAAGATGGTAATCGGCTAAAATTACAATTTGCCACGATATTGGCGAAAAAACCTTAATTTTAGAGCACTTTTTCATTACAATTAGATATTGATAGAGCAAAGATCTAATTCTTTGCTCTATTCATTTTAGGCAGAGTATTGGTGGTAAAGGAATTCTTGGTGATTAGTGATGAAGATAAGCAACTTTTTCGAAACAGTATCGGAAAAGTTGAATCTCTTAAAAACCCAGATGATACGATTCGACATCCTCGTCCGAAGCTTCGTCTTGCTATTCGTAAAGCACTACGAGAAGAAACGCCCTTTTTCGATTTAATGAGTGATGATACGAATTGGATTAATAGTGATCCTGAATCGGAGATGCGTTATGCGCGTGATGGTGTGTCATCTAAATTATTACGGCGTCTCGCACAAGGTGATTTTCTTCCAGATGACACAATTGATCTTCATGGTTTAACAGCAAGTAGTGCGCGAGATGAATTACAGATGTTCCTCTATTCAGCCTTAAAGCGGAATCTTTTTTGTGTGAAGATTATTCATGGGCAGGGCAATAGTTCGAAAAATGCCCCAGTAATCCGCGGATTAATCGATCGTTGGCTACGTCTGCAAATTGATGTGCTCGCTTTTGCTAACCCTCCTCAACGCTATGGTGGTCGAGGTGTTACGCTCTGTATTTTACGAGCTCAAAGTCCTTTTGAAAAATATTCATAGATTTGGGTTTTGTATTATATAAATGATTGATATATTTCCAGTAAAAGCTGATTTTTAGTTGTGTTAAATAAGTATTATTCACAATTTTAAGAGTTTTTTATTTGCGAAATAGTAGAACTCCCGTATGATAAGCTCCACATTATTTTCAATGTTGGTGAATTTAATTCATTAACCCCATTGGGTTCCCTCACCCCAAGTTAATATAAAAGGAAAAGTCATGCGTTATCTCTATTTGACCGCGTATGTGGTCTCGATCTTTGTTGCCAATCTTCTTATTGATAAATTTATCGAACTTCCTTTTTATGGGATGTTGAGTGCGGGCACAATATTTTTTGCTTTTGTTTTTACGCTTCGCGATCATCTTCATCGTTACGGTATTCGATTTGCGTTAATGGGTATTACCATAGCGTTAATCATTAATACTGCTTTGAGTATTATTTTAGAGATTCCTTTTCGATTTATTCTCGCCTCATTTTTGGCAATTATGTTCAGTGAGCTTGCCGATACAGCGGTATTTGAACGATTGAAAGAGCGTTCTTGGGCACTTAAAGTGGTGGCAAGTAATGCTGTGAGTGTGCCGGTGGATAGTGTTGTGATGACGTTAATTGCATTCTTAGGCGTACTAACATTCGAAGAGATGTTAGCGATTATTTTTGCCGATATTTTAGCGAAATATTGTATTGCTTTAACGGTCATTATTCGTCCTAAAACACTCAAAAATTTATGGCAAAGATTCTTTGTAAAGGAGCATACAGATGTTTATTCCCGAAACTAGAAAGATGAGTTATCAATCCCCGCATCATGAGATGACGATTGATTTAATCGCAAATCGCAATCCGACACTATGCACAAAACAATGCCATATTTTGGCAATGCCGATTTTATGTACTAAGAGCCAAAACCCCGGTGAAGGATCAGAGCTCTATATTCGTTATCGAGCAAAGGATTATTTTTTGGAGTTATTTTCACTCGATCGTTATATCGCTGCTTTTTATCAGCACCAAGAGGTTCGCGATATTGAATTTTTAACGCAAGAAGTTGCCAAAGATTGTGCAAATGCCTTAGGACAAAAAGTGACGGTTGAAGCAAGAGTGAATCTTAATGGCGTTGCACAAAAGCAAGTTATTAAGGTAAAAGCAGAGCCAGCGCCTGAATATCGAGCACAAAAAGGCAAAAAACGATATTGATCTAATCAACCTTTAAGGGAATGTCTGCCTTTATAGTGGAAAGATCGTTATAATGAGTGCATTATTATTTCGATTATGAGATTGTTCCGTATGCCAATATCCGCCCAATCAACTCAGGTTTATCCGATCCTCGATCCGCAAACAGTTCCTATTGTGGGGAATATGATGATTGAGGCGTCGGCAGGAACGGGAAAAACCTATACGATTACGCTTTTGGTATTACGGCTTCTACTCGGACTTAACGAAAAGAATCCAGAGCCGAAGAAGTTGCCGGAGATTCTCATTGTTACGTTCACTAATGCTGCAACGGCGGAGTTAAAAGAGCGGATATATACGCGAATTGTTGAATTAAAACGCGCTTTTTTTGTCACATTAACTGGCGCAGAGAGTGGTGATAGTGCATTACAAACGCTGATTAATCAGTTCTTAGAAATCGAAGAGCAACAGCTAGGAACTCGTGGTGCACTTGAAAAAGGTATTAATCTTTTAAATCAGGCAGAGAGTAGTATTGATCAGGCTTCTATTTTTACGATCCATGCTTTCTCTCAACGTGTTTTAAAAGAGAATGCACTCGATTTAGGGCAATCGTTTAAATTTGAACTTGCAACGGATCTGTCGATGCTCCACCGGGAAGCTGTCTACCATTTTTGGCGAGAAGAGTGCTATCCTCTCAATTATGAATTAACTAAAATTGTTGCCGATTACTTTTCGGTCCCAATGGGCAATATTTCTCGGCAATCGAGTCTCTTTTCAAAAATCCGACTATTGTTAAGTTATCCTGATCTAATTGATCGTTCGGGGTTTAATGATGACGATACTTTAGAGATGGTATTGTCATCTCAACAACAATTGCTCAATGATATTCGTGAGCGTGTATTAATCCATTTGGGAACGGTTGAAGATTTCCGAAAATTAGTCGATGAGATTGGTTTAAATAAACGCTCATACAACAAAACGGTTATTGAAAAAAATCATACTCAGCTTATTGAATGGGCAAATAAGGGCGGGATATTAGATTGTGCTGTGAAGGATCGATTCTCTTTATCATCAATGGCGGATCGGCTGGCTGCTAATGGGGATCTTGCAAAATTAAAACCTGAGCATGAAGCGATTTTTGCCGATCTTGATAAAACAGATGCCTTTAAACATGTAGCCCTACACTTTGCGGCTGATCGTGTTGTAAAAATATTACAGACCTTGAAGCATGAATCAGGTGTTTTAGGATTTGACGATCTTTTAACAGTGCTTAACCGTAAGGTAAAAAGTGTTTCAAATCATTTTATAGAATCACTCCATCTGCGTTATAAAACAGTAATGATCGATGAATTTCAAGATACGGATCATCTACAACTTGAGACATTTCGAAAACTTTTTTTTGACCACTCGGACATTGCATTTGTGATGATTGGTGATCCCAAACAGTCGATCTATGGTTTTCGTGGCGCAGATATTAATGCGTATTTAAGTATAAAAAAAGATGTTGATGCGATCTATACACTCAATACCAATTATCGTTCTGGTACATTACAAGTGGATGCTGTGAATCGTCTTTTTGATAATAACGATGTGCCATTTATTGAAAAAGAGATTCCATTTATCAATATTCAAACGCCCGAAGCTGCCAACTTTACGAAAGTGATTGTCGGCGATGAGGATTCATCGGGAATGGTACTGCTTGATTATATCCCTCATGAAGATGAAAAAATGGGGATGCCAATTTTTAGAGAGCGGATAGCTGCTGGAGCTGCAGTTGAGATTGCGAGTCTTCTTGAAAATGGTGAACTTGAGTTAATGAAGGGTGATGAATTGATTAGCCGTAAAGTCATGCCAGAAGATATTACAATCCTCGTTCGAAGTGGAACAGAAGCCGTCGATATGCAAACAGCTCTTCGCGAGAAAGGCTTAAATAGCGTCTATCTCTCCGAGCGAAATTCAGTATTCGATCCTGAGAATAGTATCGTCGTTGATCTCTATCTTTTTCTGAAAAGCTTGGTCTTTAAGCATGATCAAGGACTCTTTCGGCAAACACTTGGTTCTATCTTATATGGATTTTCAGTTGAAGAGCTAGAAACAGTAAAGCATGAAGTTCATCAATTAGAACAATTACTCATTGAACGGAATGAGCTTAATGAAATCTGGAATAGGCATGGTGTTTTAGCGATGCTTCGTACCTTTATGGTTCGAGAGAATCGTTTAGCACGTCTACTTGCTCTAGATAATGGCGAGCGTTATGCGAGTGATCTTTTTCATCTTGGAGAGTTATTACAGCGTGAACAATTTAGCAATAAAGAAGCCTTACTATTGTGGTTGCAAGAGAAGATGCAAAGTGCCGATAGCGGTGAAGGTAGTGAAGTTCGATTAGAGAGTGATTTTAAAACCATTCAAATTATGACGATTCACAAATCGAAAGGTTTGGAATTTCCAATTGTCTTTCTTCCTTTTGGGCTTTTTAAAACGAATGCTAAAAAAGAGGGCGTATATGTTGATTCTAATGGAGAACGCCGTTATCTCTTTTCAGAGGAAGCGGATGCAGAGGCTGTAAACTTTTTTAAGAAAGAGACATTAGCGGAGGATATTCGTTTATTGTATGTCGCCTTAACACGCGCAAAATTCCAAACGTATGTTGGTTTTTGCCAGTCTCTTTCGGATAGTAGTTATCGGGATAATGCGCTTTCTTATCTCTTGGAGTTTGAGGAACAAAAACGCAATGAGGCGCCTTTGGCTGCATATCTTTCACGTTTTTTTGCAGTGAAACCTCTGTTATTGAAAGATCTAAAGTTGGAGAAAAGTGTTCCTAGTATAGCTATGGATACAACTTTAATGCCGGCAATATTTACTCGCAAAATTGCACCATTGTGGCGCTTTACTAGCTTTTCAAATCTCTCCTACAATGCTAAACCCAATTATTTCACGCCATTAATCACGGATGAGAAAGAGCTAAACGAAGATCCGATCAATATGGATCAAGCGGAAAGTCTTTTCCCCAAAGGGAGTATTACAGGAAACTTCATACATGAACTTCTTGAAAATTATACGCCGACACAATTGCAAGATCGTCAGGTTTTAGCGCAGAATATTGAGAAGAGTTTTGCACATATTCTTGAGGCGGAACTTTTTCCACTCTTAACCGATGAACTAGAGAAGTGGCTTAAAGATATCTTCTATGCAGCATTACCATTATCGAGTAATCTTTATGAAATTTTAGAAGGTCATCAAAATGTTAAAGAACTAGAATTTATTTTTCCGATCGAAAATATTTTGCATAAACAAGATCTTAATATGCTGTTAAATAGCCATTTGAAACGTGATGGTGAAGAGATGCTTCAATTTGAAGATATTCGTGGGTTTTTACGTGGGTTTATCGATCTCTTTTTTGAAATTGATGGACGCTATTATGTTGCGGATTATAAATCCAATACTTTAGGAGCACGAAAGAACGACTATCATCTTGCGCAGATGGAGCATTCCATTAAGCACGCACATTATGATCTGCAATATCTAATTTATACCGTCGCAATTGTGAAGTTTTTACGAAATCAAAAACCTGATTTCGATTATGATCATGATTTTGGTGGTGTTTTCTATTTCTATCTTCGCGGAATGGAAGCAGAAATGGCCAGCGGCATCTATTTTATTAAGCCTGATTATCAAGTTGTCGAGGCATTAATGACACTTTTTGGTGAAACAGAAGTGGGGGACTTATAAATGAGTGATCTAAATAGAATCAATAAAACAACTGTTTCAGAAAATACCCCGCAAATTGAGGCATTAGAATTAATACAATTAAAAATTGCATTATCACAGAAAAAGGCTGATTTAGCTGCGGCACAACAAGGGGGGGTGGCCGAACTTAATAATATACAAAAAGCATTTTGGGTGCTGCTTAAACGTTATGCGACACATTTAATTGATCGTCGTTATTTGAGTTATATCGATTTTTACTTCGCAGAGTTTACAGCTAAAAATCGTATTTATAAAGACGTTCATCAGGGACTTGGATATTTTTTATTAACACTTCTAGTCAGTCGTGCTTACGGCTTAGGTCATACAGCTCTACCAAAATCATTTTTATTAGAACCTCAAAAATGGTTTTTGGAGAGTAACGACCCTAATATCGTAAAAGAACAAGAATTTATAGTAACGTTTTTTTTAGGGCTTCAAATGGAAGAATCTGCTTCATTACTTACTAAGCGTTGGTCTGCGGTTACTGAAGAGTTAGCAATTCCATTAGTCAAAAATGAATTTGGAATCTATCTTGATCGTCATTATCAGCAAGAATCAGCGATTGTGGAATTCTTTCATAGCATCGAAGAGAAAGAGTATTCAGCGGAGTCAATGCAGTTTTTGCAAGAACGCCTCGATCATTATTTCCCTATAAACAAAGATGAGGTTGATTGGCAAAAATTCGCAGCAGCCAATACATTATTAAATCATGTTTCTGTTATTTCGGGCGGGCCAGGAACAGGAAAGACGACGACAGTTTTTAAGATTCTACAAATTTTAATTGATTTTTATTATGCAGAGCATAGCGAGAATATTGAGCGTCCATTCTCAATCTATTTAGCGGCCCCAACGGGAAAAGCGACAGCACGACTTTCAGAATCGATTCTAGCGCAAATTCGTCATCTACAAGTACAGGTAATCGATGCACCGCTTGTTGTGCAAGAAAATGCTCAATTACAGATATCATTAATTCCTCATAATGGGCAGACATTGCATCGATTGCTGATGATCAATCCTTTTACGCGAAAGCCTCAATTTGATGCTAATAATCCTTTAGATTTTGACCTTTTAGTGGTCGATGAGGCCTCAATGGTCGATCAGCAGATGCTCGTGCAGCTGATACGTGCTGTTTCGCCTAAAGGACGAATCATTTTTTTAGGGGATAAAGATCAATTAGCATCAGTGGAAGCAGGCTCAATCATGCATGAACTCTGCGCATGCGAGAATTACTCAAAAAACCATTTTGAAAAATTGCAAAAATTACTTTCCACTTCAAAAGTGCCAGAGAAAAATAGCATTGTCCGAGAAAATCAAGCGCCCTTTAATTACCTCTCATTTTTGAAAAAGAGTTATCGCTTTGATGCAAATTCTGGATTGGGGCAATTAGCAACGGTGGTGAATAATCTTCAAAATCTAAGCTTCTCGAAACAATATACAGCTTTAGAAAAGTTATTAGAGACTGAAAACCATTTAAATGAGACAGACCGAAGTGTTGAATTGACGCCATTGCCAATCCATAATCAGCAGTTAGAAACGTTGTTTACAAATGAGTTTGCGTCTTATAAAGAGGCATTAAAACAATATTCAAAAGGGAGATTAGATGTTGCTTCACTTTTTAAAATTTTTACGGGAATTGGCGTATTAACAGCCCGAAGAACGGGAATGAATGGGGCAGTTGATCTTAATCAGCGTATTCGACAAATACTTTTCCCAAAAAATTACCGCCGAGAGTTTTTCCATGGTTTGCCGATTATGGTGACCCATAATAGCAGTGAGAATCAACTCTTCAATGGTGATATTGGGCTTATTTTAGAGGATGAGGCCGGAACGCTTGTTGCATATTTTGAAGGCGTTGATACTCCGCGCCGGTTTTCGATCCATGCATTGCCGCAATTTGAAACAGCATTTGCTATGACAATTCATAAGTCACAAGGAAGTGAATTCAAACGCGTGCTGCTCTTTTTAGGGGATGAGTCTTCAATGGTTTTAACAAAAGAGCTTTTCTATACCGGTATTACGCGTGCGAAAAAATCAGTGCATATCTTTAGTAGTAATTCCGCCCTTAAACAAGCACTCAAAGGGCGCGTTGATCGTTATAGTTTTATTCATAAGCGATTGGAAAATTTACATTTTTTTACTAAATAATTCGCGTAAAAATTGGTTGGCTACTTGTGAATTTCTTGCTTCGGAGCGATAATAATTATCATTTATAAAATTCTTATCGGTCTGTCTCGCGCTTGTGTCCTCAAGTGGTTTCTTTGAGACAGCGTTTTTCTATTCCTGAAATAAAATTACAAAAAGGATCTCATGGAAAAAGTCGACCAACTTCAAGAGCTTCGTGAAGCTCCTATAAAAAAGCTGCTCTGGAAATATTCATTACCTGCCATTATCGGTAGCACTGTTGCAGCACTTTACAATATTATTACTCGGTATTTTGTTGGAAATGCGGATTATCTTAATGACCATGCCTTAAGTGCAATGGGAATTGCGTTGCCCGTTATGACCATGATGGCAGCTTTTGGAATGTTGGTAGGTGCCGGCGCTGCCAGTCGGATCTCAATATTTTTGGGAAACCAAGATCAAGATAAAGCGGAGCGAGTTATTGGAACCTCTTTTCTATTAACACTGATTATTACACTTACGGTGTCTTATTCATTTTTTTTATTTTTAGAGCCGCTTGTCTATAAGCTCGGGGCAGATGAATATACCTATCAATATACGTATGATTTTCTCCGAATCTTCTTACCAGGTTCAATTTTCACAAATCTCTGTTTTAGTTTTAATAATATGATGCGAGCATCCGGTTATCCCCGTAAAGCAATGTATACTATGCTCTTAACCCTCGTTGTCAATACAATTTTAGCACCATTATTTATCAATGTGTTGAAATGGGGAATTCAGGGTGCTGCAATCTCCATTGTGCTCTCTATGATCACTGGGACATTCTTTGTCATGGGGCACTTCATGCATAAGAATAGTATGTTGCGCTTACGTGTTTCTAAAATGCGCTTAACGCCGGCAATTGTTAAAGCAATTTTAGGTATTGGTATGTCACCCTTTTTGATGAATGTGGTATCCGCCGTAATTATTTTTATTATTATCCATCAAGTACGTATTTATGGAGGGTCAATAGGGGTTGCAGCTTATACGATTGCCAATGTAACATTAATGCTTGTGGTCTTAATTTTGCTTGGATTGACGCAAGGTATGCAGCCAATTGTTGGGTATAGTTATGGTTCAGGTGCGTACAACCGACTTAAAGAGGCATTACTCTATACCATTAAGGTGGGAGTTTGTATCGGTATTGTCGCTACTGCAATTGGCCTATTTTTCCCCGCCTTAGTCGTTAGACCATTTAATCCGTCAGAAGCTTTAGCGCAAGAGACAATGGAGGCAATCCATTTTGTAACATTAATGTTCCCATTAGTCGGCTTCCAAATGGTGGTGACTATATTCTTCCAAAGTATCGGTAAAGTTGGGCATTCGATTTTTTTAAGTTTAAGTCGTCAAATTATTTTCTTAATTCCGGCACTTTTCATTTTGCCTCCAATCTTTAATCACTTGGGGTATAAGCCAATTTTAGGCGTTTGGGCATCAGTACCAACGGCGGATTTTATTTCCGCATTCACGGCGGCCCTCTTCTTGTGGATTCAATTACGAGAGTTCCGTAAAATCCGCGATGTAAGAGAAGCTAACCAAGCAAAATCGATTGAAAAAGCGGCGTCAAAATCGACTGCTACTGTAAAAGAAGTTTAGCCGCAAGATCACCATTGCAATATTCAATGGGACTGCTATCGTAGAGATTAGAGATAGCAGTCATTATAATGAAGGAGCAGTCGATGGATAAACAGAAACTCCAAAAGACCAATTTGGATAAAAAACCATCTTTAAACCATGATTTTCAGACGATGAGTTATTCTCGAATGATCTTTAGTGGTCTTGGGAATTTAGTACTGTTAATTATCTGCTTTTGGATTCATTGGGGGCTAGGAATTGCTTTTTTAATTTTTTGGCTCTTTATCTTGCCATATCTTGATTTACGAAGACTTCGTAAAAGAGAAGCTGAAAATCCTCCGACGTTGCCGTCAAGTGATGAGTATGATGATTCCGCCTTTTTCGATAATGACCAAGAAAAATTGGAAGAAGATGATCGTTGGAAAGCTTGGAATGATTGGGATGAATGGAAAAAGGATAATGAAAAATAGTAATTAAAAAAACGCCGCGGTGAGATTTGCGGCGTTTTTTATATAGTAAAGTTACGATGGGTAAAAGTGATTTTTTAAATTCCTTGCTCTACTTCCATCTCTTCAATCGCTTCTAGCTCTTCGATTGCTTTTAACTGAGCTTCCGTGGGCGTTTTATCTTCGCTATTTTGCTGATATGTGCTAAAACCTTCTTCTAAAATCTTAAAACATTGCGTGAATTCTTTTTCAAACTCGGCATTTTCGAAGCGTTTAGCAATTCGATTGGCAAGTTCCACTTCATTTGCTGATAGCTGTTTTAGAGAGATATTCCCGCTGAGTGCTTTAATGGCAAATGCTTCCTCATCTTGTGGAAGATTAGCATCCGCTAGGTTTCGTTCGTAAACAGATGAAACGCAATGGCAATAATCTTCAGTCGCAAGTGACTCTTGCATACAGTACTGAAAGTTTGCATCAGCAATACGTTTTGCCTGTGCTGAATCTGCATAACTGATAAAGGGTAATAGCGCCGTAATTGCAATGAAGATCGTTGCAAAGAGAGATTTTAATAACATAGGTTTCCCTTGAAAGTATTCTAAAAACAGTACAAAAAATGATATTTTGTGAAGTTTAAACTTTTCTTAGTGTAGAGGAATCCTTTTTATTGTGCAAAGTTTAGGCTCTCTTGTTTTTGATATTCTATCTCCGCTTTCTCATAAACATCATCAATCGCTGTAATGGGTTTAAGTGAAATATCGCCTTTATCTACCGCAATAAACTGTTGCGATAATTGTTTGGCTTCCAGACGATTATGTGTGACATAGAGAATTGGAATATTAAATTGCGTTGGTATTTGTGCAAGATATTTTAATATTTCTTCTTTGCGTGCTTGATCCAGTGCCGAAAGCGGTTCATCCATAAGAAGTATATCGGGTGAACTTAAAAGTGCGCGTCCAATGGCGATACGCTGTTTTTCACCGCCCGAGAGATAGGCAATTCGTTTCTTGAGTAAAGGTTTAATTCCTAAAAGATTGGTAATACGTTCAAATAGCTCTGTATTTTTATGTTTCTCACCGTAGAGTAGATTCTTTTCGACCGAATAATGCGGAAAGAGTGTCGGTTCTTGAAAAACATAACCGATGCCGCGTTTATGAATCGGCAAACTAATTTTACGCTTGGTATCTAAAAGAATTTTGCCATTTATTTCTACCAATCCATTCTTTGGAATTAACTTCCCAGAGATAAAGTTTAAAAGCGTTGTTTTTCCAGAGCCGGAAGGTCCAAAAATAGAGATAATGCCATCGTCATTAATCTGGAGATTCGCATGAAAGGTAAAATCTTGAAATGGGTGAGTAATATTAATTTTAATCATCGTTAATTACCGTAATCCGAGACGTTTTTTATGAGCTCTTTGTAATACCTCTGAGAAGAAAAGTGCGATAAAGGAGATCGCAATTGCAATGATACACAGGCGCATTGTCGCGGCTTCCTGATTGGGAATCTGAATGAGCGTATACATAGCAAGCGGTAATGTACGAGTTTCCCCTGGGATATTTGATACAAAGGTAATCGTTGCGCCAAATTCTCCAAGGGAACGGGCAAAAGCTAAAACAACTCCGGCGATAATTCCCGGCATTGCAAGCGGAATAGTGATGGTGAAGAACATTCTTATTTTGGATGCTCCTAGGCTACGTGCTGCAAATTCTAAATTTTGATCAATAGATTCAAAACTAATACGGATCGCTCTCACCAAAAGAGGGAAAGAGACGACTGCCGAAGCTAACGCTGCACCTTTCCAATTGAAGCTAAAAGATATCCCAAAAATCTGATCGATCCATTGACCTGCATAACCATTTCTCCCCATGGTGATGAGAAGAAGATAGCCGATAACAACAGGCGGTAAAACGAGTGGGAGATTAATAAAACTATCTAAAAATGTTTTTCCCTTAAATTCTTTACGAGCAAGAATCCATGCGAAAAATATTCCAATAGGGAGCGAGAAAAGAATGGCGACGCCACCGATTTTTAGGCTTAAAACAATAATAGACCATTCATATTCTGTTAATAGTGTCATAAGTTGGTTTTGGATTGTTAGTTGTAGTAAATGGCTATAAATATTGAATACTCACATCTTCAATGATCATTCGATAATTGTCGGTGTGAATATTCCTTGTTTTGACAGAAAGAAAATGTGTCGAAATTTTCTGCCGATGACATTGCTACTATTTATTTTGCGATAGATGGTGTTGCAAAGCCATATTTTTTAAAGATAGCTGCAGAATCATCGCTTAATAGATATTTGTAGAAACTATCGACCGCTTCATTTGAATGATCCTTGATAATGGCAATTGGATATTCAATTGGTTCATGAAGATCTTCAGGGAAAATTGCGATAGTTTTAACTTTTTGGCTGATACTCGCATCAGAAGAGTAAACCGCACCTAAATCAGCTTCTTTCACCTCAACTAAAAGAAGAGCTGCGCGAACATTTTGTGCCGATGCAACTTTGGGTTCTACGGTTTTCCAGACACCCAATTTTTCAAAAGCTTCTTTCGCATAAAGACCAGCGGGAACATGATCGGGATCACCGAGTGCAATACGTGTATCGGTCAAAGCATTTTTCCAGAACTCATTTGAAGCAAATTCAACTTTATATTTTGTTGGATTATCTGTGAAAGTAATTAGTGCTAATTCGTTTTTAACGATATTTGTGCGAGTTTTGTTATCAATTAGATTTTTTTCCTGAAGATAATCCATCCAGCTTTGATTGGCGGAGATAAAAATATCCGCAGGAGCACCTTGTTCGATTTGACGTGCAAGATTTGAAGAGGAGTCATACAGCGCTTCGATTTGGTCTTTTGAATCAATTTTTGCATAAGCTTCTTTAACTTCGTCAATCGCATTTTGAAGTGATGCAGCTGCAAAAACGGTGATATTTTCGGCTTGAGCCATAACTCCTACATTAAGGAGTAAAAGTGCAAGAGCGCTCATTTTTAATTTCTTCATTCGATGTTTCCTTTTAGTTAAGTTAAACGTAATTTGAAGATATTGATTATTCATAACCTTTATCAGCGATTTCCGTTAAGAAAAATTGCCTGATTCATCAATGTAAGACTTTTTGTTGTAAAATGTAATTACCCAATATAACTATATGAATATGCAATGGTTCGTATGAATTAAGGATATATTTGCGTCTTTGAGCGCTGCCCCCTTAAAAAAAGAGATTGGAAAATCACTTATAACCACTATAAGATGAAAATCGAGAGTATTTATCAGGTATAAATATTGCTAAATAGGGATAGAACCGATAGATATCAGATCAAACAGTGATGTTACAACATTATAAGTAACAAGAGGATTGAATAATGATTGAAAACAGAGAACCCAAACTTCTTTGGCAACATTTTGCTGAAATGAGCAAAATTCCTCGTCCCTCTAAAAAAGAGGAGAAGATCCGTGCTTTTTATCGTGATTATGCAAAAGAGCATAATTTAGATTTTAAAGAAGATGCGATTGGTAATATCGTTATTAAAAAAGCAGCAACAAAAGGGTATGAAAATTCACCAAAGGTTATTTTGCAAGGCCATATTGATATGGTCTGTCAAAAGCGTGATGAGAGTACACATGACTTTGATAATGATGCACTGCAATTGCAGATCAAAGATGGTTGGCTCTATGCAACAGATACGACTTTAGGCGCTGATAATGGTATTGGGGTTGCGGCATCTATTGCTATTTTAGAAGACGAAACTGCTGAACATGGGCCACTTGAAGTGCTATTGACTGTCGATGAAGAACAAGGTATGGGTGGCGTTCAAAATATCGAGGCTAATTGGTTAGAAGGGCAATATCTTCTTAATCTCGATAGTGAACGAGAAGGTGAATGTACCGTTGGTTGTGCGGGAGGTTCTGATTTTGAAGTGACTAAAACGCTCCATTATGATGATGAAACGCGTGGCGTGTTTTATGAAGTGGTTGTGGAGGGATTGCGCGGTGGTCATTCAGGAATTGATGTTCATAAAGAACTTGGGAATGCAAATATTCTTCTTGCAGAAGTGCTTGGGGCATTTACACATCATTCAGTGTTGCGTTTAGCACAGTTTCATGGTGGAACATTGCGAAATGCAATTCCACGCTCTGCAAAAGCAGTTGTTGCGATCCACGATAGTCATAAAGCACAATTTGAAGCATATTTAAAAGATGCAGATGCGATGCTAAAAGCGCGTTTAAAAGGTATCGATAATAATGTTACTGTGCGGTTTAAAGAAACGACTAGTGAAGCAACCATTGATGCAGAAGCATCTTCGGCAGTATTAAATTTATTACTTCTTTTGCCTTGCGGTGTTATACGTAACTCTGTGGAAATTCCTGTTGTTGAGACAAGTTGTAACATTGGGGTTGTTCATATTAGTAAAGAGCATAATCTTCTTGTTGAATTATTAGCGCGATCAATTACTGATCGTGGCTTGGATGTTGTTCGTACCCGCATTAAGGCTGTGAGTAATCTTGTTGGTGCCTTTGTGGAGGAGGGGAATACTTATCCTGCTTGGCAACCAAACCTTAACTCATTACCATTGAAAAAATTGCTTCAAGTGTATAAATCAGAAACAGGAGAAGAGATGACTGTTTCAGTTCTACATGCAGGATTAGAGACAGGGCTTCTTGGTGAAAAATATCCTCAGTTAGAGATGGTTAGTTTTGGGCCAACGATAAAAGGTGCACATTCGCCAGATGAGCGTGTTGATATTGCCAGTGTTGAACGTTTTTATAAGCTGTTAAAAGAGCTGTTAAAAGCTCTGAAGTAGGCTCGTGAAAGGTGACTTGATATATTGATTCTGTGATATTGTATTGAATGTAAAGAGTTTTTGTGGTGAGTGCTCAAGTTACCCAATTAGAAGTGGAGCAGCTATTCTTTTAAAGACATATGTCTAATGATCAGCTTGTTCTGTAAAGAAGTTTTGAAAAAGGAATCGAAATGGATAATCCTAAAAAAGTATATGATTTTGATGAGATAATCAACCGCCGTAATAATAACTCCGATAAGTGGACTGCTTATTCGAAGGATATTTTACCAATGTGGATTGCTGATATGGATTTTACTGCTGCAGATGAGGTTGTGAATGGTTTAATCGCAATGTCTGAAAAGGGAGTTTATGGCTATGGTAAATCTCGACCAGATCGACTTTTAGAAGCGATTATCTATCGTCTTCAACGGCTCTATGGTTGGACCATTGCTAAAGAGAGTATTGTTCTGCTTCCAAGTTTAGTGACAGGTTTTAATATTGCAGCTAATCTTGTTGCAAGACGTGATCGAGAATCATCATATATGTTTCATACCCCGGCATACCCTCCATTTTTCGCAATTGAAAATAATGTGGGAATTACCGGTATAGGAGTGCCATTAAGAGAGTATATAGAGGGAAGCACACTGCGATACGAGATTGATTTTGAGGCAATGGAGCAAGCGATTACCGATAAAACCGCAATCTTGATGCTCTGTAATCCTCAAAATCCATCGGGTCGTATCTTTACGCGAGAAGAACTAGAGAGGATTGCTGTTTTTGCAAAAAAACATGATCTTTTAGTACTCTCTGATGAGATTCATGCAGAGCTTAATTGGGATCGTGAGCATATTCCGTTTGCAACGTTAAGTGATGATACAAAAGCACGTACTATTACACTGATCTCTGCAAGTAAAACGTTTAATCTCCCGGGACTAAGTGGCGGATTTGCTTTAATTGAGAATGATGAATTAAGGGAAGAGTATCATAACGCAATGATGGGCTTTATTCCTCGAATGAATGTTTATGCGATTAAGGGGGCTGAACTTGCCTTTGACTATGGTGATGAATGGCTAGCACAATTAAAACCCTATCTTATTGCTAACCGTGACTATCTGGTGAAAGAGCTTTCAACTATTGAAGGGCTAAAAATGGTTGTTCCTGAAGCGACCTTTTTGATGTGGCTTGATTTTTCAGCAACATCGTTGGGAGAAAATGCGTATCGTATTTTGTTAGAAAATGGTTTAGCGCTTAACGACGGTAAAACATTTGGTGTAACAGGAAATTATGTCCGTCTTAATTTCGGGACATCTCGTTCTCTAGTAGAAAAAGCCGTTGAAATCATTAAAAAATCAGTTAAATAAAATAAATAGTTAATTATTTTTATTAATTTTTATAACCCGCCTGTTTTAAACAGGCGGGTTATTATTTTTTCTAAAGTATTTTTTGGTTTTATTTAATATATAAATATTTACAAAATAAACATTATTATAAAGTTATTTTATTAATTATGAAAAAATGTTGTGCAAAGAGGAGAATCTAAAAAAGGGGGACTTTATGAAAAAAACAAAATCCTTAGAAGAACCAATAGATAAAGCTACAAAAGTTCAACAACTTTCACTAGACGATAAGATAGAGAATGAATCTACGGAAGAAATTTTGGATTGTGGAGGGGATGAATTTGAAAAAATAATGCAAGAACGAAGTAAAGAGAGTGATTTTGGGAATAATGAGCTCTATCTCTATTTTTCAGAAGTTGGTGAATTTAGTCTGTTAGCGCCAGAAGAAGAGAAGGTTTTAGGACAGGCTGCTAGAAATGGCGACAAAACAGCTTTTGATAAAATGGTGCAAGGCAATTTACGCTTAGTTGTTATGATCGCTCAGCGCTATGAAAATCGAGGACTCGATATTCTTGATCTGATTTCAGAAGGAAATCTCGGTCTTATTCATGCGGTACAAAAGTATGAGCCAGATAAAGGTTTTCGATTTTCTACCTATGCGGTATGGTGGATTCGTCACTATATTGAAAAAGCACTAATGAATCATGGACGTACAATTCGTGTCCCTATTCATATTAATAAAGCGATTTCTCGCTTGCTAAAGGAACTTAAGGCGTTATCGCAAAAATTAAAGCGAGAAGTCACCGTTCGTGAGCTAGCAACGGCCACTAATCAAAGCATTTTTGAAGTGATGGAGTTATTGGCAAATCATGAAGCAATACTCTCTTTAGATGCAACAATTTCTACCGAGGGGAATGGTGATTTTTACCAGTTTGCTGCGGATATTAATCGAGACGATTGTATTAAATTTTTAATTGATAATGAAGTGTTCACTGTGCTCGAAGCTATTTTGTTAGAGTTAGAACCAAGTGCAAGAAAGGTGATAGAATACCGGTTTGGGGTAAACGGTAAGCAGGGTAAGACGCTTGAGCGAACGGGAGAGCTCTTAGGATTAACGCGTGATCAAGTGCGATATCTGCAGATGAAAACCCTCGAAAAGATGCGCGATTTATTGAGTGATTGTGATATAAGTTTTGATGATCTCTTGAATTAATCATTCTACATCCCCATTAAATCACTATGGAGAAATACTCGTTGTTTAAAGGATTAGCAACGATGACTTTTTGTGTCCTTGTGGGTGTCAGATTTTGGTGAAATATGGTATAATATTTCGCTATTCGAGCAAAAGCCTAAGGCTTATTTATTGAAATTGAGGGTGTCATTCTAAATTATGAGCAATCAGTCAGATCAAAGAAAACAAGATCAGCTTAAAAAAGAACAAATTAAAAAGCTGATCGCTTATGGTAAAGAGCAAGGATATCTTACCTTCGCAGAGGTGAATGATCATCTCCCCAAAGGCATGGTCGATCCAGAGCAAATTGAAAGTATCATCGCGATGATCGAGGACATGGGGATTAATGTTCATGAAGAAGCACCTGATGAAGATACCTTGATGCTCAGTGAATCACTAGATAGTGACGATGCAGTTGAAGAAGCGGCTGAAGTTCTCGCTCATATTGATGACGAAGAAATCGGCCGTACGACTGATCCTGTAAGAATGTATATGCGTGAGATGGGCACTGTTGACCTTTTAACACGTGAAGAAGAAAAACAGATTGCTATTCGTATTGAGGAAGGACTTCGTTCATCATTAAGCTCTTTAGCGCTCTATGTTCCTGCAAGTTATCATCTGATTGACTCTTATCATGCTGCGATTAAAGAGGAAGGGAGAATTACTGATTTAGTTGTGGGGTTTATCGATCCTAGTTTTTATCTTGAAGATAATGAGAAAGAAGAAGCTGCGGAAGATGAGAATGACAACATTGAAGTGGAAGACAATACTAATGGGCCTGATCCTGAGATCCTCGCAACAAAGATTGCCGAATTACAAACAATAGTTGATAAACTCAATGCGATTAAAGAGAAAGAAGGTGCAGGCAGCAAGTCGGATGCGTTAAAAGAGGTAAAAATTGCAGTCCGTGAAAAATTTATGGAGTTTCAAATTGCGCCTAAATTCCAGACAGAAATGTATGATAAGTTGCGTGAAACGATCGACCGTATTCGCCCGATTGAAAGAAAAATTATGCATATTTGTGTCGCAAAAGCAAAAATGCCACGCACAGAATTTTTAAAAGTATTTCCTCGTAATGAGTCGAATAAAGATATTTTCAAAAATGATATTTTTAAACGTAAAGCAAAATATGTTGACGAGCTAAAAACGTATGAAAAGCACATTTATGAGTTCCAAGATAAACTTGCACAAATTGAGCAAGAAACAGATTTAACAATTTACGAGATTAAAGAGATTAATCGTCAGATTTCTATCGGTGAGGCACAAGCACGTCGAGCGAAAAGAGAGATGATCGAAGCAAACTTACGTTTGGTAATTTCTATCGCAAAAAAATATACTAATCGTGGGCTTCAATTCCTTGATTTGATTCAAGAAGGGAATATCGGTTTGATGAAGGCGGTAGATAAGTTTGAATATCGCCGAGGATATAAATTCTCGACCTATGCAACTTGGTGGATTCGTCAAGCAATTACCCGCTCAATTGCCGATCAGGCGCGTACAATTCGTATTCCTGTACATATGATTGAAACAATTAATAAATTGAATCGTATTTCTCGTCAGTTGCTCCAAGAACTAGGTCGTGAAGCGACTCCAGAAGAGATTGCTGAAGCAATGGGTGAAACTGAAGATCGTGTGCGCCGTGTGCTCAAAATTGCTCGTGAGCCAGTCTCAATGGAAACGCCGGTTGGTGATGATGAAGACTCTAGTTTAGGGGATTTTATTGAGGATGTGTATGCGGTTTCACCTATTGAGTCGGCTACGGATGAAGGCTTAAATGATGCAACGCGCGAGGTGCTAGATACTTTAACAGCCCGTGAAGCGAAAGTCTTAAGAATGCGTTTTGGTATTGATATGAACACGGATCATACGTTAGAAGAAGTAGGTAAACAATTTGATGTGACACGTGAACGTATTCGTCAAATTGAAGCAAAAGCACTACGTAAACTGCGTCATCCAAATCGTTCAGAGAGCTTAAAAAGTTTCTTAGATATTGATTAATTGACGATTTTTTTAATTATCATCGTTGTTTATAAATTAAAATCCCCGGTGTTTGATGAATCTCGGGGATTTTTCTTATAACTCGAAAAGTTCTTGTGAGTTCCTTCGTTCTTTGAAGATGAGATATACAATATGAATGTTTCAAAGTTTTCTGTTGCGCCAATGCTCGATTGGACTGATCGTCATTGTCGTTATTTTTATCGTACTATGAGTAAACATGCGCTTTTATATAGTGAAATGGTGACTACTGGTGCAATACTGTATGGTGATGCAGAACGACATCTTTATTTTGAAGAAGCTGGACCTATTGCACTTCAGTTAGGCGGATCTGATCCTATGGATTTAGCAAAAGCATCTAAGATTGGAGAAGAATACGGTTATTCAGAGATTAATTTAAATTGTGGGTGCCCCTCAGATCGTGTTCAAAAAGGTCGTTTTGGCGCTTGTCTAATGGCTGAGCCGAGGCTTGTGGCAGACTGTTATAGTGCTATGCAAGAGACTGTCTCGATTCCGGTAACGATAAAAACTCGTATTGGTATTGATGATTTTGATAGTTATGATTTTCTAGTAAAATTTATTGAAACGGTAGCGAGCCGAGGCTGTACTCATTTTGTTTTACATGCGCGTAAAGCATGGTTATCAGGGCTTTCACCTAAAGAAAATCGCGATATTCCTCCATTAAATTATGAACGTGTATTTCAGGTGAAACGAGATTTTCCTCACTTGTCGATTGGATTAAACGGTGGTATTTCGACAATTTCGGCAGGAAATGCTTATCTTGAAAGCGTCGATAGTATTATGCTTGGTCGAGCGATTTATTATAATCCATATCTTTTATCACAAGTTGATTCTATGATTTATGGAGACACCACCGCCGTAAAAAGTCGTTTTGAGATAATTGAAACAATGGAGCCCTATGTCACAAAACATATTGAAAATGGAGGCAAGCTTAATCATGTAGGAAGACATATGTTAGGGCTTTTTCATGAGGAGCCAAGAAGTAAACTATGGCGTCGATATCTAAGTCAAAATATGCATCAAGAAGGTGCTGATTTTAGTGTTATTTTAGCAGCCTATCAGCAGATGCGGCAGGGATAATGATTAAAAGAGTGTTTTTTATTCGACTAAGCTAGTCTATATTCAGTATCATTAAGTAAATGCACATTGTCTATATTAAGGATTGATAATGAAAAAGAAAATCTTTGCAACAACACTCCCATTTTTGTTTTTAATGGCTAATGCAAGCTATGCTACACCGATAGACCTTTTTACAAAGGACTATGAAACAATTAACCAAACTATTTATCAAAACACCGTTACTCCTTTTGTCGCTGACATGGCAATAGATGTAGAAGGAGAGGTAAAATCTGAAAATATTGCGGACTTTGATGCTAAAACAGTCATGATTTTTAACAACGAGAATGATTTCCTTGAATCTAAAGAGCAAGGAGAAGTTGTTTTTACGAATTATGCCGAGAATAAAGGTGTTGCAACAATTATATCTAAAGCTGAAGTGCAGCTCTACTCAAAAGGCGTAGCAGAGAATAAATTGTTGATGGATATTCAAGATATTGCGACTCAAAGTCAGATTGATCGTGAAAATCTTGTGTTTAAATCCTCTAGTCAAGTTCCTGAGATGGTCTTAACGAATCCTGATGATCTAAAGCAAGGGGAAATTCGCGTTAAAGATTTTGTGATGAATGATTTTTATATTTTTGAAAATGATTTTTCACATCTTCAAGGCGTTAAACTTCAGATAAATTCTGGTGAAATCTCCGTTGATATTAATGATGGCGTCAATCTTGCAAAAATTGATGCAAAGAAAGGTTCTTTTTTTATGGGGACAGATCCTCAAAAAAGGAGTCAAAAGTCAATCTTAACTTTTGATAAGATTGCAGCAATTACTGGGAAACAAGGTGTTGAAAATGTGAAGGTTGCTGCGGATAAATTCACCTATGAAACAGGATTTTCTGAAGAGAACGGTTCGCAAATTGATGGTGTCGTAGATATTAAAAATATTGTGATTACATCATTGATGAATGATTCTCAAAAAGGGGTACTTGGCGATATCCATTTTGCGACAAATATTGCGCCGCTTGTTACAAATCTTTATGAGATTGCAAATCAAAATAAGGCCATTACAGATTACAATGTCCTTGATACTGGTAACCTCAATACGGTAGCTCTTTTAAAAGATTATTTTATTGAAGGTACAGCGATTAATATCACTTTAAATGGTGTATTGGGGGATAGTAAAACTGAAAACTTTATTAGCATAACTCCTAAATTGGCACTTATTGATAAACTTGCTGAAGCGGACTTAACAGGACAGGGAAATCCTGCGGATGATCTTTTTGGTGATCTAACCTTTTTTGAGTTTGTTGAACAGTATATTGATAAAATTGAATTAAATCTTTTTGCTGAAAAGTCTTATATTGTTGAATTTGGTAGTAATATTATGTTTATTGGTGGTGATGCTATTTCACTGGATCAAGCTCGTAAAGAGATGAATGATTTCTATGAGCAATTTCAGTTAATGGCAATGATTTTAGGTGCAGATGCACCACTTGTTGAATTTATTGGTGGCGGTGCAAAGGTTCAGATACAATATCTAAATGGTGTGTGGATGGTTAATGGTAAAGTGTTTGATCTTAAACAGATTGCGACTCTTTTCAGCTAAATTATGTGATTGATCTCCCTTCAAAAATGTTTGTAGAATATTGATCAACGAAATCACAACATCGATATTTAAGGGAGGCGAAAGTCTCCCTTCTTATTTTTAATTATTAAAATTTAAAGAGGATTTCCATGAAAGTAGAATTACAAAATGCTGTCAAAGAAGCAATGAAAGCAAAAGAGCGCGAAAAAGTGACAACTCTACGTGCTGTTTTAGCAGAAATTCAAGAAGCTGAATTACAAAAGCGTGGTGAAGCTCTTACGGAAGAGGATTATCTCAATATTCTTACGAGAATGGTGAATCAGCGTAAAGAGTCGATCGATCAATTTAAAAAAGCAGATCGTCATGATTTAGTTGAGAAAGAAGAGGCTCAATTACAATATATTTTACCTTATCTGCCCGCACCTTTATCTGAGTCTGAAATAACAGCTATTATTGATGAGGCAATTGTTGCAATGGGAATTTCAGATATGAGTGGAATGGGTAAGCTGATGAGTGCTGTGCGTCCTAAATTGCTAGGGAAAGCAGACATGGGGGCTGTTAGTGGTTTGGTAAAAAACCGTTTAGCGAAGTAAGAGGTCACAATGGCAAAGGGGAAAGGATTTATTCCAAGAGAATTTATCGACTCATTAATTGCTCGGGCAGATATTGTTCAGGTGATTAATCAGCGTGTTCCTCTTAAGAAGGCAGGTAGTAACTATAAAGCATGTTGCCCATTTCACGATGAAAAAACTCCTTCTTTTAGTGTGAGTGAGTCGAAACAGTTTTACTACTGTTTTGGCTGTAATGCGAGTGGTAGCGTATTGGATTTCTTAATGAACTATGAACGCCTTGAGTTTCTCGAGGCGGTTGAGGCGCTTGCCCAGATTGAAGGTGTAGAAGTTCCTTATGAACGTCGTGGATCTCCCCAGTCGAGTGCTGTTATAGAGCAACAACGTAATCTATTGGAAATCATGAAAATGGCGGAAGCTTTCTTTCATAAACAGCTCAGAGTATCGGATGACCGAGATCGCGTGATTGCATATCTTCAAAAACGCGGTTTAAGTGGCGAAGATACTAAAAAGTATGGGATTGGTTTTGCTCCGGATAGTTGGAATGCTTTGATGAGCGAGATGCAAAAATATGGTGTGACAGAATCACAATTGTTAGAAGGTGGTCTTTTAAGTGAGTCTGATAATCACCGTCGTTATGATCGTTTCCGAGATCGCATTATGTTTCCTATTCGTAATCGTAAAGGCGATACAATTGGATTTGGCGGGCGTATTTTAGAACAAGGTGAGCCTAAATATCTTAATTCTCCTGAAACGCCGATTTTTAAAAAAGGAGAAGAAGTTTATGGTCTTTATGAGCTTCGAAAGTATCAGCGAGATTATGAAGAGATCATTGTTGTTGAAGGCTATATGGATGTTGTTATGCTCTCTCATTATGGTGTTGGGAACAGTGTCGCAACTTTAGGAACAGCTATCGGGCGCAAACAGATTGAATTGTTGTTTCGTTATACCTCTCGAATTGTCTTCTGCTTTGATGGCGATAGAGCTGGCCGAGGTGCCGCTCATAAGGCGATGAATGAATCATTTCCTGTTTTGACGGCTGGTAAAGAAATCTTTTTTCTTTTTCTACCAGAAGGGGAAGATCCTGATAGTTATGTGAAAACGTATGGAAAAGATGCTTTTTTAAAGTTGGTGAAAGAGGCAACCCCGCTTTCTCAATATCTCTTTGAATCTTCAGAGGAAGCAGTTGATATGCACACCTTTGAAGGGCGTTCACAATTTCTTGAGAATGTGGGAGAGAAGATTAATGGTATGCGTGATATTCCTTTGAGAGATTTTCTTCGTGCGGAACTTGGGCGAAGAGCAAACTTGGCAGAGAGTCTTTTAAGCCGCTATGTCCGTGAAGGAGTAAAAGGTGGGCAACGCGGTGCTCGAGGTCGTCAATTTCAAAACGGTCAATCGTTAGTCGAGCGGATTATCATTATTATTCTGAATAACCCCCAATTAACCTATAAGTTACAGGGATTACACTTTTTACTTGAAAGTGAGGATCGACAACAAAATATCCTCTATGAAATTATCATGGCGATCAAAGAGTATGATTTACTTCAAAATACAGCACAAATTATTCATTATTTTGAGAATGAAAAGTGGGCAACTTGGTTGCGTCAATTAGCAACTGAAGAGCTGCTAATCGATCAAACACTTCTTGAAGGAGAACTTCATGATCTTTTTAGTCAACTTGCACGTGGTGAATCACCCTTGAAAAAGGTTTTAGCAAAATTACAGAACAATGAGTCATTAACGGATGATGAGTTAAAGTTATTACGACCCCAATCAGTATCTTAATATCGTTTGAAACTATTGTTGAATCACGATAACTTTCAAAAAAGTGCTATAAAAATAAAACCGCTAAATCTTTTAGCGGTTTTTGTTACTTGAAGGCTTGAAAATAATCTTTGTTATTAGAAAGTAGGTTTGAGGTAAGACAACCATCTTTTTTCACAATATTTGAAAATTGCCACCAAAATAAAGGTTAAAATTAGATAGGCAATTGCAGCGATTAAGAATGGGGTAAAAGGTGAATAAGTAAGGCTATATACTTTTCGTGCCCATCCCAAAATATCGACTAATGTTAATACCGATGCTTGCGCAGTTCCGTGGAGCATAAAGATAACTTCATTGCTGTAAGCAGGCAAGGCACGGCGAAAACCTGATGGGAAGATAATTCGTCTAAAGAGCGTAAATTTGCTCATTCCAAAGGCTATTCCCGCCTCAATCTCGCCTTTAGGCGTATGCTTTAATGCACCTTTAAAAATCTCTATCGTATAGGCGCAAGTATTAAGTGTAAAGGCAATTAATGCGCATTTATAGGCATCAGTTAACACATTTTCCCATAGCCAGCCACTATTACGAATAGCTTCAAATTGACCTAAGCCGAAGTAGATCAAATAAATTTGAACAAGAAGTGGTGTACCACGGAAGAAATAACTAAATGCTTCGATCGGTAGACGAATAACTGCCCGTTGTGAGAGCGAAAGGATAGATAGAGGAATCGCAAAAATAAGTCCTGCCAGAGAGGCGATGATGGTAAGTTTAATCGTTAGCCAAATAGCAGGTAATAGATCAGGCAATTCATTAATAATATCTTCCATCATAGCGATACCTCATTTTTAAAACCGGTACTGTAATGACGCTCTAAATATTTAATTATAAAGATTGAAACAGTGGTCAAAAGGAGAAATCCTAGTGCTGTTACGAGATAAAAATCAAATGTTAGGCGTGTGGCTTTTCCAGCATTATTTGCGATGAATACCAGATCATGTAAACCAATAAGTGAGACTAGAGCGGTGGTTTTTAGCATCACTAACCAGTTATTACTTAATCCAGGGAGTGCGAAACGCATTGCTTGGGGAAAGATAATTCTACGGTAAAAGTGGGTTTTTGACATTCCTAATGCAATACAGGATTCAAATTGACCTTTGGGAACCGCCATTAATGCACCACGGAATGTTTCCGAAATAAAGGCGCCAAATATTAAGCCAATCGTAATGACACCCGAAACAAAAGGATTTAGAAAAAGAGGATTTAAACCGAATGAGTCGGTAACACTATTGAGTAATGTTTGTAACCCATAGAAAATGAGGAAGATAAGTACGATATCGGGGATTCCACGAATTAATGTGGTATATAGCACCGAAAGAAGTCGCAATGGTTTAATTTGACTAAATGAAAGGAGCGCAGATCCCAGACCTAATGCGACTGCAATAAAGAACGAGATGACTCCTAATGTTATGGTAATGAAAAACCCCTCAAGGAGTGAGGGGCCGAATTTAATTATCTCACTCAAGCTTATTCTCCGAAACTATCTTTTAACTCAACAACACGGTTGAATGTTAAATTATCATGCTTTGAGTCACGTGCATAGTAGCCAATTCGTTCAAATTGATACGCTTGACTAACAGGCGCATCTTGCAGGGAAGGTTCGCCTTTACCATGAATGATCGTTAATGAGTCATGATTAAGATAATCTGTTAATTCACCAGGCATTGCATTTGGATTTTTTTCTGTAAAAAGAACATCGTAGTTGTGGACGGTAATATCAATTGCATCTTTAGCATTGACCCATTGGATAACCCCACGAGCTTTCGCTCCTTCTACATTTTTGCCAAGCGAACCAGGAACCGCTTCAGCAATGACCTCAACAACATCACCATTCTCATTTTTGATGATATCGGTTGCTTTGATGATGTAAGCACCGCGAAGGCGTACGAAATCACCAAGTACAAGGCGTTTATAACGTTTGTTAGCCGCTTCTTGAAAATCAGCTTGATCAATATAGAGCGTATTACTGAAGTTAACCATACGAGTGCCGCGAGATTCATCTTGAGGATGATTCAGAATTTCTAAGGCTTCATCGGTAGTAATATTTGTTAATGTAACTTTAAGTGGCTCCAATACTGCCATCCGGCGATCTGCTTTTTCATTTAATACATCACGCATTGCTTGGCTTAGTTGTTGAAGCTCGATAAGATTTTCAGATTTTGTTACGCCGATACGATCACAGAAAAGGCGTAGTGCCTCAGGAGGACAACCACGACGACGTAGTCCCGCTATTGTTGGCATTCTTGGGTCATCCCAACCATCAACAAAATTTGATGTTACTAAAAGCGTCAAAAGACGTTTAGACATGACGTTGTACTCAATATTTAAGCGGGAAAACTCATATTGACGCGGTGTGTGTTCCATTTCTGCTTGTTCAACACACCAGTCATAAAGCGGGCGGTGATCAGCAAATTCTAATGAGCATAGAGAATGAGTAATACCCTCAATCGCATCACCTATGGAATGTGCGAAATCATACATTGGGTAGATACACCATTTGTCACCTGTTTGATGATGATTTTCATGACGAATACGATAAAGTGCAGGATCTCGGAGATTCATATTAGGTGAGGCCATATCAATTTTTGCACGAAGAATTTTTTCACCATCTTTAAACTCTCCTTTACGCATTCTTTCAAAGAGATCAAGATTCACTTCAATTGATCGATTGCGATATGGTGATTCAATACCAGGTTCCGTTAAAGTTCCACGCATCTCGCGTATTTCATCGGCATTACTATCATCCACATAAGCCAATCCTTTTTTGATGAATTTAATGGCAATTTCATAAAATTTCTCAAAATAGTCTGATGAGTAGTGAAGAGAATCCCATTTAAATCCCAACCACTCGACATCACGTTTGATCCCATTGACGTATTCAATCTCTTCTTTTGTTGGATTTGTATCATCAAAACGGAGATTACAACGCCCTCCATAATCTTTTGCTATACCAAAGTTAAGGCAGATAGCTTTTGCATGCCCAATATGAAGGTAACCATTGGGTTCTGGCGGAAAACGTGTATGAATATCCGAAGGACTCTGGTATTTACCAGTCTCAAGGTCTTTATCAATAATTTGACGAATGAAATTGGTACGGACAATATTTTCAGACATAAATCTCGCTGCCTTTAACTTTATTAAAATTAGTATGAATTAAATAGCTAGAATCTTAGCATGTTTCCAACTATTTTTCGATTTTAAAAACGCCTCATTTACGGGCTTGATTTTGAAGAATTTTAGAAATCTGATTAACATTATGCTTAAAGAGATCGATGTACGTATTTGCAGGCCCATCTTTTGTTAATGCATCTGAGTAGAGAATGCCGCCATCAATTAAGTTTAAATCCTTCGCAAGTGTTGAAATAAAACGTGAAGGGGCAATATTTTCGCTAAAAATAGCGCGGATATCTTCCTCTTCAACGAGCTTATAAAGTTCCGCCATTTTTTTGGCCGAAGGTTCAGCTAGCGGATTGAGATCTGAGACAGCAATGAAATGGAGGTGGTACTGTTTTGCAAGATATCCAAAACTATTATGGAGAATCATCAAATGAATGTGATCATCATGCGCAAGTTTTTCTTTTGCATATTGATTAAGAATTTCCAACTCTTTTTGGTATTTTTTGAAGTTTTCTGCAAAAAAATCTGCTTTTTCTGGCGCAACATCTGCCAGTCCTTCTTCAATATTTTTAGTCATGACGATAACATTTAATGGATTTTGCCAGATATGCGGATCAAACTCGCCATGATCATGTCCGTGATGATCGTGCTCTGCATGGTTATGTTCATGATCATCATGGTGATGATTTTCGGAGGCATCATGGCCATGATCATGATGATGTTCTGCATTAAAAGTGAGTAATGGTACATTAAGACTTGCATCAATAACTCGACCTTTATAGTCATTTGCAATAATGATTTTTTTGAGCCAATTGTCAAAATCGACACCGTTTAAAATAACAATATCCGCCTGCTGAATCGTGAGAATATCTTTTGGTGTGGGTTCAAAGCTATGGGCATCTTGATCTGGGCCAATAATCGATTGCACTTCAATCTCATCCTGCCCGATATTTTTAGCGAGGTCTTCAAGAATTGAGAAGCTCGTTACTACTTTTAATGGTGCTGAAAAAGCGATGGTTAACGATACTAACGTTGCAAAAAAAGTTGATAAGATGAGGCGTTTCATAAAAAGCTCCTATATTAATATCATGGTAATTGTAACTAATCCTCATTTTGCAAGTCGGCAAAATAATATTGAGGATATGTAAATATGATATAGGACGTGTCAAGCATTTTACTTTAATTAAGGGAGTTTGTCTGATAATCATGCATTTTCGAGGTTGTTACTGTTGAAGCAGGCTGAGTTGAGGAATAACACCTCTATTTTGTAATTTGTCTGCTAAGTTTTTTGACAGCCCTAAATGATTTGTCCAAAGAATTTCTTCTGTGGTTGTATCGACAAGAAGATAGCAATGATTCCTTTCCCAAAGAGGTAGATTTTTTTCTTGAAGTAGTTTCTTTAGTGTTTGACTTCGATTTCTGTTGATAGGATGGAAGCGTTCACCGCCATGACGTTCTCGTAATTCTAAGGAGAGCGATTCCCAAAACTCTAAAGGGGGAGCATGATTAGCTTCAACAAAACGATAGGAAAGAAGATCAGAGAGATTTTTCTCCTTATTTTGATAAAGATAAAGATGATCTTGAAAATAGCCTACCCAAAATGATTCAATATTAAAAGTGGAGTGATGTGTTGGAGGTTGCTCTATAAAAACACGGAAAAACTCATCTAGCTGTTTTTTAGATAAAATCAAATTTAATGGGCGAATCCATGCTTGGAGAAGGTTTTTCTGTCGTAAATAGGTGAATGTTTTGAGAACATCTAGATTTAAAATGCTTTTGATCTCCACTGATATTGACGAGGTATGGGGTCTGATACACTTTTGTAGATCTTCTTCGGCAACTTCTTGCAGTAGATCATCCGCTTCTTGCATAAATTGTGTGACTTGATAGAAGGACTCTTCATAGCGAGGAAAAGATTCTTCCATCGTTTTAAAGAGTCTATTTCGAATAATGTTACGCTCCATATTATCTGCTTCGTGATTGGTATAATCTTCCATCCATGGAATATTGAGTTCTACCGCTGTTTCATACAATGTTTTTTTAGAAATTGAGAGAAATGGGCGAAAGAGGTTAATGGTATAAGGATCAAACTCCACGCTATTAAAATCACGCATTGCTCCCAAACCTCGGATGCCCGCTCGCCGTAAAATACGCTGCATTAAAGTTTCAGCTTGGTCAGATCGATGATGCCCCACGCAAAGTAGTGAGTTTTCTATCATCGTTTCCCCAAATTTACGATAGCGCATTTCTCGGCCTGCCGCTTCTAACCCTCGAGGGTCATGTTCGGTAAAATGTACCTCGTAATGGTAATGAGTAAACCCATAATGTTCCGCACGGCGTTTTGCAAAATTAGCCCAAAGATGAGAGTAATCATCGTGCCAATTATGATTAACATGAATTGTGTAAATGGGTGGAAGTTGCTCTTTAAACGTATAGAGCCAATGGAGCAGGGTATTAGAGTCTACACCGGCACTGAGTGCTACATAGAGCGCACTTTTTGATTGCAATTTCTTTGCATAGTGATTAAAAGTATCAAAATACCATTGAGGCAATTGCATAATCTCTCCACGATAAAATAAACACAAGGTTTTATCATACTCTGATAATACGTTAAAAGCGGTTGTTTATTTACTCTATCAGATAAATGGGCATTGAATATTATAGATCAGCGCCGATGTTTAGATGCAGCCTCACAGTATCACCAAACTCTTTATTAAATCCGTGAGCAAGGTCAAACTTTACTGTACCAATCGGTGAATACCAACGAATTCCAGCGCCGGCCCCATATTTGAGTTCCATTTTGTGATTATAAGCATCCCCTGCATCGACAAATCCAACAATAGAGAAGCTTGGGGAAAGTCGATGTTCATACTCTAAGCTCATTACAGCGAGTTTTTTCCCACCATAAATATCGCCATTGTAGCCTTTATCGCCGATTCCATCATATTTATAACCACGAACAGAGTTATCGCCACCGGCATAAAAACGAAGACTTGGTGGCAAACGGTGGAGATTATTGTTACTAATTTGTGTGTGTCCGACAAGGCCTCGAATAACAAAACGATTATTTTCCGTCATAGGAACAAATGCCGTAATGCCAAGTTTTGCTTGTAGGAAAGAGACTTCTCCTAACAGCGATTTAGAAGAGCCGCGGAGCATTCCTTCGATTTTAAATCCGAGTTTATTAAAAGGAATATTTTCAGCAGTTTTCCATTCACCATAGAGTGCTGGGATTAAAAACTTACTTGTTTGGCGCGCTCCGGTGATATCACGAAATCTATCATATTGGTAATGGAGTGAAAATCCATATTTATATTGTTCTCGTGTTCGCTCTTTAGAGGCTCCTACAAGATAAGTTGTATAATCTTTTGTGGAAGTATTTTCAAAGTCGTATTTTGCAAAAATATTATATTGATCATTGATCGGATCGGAACCAGGAATTTGATAGTTAATAAGGGCATCACGTTTTTTCTGAGCCAAAAGGAAGTTTGTATTGAGGCGATGCCCATATTTGTTAATATAATGCCAAGTAATTCCGCCCATCAATTTGATGCCAATATCTGAGGAGTATCCTGCCCCTAAAGTCAGAGTTCGTTGTTTGCGTAGTCTGAGGTAGATATCCAAAGGAACATCTTTCTCTTTATAATTAATTTGAGGAGCGATCACGACATCCTCGAAGTAGTTCGATTCATTAAAAATTGACTGAAGTTTTACCAGTTTTTGATCACTATAATCATTGTTTTCTCGCATATTATGCAAGAAACGATAGAGAAATTCCGGTGCAAAATACTCTTGATGGAATGTTGTCTCACCAAAAACATATCGATCTCCAAGGGTCATTTCGAGATCAATATCTGCCTGATAAGTATTTAAATTGACGATTAACTCATGTTTTGGGAAAAAGGCATCAAAATATCCAAGTTCAGCCGCTTTTTGGGAGAGCTTTCCTTTGGTTGACTCATACTGCGGATGGCTTAATGGCTGTCCTACTTTCATCTTTGTAGAGTTGATGATTTTTTCAAAAGCTTTATATTCGCTTTTAGCTTCATCTGTCGGGCGATTTTTAAGTACTTCGAGATCAGTTACGCTTAGCGTTAATTGGCCAATAGGAATCTGCTCATTGGGCATTACTTTATAAACAACACTTACTTTTTCGTTACTTTGAATAAGATGAGCATCAATTTTCGCTCGATAGTATCCATAAGGCTCTAGTGCGTCAGCAATTTGCTTTACACCTTCTTGGTAGAGCCATTGGATGCGTAGTTCAGGTGGAGCTTCTTTGCCATTTAGAGAAAAAATTTCTGCTGCATTTTGAGCATTAGTTAATGCTTTTTTATTCGTAATACCTTCGATCGTCACATCCATCATTTGTGCTCCTTGCACAAATGAGAGGGTAGAGAGACTGAGTAATGACGTTAGCAATAATCGCAATTTTTTCATAAAATGGCGCCGTTAAAACAATTTAACGGCGTTTATCCTGTTAATTTTTTAAGTGATTGAGGTTATTATAATAAAAATTAACGATTCTCTCTATTTCTCGTCTAGTTTAAATGCATCATGGAGCGTGCGCACGGCAAGCTCATGGTATTTACTATCGATCACAACAGATACTTTAATTTCTGAAGTAGAGATCATCTTAATATTAATTTTCTCATTCGCAAGCGCTTTAAACATCAAACTTGCCACTCCCGCATGTGAGCGCATACCAAGGCCGACAAGCGATACTTTTACAATATCAGTATCACCAAGAACTTTACGAGCTCCCATCTCTTTAGCTGATTGCTCTGTAATTTCCAACGCTCTATCGAAGTCGGTCTCATTAACAGTGAAAGTGAAGTCTGTTGTACCATCTTGTGAGATATTTTGGACAATCATGTCCACTTCAATATTGGCATTGCTAATTTGCTCAAGAATGTTAAAGGCGATTCCAGGTTGATCCGGGACACCTAAAACAGTTATTTTTGCTTCATTTTTACTTGTGGCAACACCGGAGATAATGGCTGCTTCCATGTCAATATCCTTCTCTGTAGTTATAAGGGTTCCTTCATTTTTCTCGATCAACGAAGAGAGAACACGGATAGGAACCTGATTTTTTGCGGCTAGCTCAACTGAGCGAATTTGTAATACTTTTGAACCAAGGCTTGATAGTTCAAGCATCTCTTCAAAGGCAAGCTTATCAAGTTTACGTGCTTTAGGCTCAATGCGTGGGTCGGTGGTATATACACCATCGACATCAGTAAAAATTTGGCATTCAGATGCCTTTAAACTTGCAGCAAGTGCAACTGCTGTTGTATCAGAACCACCACGGCCAAGTGTCGTTACAGAACCTTCATCTGTCACGCCTTGGAAACCGGCGACGACGACGACATATCCTTTGTCTAAATCTGTTTGAATTGCAGAGGTGTCAATATTTTTAATTCGTGCTTTGGTATGTGCTTTATCAGTCAGAATTCCCGCTTGATTACCAGTATAGGATTTAGCTTTAATTCCCATCGCCTCTAAAGCAATACAAAGAAGTGAAATACTTACTTGCTCGCCGGTTGATACTAGTGCATCCATCTCGCGAGGATTTGGACGTTTTGTTAAGGCTTGCGCAAGCTGAATCAAACGGTCAGTTTCTCCGGACATTGCCGAAAGCACAATGACCATTTGATGCCCTTTTTCGTGATATGTTTGAATACGGCGGGCGACATTTTGGATTCGTTCGATAGTTGCAACAGAACTGCCCCCATATTTTTGTACTAACAGAGTCATTATTTTTATCCTGCCTAATTGATGATAAGTTCGATGTTGTAAGCCATTATAAATATGAGCCAACACTTTTAAATATTACAAGAAAGCGCTAGAAAATCTAGCGCTTTTTTAACTTTTCCTCACAGTTGTTTGTGCTTTTTAGAGGAAAATAAAGTTGAGAAGAATATAGACGGGAACTAAGACTATAATTGCTATAAACATATATCCGAAGAAAGAAGGCATTTTGATTCCTTCTTGTTCAGCCATCGATTTGATCATAAAGTTTGGTGCATTGCCGATATAAGTCAAAGGTCCTGTAAATACTGTACCCATAGAGATTGCGAGGAGCGTTGCTGGCATTACATTCATGAGATAGTCCGCTGCCACCATGCCATCAGGAGCTTGGGCACCTGCCATTTTAAAGAAAACAAGGTAAGTCGGTGCATTGTCAAGGAATGCTGAGAGTACTGCTGTTACCCAGAAGTAAACTACATTGATTGGTGAACCATCTGCTGCATGTGTCACATCGACAATTGCGCCGAGAGCACCTTCACTTCCTGCTTCTAAAATCGCAATCACGGGGACGATCGTTAAGAAAATTCCTGCAAAAAGTTTTGCTACCTCTAAAATCGGTTCCCAATTGAAGTTATTTGCCTGACGGATTGATTTAGAGGTAATTTTGAGAGAGAGAAATGTTAAGAAGATGAAGAAGAGATCACGGAATACGTTTTCCATTTTAACCTTCACACCGAACAGATCCCATGTTTTTTCTGGATGCCATACACCGGAAATAATAATTCCCAGAAGAACGCCTAAAATAATGAAGAAATTCTGTTTTCCGATAATAACAACAGTTGTTTTTTCCGTAGGTTTTGCGATCTTTTCTTTACGGAAATAGTGAAGATCGATAAAGTAGAAAACCGTTAAGAGAACCACCGAGAAAATTAATACGGGTAGGAACATATGTTCTAGGGTCCAGAAAAAATCGACCCCATTCAAGAAACCAAGAAAGAGTGGTGGATCGCCTAGCGGTGTTAAGCCTCCCCCAATATTTGCTACTAAAAAGATAAAGAAAATAGGGATATGCATGCGATGTTTACGATTACGGTTCGCCATTAATATTGGACGAATCAGTAACATCGCGGCACCGGTTGTTCCCATAACGGAGGCCAATATGGTGCCGATTGCTAAGATCGAGACATTAAATTTAGGGCTTGCCACTAAATTCCCGGAAATATTAATTCCGCCGGAGGCGGCGAATAGAACCAATAATAATAAAATGAAAGGGATGTACTCTTCTATTAGTGCATGCGCGAAGATGTTAGCACTAATGTTGAAGTCATAGGTGAAGAGTAGTGGAATAATAAAAAGAAGTGACCATGCGGCAGTAATTTTTCCAAAATGATGCTCCCATATTCGTGGGGCAAAAAGAGGGAAAATAGCAATCGATAAAATAATTCCAATAAATGGAATCGCCCATAGGGGGGAAAGAATGGCACCATCAAATGTGGTTTCACTGCCTGCTAAGGTAAGGCTCGGAAAGAGCGCAATGCTTAATAAAAGAAGAAGGGCTTTACGCATTATACCTCCAATATACATTCGCGTAGTTTAATCGGACTTCGGCTCATAGGCGGGAAGTAATGTATCGAAGAGCTGTTTAAGCATCTGCAGTCAATTTGATCATTGATATTCCTATTTTATAAACAGTATTTACTAGAAAAAGGTATACAAATACAATTTAACCGATAATATTTTTAATTGTATAAACCAAAGACTATTCATAAGAATAGTTTGATTATTTTTATGACTAAGGCTAAAGCGTCTTCGATGTTGACGCTTAGGTTTTCTTTAATACGTATCAATAAAACAGTAAATTAGCACTTTCTTGATTAGACTAACATGCTATGCTATTGCACTACTTTAAATAATTCACAATAGCACAGAATATGAAAAAAATTCAAAAAATAGCCTTAATTCTCAGTAATAAAGAGTCAAGTGAAGTGCAGGAAGCGGTTGCTCGCGCTAAAAATATTATGGCTGAAAGTGGCGTTTCTTATTTTGAAGTTGATAATTATCGTTATCGGACAGATTTAGAATATCCTGCGGATATTATGAATCAAATTGCCGATGTGGATTTGATTATTGCTTTTGGCGGAGATGGTACCTTTTTAGGAATTGCTCGTAAAGTGCATCATTTTAATATTCCCATTTTAGGTGTGAATCTCGGACGTTTAGGGTTTTTAACAGATATTGATCAGCGTACAATCCATACATATTTGTATGAGATATTGGAAGGAAAAGTGTCATTTGAAGAGCGGTTTCTTCTTAAAGCATCGCTAGATCGTGATTTTCGCTCTTTTGCGATGAATGATGTGGTCATCCATAAGACCGAATTATCTCGCCTCATAGAAATTGATGTTTATGTGAATGACCGTTATCTTTCAACATATCGTGCAGATGGTTTGATTCTTGCGACACCTACGGGATCTACCGCTTACTCGTTATCAACAGGCGGCCCGATTGTCTATCCGACATTACCGGCAATTGTGATTTCACCTGTTTGTCCACATACCTTGAGTCATCGTCCATTAGTTGTGCCATCGAGTAGTAAAATTACTGTGATTACGAGTGATCGTGAGCGTGCGCCGGTAAATGTGACATGTGATGGACAAGAGTTATTTACGCTTTCAGCAGGGCAGGTTCTGACAATCGAGCAATCGGAATTCCCATTAACACTTCTTCACTCAAAAGATTATCATTATTTTTCAACATTACGTGAAAAATTAAACTGGGGAAATCAGCCTAATATTCGTCGCTAGCAGCTGGTGAAAAGATATTCGAAGATATTTTAGGAATAAAGCTTGCAAATTTTTTTTTGAAGCATAGAATGTACTCGTTTGTTTTGAACACGGCAATTAGGAGAGATAAAAAATGCAAAAGAGAGAACGATCTTTCGCGGTAGGGGATTTCCGAATAGGAGTTCGCCGTACTATTTCTTCTAATTCTATTTTTTAAAAAAACCTCCAATTTGTTGGAGGTTTTTTTTTGTCCGTAGTAACGCCGTGATGAATTTTAAAAAATAAGGAGATTCCTATGAGCACATTAGTTGAGAAAGAGCATCGTATTTACACAGACACTCGTAGCGTCAAGGCATATCTGCTAAATAATATTAAAAAAAATGGTGGGTGGGTGAATGCTCATATGCATGGAGATCGTGCATTTACGATTGATTATGAAGGATTTGAAGTCTACCAAACCCAAACATTAATTGAAAAATGGGATACAGTTGATCGTATTAAACGTAATATGACGGAAGAAGATTATTACCGTCAGTTCTCGATGGGAATTGAACGTATGATCGAACAAGGTGTTTCAGCGGTAGGAAGTTTTATCGATGTCGATCCTATTTGTGAAGAGCGTGCAATTAATGCCGCACTTCGTGCTCGTTTAAATTATGAAAAAGATATTACAATTAAATTGGTGAACCAAACGTTGAAAGGCGTTATTGATAAAGAGGCACGTTACTGGTTCGATAAAGGTGCCGACAAGGTCGATATTATTGGAGGGCTCCCACGTCGAGATCTCCGTGACCATGGTGAAGGTATGGATGCTGTGCATATGGATGTATTGATGCAGACAGCAAAATCACAAGGAAAAATGGTTCATGTTCATGTTGATCAGTTTAATTCTAAGGATGAAAAAGAGACCGAGCTTGTTGCTGATAAAACAATTGAACATGGCATGGAAGGACGAGTTGTTGCGATTCATAGTATTTCGATCACTGCACATGATGAAGCATACCGTAAAATGCTTTATGAAAAAATGCGTCAAGCAAAAATGATGGTGATTGCATGCCCATTTGCTTGGATCGATAGCCCTCGGCGTGAAGACCATGGCCCGACACGTAATGCTATTACACCGGCAGATGAGCTTGTGAAGGCAGGTATTCCTGTGGCAGTTGGAACGGATAATATTGCAGATTATATGTTGCCATTTAGTGATGGTGATATGTGGGAAGAGTTAAAGCTTCTCGTTACGGGTTGTCGTTACACCGATTTAGATGAAGCGATCAATATTGCGACCAAATATGGTCGAATGGTGTTAGGATTAGAGCCTTATAAATTAGCAAAATAGAGTTATTTAAATCGTTACTAAAAGAGAATTTTAGCGAGTTCTTTGAAAAAGAGTTTTATAGAATGTTATAAAACTCTTTTTTATTATTTCTTAGATTCAAGTATGAAGTGCAACACTCTTTAACTATTTGAAAAATAAGTAACATGTAATAAATACAGCCATTATCCATCCCTTTAAGAAGTCGAATTATGTTGCACAATTCACATCCTATCTTAGATGAACGATTTAAAATTTCTGTATTAATGCAAAACAACATTGCTGTTACAAAGATAGCAAGAACACTTCATTGAGATAGAAGTACTATCTACCGAGAAATAAAACGCAATCGAGGATTAAGAGGCTATTGACCAAAATAGGCCAATACATTTGCAAGGGATCGCAAAGCTTATAACCAAGTACGATTAACTGAGTTTTTCTGGCATTATGTAGCGTATCTTTTACAGAATCACTGCTCTCCTGAATAAATAATGGCCGATTAAAGATACTTGGTTGGAGGGATGTGGGATCCATTGAGGCGATCTACCTTTTTATCTACCAAAATAAAAAAGCAGGGGGACTCTCTATACCTTTCTACGTAACCCAAAAAATGTACCGAAAACGATCATTTAACGGTAATGATTATCGGGAAGAGTTGAGAGTTGGGAAGAAGGCACGATTTTTGGGAAGGATCACCGTGGTGTACTATTAACCTATGTTGACCGATAAAATTAGAGATTTGCCCAATATAAAAGCTGAGTTAATAGTAAAAGTGAGCATTGAGCTTTTGGAGATCACCCCGTATTAACGATTACATTTGATAATGGAAAAGAATTTTCAGATCATGAGAAAATTTCTGAAGAGCTAGGGGGAAATATCTATTTTGCAATGCCATATCATTCCTGGGGCGAGGAACGAATGAAAATACAAGTGGCCTAATCCAACACATCTTCAAAAAAGATCAAGCTTTAGATAATCTAGATCTAGCAGATGTACAGCGAGTTGAAGATCTTCTGAATAATAGACCTAGAAAAGTGTTAGGATATTTAACGCCTTGTGAGTTTTTAGCTAAAAACTCATCTGTTACACTTTGTTCGTATTTGAATTTACTGCATAAGTAAATAGATCATAATTTCCTATTAGCAATACTCTAAGAAAGGTACAATAACCTGAATATACCTATTGACTTAATACATAGGGGTACTAGTTTTGAAAAAAGTAGTAAATAATATGAAAGTTCTTATCTCTCGCTCAAACAAGAAAATAAAACTATTATACGAGTTTATGAGTGGGGGAATATACAAATCACTGATCTGACTTTCTAATAAAACTTAAGAGATACTGAAAAATGTTTGAAAAATTTGTTAAATGGATAGATTCTAACGTTAAGAATATTTCATTTGAAAAAGAAGAAGTCAACAATATCAAGAGTATATTCGATTTTTTCTTACTAAACAAAACTATCGATCTTGATATTTCTTTTTTTAATCAGATTCATGATAAAAATAAACAAAAGCTTTTAGGGATCACATATACTCCTGAAGAAATTAGAAACATAATTATTCAAGATACTTTTGCTAAAGTCAGTGACTATAAAAATATAAAAATTTGTGACCCTTGTTGTGGTAGTGCCGCTTTTTCTATCGATATAGCTATTAATCTGCATCAAAAAGGGATTGGTATCATAGAAGCCTTCAATAAAAATATATTTATGAAGGATATAGATAAATCATCAATTCTCTTGTCTCTATGCAATATTTACTGTTTTGTTATAAATAAAGCAATTGATCCAACATTGATATATCCCAACATTGAAAATTGTGACTTCCTATTTTCAGATGATAAATTTGATATTTTTATAACAAACCCACCTTATATTAAATTACAAAACATTAAAATAGAGGATAGAGAAAAATTAAAAGCTAGATTTAAAGACGTGTTTACAGGATCAATTGGTACTGCACCATTGTTTATTGCTAATATGCAAAAAAATTTAACTGATAAAGGAGCTATTGGCATTATTACCCAAAATAATTTATTTACTTCGAATTCTGCTGCAAATTTAAGAAAAAATATTGGGGAATATATATTTAAAATATTGACATTTGGAGCCAACAAAGTATTTAAAGATATAAGTGCTTATACTTGTCTATTATATATATCTTCTGAAAAACAACAGAAGTTTAATTATATCAAAGATGATAATTGCTATACCCTATACAATTCTCAATTAAATTATAAAAAATGGAGATTAGGATCTCCTGATGAGTTGGATTTTTTAATAAAAACAGAGAGTAATGGGGAAAAGCTGAAAAATTTATGTGATATTTGGGTAGGAATTGCGACCTTAAAAGATAAAGCCTTTACTGTTTTTAAAGATGAAAATAACTTGTGGTACTCTTCATGTCCTAATGGTAATCTCTTTGAGATAGAGTCAGACTTAGTGATGCCTTTAATAAAAATATCTGATATTAATCATAGCGATGATATTAATAAAAATAATAGAGGAATTATTTTCCCCTATTTAAATAATATACTTATACCTGAAGAAACTTTCAGAGTAAAATTTCCAAAAACATACATAGCTTTATTACAGTGGAAAGAAGAGCTACTAAATAGAAGCTCTTCTAAGAACAATAAATCACTTTGGTTTGAATGGGGCAGGAATCAAAGTATGACTCCTGTAAAAAACAAACTTCTAACAAAAACTTTTAATAATGGTAGTAATTTTATATATGACCATACAAGCAGTTTATTTTCTAATGGTTACGCGTTAAAACCCAAAGAAGATACCTCTCTAACGTTGGAGTTTATTCAAAAAATATTAAATAGTGATTTTTTTGAAAATTATGCAAAGTTAACCTCTTTTGAAATAGAGGGAGGTTATCAATGCTACCAAAAAAACTTCATAGAAAACTTTTGTATCCCCAATAGTCTAATATCCGACCAAAAAAAATTATTAGATAGTAATATTTGTATTGATGATGTAATTAAAGATTATTATTTTTAATATAAGCTTTAATTAATCTTTCCTGAAATCCCCTAGGTTGTATCAATGAAAATTCTTCACAAATATTCTCTGGATATCCTAATTCCAAAAGACTCATAGAGTCAAAAATAATTTGACCATCATTATTTAAATCTATAATTAATAAGCAAGAAGCATCGACCATATATATTTCATCTTGATCATCGCTTCTAGTCATAAAATGAAATTGACGTATAAATTTAGCAATATCAACAGGTTTACTAACTGTCTTAAAAATATCTTGATTTGACTTTTTCGTATCTAGTTCGACCAATGGTATAACATATAACTCTCCTAGAGTTACATTAGGTAATCGAATCCTTAAGTTTACAGTTTCGGCAATGGCTCTCTCCATTAAGGTATCAAAGTTCTTATTGACACTGCTCATTTGACTACGTATACCACATAGAATACTTTGATTTGAAGCAGTAAACCCTACTTGATCGGTCACTTCAAGCTTCTCTAGATATTCTTTATTTTTAGAAGATCTTAAAAAAGTTAAATCTTGATCCTTTCCTTTTAATGCTCCATATATCTTTTGCTCGGGTTTTATATCCCCTAACGGTGGATATACATCCCAGCTAAACTTATTTAGTTTTTGATTATTCATCAGAGCATCATACAAACTACGCTGCAAATACAAATGAAATATTTGGATTAAAGTTTGACTTCTAATGAGTGCTTCCTTAGATTTTGTTCCTGAAGGATATTTTGTTCCATTATAAGTTCTAGTGACAATAGCTTCTTTAATTGTCTTAGTAAAATCGAATGCCGATTGTTGTAAATCGATCATATTAATCTCCAAAATTTCCCACTATAACAAAATTAAAAAACATCCTTATAAATATACAGAAAAATTTTACCTAGAAACACCTCAATTATTTTTAGAGTTCAGTAAGCATCTATCCCAAATATATTTATCTAATGATAGTTTGGATAGGCTACCCCATTAGTACGATTTTTAATCGATGGATTCAACAAGATATGAAGATCGGTTCTTTTAAAGAAAAGAACAATCGTTCTGAGGAAGAAAATGAACTCATTCAATTGCGAAAAGAACCTAAAATTCTCAGTATGGGAAATAATATATTAAAGCAAGTAGCATTGATAATGGGACGAAAATAATTTTTTCATCGAAATTACCATGCGATTATCGGATTTATCAACTCAAAAAATTGTTAGTCACAGCATAAGGGATTCATAAAAATGCTTTTCTTGTCACGACTGCTATTAGTCAATTATCAATGAATCTATCAAGCATTGATATTTTCCACTCTGATCGAGGTAAGGAGTTTGATAATCAGCTAATAAGCGATAGTTGAACAACTTTTGGTATTAAGAGATCGCTGAGTAAAAAAGCTTTCCGTACGATAATGGCGTTGCAGAAGCGACTTTTAAATCCATCAAAACAGAGTTTTTGAATTTGCGTGACTAAAATATCTGAAGTTTAATTACCAACCGCCAGAAGCGCCACCACCTCCGCTTCGACCGCCGCCGCCACTTCGCCCACCTCTGCTGCTTCCACCTCCGAATCCCCCGCCTCTTCCTCTTCCGCCAAAGCCGCCACCACGACTGACTGAAGAACCGACTGATATTTGAATGGGTTCTTTCATCAATCCCGTTGCTAGGCCAATTGTTTGAACAATGAGAAAACCAAATCCAATAATCAGTCCTAAGGAGATCCCAACCCCAGCTCCTGCAAAAAAACCGATGATCAAACTCGATGGTAATGCACGTAAAAGACTGTATCCCCACTGATAACGAGCAGGCACAAACATAATCAAGGATTGAAATAGGGTGACTGGTGTTCCAAGATATAGTCCATATGTCCAACTATGACAGATCATGGCAAAAATAGTGCAGATCGTGCTCCAAATAAAGAGTAAAAAGAGTATAGTGACGATAATTTGTATCGGTGTTTTGTGAAAGGCTTGTAATCGTTCTTCTTTGCTTCGTGTTTTTTTTGAAAAAACATTAATAAACGGTTTAGTCCGAGCGCTTATTATATTTTGCTGCCTGCGTGAAAAGGCTACTAATGAAATTCCTAATAGAAGGGCTCCAATAGCCGAACCAATGAGTAAAAATGTAGGAGATAGAAGGGTTGTTTGTGTGGGAGCGGTCGCTGTTGATGTTTCGCCAGGATATTGATATTCACCGCGAATGGCGCTAATAAGAGAATCTACGGCATCGGAAATTCCTTGGAAATAATTTCCTTCTTTGAACCTCGGGAAGAGCACATCATCTAAAATAATGCCTGCTAAGATATCAGGGATAGCCCCTTCTAGTCCATAGCCGACTTCAATACGTGCTTGACGATCATTCACAGAAATCAGCAGTAATAATCCGTCATCAATTCCTTTTCGTCCAAGTTGCCACTTCTCCATGACTTCAACACCGTATTCAACAATATCTTCTCCTTGAAGAGATGGAATGATAAGCACAGCAACTTGAGAGCCAATATCCGCCTCAAGTTTCATGATTTCCTGATTAAGTGTCTCTTTTTGTATCACTGTTAATAGTGCAGCCTCATCCATAACGCCATTATCTAGCGTAGGAATTGTCGGGGCAGCAATAGCCATCTGCAACATCGAGGAGAACATAAAAAAAGTTACAATAAACAGCTGTTTAAAGTGTTCAGAAATAGTGCGTAGAAGAGTCATGTTACTAATGCGTCTGAATATGAAATAGGAATAGCCTATTGTAGCGGTTATGGGGTAAATGTATGAAATATCTTCTTTCTAAATGTAACTATTAAAATAGAGTGGCTAAAAGATGCTTTATTGGCTGATGTTGTAAATAGTTTAAAATGCTTTCGATCTATTGTTGTGGATTGGTTTTGGGTAATGGTATTTTACCAGTGCCAAATCGATAACTATTGTAGAGCAGAGAAAGGATTCCAACGGCTAAACCTATTTTCATATTTAAGAAGATTGTGGCGATCATTAGGTAGATGATGGATGTCGGCAATGCATGAATAATGGCAATCGTCCATTTGAAGCGTTTAGGGAGATAGGGCAGTAGTGATGCCGAAAGGACCAAAAGCAGTGCCATGCTAATACTGAAAGGTCGATTGCCTGTAAAAGCTGTTAAAACGATGGAACCAATTGTGGTACCAAAAACGATCATGATGCTTATTGATACAATTTTCCTACGAGAGTTTAGCACGACTCTTTGAGCTTCTAAGTCGCTGATTTCTAATGTAGAATCGGAAGGTGCTGTGTAGATGGGTATTGGTACATGAATTTCTGGAGTGCTCTCTTCAGTAGTTACTTGGGTAACAATATCATTTGTGGTATCAGGTAAAAAGGGGAGTTCGATTTTGCTAGAAGAGTATGGAGCTTTATCTGTCGGCGGGACTTTAAATGCATCGAGTAGTTGTTGATTGAAATCTTTTTGCTGACTTTTTCGTTTAAAGATTCGGATAATAATTGATAGAAAAATGACGATAAACAGAACCACAATCGCCATGATTTTCACAGAATGAAAATCGGTTAAAAGATTCGAGAGTGAAAATGTCTCCTCGCCCATTTGAGCATGACTGAACGATGGAATAAAGAGCAGTAAAATCAAATTAAACTGTTTGCTAAAGAGCAATTTTAAGTAGTTTTTTAACTGAAAAGTCATACTAGTTCATCCAAATATCGATATTGCTGACGACTTCTGATATTTCATTGCTGAACCGAAATATCATTCGTTTGAGTCGAAAGTAGTAGTGCAACATAATGATTATAAAAAAGAATAAAGGCGAGTAATTCTTTTTCAGTCAATGATGGGAAAAGACGATCCATGGAGCGAGCATGAGTGCAGTTTGCAAGAAGATTACTCAGCGCACTCTGTTCATTGCTATCGAGTTGTTCAATTTTCGTTTCATTTTGGAGAATTTCGATAAATAGTTCAGGATTCCAAGCACCATCAATATTAAATAATGTGGGGAGTGCTTCCTCTAAACGAATTTTACAATCAATAAAGCTCTCCGTATCGAAAAGCTCTTTTCCATTACTCCCGTAAAAATAGGGTAAAGGTGCTTTCATGCCGAAGAGGTAACCATCAATAAGTCGATCTAGCATTCGCTCGGCTTCATCCCGTGAAATATTACTAAATATCAACGGATCAAGGTAAGAATCTCGGCAGATAAAGTGTAATTCGGTAGGTACATTCTCATCGGTTTTAGTCGCATGATAGAGGAGATTCGTCATTGCTGCTCGTAATAAGCGCTTGTGATTTAAACTGCCGACATCCCATAGAAGAAGTACTCCATCAGCGGTAGGGGTTGGTACTTTACCAAATAGATTAATAGATCCAGAATAATGCTTTGTTAAGAGATTATTAGCGCGATATTGATGAGTAAGAAGGGATTCTGTGATCTGCTTTGGGAGCTCGCTCTGCTGTGCCCATGCAATTTTACCAAAGGCAAATTTGGGTAATAATCCTTCTAAATGAAATTCCTGATAGATTTCTTCAAGTATTTTTATGAGAAATACTTCATCTAATAACTCAGCAGTACCAATTTGATCTGCATTCTTTGTGATAGACTCAATTTTCTGTAAACATTTTTCCGTAATCAATTTTTGTAATTGGTAACTGTCGAGTCCAGAAGAAATGCTAAATTGTTCATCATCTTCAACAAGTTGCTGTTGTTCGTGATATTCAGAGAAGTAGAGTGCACGTTTCGCAAAATAATCACTTGGATTATGGTAGAAATTGACAAGTTCATGAATGGAGATTGACTGAATCGGATTTTCCTCTAATTCTTTTGTTCTTTTTGCAACAAAATCGGCGTAGTTATATGGCGAATGATAATAATGTGGTTGTTCATTGGCAAAAATCCACTCATTTTGAAAACTCTGTATTTTGGATCCTTCCTCAAAAAGTGTCGGATTATAAGAGGCCATTGGGTGATGATAAGTTATTTGTTTTGATGCAAGTTCGCCATTTTGTGTGATGGATATCTGGTCGATATAGCGTAAGAGCTCATCAATAAGTAGTGATGGGAAGAGATTACTATTATCACGAATCGATTTACCAACATAGCTTAAGTAGAGGATCTCTTTTGCAGATAATAACGCTTCTAAAAAGAGGTAACGGTCATCGGTATGACGATTACGGTCACCACGCATTGATTGATATTGCATTAGATCAAAACTATGATGAATACTGGATTTGGGGAAATCTGCTTGGTTCATTCCGATCATTGCAATCATTTTAAAAGGAATGGTTCGCATCGGTATAAAGGAGCAGAAAGTGATTTTCCCTTGGATAAAGTTTTGTTCCGGTTTATCTTCCAAAAGGTGAGACTCCAGAAGTGGTATGAGTGCTTTAAGTGGAAGTGTTTTTTTAAATTGACTCGTAAAAGCACCTTCTAATAAGGCATTCCACACCCGCTGCGTATAGCGTAATTTATCATTATTGTCGCTGTTCTCTTTAAAGAAGCGTTGCCATATCTTCGCAATGATCGGTTGCCACTCTGCGATGGTTTTATCGCCTTTAAGATCTTCCGCGGTCTCTGCAAGCATATCTACGATATGACATAACTTTCCAAGAATCTCAGCATTTTTCCCTTCGATATGTGGATAGGGTCGAAGTCTATGAGGCGTTTCATTACTGTTGTTTGAGGAGCCCAGTGTAAGTGTTTCTATCTCGGTTCCATAGCCAAGGAGCATTCGTTGTAAGCCCCAGCGCCAAGTATTAATATCCCAATCAAATTGATCGTTATAGGGAACTTGGAGATTATCGGTAAGATGTTCGCCATCAAGTGCTTGCTTGATATTGGCATCATGAATCCAAAAATGGAGGAGCGGTAAGTCATCTTTCGTAAAGCCAAAACGATCCATGATCTCCGGCATTTGTAGCAATAGTAGGAGTTCACTTGCTTTAAAGGCACTTTCTGGAAGATGTAATAGCTGTAAAAGTGTTCTAAAGATTGTCTCGCTCTCTTTTAAACTGACATCCGAGATGGCATAGGGTAAAAATCGTTCTTTAGGAGCGCTGCCGAAGATTGCGTGAATAAAAGGCGCGTAGAGTTCAATATTGGGCGTCATAATAACAATATCTTCTGGCGCTAAATCAGGATTATGATTGAGTTGATGGAGAATTTGATTGTAGAGCGCTTCAATCTCTCGCATTGGACTATACGTTAGATGGAGCTGAATGGATTGATCATCCTCTTGTAGATGATATTTTTCGGTATCTAAAAGTGGGCGTAAGTGGAAAATTTCTGATTGAATTTTACTTAATAGTGACGAAACTTTGGGTTCTGAAAAAGCCTCCGTGACATTTACCGGTAATTTGCCATCATATTGTTGAAGTAGATAGAGATGGTCGCGTCCGACTTTGCCAAGTGATGCTAAAAGCGGATGGCCATAACTATTTTGCCATTGTTCATCGAGTAGCGTGCGGACCTCTTCTGGTATATAAGGTGAAATTATATCGCTCCGAGATGTCGTCTTATCAAAAAAGTTTTGCATCTCAAATTGCGGTAGACCGCCACCAGATTTAATAATATCGCCCCAATAGTATTGGGATGGATTATTAAAAAAGAGATGGATATCTATTACCGTTGAAAATTGGGCAATAAGATCTAAAAATAGTGGTGGTAAAGAGTTTAATCCAATAATAAAAATACGTTTAGGTAATTTTGCTTGAATGTCAGGATTTTTTAATCGTGATTTGATAATGGGCGGTAACATTCCCAAATAAAGTGGTCGGCCTAAGTTGTGATAGAGTTTTTCGAAAAGTACAGCTTGCCATTTTTCGAGTTCGACCGGTAGGGTGTGATCAAAATAAGGTGGTGCTAATTGGCCATCAACCCAGGCATTAATCCATTGGCTGCGATAGACAATATATTTATCGAATATAGCCGCAAGTTCTTCGGCTAGATGAAGAACGCCTAAAAGATAATTGGGTGTAGTTTGATGTTTAATCTCTTTTTCGTATTGGATAAGATAATTGCGAATGGGCAGAAATAATTCATTCTGGTCATCACTCTCGATAATCTCATCAATGAGCTTTACTAATGGCCAAAAAATCTCTGTTTTAGAGAGCCGCTCAATAGGTCTATTATTGAGTTCTTCTTCGCTAAAAAGCATATTGACGAGATTCATCATCATTTTAGACGGAAGCAGAAATTCCGCTTGTGTCAAAATACCCAACTGCTTTGCGAGCTTAATTTGCATCCACCTTGCCATTCCAAAGTTTTGCACAAGGAAGTACTCTTTATCAAAAGGTGTTTTCTGTGGATCAACCTTTGTAAGATAGCCTGCGATATATTGCAACGTATCAAGATGGTTTGAGTAGTAGATGTTAAAGCTCATAAACGACAATATTCCTGCTATCGGTGACAATTCTGAAAGCTACGAAGTCTTTGGTCATAGTCTCTATTTAAATGGAGATAAAATCTTTTAAAATAGTCCGTCAAGACACTGTTTTATCTGCTAGAGTAGTATATCAAAGTTGATATTTCTAGGGATTTTATCGGTCTTATAATTAGAAATGGCATTATTTTCAATCAGTTATTGATTACTCCATAAATAATTTTGATAAATTCCTCAAAAGGGTATAAAGATAAATAATGCTTTTAAATCAACATATTAAATATCAAAAAAACGATTGATATATGCAATCGATGGTAATTGGAGAAGCGTCCGATTATCAGTTTTAAATTATATATAGAACATAGGAGTTAATGACTAATCATGGCAGATTTAGAGAGTTTATTTGCAAAGCGCATTCAAGGATCACAAAGTTCGATTGTTCGTGATCTTCTTCAATATAGCAAAATGCCGAATATTGTCTCGCTCGCAGGCGGAATTCCTGCAGCAGATATGTTTGATATGGAAGGAATTAATGCTGCGCTCAAAGAAGTCATTGACTCAGGAGAAGTCAACGCCTATCAATATAGTACAACTGATGGCGAAACAGTTCTTCAAGAAGAGATTGTTAAACTCGTTAAAGCTCGGGATATCAATGCAAATATTGAAGACATTATTATAACGAGTGGCTCACAGCAAGGGTTAGATCTTATTGCCCGTACTTTCTTAGATGAAGGCGATACAATTTTAGTAGAACGTCCAACGTATCTTGCAGCGATCCAAGGGTTTAAAATGACCGGGGCAACAGTGGAAGATATTGAAGGTGGCGTTGATGGTTTAAATGTCGATGCTTTAGAAGCGCGTCTACAAAAAGGCAAAGTTAAAGCGCTTTACATTGTGCCAACATTCGCAAATCCTACGGGGTCAACTTTATCCGTTGAGAAACGTCAACGTATTTTAGAGCTTGCAATGAAATATAATTTTGTCATTTTTGAGGATGACCCATACGGCGAAATTCGTTTTACTGATCATATGGCAAAACCAATTTACTCTTTAGCGAAAACAGAAGAGGAAAAAAAACATATTGTTTATCTTTCATCATTTTCAAAAATCTTAACGCCGGGTTTGCGCTTAGGATTTATTATCACTAGTAAAAAAATCCATGAAAAGATCGTTATCTGTAAGCAATCAGTGGATCTTCATTCGCCTGTTTTACCACAATTAATTGTTGCAAACTATCTTAGAAGTGGTCGCTTACAGCCACGCATTAAAGAGATCTCAAAAGCTTATGGTGAACGTTGCCAAATGTTGATGAACTCTCTTCGTAAACACCTTGGTGATAAGATCACATTTGCAGAGCCAACCGGTGGAATGTTCTTATGGGCACGTTTACCTAGAGGCATGAGTGCGACTAAATTATTAAAAAGTGCCATTGATGCGGGGGTTGTATTTGTTCCTGGGGCGGCATTTTATGTTGGTACACCCGAAGAAGAGACATTACGTCTCTCATTTGCCACAATTACTGATAAAATTGCAGATGAAGCGGGTCGTCGTTTAGCGATTGCTATGGAAAACTATCGCGATTAGTAGAAGCTCATTAAGCTATGCATTCTAAAAGCTATCGTAAGATGGCTTTTTTTATGGCTCATTAATTTTTTTTGCCAAAGAATTAGGCAATCACTCATATTTTTGCTCATGGTATAATCGGCGCATGAAAAGTGATCAATTTAAAACTATAACCGCTTTAAGTAATGATGAATTTGTGATTTCGCGTAGTCGATTTATCACTTACGCGGTCCCCGTAACATCTGAAGCAGAAATTGATGCCCTGCTTGATGAATATCGTAAGCGTTACAATGACTCTCGTCACCTTTGTTATGCGTATGTATTAGGTGACCGCTATGAATATTATCGCGCTAATGATGATGGAGAACCCTCAGGTTCTGCGGGGCGGCCTATTTTAGGGCAGATTCGCTCATTTGAATTGACAAATATTTTAGTGATGGTGGTTCGTTATTTTGGTGGTATTAAGCTTGGCACTGGTGGATTAGTATCTGCATATCAAGAAGGTGCACGCAATGCCCTTGAGAAAGCAGAAATTGTAACACGAACTATCGGTAAGTCGGTGAGATTTACTTTTGATTATCCGGCAACTAATGATGTTAATCATGTGATTAATGATTTTAATGCGACAAAAGTTGCTGAAGAATATGGTGTTAATTGTGATATGACATTGAAGGTACGAGCGAATGATTATGACGGATTGATCGAGCGGCTAAAGAAGGTTGATACACTCTTTATTACTGAAAAAGTTGAAGATTAATCAGCTTTTCATGCCTTTTGTATTTCGAGTCAATCGATATGTTAAGTCGTTTTGCAGAGCATAAATCGGGAATTATTGTAATCTGAAATTGGCTACTAATGGATTATGATCTGATGCATCTGTTTCAATGACTGCGCTGCTTTCTAAGCGTAATCCTCGATAGAAAACAAAATCGAGCGGAGAATTGAAGAATGATTTGCGATGATCGTGATCAAAGCTGACACTTTTTAATCCCATACGGCGTGTGAATAGATAGAGAAGGTGTAAGCGTTTTTTGCTCCATGTATTAAAGTCGCCGGCAAAGATGACCGGTCCATTATGATTCATTACATGTTCGGCGATCGATTGAATCTGCTCTCGATAGATTTTTACACCAAAACTGAAATTCACAGAATGGACATTGACAACCATTAGTAGCCGTTTGTCATGAAGTGGATAAACCGTGATTAATGCTGACTTGGCAAGACGTAAAAAAGGTTCAATGGTTCTAAATGGTCGGGAATAGACAGGATAACTTGCTGCTAATGTCATAACGCCGTAGGAGTTTTTCGTTAGTTCAATTGCGGGAACTTGATCACCTACCAAAAAATGTTCTCGTGAAAAGCGAATTAACTCATCTGAAGCTTGAGCTTCTTGCAGAAGAATAAGGTCACGATCTGTGCCGTATGTATTTAAAAAAGAGCGCCAATTTAGTTTCTGTTGTTTGTAGATATTCCACACCATAACGGAGATACGATTATCTTTCGCAAGGGGAAAGAATCGATCTAAGCGTGTTTCTCCGTAGAGGGTTTCACGTTCTTTTTTATTCGATAGAAAACGAAAAAGATGATTTTTAGGTGCCATAGAATCTTATTTACTAGAAACTAAAGAGCCATTGTCGCTTATTCATTGATAAAAATCATAATTTATTTTGCAAATATCTTTAAATAGATGCGAAGGAGATTCGGTGCTGCGTAGGGAGACTTATCAATGGCTAAAGTAAAAAAATTTTGGTTCAAAAAAATATTGGAGTATTGTTGTAGTAAGCATGTAGTCTAAAAAAGAGTGCAAAAATCAGGTACCAAAGATGGAGGGGTTATAAAAATGGTGGAAGTTATTCAAAAAATTGAGAAGATTCTTGTCGCAAACCGCTCAGAGATTGCAATTCGTATTATCAGAGCTGCCGCAGAGATCGGTATTAAAACGGTAGGGATTTATGCTGAGCAAGATAAACGAGCAGCGCATCGCTTTAATGCCGATGAAAGTTATATCGTTGGTAAAGGGAAGTTGCCTTTAGAAGCTTATTTAGATATTGACGATATTATCCGTATTGCGAAGGAAACTAATGCTGATGCAATCCACCCTGGTTATGGATTTTTGGCAGAAAACCCTGATTTTGCGAAAGCTTGTAGTGAAAACGGCATTATTTTTATTGGCCCGTCGTATGAGATTTTAAATACACTTGGTAATAAAGTTGCAGCACGTAATGCTGCCATGGCGGCGGGTGTACCCGTGATGCCGGCTTCAGGCCCACTTCCTCGGGAAGATGCACTAATTAAAAAAATTGCAGCGGATATTGGTTATCCCGTTATGCTTAAGGCTAGTTGGGGCGGAGGTGGCCGTGGAATGCGAGCAATTTACCAAGAATCTGAGTTATTAGATGCTGTTCGTGCAGCGCGTAATGAGTCAAAAGCCGCTTTTGGAAATGATGAGGTCTATTTTGAAAAACTGATCGAACGAGCTCGACATGTAGAAGTACAGCTGCTCGGCGATCAACATGGAAATATTGTGCATCTATGGGAGCGGGATTGCTCTGTTCAGCGCCGTCACCAAAAAGTGGTGGAGCGTGCGCCGGCACCATATTTATCACAAGAGATGCGAGAAGCAATCTGTAATAGCGCACTTAAACTTGGACGTGCGGTGAATTATCGTAATGCAGGTACTGTTGAATTTCTACTCGATGCTGATACGAATCAGTTTTATTTTATTGAGGTTAATCCTCGTATTCAAGTGGAACATACCGTCACAGAAGAAGTTACAGGGATTGATATTGTCAAAGCACAGATTCAAGTGGCGGAAGGTGCCATTATTGGCTCTGAAAGTATGGAAGTGCCAACACAAGATAAAATTCATCTCAAAGGAAGTGCTCTGCAGTGCCGTGTAACAACGGAAGATCCAGCAAATAACTTTATGCCGGGCACCGGTACGATTGTGGCATATCGTTCACCGGCGGGGTTTGGAATTCGTCTAGATGGTGGAACGGCGTATTCTGGTGCGGTGATCTCTCCTTATTATGACTCCCTTTTAGTGAAGGTTACAACATGGGGCAACACGCCGGTTGAAGCAATTGGTCGAATGGATCGTGCACTTCGGGAATTCCGTATCCGAGGTATTTCTACAAACTTAAGTTTTGTAGAGAATGTGATTAACCATCCGAAATTTGTTGCTGGTGATTATACAACAAAATTTATCGATCAAAACCCAGAGCTTTTTGATCTTAAAGAGCGACAAGATCGATCGAATCTTATTCTGAAATTCTTAGGTAATATTGCTGTTAATGGACATCCTGAGCTGGAAGGTCGCGAGAAGCCAAAGCACTTTATTGAGCCGATTTTACCTACGCTTAAAAAAGAGAAATCGCCGGAGATTATTGGTTCTCGCAAGCGATTAATGCAACTTGGCCCGCAAAAATTTTCGCAGTGGATGCGTGATGAGAAAGAAGTTTTAATTACGGATACCACAATGCGCGACGCTCATCAGTCGCTTTTTGCAACTCGAATGCGTTCTTATGATTTATGGGAAATTGCGCCGTATTATGCAAAATTGATGCCAGAATTATTCTCGCTCGAATGTTGGGGCGGTGCGACATTTGATGTGTCGATGCGTTTTTTAAATGAAGATCCATGGGAACGTCTAGTTGAGCTTCGTAAAATGGTTCCGGATACTTTATTCCAGATGTTATTGCGCGGGGTCAATGGTGTAGGTTACACCAGTTATCCTGATAATGTGATTCAATATTTTGTGCAGCAAGCAGCGGAAAAAGGAATTGATCTTTTCCGTGTATTTGATTCACTTAATATTGTCGATAATATGCGTGTATCAATGGATAGCGTCATTGAAGCTAACAAACTATGTGAAGGAACAATTTGCTATACCGCAGATCTATTCAATGCGAAACGACCTAAATATCATCTTCATTACTATGTGAAGCTCGCAAAAGAGCTTGAAAAAGCAGGCGCTCATATTATTGGTATTAAAGATATGGCAGGAGTCTGTCGTCCTGAAGCGGCGCGGGCATTAGTCAAAGCCTTGAAAGAGGAGATTTCGCTCCCAATTCATTTCCATACACATGATACTTCGGGGATTTCTGCCGCATCTGTACTGGCAGCCATTGAGGCGGGTGTTGATGCGGTAGATAGTGCTGTGGATAGTCTTTCTGGCTTAACGAGTCAGCCACCAATGGGGTCGATTATTTATGCGCTAAAAGGAACAGAGCGAGCATCCAAAATTGACCTTGAGGCGATGAATGCGATTTCAACCTATTTTGAGGGAATTCGCTCAATCTATGCTCCGTTTGAATCGCAAATGCGTGCAGGAACATCGGATGTTTATAACCATGAAATGCCCGGAGGGCAATATACGAACCTTCGTGAGCAAGCGCGTTCGATGGGGTTAGAACCTCGTTGGAGTGAAGTTTCAAAAGCCTATGCCGATGTTAATCAGCTCTTTGGTGACATTGTGAAAGTGACACCAAGCTCGAAAGTTGTCGGAGATATGGCGTTGATGATGGTCACGCAAGATCTGACGAAAGAAGATGTTATCGACCCTCAGAAAGAGATCGCTTTCCCTCAATCGGTGGTTGGGCTGTTAAAAGGCGAACTGGGTATTCCTGAAGGCGGATTCCCTGACGATATTACTCAGAAAGTGCTCAATGGCGAAAAGTTGATCGAAGGGCGACCCGGAGCCCATCTACCTGAAGTTGATCTTGTTGCAACGAAGAAAGAGTTAGAAGAAGCACTTGGTTATTCGATTTCGAAGACTGATCTTGCTTCATACCTAATGTATCCTGCGGTATTTAAAGCCTTTAAAAAACATCAGGAAGAGTATGGAGTTTTATCGAAAATTCCTTCTAAAATTTTCTTCTATGGTCTGGAGAAAGATACTTACCATGCAGTTGAACTTGATCGTGGAAAAGAGCTGTTAATTAAGCTCCTTGCGATTTCATTACCTGATAAAGCAGGACGCTGTAATCTGTTTTTTGAACTTAATGGTGAAACTCGTGCGCTATCAATTCAACGTAATGACCTTGTAAAGGATCTTCCACAGCGGGAAAAAGCTGAAAAAGGTAATTTGCTTCAAGTTGCTGCGATGATGCCGGGAGCCGTTGGCACAGTTCATCTAAAAGTCGGTGATATGGTTAAAGACGGTGAGGCTGCGGTCACACTTGAAGCAATGAAGATGGAGACAACATTGAGGGTGGAAAGTAGTGGCAAAATAACACGAGTTTTAGTGAAAACAGGTGATGTTGTTGAAGCGGGTGATCTCTTAATTGAAATTGAAAAATAGTTTTTCTTTCTTAATATTTCATATATAGTAAATAAAGTTCAATACATGTCATTATAAAAGGGTGTTAATAATATTTAATACCCTTTTTAATATTCGATAAGGAGATTTTAGAGATGCGTAAACTCATACAATATACAGCTTTAGCGATGACTGTTTCATTATTGGCTGCTTGTGCGGTAACGCCGGCAGAAAAAGCGGCTCAAGCCCAAGCGCAAGCACAACAGATGCTTGATACACAAGTTGCATTGGCAGAACAATGTAGCCCGCAAGCGGCTGAGCTAATGCGTCAAATGCCAAATGCGAATCAACTACCAGGTTCTGAGAAGAAAATTTTTGAAGCAAAATATATGGCAGCTGTTGAAAATCCTGTTTTCCAAGCTTGCTATAATATGGCATGGAAAGATTATCGTGAGCAAAACGAGATGCAAGCACAACAGATGGCAGCATGGACAGAAGCAAGTGATGCTGCATGGGATAATGGTTTCTTCTTTAATGGTCCATTTGGATGGTATTACTAATATTAAATCAATAAATTTATATAAAACTTTGGTTTAATTGTCGATTGATATGTTCGATTTTACTAGTGAATTATCGAAAGGCTGTTTTCATTAGAAAGCAGCTTTTTTCGTTTGTGTAAAGAATTTATAACTTGTAATCATTCTGTTAAAAAGTCTTTGTACGATAAAGATTCTATTTAATCAATATGGAGTGACTTAATGAAATCAATACTTCGTACAACGCTGATTTTCTCTGCGAGTTTTATGAGTTTAATCGCTTCAGCGGCTGAACAGTACCCTGCAACTTTAACTGCTCATGCGTTTATTCCTGCAAATACGATGATTGCGGCGCCGCATGATGCAACAGATGATTTAAAAGTCAGTGGTAAGTTTACACAAGGAACGCGTACGGATACGCTCGGTACTATTGAGGGAACATCGATGGGGCGGCCAACTGGAATTTCGCTTCCTTTTGAAGGACAGCCAATTCAAGGTCATTCGGGAATTAAACGTATGGCAGATGGTTCTTTCTGGTTACTTACGGATAATGGTGCTGGCAGTGCAATGAATTCGCCGGATTTTATGCTCTATTTAAATCAGTATGATGTTGATTTTGAAAATAATGAATTTCGTCGTTTAAAGACGATTTTTTTGCAAGATCCTGATAAACGTGTGCCATTTCGTATTCAAAATGAGGGGACAAAGGAGCGTTATTTAACGGGTGCTGATTTTGATCCTGAGAGCTTTCAATTTGCCGGTGGTTATCTGTGGATTGGTGATGAATTTGGTCCATATTTGATTCAAGCAACGACAGATGGAAAAGTTGTGAAAGTCTATGAAACAGAGTTTCAGGGCCAAAAACTGCGCTCGCCTGATCATTACACTTTAACAACACCGGGTAATCCTGATTCTAAGATCGATTTTGAAGTACTACGTTCGAAAGGATTTGAGGGAATGGCTGTTAGTCGTGATGGAAAGAAACTCTATCCGTTACTTGAGGGTGCGCTTGTTGGAACTGATGGTACTCGTCTACATATTTTAGAATTTGATGTTGAGAAAGAAGCTTGGACAGGCAATTATTGGAACTATCCATTAGAAAAAACGGGTCTTGCAATCGGCGATTTTAATATGATTGATGATCAATACGGATTAATTATTGAGCGAGATAATGGAGAGGGTGTGATTGAATTTGTTTGCCAAAGTGAAGATCGTACCGATTGTTTTCCAGAAGATCAATTGCCGAAAATTAAGCGCATTTATAAGATTCAGTTGAATGCAGAGAATCAGAATCAAGATGTGCGTAAAGTGGGTTACATTGACCTTTTAGCGATAGATGACCCCGATAAAATTTCGCGTAAACCACTGAGTAACGGGAAGTTTGTGTTTCCATTTTTTACGATTGAGAATGTCGATATTGTGGATAATGAGACGATTGTAGTAGGGAACGATAATAACTTGCCATTCTCAAGTAGTCGATTACCTAATAGTGCTGATGATAACGAATTAATTTTGCTCAATGTTAAAGAGTTGTTAGAAGCAAAGTAAAAATATGGTAGCTATATTATAGGTTTAATAATATAACAGCGGTTGAAGTTGGATCCTCAACCGCTGTCTTTTATTTTGTTTAAATTTATAACTGATTGAATTGAGCTCTCTTTAAAATTTTTTCAGCATTTGGTTTTGCCGATTCTTGATCTGCACTAACAGAGATGATGATGATTCGGTCATTTTCTTTTTTTAAACGTTGCCAGCTGTAAAGTTGATTGGGAACAGCTAATGTATAAAAAATCTCATGTATTTTAGGATCAAGAGCAGTAATGGTTATCTCGCTTGCTTGTGGAGCATGTGTTATAAGCTGATTGCTATATGCTTGTAATGACAGATCGTTCTCTTGTGGTGTGAGATGGCCGGCTGTAACTGTTACCGTTAATCCATGACGTTGCGAGTATTGTGCAAGTAAAGTGCCTTTTGGTGATTGAGTTGAATCGATATTCTTGTAGCTATTATCGAGATAAACAGTCACCAATCCCTGTTTAGAGATTAGTTTTTCTTCTGAAAGAGGTTTAAAACGGTCATAGATGAAGAATCCGATCACAACAACAATAATGGCAATAATCGAGGCTTTTTTATTACTCACAGTATATTTCCTTAATGAATAGAGAGATAAAGTTATCGAAAAAGAGGTATTAACGCAATAAAAAGCTATTAATCTGACTTAAATAGCATAGAGATGATTTGTTTTAGGAACTAGCGCAAGTGATGTTGCATCAATAAAGGCATGTTCACAATTTTTTAGTTCTCGGTTTTGGTTCCAGATAATATAAACCGGTACATTAGCAACACCTTGATAAGGTGGAAGTTTGCGTAGTAGTGCATTGTTTAGAGCATTTTTGGCGGCATTATCAGGTAAACAACCGATGCCATAGCCGGTTATTATGAGCCGCTGTAATTCTTGTAAATTATTGGTAATTGCAACTTGTTTGCCGGTGAAATGCGCAATGTCGCGAAAGATTGCAATCGGCGATAGTGCTGCGCCTAACTGCTCACTATCAAAAGCAACATAATCTTGGCCACTTACATCTTGTTGAGTAATAGTCGGTTTATTAAAAAGAGGGTGCGATTGACCGCAATAGAGCGAGTATCTCTGTGGTAAATAAAATAGCTTACTGATATCTTCATAACCTTTGGGCTCCAAAGTAATGCCAATTGCAGGATGATTATTCGCAATTTTTTTCACAATATCGGCATGTGTCGATGTCGTCACACTTAAATGAACATTAGGATAGTGTTGATGATAGTAAGTGAGTAGATTATCAAAGTCCTCAGAAACAAGTCCCGAGACGACCATTAAAGAGAGTGTTTCTTGAATGCTATTTTGACTCTGTTCAAGTGTCTGTTCAAATTTAAGTAATTTACTATATATTTCTGAAGCTGTTTTATAGAGGCGCTCCCCCATCTCTGATAGATAAAAGGTTTTATTACTGCGATCAATTAGTTTTACTTCTAGTTGCTCTTCTAGTTTTTTTAAGTTTTGGCTTACGGCTGATTGAGTAATATTTAATTTTATTGCTGCGTTACTGATGCTTTGTTCTTCTACGATAGCAATATAGGTATAAAGTAAGGTCCAATTTAACTTATCGATTTTCATTTTTGCTCCTTCTTTTATTCTTCTTATTCTGAAAGTGTATTAGAAATACTAATATATAACATTAAAATTTATCGTTTGAAAAAGAGCGAGTAACCTTGCATAAATAGAATTATATCTACGTTAACCAAGTCATGAAATTGGATAATTTAGAACAATAATAATGTAGAACAATAACAATAAAAAATGGAGGAGGTTATATGACAACCACAAAACGGCAGCCGGTTAGAGCGTCGCTTGCGGCTTTTTTAGGAACGATGATTGAATGGTATGATTTTTATATCTATGCTTTTGCATCGGCAATGATTTTTGGTTCTCTTTTCTTTGAAACTGAAAGTGTGTTTATTGCAACAATGGCATCATTTGCAACGTTTGCAATTGGGTTGCTGGTGCGTCCACTCGGCGCAATTGTTTTTGGGCATTTAGGCGATAAGATTGGGCGTAAAAAATCTCTCGTTATCACTCTTTTTATGATGGGTTTTTCAACGATTGGTATTGGGTTTTTACCAACTTATGCACAAATTGGCGTCGGCGCTCCGATATTGTTGATTGTCTTGCGTATTATCCAAGGGCTATCAGTCGGTGGCGAATGGGGCGGTGCGGTACTTATTGCTGCAGAACATGCGCCTAAAAATCGCAAAACATTCTTTGCTTCTTTTGCACAATTAGGAAGCCCCGCAGGATTGATTTTAGCAACAATTGCTTTCCGTTTAATTTCAGGAATGAATGATGAAGACCTTTATAGTTATGGCTGGCGTTTACCCTTTTTAGCAAGCTTTGGGCTTTTAGTTGTAGGGTATTTAGTGCGTCGATCAGTGAATGAATCTCCTGAATTTATTGAGGCTAAAGCAGAACGCGATAGAGATATAGCAGATAATAAGCCGCAAGTTGCACCCTTTAAAGAGCTCTTTACTAAGATGCCGAAAGTAATACTCCTTGCCATTGGCGCAAATGTTTTAGGTATCGCTGGTTTTTACTTTGTGAACACCTTTATGCTCTCTTACACTACCGCTTATTTAGCAATGGATCGCAAACTCATTTTAAATGTATTGCTTGTTGTCTCTTTCGTGCAATTTTTTAGTCAGCCTTTAAGTGCTCTGGTGGGTGAAAAATTCAATAGCTATAAATTTTTACTCTTTAGTTCATTTGTCTGTATTTTTTCACCCTACTTAATGTTTATCTTAGTAGATACACAAAATCCTCTTTTAATGATTATCGGTATTTCAATTACTGTGATCTTTATGGCAGGTTACTACTCTGTAATCGCAGGATTTTTAACAACACTTTTTCCCGTCCATCTTCGTTATACCGCAATTTCAGTTGCTTACCAGTTTTGTGGAGCGATTGCGGGAGGATTAACGCCCTTGGTAGGAACCTTCTTAGCTGAAATGTATGCAGGTTCATGGATCCCATTAGCAATTTTTTATAGCTTTATCAGTCTATTAACAATGAGTTGTGTTTTTTTCTTAAACCCAAAAAAGCGAGCAATTTATTAGGGAATTTTCTGTCATATCAGCTTTGGAGGACTAAAAATGAATATTTATTATCATGAAAAACAAGCACTGCATGACCCACAAACTTATTTTTCTCGGGGAAAAATGCGCGAACCGCAAGAGGTTCCTCAACGAGTGTATGAGTTTCAAAAAGGGATTAAAAATGCAGGATTAACGGTGACAAAACCACAAGAGTTAGGTTTGGATTACCTCACGCAAGTGCATGGATTAGCATATATTGACTTTTTACGCACTGCTTATAAAGAGTGGCATAAAGTGCCCGAGGATTGGGGCGATGAGGTAATTCCTAATATTTTTGTTAAAGATTATAATGCGCAAAAAGGTATTTTAGCAAAAGCTGCGCGCTACATTGCCGATGGCAGTGCGCCGATTGGTAAATATACTTGGGAATCGATCTACTGGTCAGCCCAAAGTGCGCTAAATGCAGCAAAAGATCTTTGTGAAGGAAAGAAATATAGTCTTTCCATTAGTCGTCCTTCAGGGCACCATGCACGAAGCGAAGCCGCTGGTGGGTTCTGCTTTGTGAATAATGCAGCGATTGCAGCAGAATATCTACTGGCAAATAGCCAAGTGAGAAAGATTCTGATACTCGATACTGATGTTCACCACGGTCAAGGTATTCAAGAGATTTTTTATGAGCGAGAGGATGTACTTTATATCTCTCTTCATGGAGATCCTACGAATTTTTATCCTGTTGTTGCGGGCTTTGAAGAGGAGCGAGGAGTAGGTAAGGGAGAAGGATTTAATATAAATTATCCTTTTGCTCATGGATTGTCGGAAGAGGATTATTTAAGACTGCTTGATGAAGCTATCGAAAGTGCCCAAACCTTTAATCCAGATGTAATTATTCATAATATGGGGTTTGATGTCTATAAGGATGATCCTCAAAGTAAAACCGCGGTTACAACTCTTGGAATTTATAAAATTGCACAAGCTGTATTGGCGCTTAATAAACCTGTTTTAGGGCTCATTGAAGGCGGTTATTTAATTGAAAAGTTAGCGGTGAATATGGAGAGCTATCTACGCGGATTTAAAGAGGTACTCGCAGATGAAAATTAATGTTGATCGCCTTTGGGATTCATTAATGGAGATGGCCAAAATTGGGGCAACTGATAAAGGGGGGAGTTCTCGTGTTGCTTTAACTGCTGAGGATAGAGATGGAAGGGCACTATTTTGTAGTTGGTGTGAAGATTTGGGGCTAGAAATTCATCGCGATAAAGTAGGAAACCTCTTTGCTCGCTATAAGGGAAAAGTATCAACGAAACCACCTATTGTTATGGGAAGTCATCTTGATACGCAACCCAAAGGCGGGAAGTTTGATGGCGTATATGGCGTTCTGGCGGCATTGGAAGTTGTCAGGACTCTTGATGAAAATCAGTATCAGCCTACTCGTGATATCGAAATCGCTGTCTGGATGAATGAGGAAGGAGCAAGGTTCTCTCCAGCAATGATGGGATCTAGCCTCTTTATTGGTGAACTACAACTAGATGTTGCAATGAAGTGTCAAGATCGAGACGGTATTACGTTGCACGATGCTTTAGTGATGATGCAAGAGATGGGAAATTTAGAACTCAAGCGGGAGTTTGAGAGTTACTTTGAACTTCATATAGAGCAAGGACCTGTGTTAGAAGCTGAGTCAAAAGAGATTGGGATTGTGACCGGCGGACAGGGAATAGCATGGCTTGACCTTATTTTTACAGGACGCTCCCAGCATGCAGGAACAACGCCGATGGCATACCGAAAAGATACGATTTTTGCGCTTTCCCATCTGATGATGGCGATTGAAAAGTCATTTAGTAAAGTAGATGACCTATTAGTTACTATGGGTGAAGTATTAGTGCAAAATTCCTCTAGAAATACAATTGCAGGTCATATTGAAGCAACTTTGGATCTTCGTCACCCTAATTTAGATCAACTGCAAGCGGCTATACAACATGTAAAAAATATCGCACAACAAGTTAGTGCAATGAAAGGTGTTGATATCAGGATTGAAGAGCGTTGGATATCTCCGCCCATCCCATTTGATCAATCTTGTATAGCGTTAGTGTTAGAGGCCGTTAATAATCTTGGTCTATCGTACCGAGAGATTGTTAGCGGTGCAGGTCATGATGCTATCCATTTAGCAAAGCATTGCCCGACCACTATGATCTTTATCCCCTGTAAAGATGGTATCAGCCATAATGAAGAAGAGTCGATTTCACCACATGATTGTCAAAATGGTGCGAATGTTCTACTAAATACTATCCTCTTGCGAGATCAATCTTTAGCGGAGTAATAACGAATTCCAAAGAGGGAATAGAAGGCTTGGAGCTCATCAAGGACGATGGGTATTCCAAGCTTTTTTATTCTTGTCGCAAAATATTATGGCATTCCAGGGGCATTACTTTCTTTGGTTTAGGTTGAGCTGGTGTATCCGTTTTTTGGGGTGCTGTTGTCCACTGTATCTGATCTTTCACCCAATTAGTAAGATTGGCGTCGCAACCCTCACCTTTAGGGATTGGTGCTTGAGCTATACAACCTTCGCTACCTTTGGGACATTTTAAACGAATATGGAAGTGTGAGTCATGACCATACCAAGGACGTAATTTTTCGAGCCAGGCTCGATTTGATTCTGTTCGACAGAGATGTGCTTTAATAACCGGATTTACAAAAATACGCTCTGTTTGCGGATAAGTGGCTGCTGTGTAAAGTAGGTCACGATAAAAAGGCCGCCAATGATTGTTTATTTCACCAGTTTTAGGATTTACCACTGATGGTGTTTGTAGGGATTCTTTAAGAGAATTCGGTAGATGGTTTTCACGTTCTTCGAACCAGATATCCATATCTAATCCTGTTTGGTGGCTCGCGTGGCCAAAGTTTGCAGGACCGCCTCGGGGTTGAGATATATCACCAAAAATCAAAACGCGCGATTTAGCTGCGCCAAAGCGATTGAGATTTTCAATGAGTTCTTGAATCGCAGGCATGCCATAATTGCGATTTCGGCTTGGCCGTACTTGTTCATAATTAGAATCGCTAATTGGAATGGTAATTCCTCCGCTAAAGCAACCATTGGCGTAACTACCATATATTTCGGGCTTTCCAGAGGTTGGAGTTTTAACTTGATGCCACTCTTTTGGAAAAGCAATAGGAGTGGCGGTGAGCGTTAATAGGGTGAAGAAGGCTAAAAAACGCGATAATTTAAGTGTCATGATATTGGTTACCTCATAGCCCACTGTTATGTAAAGACGATTGAGGAATTGTACTAGAGATATCAGCTTTGCAGAAGCGGTTTACCATTATATAGATACAAAAAAACCTAGATCATTGATCTAGGTTTTGATGTTAATGGCGGAATGGACGGGATTCGAACCCGCGACCCCCTGCGTGACAGGCAGGTATTCTAACCAGCTGAACTACCACTCCGAGATTAGAATTGCTACTCTCAATAGCTTTGCTTAATAAGTAATGTTAAGCAACTTTAAATATGGCGGAATGGACGGGATTCGAACCCGCGACCCCCTGCGTGACAGGCAGGTATTCTAACCAGCTGAACTACCACTCCGTATTTCCTAATAGTTGTTTTCAACTAAGGAATGCTATTATACGAAAAAATATTTGCTTGTCATCTTTATTTTTATATTTGTTTAATAAAAGCACAAAAGCTAGTGCTATAACGTCTTTAGGATAGTGATATTACATAGATAATAGTTTTCTATAAAAAATCTAAAGCATGATAAACTTATAGTCATGATAACAAGAATAGAGGTTGATCTATGAATTTACGAAAAGCATCACTATATGGTTTGAGTCTTTTGATCGGTACAGGAATTGCAATGGCAGACTCATTGGCAATTGAGCCATTAGATGCGCAGCAAGACGTGAAAGTTGTATTGGATTTAGATGATAACCATTTTGCAGTCACTGGTGGCTGTAATACGATGATGGGGCGCGTTCATATTACCGAAAATGGTGGATTTAGAGTCAAACAGGGTAACCATGCGGCAGGGCTGGCATCGACAATGATGGCATGTCCTGGAGATCTTCAAAAACTTGATGAGCGCGTTGCACAATTTGTGCAAAGTACACCTAAAATTTTGCGTCAAGGCGATAGTCTTTATTTAGTCGGCACAGTTGGAGAAGAGCAAAATTCTGTTTATATTCCAGTTGAACTCGATAAAGGACAATATCTCGATATTGAAGCGAAGCCTTATGAGCTTGTCTTTTACTATGTTTCTGATAAAACGGTTCCTTGTGAAGATAGTGAGGGAACCTGTTTACAGGTGAAAAAAGAGAAAGATGGTGAATGGGAGATTTATCCAACGGCGATTGAAGGTTTTACACCCGTGGAAGATTATGAATATCGTCTTCGTTTAAAAGAGTATAAAAATGAGGATGGTTCCGTAAAGCATGTATTAGATATGGTTGTTGAGCAAGGAAAAGTTCAGGTATCAGCTGCAGAAGCTAGTAAATAAATTGTTTATCAACATACAGTTATAGATATTTGTTTTATAAAAGTACCTATTATTGCGTACGATGAATACAAAAAAACGGTCTCTTAAATATAGAGGCCGTTTTTTTGACGGTAGTGAATGATAAATGGGAGATTATAGCCATCCTTTACGCTTGAAGAGTAGATAAGGTGCAATTCCCGAGAGAATCATTGCACCAATTGAAATTGGGTAGCTGATAGCGTAATTCAGCTCAGGCATTGGGAAGTTCATACCGTAGATACTTGCAATTAATGTAGGAGGTAGGAATACAACTGAAGCGATGGAGAAGATTTTGATAATACGACTTTGTTCGAGCGAAATTTTACCAGTAGCGGCATCGAGTAAGAAGTTCACCTTGTCAAAAAGGAATGTTGTATGGCCAGTTAGCGATTCTAAATCTTGAAGTATCTCGCGGACATCTGTCTTTTGCTCTTCGGAAAGAAGTTGTGTACGCATTAAGAAAGAGAAAGAGCGGCGTGTATCCATTAATGAAAGGCGCGCTTTACCATTCATATCTTCTTGCATTGCAATATTTTGAAGAACTTCTTCCATGGTTGGTTTTTTATCAGAGTCTTCATCTTGCGACTCTAAGCGTTGACGTTTTTTATTTTTTTTCTTGTCATCTTCAGATTCATCATCCATCGCTAATACATACGGACTTGTGTTTTCGAGTTCTGCATAGATACGTTCAAGCACATCTGCAACATGTTCAATTGCTGTTTCATGAAGTCCAATAAGAATATTCATGACATCTACCTCGCCTTCATCAAGTTCGAGTTGCACTTGGCGAGCGCGAAGTCGATAGAGACGAAAAGCTGCTAAGTCTTCATCATGAATTGTAAACAGTCGGTTGTTATAGATAGAAAAAGCTACGGTTATATTTTGAGCGCTTGAGTCGAAAATATTCAGAAAGAAACTATGGATGTGTAGACCATCTTCATCCTCATAAAAACGTGCAGATGCTTCAAGATCATTAATTTCGGCTTTTTCAGGAAGATCAAGTTTAAAGTGGTTTTCGACAAGGAGCCTTTCTTCTTCAGTAGGGTCTACAAGATCAATCCAAATCATTTGATCGGTGAAATCTCCAGCCTGTTGGACAGTTATTTGTCGAAGACGATTATCCTTGAGAATAAATCCTGAAATCATGTTTAAATAGCTCCTAAGTTTTACCACATAAATAAATAGTGAACTAACGATAATCGATATCCACTGAAAAGACTAATTATACTCTCTATTTTACTCTATGTTTGATGAGTATTTTTTACTCATGAACTTGTCTTTTTTATAGAGGAACTCCATATAGGAGAGCATATAGTTTTGATAGTAAATAACAGTAGTGTATAAAGGCTTGCAATTATCTCTAAATATTGTATAAGCATGCAAATATTTTAATTTTTTGGTGAAAGGAGTTTCTCATGTCGAATGATTACGATGATGATTTATTAGATGACGATGATATCATTGAAGAGGATGTCCCTGATGTCACAGAGGTAAAAGGGGCAAAGTCCCAAGCATGGAGAAGTATTGAGGCTATTAGAGAAGAACGCGCTCTTCAGAAAAAACTTGCAAAAGAATTTGATCTCGATAGCTTTGATGATCTACTGCTTGATGATGAGCTAGATGAAAATTAATAGTGTGTTCTAGACGTAGAGACTTGGTTAAACTAGACACCAAAGAAGCCATTTTTCATTGTATAATAGCCTGTATTATTCAATAAAAAGGAAAAGAAAATGAGTAAAGAGAACTTAACAGAGACACCTGAAACAGTAGATGAGTTGATTGAAGAAGAGGTTGAGCTTGCAGAAGAAGAGGTTGATAACAATCTTGCGGAGATCGAGGCGTTAAAAGCAGAAAAAGAGAAACTTTACGATCAATATGTGCGCGCAGCAGCAGAAGTTCAAAATATTACCCGCCGTGCCGAAATGGATGTCGCTAATGCACATAAATATGCTTTAGATAAATTTGTGAAAGATCTTCTTCCTATTATTGATGCTATGGAATTAGAGATGAAAGCAGTTGATGATACATCATCTGATGAGCTAAAACGTTTTAGAGAAGGTTCTCAGCTAATGTATAAAATGTTACTTGGGGTCTGCGAAAAGTATGGTGTGAAGCAGATTAATCCAGAAGGTGAGAAACTCAATCCTGAATTGCATCAAGCCATTTCGATGATCCCGCATGAAGGCTATGAAACAAACCAGATCATTACGGTTGCACAAAATGGTTATATGCTTAATGATCGTTTAATTCGTGCTGCTCAAGTTATTGTCGCAAAATAAAAGCACATTTCTTTGATTTAGTACACTAGTAAAAGATAGAGAGTTGATTTATCATTATCGGGTATTAAATTATTTAAATCATATAAATTGGCTTGTTATTTTCTAGGAGCAGATCGTGCAAAAACAGTCAGATAAGTTTTCTTTTTCAGTACTTACTATTCTTGCGGTACTTGCATTAGTCGTTATTTTATTAGTGCTTGTGACTTCATTTTGGAAGTTGATCGACCGTAGTATTGGCGGTACTCCATTTGAAAATCGTGAATTAGTAGAAGAGCGTTTGGTACCTTATGGACGTGTCAATACAGGTAACTTAGTATCTGATGTGGTAAAAGCTAAAGCTCCTGAGGAAGTGTATGCTTCACTTTGTGCTAGCTGTCATGATACAGGTCTCAATGATGCGCCACATATGGGTGATAATACGCAATGGGCACAACGTTTTGCAGAACGTGGTTTAGATGGATTACACAACAGTGCGCTTCATGGACGCAACTTGATGCCTGCAAAAGGTGGGGATCCACGTTTAACAGATGAAGAAGTCATTCATACTGTGGACTTTATTCTTGCAAAAAGTGGTATTGAAGTAGCGGTAAGTAGTCCGGCCGAAGATATTGTCGCAGAGGAAGAACCTGCTACGGCAGAAGTTGGTGACAGTGCGGCAGAAACGAAAGAAAAGGTTGATGCTGCAATGGTTGAGGCAGGCGAATTAGAAGAAGCTAAAGCCGTAACAGAACAAGCAAGTGAGCAAAAAGCTCCAGAAACAAAATCAGAGTAAACTTCTATTAAGAATATGTGAGTAGGAGTTGAATCTCATACCACATATATCGCAATTAATAGTATGATATAAACGGGTATGAAGTTAAAAGGTCATACCCGTTATACTTTTTATAGGAGAAAAATTATGCGTTTTTTACATACAATGGTTCGAGTATCAAATCTCGATGAGTCTCTAAAGTTTTTTACTGAGATTTTAGGGTTAAAGGAAACACGCCGTAAAGAATATCCTCAATGGGAATGTACGTTAGTTTATTTGGCTGCTGAAGGACAAGATGTAGAAGTAGAGCTGACTTACAATTGGGACTCTGAAGAGAAGTATGGCATTGGTCGTGCTTTTGGTCATCTGGCTTTTGAAGTGGATGATATTTATGAGATTTGTCAGCGCGCAATGGATGCTGGTATCGAAATTAACGTTCCACCAAGAGATGGTTGGATGGCTTTCTTTAGATCACCTGATGATATCTCGATTGAGTTACTCCAAAAGGGGGAGCCTAAAGCACCACAGGCACCTTGGAAAGATATGGAGAATGTTGGTTGGTGGTAATGTAATCCTAAAATAGTTCATAGTTCACGTGTTGATACTGTGGACTATATGTGGGCTATGAACGTTTAAAAAGAATAATAAAAGGATATTGAGAAATGAAAAAATTTCCCATGACAAAAGTGGGCGCTGAAGCTTTGCGCCGCGAATTAGATGATTTGAAACAAGTCCAAAGACCTCGTGTAATTGAATCGATTGCCACAGCGCGCGAGCATGGTGACTTAAAAGAAAATGCTGAATATCACGCGGCACGTGAAGAGCAGAGTTTTATCGAAGGGCGAATTGCGGATTATGAAGCTCGACTCGCAAATGCTCAAGTAATTGATATTACTGAAATTCCTAACACGGGAAAAATTATTTTTGGCGTCACTGTTACACTTTTTGATGTGACTGAAGATGTTGAAGTAAGCTATCAGATTGTGGGTGAGCATGAAGCAGATGTAAAACAGAATAAACTATCGATTGCTTCACCTATTGCTCGAGCACTTATCGGAAAAGAAGTGGATGATGAAGTGACGATCCAAACACCCGGTGGCAGTCGTGTATATGAAGTGATTAGCGTCGAACATATTTAAATAGCGTAATAATAGAGAGGAAGAAACAATGCAGCCATTGACAGCAAATCCCGTAGCAAAATGGATTATCATTTTAATCTTGCTGTTGGGGGCTGTTTTTTTCCACTCTTTTTTAGTGCCGGCATTAGGTGCTATGATTATCACTTTTGTGACGTGGCGTCCTTATACAGATTTAGTGCGGTTCTGCCGAGGTAATACACTATTATCCGCCTCGTTAGCAACTGCCTTTATTGTTTTAGTTATTGTTGTTCCTTTTTTATGGTTAGTGCAGTATCTCTATGGGGAAATTGTATTAATGCGTAATTGGCTGATAGAAGCAAATACCTACGGAGTCGCAACGCCAGCATGGCTTTTAAATCTTCCTTTTGGGGAAGAACTTGGTAGTTATTGGGCAGAATATCTTGGAACGCCTGATGGTATTAACCATTTTTTTATGGAGTTTGGGCTTGCTAAATTAAGCTATGTTGCCAGTATTACTAAATCCGTGACTAAAAGTTTTAGTACATTAGGATTTACGTTACTGTTTGTGATGATTATTCTATTTTTCTGTTATAAAGATGGTCGGAGAGTCAGTCGGCAGCTCGACAAAGTGGGTGAACGTGTTTTTCCAGGTCGCTGGAAACGTATTTCTCGTATTGTCCCGACTTTAGTAAGTTCCACGGTTTCCGGAATGGTGATTATCGCTATTGGTGAAGGGATTGTTTTCGGGATTGTCTACTACTTCGTTGGTGCACCGATGCCTGTCACATTAGGGGTTATTACCGGTATTTTTGCATTAATCCCAGGTGGAGCGCCGATGTCGATGACATTAGTGTCAATTTATCTTGTGGGAAGTGGGCATCTGACTCAAGGGATTATTCTCTTTTGTTGGGGAACGATGCAGCTTTTTATTGTTGATAAGACGATTCGCCCTCGTCTTGTGGGCGGATCGGTGAAGCTGCCATTTTTACCAACAATCTTAGGGCTCGTAGGTGGCGTTAAAACGATGGGGATTATTGGGCTTTTCATCGGTCCTGTTGTGATGGCATTACTCGTAGCATTATGGCGTGAATGGGTTCATGAGGATGATCCTGTGCAGCTTGAAATACCGTCGGAAAAGCGTAGCTATAAATAATTTTCAGCAGTTATGCTGTTTTATTGGTCGTTATTTTCTTTATATTCAATCCCTAAATTTTTAGGGATTTTTATTATATTAAGAATTCCTTAAGGTATCTCTGTTTTAATCTCTTGATTAATATTTATAACGATTAATTTAAAATAGAAAACTTGAATCTCTGCTATTTTGCTAACATATTGCAAAGGCTATAAAAGGCATTTAAAAAATAAACTTCTAATGGAGTAATTGATGATGATTGACCACTTGATAAGACAGTTGTTACTAGTAAGCATAATGGGGGTAATGACTCTATCCTCATTTGCATGGGCAAAAGTAACAGATGTTGAACTTTCGGAAGTGGTGCTTCAGGATAAATTTGAAGAGATTTATGCCGTGGGGATTTTATATCCATTTCAAGAAGTAATTATTCGTCCAGAAGCAGCAGGTCGTATTGTCGAGATTGCCTTTAAAGAGGGTGAAACAGTGGAAAAAGGGGATCTGATTATTGCGCTTGATTCAGCAATTGAAGCAGCAGAGCTCCGAGAAGCTTCAGCGAAGCGATTATTAGCAAAACAGAACTTAGATCGTCTTTTAGCCGCTAAAGGTGGTTCAACAGCGCAAGCTAGAGACGCAGCTCAAGCAGAATATGAACAAGCCGTTGCTAATGAAGCAATCTCTCAAGCACGTTATGATCGTCGCTTTATCTATGCACCGTTCACTGGGAAGATAGGGCTAAAAAGTGTGGAACTCGGTGATTATGTGCAAGCCGGTGCAGATGTAGTACGCCTTCTTAATACGGATCAATTGCGTCTTGAGTTTAATATTCCCGAGCGGGTTGCGCATGTTGCGGAAACAGGGCAAAACGTGCAATTTACGGTAGATAATTACCCTAATAAAGTCTTTACCGCCGAGGTGTATGCTATCAGTCCTGAGATTGAGCAAAAAGGCCGATCACTTTCTATTTTGGCAAAATTTCATAATGAGGATCAGACATTAATTGCAGGGTCATTTGCGCGATTAAATTTGCTTATTCCGCTTAATTATCAGGTGATCATTATCCCAGAAGAATCGATTTTTGCATCGGAAGGTGCTCAGTTTGTCTATCGAGCGCAAGATCATGGCGATGATGAAACCTTTATTGCTGAACTTGTACCTGTCGAGATTGGTGAGCGAAGTACTTTCAATGTGGAAGTTCTATCAGGTCTTGAGCCGAATGATATTGTTGTAAAAGCAGGACAGGTGAGAATTAAAGATCAAAGCGAAATCAAAGATGCGACCGGTGATATTGTCCCTCAAAAGAGTCGTTCCCTGGAAAAGTTACAAGCAGAAACTTCTATTGAAATGCAATCGGGGGAATAGAGTCTTATGAAATTATCGGAAGTTTCGATTAAACGTCCTGTTTTTGCCATTGTTATTAATATTGTTTTAATTCTTTTAGGGTTAATTGGGTTAGATCGAATGTCTATTCGGGAATACCCCGACATTGATGTGCCGGTCATTAGTATTCGTACAAGTTATCAAGGTGCAAGCCCTGAGATTATCGAGACACAAGTTACCAAAGTAATCGAGGATGCGGTAACGAGTGTTGATGGAATTGACTTTATTCAATCAGATTCGCGTCGCGGTTCGTCTTCCGTCAATATTACCTTCAACTCCACAAAAAATATCGAAGAAGCGGCGAATGATGTCCGAGATCGCGTTGCGCGGGCTAAACGATCCTTACCGGATGAAGTGGATGAACCCATTATTCAAAAGTCTGATTCAGATGCCGATCCTGTTGTGATTTTAGCGCTTTCAAGTGATCAATATAGTGCTATTGACCTCACGAAAATGGTGGAAACGGTTGTCCAACCACAAATTGAACTTTTGGAAGGCGTCGCTAGTGTAACGCTGTGGGGCGGACGAGAGCCCGTTATGCGGATTTGGATCGATCCTCAAAAACTTGCTGTTTTAGATGTGACCGTCAGTGATGTGGAAGCAGCTCTTCGAGCCCAAAATGTTGAGATTCCGGCGGGCACAATTAAGAGTTCAACGCAAGAATTTTCTATTGTAGCTCGCACTGATCTTAATCAAGTTGAAGAATTTCGAAATATTGTAATTAAAGTTGCGGATAACGATGTCGATCATAATCGTCCTATCGTCCGTTTAAGTGATGTTGCACTTGTAGAACTTGGTGGTGTAGAGGAGACCTCTCGTCCGAGACTTAACGGCAAGCCTGGTGTTGGTGTGGCGGTAATCAAGCAATCGGTGGCGAACCCTTTAACACTTTCTGAAAATATTCGAAAATTACTCCCTTCCTTGCAAGAAGCATTACCGGAAGGTGTAGAGATTGCGGTCACGTCTGATACATCAGTTTTTATTAATAAATCATTAGGTTCTGTTTATAGCACGATTGTTGAAGCGCTTCTGTTTGTAGGAATTATTATCTTCATTTTCCTGAGAAATTGGCGTGCGACATTGATTCCGATGGTAACAGTACCGATCGCTTTAGTGGGTACACTCTTTGTTATGTATCTCCTTGGTTACTCTATCAATACTCTGACACTCCTAGCTTTTGTATTGGCAATTGGATTAGTCGTGGATGATGCGATTGTGATGCTTGAAAATATTCATCGGCATATCGAAGAGGGAATGAGCCCGGTGAAAGCTGCATTTGTTGGATCAAAAGAGATTGGTTTTGCAATTATTGCGATGACGATCACCCTTGCGGCGGTCTTTCTGCCGTTAACTTTTACCCAAGGGCGTATTGGTCAGCTTTTTGTTGAGTTTGCTGTAACGCTGTCGATTACGGTGTTGATTTCAGGCTTTACCGCCTTAACGCTTTCGCCAATGATGTGTTCTCGCCTATTGTTAAGTAAAGAAGCGGAGAAAAAAGCGCCTAAAACTGCTGTTGGTCGCCTATTCCGTGACATTTCTAGTAAGATTGAATGTTTGCTTGAAGCAGTAACAAATGGCTATGAATGGTTTTTGAAATTGCTTTTACGCGGACGGTATTTTGTACTATTTGGAATGGTTGCGATTTTAGGTATGGCCGCACTTTTTTATCTTCAATTGCCAGAAGAACTTTCGCCAACGGAAGATCGGGGAATGATCCGAGTGATGGCTATTACGCCGGAAGGTGCAACTGTTGATTTTACCGATCGTTACTTTACAGAGGTGGAAGATCATCTTTTAGAAAATTTAGATGAAGGCAGTATTGTGTACGCAATTTCGGGGATCTCAATGGGGGCGATTGCCTTTGTTACCTTGCCAGATTGGGATCTGCGTGATGAATCACAAATGACAGTCACTTCACGTTTGAATAAAGGTCTTCAAGATGTTGCGTTGGGATTACGTGTTTTTGCAAGTAATCCGCAATCATTAGGCCAACGAGGGGATTCAAAAGATGTGCAGATTGTTATTCGTTCAAATGAGTCATTTGAAATGCTTGATCGACAAGTGACAGAGATTATGCAAAAAATGCGCGAAAATGACCTCTTGGTTTCGCCTGATAATGATCTACGAATGAATACACCGCAACTTGAAGTCTCGGTAGATCGTGAAAAACTTGCACTTCTTGGTATCGATGTTTCAGTTGTAGGTCGAACGCTTGAAACTGCCCTAGGTGGACGTAATGTGACGCGTTATAAAGAAGGTGCAGAGCAGTATGATGTTCGTGTTCAAGTGGATCCGCAAAAACGAAGTCAGCCTCGAGATCTCGAAGGTATCTATGTGCGTTCACAATATGGTGAAATGGTACCATTATCGAATTTTGTTACCGTTGAAGAGACAATTGCACCGCAAAATTTACGTCACTTTAATAAACTTCGTTCTGTAACGATTTCGGCGAACTTACAAGAAGGTGTTTCGCAAGGAGACGGTATTACCTTGGTAGAAGATATTATTCGTGAAGTGATTCCGGAGGCGCTGCTTGATTATCAGGGTTCATCTCGAGAATTTATTGAGTCCGGTGCATCGATGATGATGATATTTATGATGGCACTTGTTTTTATCTATCTTGTATTAGCCGCACAATTCGAGTCCTGGATTGATCCACTAATTATTCTATTTACAGTGCCTTTAGCTGGATTTGGAGCATTAGGTGCACTCTATTTTTCTGGCGGATCAATCAATATTTATAGCCAAATTGGGTTAGTGACATTAGTGGGTTTAATCACAAAACATGGGATTTTAATTGTGGAATTTGCAAATCAGATTCGTGCTGAAGGCGCGACAAAGATTGATGCCATTATTCGTTCTGCAACATTGCGTCTGCGTCCAATCTTAATGACAACAGGTGCAATGGTGCTCGGCTCCGTACCTTTAGCATTAGCAACAGGTGCGGGCGCGGAATCACGACAAGCAATTGGCTGGGTGATTGTTGGAGGAATGAGTATTGGTACAATTTTAACATTGGTTATTGTACCTGTGATCTACCTCTTTATTGGTCGAAAAGAACATATTGTTAGCGAAGCAATGCAATATAACAGCGAAATAAATTAAGAATTCTCCACTATCTCTATTTATTCGTTGTTATTGCATCAATTCCCGAATGGGATATATAGCAGAGCATCGCCCATAGAATGGGTGATGCTTTTTATTATTGGGAGAAAGGATAATGCTTTATCACAATAGAGCAAATATCCGTTACAATAAAAAATAGCTAAAACAGAGAATATTTTGGATTAAAAATGATTGTACGAGAATTAGGGTTTCAGCCTTATAGTGAAGTGTATAGAGCAATGCAAGAGTTTACTGAAACGCGTCAGCCAGAAACGATAGATGAATTGTGGGTTGTTGAACATCCGCCCGTTTATACGCAAGGACAAAATGGTAAGCCGGAGCATATTTTAAATCCCGCAAGTATCCCAATTATACAGGTCGACCGAGGTGGGCAAGTCACTTATCATGGCCCAGGACAGATTGTGGTATATACACTGATTAATTTTAAAGCTCGTCAGTGTGGTGTTCGTTCACTTGTACGCGCAATTGAAAATGCCATTATCAATACGTTAAAAAGTTATGATATTACCGGTAATGGAGATGTGAGTGCGCCGGGGGTTTATGTAGATGGGAAAAAGATCGCAGCACTTGGTCTACGTATCCGTAAAGGTTCGGTATATCATGGTTTAAGTCTTAATGTAGATATGGATCTATCACCATTTAAAGGGATTAACCCGTGTGGCTATCAAGGATTAGAAGTAGCACAAATCCGAGATTATATTCCTAATATTAATATCGATGAAGTAAAACAGCGACTTATTGAGAATTTGGAATTTTATTTATCGGCAGATCAATTAGCCTTACATGCTTAAATAAATTAAAAATGTGACTTGTACAATCATTTATAAGAATCTAAAAAGGGGGAAAGGCTGAATGAAGATCTGCTCTGAGGAACAATATAGCTGGCGTTATGCAGTGAAAGTTACTGCGCCGGTGGCGATGGGTTATGCACCCGCGGGAATAGCCTTTGGCGTTTTAGCGAGTGTTGCGGGGATTCCATGGTGGATATCAGTATTAATCTCGGTTATTGTTTTTTCTGGAGCTGCCCAATATGCTGCAATTCCATTAATTGCATCAGGTGCAGGATTTATAAATCTCACAATAAACACCTTAGTGATTAATTTGCGCCATATTTTCTATGCCTTACCTTTGATGAATGCACTGCCGAAGAATCGTTGGAAGCGAGCATATTGTCTATTTTGTATTACAGATGAGTGTTTTTCCGTTATGACTAATTTAAAGCTGGAAGAGCAGCGAGCTCTCTTTCCAAAAATTGCCTTTTTAGTGCATTTTTATTGGGTCTTTGCCACTATTCTTGGCATTATTGCTGGGGAAGAGTTAGCAAAACTTATTCCAAATTTAGAATTTGCACTTCCGGCGCTCTTTATTATTTTGTGGTTTGAGCAGATGCGAGCTAAAAGAATTTGGTGGCCAACACTTGCGGCAGCTATTTTTTATCTCTTAATGCTACTCATTATTCCACGATATGCGCTATTAATGGCGCTTATCGCTTCCGTGATCTTTATTCTTTTTAAGGGAATACTGACAGTAAAAAAGGTGGTGAATAATGGTTGATCAATCCTTACTGATGCTCATAATTTCGATTGTTACCATGGGGATTATTACCTTTATTTTGCGAGCCTTCCCCACATTTGTACCGAAGCGGATTTTGCAATCGCATCTCTTACGCTTCTTAAATTATGCTTTACCATTGAGCGTGATGACGATTTTAATTTTTCACAGTTTAGAGATCGATATTTTTGCTCCCAAAATCATCGATATTATTGCCAAAGTATTGGCGTTGCTATTGGTTTTGTTGAGTTATATTTTGTGGAGAAATGTTTTTTTGAGTGTGATTATCGGTGTTGCGAGCTTAAATGGAGCACTTTATCTTGTCGAAATGCTTGTTTAAGGGAACTATAAACAGATAAAATAGCTCTAATTTCAATTTAGAGAGGTTTATCATGAGCATTGTTAAAAAATGGTCATACATGACATTTTTCTGGTTTGTTCTCGTACTATTGATTCTATTCGTTCCGGGACCCACAGCCGATAATCCTTCTCCTTTCTTATTTCCGCACAGTGATAAAGTTGTGCATTTCTCGATATTTGCGGTTCTCGCTGGTTTACTATTTCATACAATATCTGTTTCAGATTTTGTAGGGCGTTCTTGCAATAGTTTACGTTTTGTAGCCTTTTTACTCCTATTGGCTTTTGGTCTTTTTAGTGAAGTAGTTCAAGATGCATGGATCGAAGGTCGTAACGGTGATCTATGGGATTTTATTGCAGATGTCATTGGGATCATTTTCGGTATTGTAGTGAGTCAATTAGTGATTGTTATGAATAAGATTTAGACCCTATAGAGTAAAAGCGACTACTTATTTTATTGGTTATTTAAGTCTTTAGTAGATTAGATAGTACTCAAAGTATGCCAATAATATGATATTAACAAAAAACCCTTAGTAAAAACTAAGGGTTTTAATATGGCGGAAAAGGAGGGATTCGAACCCTCGATACGCTATTAACGTATACACCCTTAGCAGGGGTGCGCCTTCAGCCACTCGGCCACTTTTCCATTTGTCTACTGTGTAAGTAGACGTACTATTATAGTAATTCTTTTGCAGATGTAAAGCCTAAAATTTCTTCAATTACAGTCTTTTCTATAATAGAGGATTGATTCTCCATTTTTTAGGATCTTCGAATTTTTGAGTGAGCATTGAGCAATAAAGATGGCAAAAAATTGCAAACAGGCAATATATTGCCATTGTTCATTGTTGGGAATTGACTAATGTCAGGTTTGGAATTTTTATTCCCAGTTTTGATTTTTTTCTCTTGTAATCTTCGAGATGTGCATTCTATTTCACCAATGAAAAGAGTGTCATTCCTATAAATTCATAATTTAATCCTTTTAGTTTTATTCAATAATCTAAGAAAATTGGAGAAAAAATATGTCAACACCATGTTATGTATCAATTGAAGGTTTAACTCAAGGTAATATTACAGCGGGAGCTTTTACGGCGGAATCAGTAGGTGATATCTATGTAGAAGGTCATGAAGATGAGATGTTAGTTCAGGAAGTGAAACATATTGTAACAGTTCCAACAGACCCGCAATCAGGTCAACCATCTGGCCAACGTGTACATCGTCCGTTTATTATTACGGTAGATCTTAATAAAGCAGTCCCACTTCTTTATAACGCATTAGTTTCAGGTGAGCAATTACCGAAAGTAGAAGTGAAATGGTACCGTACTTCATCTTCAGGTCAGCAAGAGCATTTCTTTACAACAACATTAACAGATGCGATTGTGACAGAAATTAATCAAGTACTTCCAAATGCGATTAACCCAGAAAACAAACCTTATCGTCAATTAATCGATATCTCATTTGCTTATCGTAAAATTGATTGGGATCATGAATCTGCGGGTACTAAAGGTTATGATGACTGGAGAAACCCACGCCAGGTATAATAGATTATTGTTAATTTTTATTAAAACAGTAATGTTAGAAAAAAGAGCTTTTATAAGCTCTTTTTATTTTAAATAAAATATTTGAATAAACATTCAAAAACATATAATTAAAGTTTTTAACAAGTGGTAATTATATTCATATTAAAAATCGATAATTGATCTTTATCAGAATAACGATTTTAATATGAGAAATTGTTTTTACGCTGATATATATTCTTATACCTAAATTCACATTTATTTAATTTTCATGGATAGAGAGATATAGAGGCGAATATGATTAGAGTCGATTTATCAGTTATTTTAGAGAAACTCGGGGAAATTAATAAGATTGCTCTAGAGGAAGCTGCCGGACTCTGTATAGAGCGCCGAAATAGTGAAGTGACTATTTTGCATCTTCTCTATTCATTAACTGAAATGCCTCTCACTGATTGTCGACTTTTGTTAAAAGATATCGATATTGATTTAGCAGATTTACAGCAAGAGATTTTAAAATATCTTCCTCATGGTGAAGCTGTTTTGGAAAGCTATCCTGTTTTTTCACCGCTTTTAGTGGAAGCTTTGCAAGATGCTTGGTTACTTTCCACAACTGAGTTACATGAAGAGACGCTCCGTTCAGGTGCTTTTATGTTAGCAGTACTTCTTCGTATTGAGCGCTATTTACCATTTGAGCTTGTGAAGCTTTTTTCGAAAGTTAATCGTGAAAGTCTACGCCATAACTTTCGTGAGATTTTTGCTGATAGTGCCGAAAATACTCAAGATAAACGGCACGATAAAACTAAAAATAATGGTTTGCTTGATCAAGCCTCCTATCTTAAAAAATATGCAATTGATTTAACACAGCAAGCCAAAGAAGGCGAATTAGATCCCGTTTTATCTCGCGATGAAGAGATCTATTTGATGATCGACATTCTCTCTCGTCGGCGAAAAAATAATCCAATAGTTGTTGGGGATGCTGGAGTTGGTAAAAGTGCGTTAATTGAAGGACTTGCTCAAAAAATTGTTGTGGGTGATGTGCCTGAAACCTTGCAAGGTGTAACACTCTATATGCTCGATTTAGGGCTTTTGCAAGCGGGAGCATCTGTAAAAGGAGAGTTTGAGAAGCGTCTCAAAGGAGTGATTGAGGAGGTTAAGAATTCGCAAACCCCGATCATTCTCTTTATTGATGAAGCACATACTCTGATTGGTGCTGGAAATAGTGAAGGAGGCGGTGATGCTGCTAACTTGTTAAAACCTGCTTTAGCTCGTGGTGAATTGCGTACAATTGCGGCAACAACTTGGCGCGAATACAAAAAGTACTTTGAAAAAGACCCAGCACTCTCTCGTCGATTCCAATTAGTGATGGTGGAAGAACCACATGTTCAAGCAGCGATTAATATTATGCGCGGTCTACGAGAAACATATGAGAAAGCGCATAAGGTTATGATTACCGATGATGCATTAGTTGCATCAGTCGTTTTATCGGAGCGATACTTAGCAGGCCGTCAATTACCTGATAAAGCGATTGATATACTCGATACAGCTTGTGCCCGTGTTTCGATTAACTTCAATGTTCCTCCCTTGAAACTCACCAATCTTCGGAATAATTTGGGTGAACTAAAACTTGAAAAAGCATTATTAGAGCGTGAATTTTTATTGGGAAACATGAAAAATGAATCACGTTATGAAGATCTTGTAAAAATTGAAGAAGAGACGCTAGCAGAGTTAGAATTACTCGAGAATCGCTGGAACGAGCAAAAAGCTCTGACGCTTGAAATTCGAGATCTTCGTGATGATATTCTTAATGCAGCAGAAGAAGAAAAGCCTGAATTATTAGGACTTTTATTAGAGAAAGAGGTTCTTTTTGAAGAGCTCGTTGGAGACATGCGATTGGTGAATTCGCATGTCGATGAAAAACAAATTGCCTCTGTCATTTCAGATTGGACGGGCGTTCCAATTAATCAGATGAATTCGGATGAACTTGTGAAGATGACCGAGCTTCCAACACATCTTGAAAAAAATATTAAAGGCCAGAATATCGCGCTTGAGAAGATTCATCAGCGCTTATTAACGTCGCGAGCAGACTTGCAAAAAACAGGACGACCACAAGGGGCTTTTTTGTTAGTTGGTCCAAGTGGTGTGGGTAAAACAGAAACAGCCTTACAAATTGCTGAGCTTCTCTATGGTGGCAAACAATTTATTACGACGATTAATATGTCGGAATATCAAGAGAAACACACTGTTTCACGTTTAATTGGTTCACCTCCGGGGTATGTTGGATATGGAGAAGGTGGAATTTTAACAGAGGCCATTCGTCAAAAGCCTTACTCGATTGTTCTTTTAGATGAAGTGGAAAAAGCACATCCAGAAGTACTGAATATCTTCTATCAAGTATTTGATAAAGGTGAGGTATTAGATGGTGAAGGACGATTGATTGATTGTCAAAATATCCTTTTCTTTTTGACCTCAAATTTAGGTTATCAAACAATTGTCGACTATGCTGATCGTCAAGAAGAGATGGCAGATGTACTATATCAGGATTTAACAAAGTTCTTCCAACCGGCGCTTTTAGCACGTATGGAAGTAGTGCCTTATCTTCCACTTGAAGGTGCGGTTCTTGAAGAGATCATTATTCATAAGCTCAACAAGCTTAAAGAATTACTGCTAAAACGCTATGAGGCAGAGGTCTTTTTAGGTGACGGGCTTGTGGAAGAGATTCGTAAACGGGCAACGCGTTCAGAAAATGGTGCACGTTTAATTGAGTCGATAATCGAAGGACAATTATTGCCATCACTTTCTCTAAAATTATTACAGGCATTGAGTCGTGCAGAGACTATTCAAAGCATTACTCTTGACGTGGTAGATGAGGATTTCACAAGTTCAGTAACGGTATAAAGATTATGATCTTTCATGCATCTTCTGATGTAAAAGAGCATCGATATGTCTTTAAGATGATTGAGAGCCAAGATTCTCAAGAAGTGATCAATAACTTAATGTTGGCCTTTCATGAACTTTTTGGTCTTAAGAGTGCTTTTTATATGCCGTTATCGGCTGATAAAAAGCAATTGATTTACATGTCTGATCAATTCTACTTAGATAATCATCGCTCTATTACATTTAATCTTACAGAATTTTCCCATCCTTTTACGGCGATCTATCAAGAAAATAGTGCCGATGAAATAGAGAAAGTGAAATTCATGTATTGGTGTAATCAAGATAAAAATTTTGCCCATCTAATGGGAAACCGCGGGATTTTTAACGGGTGTGCCGTTATTCCTCTACATCAAGGCGAGCGAAATTTTATCGGATTGATTGTGATTGATTTAGTGGAGTTTCGTAATGTTGATTTTGATGTGCAGTGGCTAAATTTTTTTATGAAATTGAGCACACTTTTTCTTCAAAGCCTTGACCGAATCCGTATCTATAAAGAAGAGCGTTATTATCTTAACCAATCGTTAAAATCAGGAAATGCAAATCAAGAACGTTCTGTGATTAAGTCTAAAATCAAAGAGAATATGATTGCAAACTCCCTTGAGATGGACAAAATCGTCAGTAAAATCGCGATGATTAGCGATGCAGCAATTTCAGTACTGCTAACGGGGGAGTCTGGAACTGGTAAAACCTATATTGCAAAGATCATTCACCAACACTCATTGCGCTCTAAAGAGCCATATATCGAATTGAATTGTGAAGAGAATGCGAAAGAGGATTTGGAAGCAATCCTTTTTGGTAATGATGGTCTCATCAGTCAGGTTGGGCATGGCACGCTTTTTTTAGATGAAATCAGCGCATTGCCTAATGAGATCCAATTAAAGTTAGCACAAGTTTTCTTAAATGGTCTTTATCAAGATTCTAATAGTGAACGAGAGAATCCCTTTACCGGTCGAGTGATCGCTTCAACACGAGAGGATATTAAAGAGTTGTTAAAAAATCGAGTTATCCGTTCTGATTTTTATGCCCGCATTAGTCAATCAGTGATAGCACTTCCTAAACTTGTCGATCGTCTATCGGATTTTGAGCATTTTGTTGAAAAGTTTATTCAAAAAATTAATAAAAAACTGCCTATAACTGAACAGATTCAGGGGTATACCGAAGGATTTTTAAAGCAGCTATTTCACTATTCATGGCAAGGGAATCTTCATGAGTTGCGAAGTTTTATTGAAACAAAGGCAACGATTGCCACCGATAAAATTTTAACCGCAACGCATCTAGGTCTAGCTAATGGCTTGTCTGAAAAGAGCCTTGAAGAGCAGATTCAAGATTTTGTTAGTCGTCTAATGAATGGCGCTGAATGGAGATTAAATCGAGTTTTAAATGATATTGAGTGCGAGATTCTGAAACAGAGTCTTGATCATTGTAATGGAAAACGTCAGTTAACATCTGAAAAACTGGGGCTTCCCTTACGCACGTTGTCGTATAAGTGTCAAAAATTTGGCCTTTAGCTTGTAAATAAAAAGGAGCTGGAAATGAGTAAGAAAACTGGGTCAGTTGCCCCGAAAGAACGTATTAATATTAAATTTGTTCCTGCCACCGGTGATCAGGTTGAAGAGGTTGAACTCCCCCTTAAAGTCCTTGTTGTAGGGGATTTTAAAGGAATTGATGAGGAAGACTCTATCGAAGATCGTAAGGTTGTGTCGGTGAATAAGAACAATTTTGAGTCCGTTCTAAAAGAGAGCAATCTTGAGATTGAAACGGGTGTGCGTAATCGATTAGTGGACGATGAAGATGCAATGCTTCCTATTAATCTAAAAATTGAGTCGATGCGTGATTTCTCACCAGACTCAATTGCTCAGCAAGTTCCTGAGTTGAAGAAGCTCATAGAGTTACGAGAAGCATTAGTGGCATTAAAAGGTCCGCTTGGAAATCTGCCAGCTTTTAGACATAAATTACAAGAATTATTGGCGGATGAAGATGCTCGAGAAAAGTTACTGAAAGAGCTAAATGTTATTACAGATGAAGAGTAGGAGAGACAATGACTACGCAACAAAGTAAAGAGTTAGTAAGCCAAGCCACTACGAGTACGGGTTTACTAGATGAAATTCTTGCGCAAACAAAAATGACACCGCAAGATGAAGGGTATGACGTTGCTAAAAAAGGGGTGACGGCATTTATCGCGAATATTTTAGCAACCGATAGTACAGAAGATCCTGTTAATAAAAACTTAGTGGATCGCATGCTTGTCGAGCTTGATCGTAAAATCAGCGCACAGATGGATGAAATTCTCCATGCAAAAGCATTTAAAGAGATGGAGACCTCTTGGAAAAACCTTAAATTCTTAGTAGATAATACTGATTTTCGCGAGAATATTAAGATTGAAATTCTCAACGTCAAGAAAGATGAACTTTTAGATGACTTTGAGTTTGCACCAGAAGTTACTCAAGCCGGTTTTTATAAGCATGTATACTCGAGTGAATATGCGCAATTTGGGGGTGAGCCAATTGGACTTGTCGTAGGGAATTATAATTTCTCTCCGTCTGCCCCTGACATGAAGCTATTACAATATGTTTCAGCAGTTGGAGCAATGGCGCATGCCCCTTTTATCTCTTCAGTCGATGCAAGTTTCTTCGGAATTGATAGTTACCAAGATTTACCTAATCTAAAAGATATTAAATCGATTTTTGAAAGTGCTCGTTACACTCGTTGGCGCTCACTAAGAGAGTCAGAAGATGCACGTTACCTTGGCTTAACAACTGCTCGTTTCTTACTTAGAACACCCTACGATCCGGAAGAGAATCCTGTAAAAACATTTGATTATAAAGAGGATGTGACCGCATCTCATGAAGATTATCTTTGGGGAAATACAGCATTTGCTCTCGCGACGCGTTTTACAGAAAGTTTTGCGAAGTATCGTTGGTGCCCAAATATCATTGGTCCTCAAAGTGGTGGAGCCGTAGAAAATTTGCCGGTTCATCTCTATGAGTCATTAGGACAGATTGAGGCAAAAATTCCGACAGAAATTTTAATTACTGATCGTCGTGAATTTGAACTTGCGGAAGAAGGTTTTATCAGTTTAACCATGCGTAAAGGAAGTGATAATGCCGCATTCTTTTCAGCAAACTCTGTGCAAAAACCAAAACGTTTTCCGAATACTAAAGAAGGCAAAGAGGCTGAAACGAACTATAAGTTAGGAACTCAGCTGCCATATATGATGATCATGAATCGTCTTGCGCACTACATCAAAGTTCTACAAAGAGAGCAAATTGGTGCATGGAAAGAGCGACAAGACTTAGAGCGTGAGCTTAATGAATGGATTCGCCAATATATCGCAGACCAAGAGAATCCTCCTGCTGGTGTTCGTAGTAGCCGTCCATTACGTGCTGCAAAAATTACCGTCCATGATGTGGAAGGTGAGCCAGGTTGGTATCGCGTTTCAATGGCTGTGCGTCCACACTTTAAATATATGGGAGCAAGTTTCGAGCTCTCATTAGTGGGACGTTTAGATAAGAGCGATGAGTAGTTAGGACAAAGTGGAAGTAAAAGTATTAGTCAATATTGGCTAATACTTGCTCCATTATCATGAGGATGGCGCAATGACAAATGATACAAATTATGGCATACGGCAACGAGGGCTCTCTTTTTTAGAGCGATTAAATCGTGGTCAACCAAATCGTCGAGTTCATCGATTAGATGTGGATTTTGAAAGTGTCGTTCACTCCATTAAAGAGAATCTTAATAAAATATTAAATGCGCGTAAGGGGCATTCTATGAGTGCGCCTGATCTTGGATTGATTGATCTTAATGATGCAACTAATACTGAAAGTGATGTGTCAGCAAAAATTTGTTTAGAGATTCAGAAATGTATTTTGGAGTATGAACCGCGAGTGAAAGATGTGGAAGTTTCCATTGTCCCAGACTATGACAATCCAACTATCTGGCGGATTAGTGCTATGGTTACCGTTTTTTTAAGTGCCGTGGGGGATAAAACGAAAGAGGCATATATCGATATTCTCTATGCAAATAATAAGCGTTATTACGTAGAAGTTTAAGAATAGTGAATTTTGTAAAGCAGTGTAACAGCGATAGTTGTAGAGAAGAGTTAAAAGGAATTAATCATGAAATTTGATAAATATTTTAGAGAAGAGCTCGCATATTTACGAGAACAGGGACGAGCCTATTCTCAGATAAAGCCCCATTTATCAAGTTTTTTAGATGGGAAATATACTGACCCTGATGTTGAGCGGCTACTGGAAGGATTTGCCTTTTTAACAGGGCGTTTACGTCAAAAGCTCGATGATGATTTCCCCGAACTTACACATTCTGTTATCAACATGCTTTGGCCAAATTATTTGCGCCCCTTTCCAAGTGTGGTGATTACCAAATTCTCAACAATCAATAACCTTATTCAAAATCGTCAAGTTATTGAGGCGGGTGTTGAGCTTTCAGGGTATGCCCCTGAGAGTAAAATTTATTGCCCATTCCAAACATGCCGAAGCGTTACACTCTATCCATTAGAACGAACACATTTAGATCTTGAACAGACCAAAGATTTGACATCTATCTCGCTTGACTTTGAAGTGGAAGGGGAGAGCACCTTAGGATCTATTGATTTAGAAGATCTTACATTTTTCTTAGGTGAGGCCTCTCATGAGGCCTATACGCTTTATCTTTGGTTTCATCATTTTTTAAGTAAAATTGAGATCTATGTTGGTGATCAAGTGATATCTGTGCCGTTATCATGTTTGAAAGATGTTGGTTTTGAAGAAGATGAAGGAATTTTGCCATATCCCAAAAATGTTTATCAAGGCTATCGAGTTTTACATGAATATTTGGTCTATCCGGAATCTTTTCTCTTTTTGAAATTGGATCATCTATCCCATTTTTTTGCCAATATTCCCGAACAAAAATTTCAGCTTAAATTTAGTTTTCGTAAATCCTTTCCTCATGATGTACGGATTACTAATCGTCATTTACAGCTCTACTGTGTGCCGGCGATTAACCTCTTTAAACATGATGCCGATCCTATTTCGCTTGAAGGGTTTGGCAATGAATATATTGTGAAACCTTCTCGCCGTAATCCCGAGAAATATGAGATCTTCTGTTTTAATAAAGTAGAAGGATGGGGGCGACCGGGTGATGTGAATGGTGTTGAACAAGTCAGAGAATATCATGCTTTTGAGGGTTTTCAGCATGAGGAAGAGCGGGAACGAAAAGGGGATTCTTACTATTACCGAACTCGGGTAAAAGAGAATATTCTTTACGGAGGATTAGATCATTTTATCGCATTTTCCCGTAATGATGAGCTTTCTCAGATCGGGGTCAATGAGACAATTTCGCTTGAACTTCTTTGCAGTAATCGCTTTGTACCCTTAGAACTCGGTAAGGGTGATATTACCACCTCAAAAGACTCTGAACCGGCCTATATTACTGTTAAAAATATTACAGAGCCGAGTATGCCGCTTCATCCAATGACTGATGAGCGTCTGTTGTGGATGTTAATTTCTAATCTCGCACTCAATTACACCTCTTTATTATCGCAAGATAGCTTAAAAACGGTGATTAAAGCTTATGATTTCCGCTCAATCTATGATCGACAAGCAGAAAAAATCACGCGTAAAAAGATCAATGAGGGCATTTTGGAGATTAAAACAAAACCAATTGATCGAGTTCATAAAGGGTTGCCAATTCGAGGAATTCACTCAACATTGACGTTAGATGAATCTGCATTCGCGAGTGAAGGAGATCTTTTTCTCTTTGCAAAAGTGCTCAGTCAATTCTTTAGACTCTATGCGAGTATTAATTCCTTTCACGAGTTGACAGTAATTAATGCTGCAAATAATGAGCATTATTTCTTTGGTGCCGACGTAGGGAGACAGCCACTGATATGATGAACGTGGAGTTTATTGAGCATTTTTTACGTGAAAATGCCAAAAAATATAGCTTCTACCAAATGGTGAAGGTGCTGCATCTTTACCTAAAAGAGATTTCGGCGGAAGAGGGGAATTCGCTTCGAAAAATTCTATATAGCGCATCTTCTCATCTAGGTTTTGCAGAGACAGATATTCGGCAACTACAATTTGAAAAGGATTGTATCGATCTTGAAACCACATTTTTAGGGTTATCAGGTTCTCAATCGCCGCTGCCTAATTTTATTTTAGATGAGCTAGCGATTAATGATGATGAGGATATTCGGAAAGATTTCCTAGGGCTTTTTAACCATCGTGCATTAACAATTCTCTATAAAGGATGGCGGAAGTATCGTTATCACGAAACATTTTTACCTGGTGCGAGCGATAAAATTTCACAGTGCTTCTTTGCATTAATTGGAGTTGGAGACGAGGATCTTCGCCAAGAGAGTGAGCTTAATTGGCGAAAGATGCTTGCATATATTGGGATGATTACGGGGAAAAGTCGTTCTCAGCAAGTATTAAATGGTGTTTTATCACACTATTTTTCGATCGAAACATCCATTGAAGAGTGGGTGATGCGTTATGTCGAAATCGATTCGAGTCAACAGACAAAATTGGGTGCTGCTAACTGTGCACTAGGAAGTACAACACTCCTTGGGAGCAAAATTCGTGATTGCGCGAATAAATTTAATATCACGATTCATAATCTCGATAAAAAACGATTCATGGATTTTTTACCGGTCGGAAAAGAGCATGAAATTCTTAAAAAAGTGGTGCAATTTATGATGAAAATTCAGATGGCGTATGACCTTTGCTTAGAACTCAAACCCAATGAAATTGCACCTATCAATCTTAATCGTGATTCGGAGAATTTTTTAGGATGGACGACTTTCTTGGGCGATACCGATAAGAAACGGACAGTCAATATTCAGGTACAGGCGTAATTTGTGAAACAGATTTTAAGGAAGGAAAAATAGTATGAATGGGCAAAAGTTGTATTGTGTAGTCGGAAATAGCCAAGAGTTGAAGATCGGATTAAAACCCGAATTTATCTTTAGTGAGTTAGGTGGAACCATTGGATCATCGCCGAATGCGGATTGGCAATTAAAATCAGATTCTAGTCCAATTCTTGAAAAGCATTGCACAATTACAGTGATTGATGATCAATATTGTTTAATCGATCATTCTGGCGATGTTTATATTAATCACTCATTAGCGCCAATCACACCCAATGTACCGATTGCTTTAGGCGTTGAGGATGTTGTCAAAATTGGCAACTATAATGTCCGTTTTCAAACATTTTTAGAGCGTGAAGAAGATCCTCTTCGATTTCATAAGCATGATTTAACCAGTATTTTTTCATCAGAACATGATAATAATTTAGTGCCGGAAGATTGTGCCTCCCAAATTGATCCACTTTCTGCTCTTGAAATTACTCAAAAAGATGAGATCAGTTCCGATTCTAACTCAAGCTTTCATCTTGATGCCGTTATTGGCGCTGTCCCTAAAAACTTCGAAGAGATCGAGAATCATTTTTACGATCCTAATGCAAAAGACTGGAGTGGAAAATCCCATTATGTTTTATCGCCTTTGTTAAAAGGGCTTGATGCCAAAATTAGTACAAATTTAGATTCGAGCGAAGTGCAATATATCGCTGAAGAGATTGGTGCTTCCTTAAAAGAGGCTATTCAAGGTTTATTGAAGCTTTATGAGCAGAATAAGCTGATTTCTCACAATGCTTCTGATAAAGCTTTTCAACCGATTATTGATAATCCATTACAGATGGGACTCTCGTATGATGAAACTGCAAAGCTACTCTTTGATTCAAAAACCAGTTTAGTGCATTTAGCCGCGCCGGCGGCAATGCGTGAGAGTCTAGAGTTATTAGCAGATCATCATCAAGCGACTGAAACTGCGATTAATTATGCATTGATGCGGATATTAGATTCGATTTCTCCAGAACGATTGATGGAGCGTTTTAACTACTATCGTTCGGCTCGTAATCTTCCGCCGGAGGATCGTGAAGCTTGGGCGTGGAAGATGTATCAGGCTTATTATCAAGAGCTTACATCTAGCCGTCAAACAGGTTTTAATAAGCTCTTCTGGGAGCTTTTTGACCAATGTTACGACAAGGAAATTCGCGATCTACAAGATAAAAAACCACAGGATAAGTAAGGAATAGAGATGAAGAAGATCATGAAAATGAGTGGCTTATTATTACTTTTGAGTTTTCTAACTGCTTGTGGAATGCCGGGAGCATATCCAGGAATTTATTCCAATCCTAATGCCTTTGCCCAACAACAGTTAAAAAAACTTGCTGAAGAGAGTGATATTGATCTTGTGCTCGTTGGTGAGGATAAAATTAACCTCAATTTCTACGGTGAGCCAACGCCGGTCACGATAGAGATCTTTCAGTTACAAGATAAAGCACGTTTTTTAGCCGCTGATTACGATAGTTTATCGATCTCTGATAAGTCTTATGTACTGTCAAAAACCTATTTAGATCACGAGGAATATACGATCGATCCCTCATCACATCAATATATTAAAAATATTTCAATCTCTCCAAGAACACGGTTCTTAGGACTTATTGCGCATTTTGGAGATATTGATTCTGTTTTATGGAAAAAAATTATTCGAGTGGATGGGGTTGGTGATGATGCCAAAGTGATTGTTATCGTCAAACCCCAAGAAGTTCGTTTTGAAAGAATGGAGAAATAACAATGTCCAAAAATAGTAGAGTCGTTTGGTCTGAAGGGCTTTTTATTCGACCACATCATTTTCAGCAGATGCAGCGAAATCTTGAATATTTAGTGGAAGCGCGTGCGAAAACATTAAGTGGTAATCGATTTGGCATTGTTGAAGTGAAGATCAATGAGGATCATCTTAAATTTGGCAAAATCACTTTAGAACATGTCACGGGAATGATGCCAGATGGTACATTTTTTGATTTTCCTGCGGAAGATATTTTACCTGAGCCACTTGAGATCGGTACTGCACAATCAGGGAATGAGATTGTCTATCTGGCAGTGATGGAGCGTAATGAGGGACAGAGTGAAGTGGGACAAAATGTTTATAGTCCTACGCGTTTTTGTGAGAAGGAGAGCTTGGTAAAAGATACCCATAGCATTATGGGGAATGCTGATGAAATTAATCTTTCGCCGGTGAAACTCTCATTAATGCTTGGTAGTGAAGATATGAGCTCTTACAGCACAATTGCAATTGCCAAAATCAAGAACCGTGATAACTCCGGTGAGCTTTATCTCTATAATGATTATATTCCTTGCCATCTTAATTCCCGTAAAATTAAGGTTCTCGATGCCTTTTTAGCAGAGCTTGAAGGTTTAGTGCGGACTCGTTCTCAGAATATTGCTCTTCGTGTTGGCAGTCCAACGCAAGGTGGTGTTGCCGATGTTTCGGATTTTATGATGTTGCAAGTACTGAACCTCATGCATGGTGAACTTCAAGGCTTGATTAATCAAAACCATCTTCATCCGGAAGAGCTCTATAAGTTTATGATGCGTTACTGCTCTGAGATCTCAACTTTTGTGGCGGAAGATCGACTTTCTCCAAAATTTATGGCGTACGATCATGTCCATCCTGACACACCTTTTAAAGAGCTTATGCGCTTGCTTCGTCAAGTATTGAGTATTGAATTTGACCTTCGTGCGATCCCGATCAAAATTAATCGTCGTGATCATGGTCTTAGCATTGCACCGCTGTCAGATCCAAGCTTAATCAACAGTGCTGAGTTTGTGTTAGCGTTGAAAGCACAGATGCCAACCGAAGATCTTAAACGTTACTTTGTGCAGCAAGCAAAAATCGCTTCAATCGAGAAAATCCGTGATATTACCTCTGTTCAACTTCCAGCGATTCCTCTATTACCACTACCAGTTACACCTCGTCAGCTTCCTTACCATGCTGATTTTATCTACTTCAAGCTCGATAAAAATCATCCTTCTTGGAAGATGCTCGAAGGCTCAAGTGGTTTTGCGTTCCATGTACCGTTTGAGAACTTCCCAGAATTACAGATGCAGTTTTGGGCAATTCCTCGCCACTAGTCATTGGGGAGTTTGTGCGTAATGGAGAGAAAGTAGAGGGTAAGATGAGCAAGAGAAAGTTAACACCGGCAGTGAAAGATCGCGATGATGTTGTGGCGTATACCCAAGAACAGAAAGATCCTGTGATTACACCATACAGCGATACCTTTATTGAACATGCGCTTTCAGATGAAGAGCACCCGTTTAACTATGATCCGGATTATTGGTTTAAATTGCGTGATGATACGCAAGATAATCTTTTTGTTGATTGTGCTACACCACTGATAGGGCTTATTTTGCGCGCTAGAGGTCAACGTAAGCCTCATGAAGATCTCAATGGGCTCTATCAGCAATGTGTGGATGAGATCAATAGTATTGAGTTTGAGCTTTATGAGGCTGGGTTTGATCATGCGACGATTATTGCCTATCGATATGTACTCTGTACCTTTATTGATGAAGCGATCATGAGTACAGAATGGGGAGCGGGTTCGGCATGGATGTCGAAATCGTTGTTAGTTCACTTCCATAATGAAGCATGGGGTGGTGAAAAAACCTATCTTATTATTAAGAAGCTAGAACAAGATCTTGCAAAATATTTTTCGTTACTGGAGTTTATGTTTCTTTGTCTCTGCCTTGGATTTCAGGGGCGCTTTAAAGTGATGGATTTTCATGCGCAGAAAAAGCACGAGGAAATTGTGCTTAATCTCTATGACAAATTAAAACGTTATAAGCGTTGGGAACCAGAGCCTTTGGTACATCCTTATGAAAATATTGTCCCTAAAGATTATGCACTTAAAAAAGAGATGACGCCGATGAAGATTGTCGTTTCGATCTTTCTTTTTAGTATCGCCGTTTATCTTGTCTATCTCTTTATCCTTAATGGAAAAGGGAATGAGTTAGTGGAAGAGCTTCATAAAGTATTGGTATTTTAAGGATTGATATTGCCATGAGAGATAAATTTTTGGCTCGAACTGTTGTTACACTCTTTTTTTTATTATCGATGAAGTTGCTGTTGGCTGTCTCTGATAATCAACTCGCTCCAATGGGGGTCGTAGTGGCGTATGCCGACAACTATGGAGAGAATGCCCGGCAATTGCGTTTAAAAAGAGCAGAGGTTGATGCGTGCCGATCGATTGAATATGACCGAGAACGACTTCTTTGTTTCGATCTTTTACTCGATACGCCATTTTATTATACAGAAGTTGAAGAGATTGAGGCGGTGAGAGCACCGGAAAAAATCTCTAAAGACCATCCTCAAGAGTGGCGACTTGCAGAGCGGATTAATCAAAGTCGCCCACAAAATTACACGGGTTTTTGGACGCATATTGAGAAATATCCGCATTACGATGCACTCTATTTCACACAACCTGTGGAAAATTTAGGAATCCTTGTATTTAGTTGCGTCAATAATATCAGTCGAATTGAAGTGATGTTGGATGAGCCTTTGCAATCTGGAATTATTCCTGTTTCTGTAACTGCGCGTAATCAATTTGATAAACGTTGGTTACTTGATGATACCGGCTATATTCTACGCGAAGGTCGAGGTATTCCATCAATCGATATTATGCGCGATATGATCGGGCTTTCGGCCTTTACACTGCAGATCAAAGATCGTCGTTATACCATTCCCCTGGGGCCGTTCGCAAGCCAAGTACGCGATTTACAAATTATGTGTCATTGGAGATAGAGATGAGTTTTAGCCAATTTTTAGAAAAGTTCGGTCAACCGATCGCCGGTGATAATCCTAATGGCGCAGATATCTCTTATGAAAGTGATTTTGAGTGGCTAGATACCGAAATTATGAAGATCGGTTCTCTCAGCCATGAATCTGTGGAGTGGGAGAAGATTGAACAAAAATCAATGATGCTCTTGACAGAGCAGAGTAAAGATTACCGTGTGGTGACATTTTTAACGCAATGTTATCTGAAAAATTTATCTGCTGATTCCATCGCACAAGTCTTATCGTTACTATCAGTGATGATCAAAGAGTTTTGGGATGGTTACCCTTTTCATCAGGGAAATAAACGGGCGGAGTTAAATAGACGCAGACAATTAGCACAAATTCTTGTGCGAGCAACGCAAAAAATCGAAGAATTAGAAGCTTTAGGAGATGTAGTACCTCAAGCTTCTTACGAGCGCCTACAAACATTAGCGACAGCGATTGGGAATACCTTAAAGGCAAAAGAAGAGACGCTTGAAGAGTTTGAAAATTTAGAGATTTCCTTAAAACGGTTGCTAGTTGAAGAACAATCTGAAACGGTTGCCACAACCGATGTTAATGGAGATTCTTCGTCTATCGCGAATAATGAGATGCATTCTACCTCTGCTTCCAATAATAGGGAGCCGGCAGGAAAGCATGTGGTGACTAAGAGTAAATCTTTGGCAACTACGAATGTATTATCTATTAAAGATCTCTTTAAATCTGTCGGTGATCAGCAGACACTTAATTACTTTATCGATATATTTACAGCAAATCATGAAGATTTAATTGCGGTAATTTTACGCCGCATTCATCTTTGGGAAGGTATTTTAGAAGCGCCGATGAGTGATGCAGAAGGTGAAACAACCCTTTCTGCGCCATCACAAGAGTTAGCAAGCCGATATCGAGCTTTGTTACATGATAAAAATGTAGATCGTGATTCATGGATTCAGCTCGAAAATTCGCTTTCAAAAGCACCGTTTTGGTTTGATGCCCATTTTATGAGTGCCACGATCGCTCAAAAAATTCTTTCGCCAGAAATCGCGCTTATTATTCAAGATCGGATTAATCAATTACTTGAACGTCTACCACAACTCAAAGGTTTGACGTTCAGTAATGGTGAGCCTTTTTTCTCGCCTGAAACTATTGCATGGTTAGAAGAAAAAGTGAGGATTGGTACAGGACAAAAGGATATTTCTTGTGATGCTAGTGATAAAGCCCAGTTCTATCAATTAAAACCATGGAATGATTATCTCTTAAATGTAGAAGCTTATTATCAAAAGGAAGGATTTACGCCGGCACTTCATTATATCCACGATGAAATTGAAAACTCTATCAATCTTCGGGAAAAAACATTATGGAAATTAGCTCTCTCGGAACTTTATCGACAAGAGAATCTCCATGAGCTAGCACTTCATAATGATCAGCTGATCACCCAAATTATTAGAGAATTACCCGTGACAGCATGGGAACCACAATTGGTCGAAAACTTAGCAAAAGAATTGCGAATTGAAAAGAATAATAATGGTAAAGGAGTCGATAAATGAGACGTTTTTTCTACAGGGAGTTACGCTATTTAAATCCTATTTTACGCGTATGGCGCTTTATGCGCCCTTATCTTCGTAGTTCAGCACCGACAGCGCTCTTTTTCCTCTTTATCGCCATCCATATTATTGTTTGGTGGAAAGGACCTGATCTTGTTATCGATAAAGAGCATCCTCTAAGTTCTGTCACAAGCCGTGTTCTCTTTTCGATTGTCTTTACACTCGCTGCGCTTCTTTTTATCAGTTTTAAGATGCGTAAAGAGATTAAAAATTATTATAACGATCGAAAAAAAGAGGAGCTCTTAACCGTTGATGTCAAATTAAAATATATTGAACGCCAGCGCGTTGAGCTCAATGAGATGGTAGAAAATCTCAAACAAAACTATCAAGAGAATAATCATCTATATGATATTCCTTGGTACCTTGTAGTGGGGTTATCTGATGCTGGGAAGACGAGTCTGATTAAATCCTCTGGCATTGATTTTCTCTATAAATCGATTTTAGATGCTTCAAATTTCAAAAGTGAAAACCCCTTTAGTTATAATTGGTGGTTCAGTGATGATGCGCTCTTTATTGATCCTGACAGTGAAATATTGGTTCAAAAGCCCCTTACAGTTTTAACGCCTGGAGAGAATGACCCACAACTTGCCCGCCATTTATGGCTCGATTTTCTTGATTGGGTAAGCGAAGTACGTGTTCAACGTCCGCTCAATGGTATTGTATTAGTAGTGGACTTGCCTCAATTAGTAGGGAGCTTAATCGCTGAGCGTCGTGCCCATGCCGGAATTTTACGGGCACGTATTCAAGAAGTAATCTCAATGGTTTCAAGCCAAATGCCGATCTATGTAGTTTTTACCAAACTTGATCAGCTACAAGGATTTAAAGAGTTCTTTAAGCATCTTAATAAAGATGAACGGGAATCGCTCTTTGGATTTACTTTCAAAATTGATGCTGTTAATAGTGTCAATGGTTGGCTCAAAGATTTTAAAGATCAGTATGAGGAATTTTTGGCAAAAATTAAAGCATGTTTGCCGACCGCCATGATCGAAAGTGCTCAGCAGGATGATCGTGTGGCACTTTATAGTTTTTATCAGCAATTACTGGGTATTAAATCGATTCTTTCACAGTTTTTACGCGAAGTACTGATTAGTGATAAGTACTCAATGCAGCCGCTGATTCGTGGTGTCTATTTTACGAGTATCTACCAACAAGGTGTGCCTTATAATCTCTTTTTAAGTGAAATCGTTAAGCGTTATCAGCTTGATAATTATGCAATACGAGCACAAGATAATCGTTATTCAACACCGTTTTTTACTAAAGATCTCTTTACGAAATTAATTATTAAAGAGTCAGGGCTTGCCACTGATAATGCCAAAGAGGTGAAACGCAAACGTTCACTCTTTGTGAAGATCGGAATTGCTAGTAGTGCTGTTGCCATTATTTTACTTGGTTTTGTCAACTATTACTATTTTAAAAATCTCTACTCGCTTGGACAAGTGCGTGAAAAGGTCGAGCTGTTTGTAGAACTCCCAGGAAGTGGACAAAAGTTAGATGTGACCGGGCAGGTGATGTTGCCGGAGTTAAATCTTATCCGTGAAGCGATGTTAGAAATGGGCGATTTCCGCTCATTAACGCCTTTTTCTGAAATGGGTTTAAATCAAGCAAAAAAGGTCGGAACGGCGATTGAAAGCACCTATTTACGGTTACTCTCTTATGGGTATGTGCGTCATTTAGCATCGGGCGTTGCCTATAAATTGAGTCTAGCTGAGCCAGAAAGTGATGAGCAGCTTCGTCTTTTGCGTATATTTCATATGTTAACGAATCAAAAAGCGCGTATGCCGGATTTAGTGATGGATTATTTCACTAACTATTGGCAGCCCCTATTTTCAGGACAAGCTCAAGTGCAGAGTAATCTTATTCGTCATCTTGACTATGCGCTGAAATATACCGATGTTGGGCAAGATCGCGAAGATGGTGTGATAGAAGCAGAAGAGGTACTCTTTCCATACGATGACCTAGTCGCTAAATCACGTATTGATATCCGTAAAATCCCAATGGAACAGCGGATTTATCGTAGCTTTAAGCATTATGGGTTGGTGAAGTACAATACGCCGCTTGATCTACGAGTGGAAGTAGGACCGGCATTTGATATTGTCTTTGCACAAGAGATCAATAACGAACCGATCCCAACTGATATCCCCATGATTTTTACCAAAAAAGGGATTGATCAATACTACTCAACGCAATCAGATAATGTCTATCAAATGGCTATTATTGACAACTGGATCATTGGTGAACGTGAGCAGCTTGAATATACCGATGAGGATCTTGAATGGTTTAAAACGAAGATTCGCGAACAGTATACTGCTGACTATATCGCAGTATGGCGAGAGCGCCTTAATAATCTTGATGTCCGTCCTTTTAATAGTATTAGTGATGGGGTATTAGTCCTCGATAATGTCTTGGGGGGAAATCAGCCATTTCAACGATTATTGGCATCCGTAAAGGATAATACACAATTAACGGCGAACCTTGCCGCAGACCAAAAGGCGCGTCTTGAGCTAGAAAAATCGAATACTTATTTCTTATCATCCGAAATTAATGGTGATTTCTATAAGCTCAATAAAATTACTGATAGTGTTATGCAGACAGATACAAGTACTATTGCGCCACTTTTTAATACGGAAGTGATGGATATTATTGGAGGCGTTAATACTTTATTGCGTAATATTCAAGATGCCCCTAATCCCGGGCAAATGGCCTTATTGACTGCTAAGAACCGGATTATGCTTAACGAGAGTGATCCTATCTATGCCTTAACGCGAGTATCTGCGCAATTGCCATCCCCCATGAATCGAATTGTGAATAAATTGGCAGTCGAATCGTGGAAAGTGATTTTAATGGCGGCATTAGCAGAGGTTGATAAAAAATGGAATGAGGAGGTTTACGGGGAATTTGTTTCAACGTTAGCGCCGAAATATCCGTTTAATCCAAGTGCTAAAGCGGAAGTTTCGCTTGAAGAGTTTATTCATTTCTTTGGTGAAAATGGCACGATTACTAAATTCTACAAGGAAGATCTATCGCCATTCTTAGGTGATTATCTAGCAGTTGATGGGACTTCGGCCGGAGAGAAATTGATTAAGCCAGAGGTATTAGAGCAGATCAGAAGTGCGGAAAAGATCCGTAAAGGATTTTTTAATCAGCAAGGAGTATTAGGTATTGAATTTATGATTGCACCAGTTTCAATGGGCTCGCAAATCCAGCGTAGTGTTCTCAATATTGAAGGACAATATGTGGTCTTTACCCACGGTCCTAAACATTGGTATGCACTTGTTTGGCCCAATACATTAACAAAATCCGCTAGCGAAACAATTGCGAAGCTGAGTATGACCGGTGGTAAAGCGCAGTCAACAATTACGACTCATGGCCCTTGGGCGCTCTTTAGAATGTTTGATCAAGGGACATTAACCCCAATTTCCGGAGATCGTCTATCGTTAACCTTTAATCAAAAAGGGGTGCCGATGCGCTATGAGATTAATGTTCCGGGCGAGATTAATCCTTTTACAACGACATTGTTACGTCAATTTTATCTCTCACCTTCGCTGTATAAATAAAAAGGTAAAGCATGAAAAAAGTATCTAAAAGATCGAACTTGCATTATTTGTTAAAATATCTCTTTTCTGCAGTAAGTATTTCATTATTGATTGTAGGATGTGTGGGATTAAATAATACACAGAGTCAATTAGGGAATCGAATTGCACAAGAGACTGATTTTTTTATGGAAGAAATTCGTCAATTTGATCCACAAGCCTCATTTATCTGTGTATCAGAGGTGTCTACGCATAAACCTGTGCAAGTGCGCCAGGCTTTTCAACGTGCAGAGCAGCAATTTTCCCGAGATATTGCATTAAGTAACAAAATTTCGCTTTATAACCGTGCGTTGGCATTAGGCGAGACAAAAGCTTTACCAAGAATGTTAATGCTGTATGAAACATATGCTCTTTATAGTGATGGTATTCATAATGAAAATAAGCAAAAATATGCTCAGGAGATTGAGAATATTTATGTGAAGATTATGCAATCGCCTGATTTAAATGAGCGATATACACTCTTTGCTAAATTATTACAGAAGAAAAAAGTTGTTACACCTCATCCAAACTTAAGGCCGGAAGATTACCTTTATCATGCCGCTTTAAAAGGTGATCCTGAAGCTCAATTACTCTTAGGGGATTACTATCTTTATGTAGAGGGTGATTATCAGAAAGGAAAAAGTGCTTATCATTGCGCTCTAAAACAAAATAATGCATCTGCACATCATGCTTTAGCTGTCGGGTATGAAATATTTGAAGAGAATTATCCAAAAGCAATTGATCATCATTTACAAGCAGCAGATCACGGCTCTTTAAAGAGTTTGCTCTATTTAAGAACGACTTTCCGAGATGGTTTGAATGGGTATGCAAAGAATCAAGCGCTTGCTGATTGCTTCGATCATTTCTATCGAGCAACGTTGCGTAATCCTTATGGGCTTAAGAGTGTTTCCAGAAATTGTCGTGTACCCAATCATCAAACAGCGAATAAAAACAAACCAGCAACAGCGCAGGAGTTAAATGCTAAAATTCGTTATGCGGAGCGTCAATTTAATCCTCGAAGTTCAGAACGTTATCAAGGAACTTTACCAATGAAATTTGAAACCTTCTCTGAAGAAGAACTACGCAAAGAACGACTTTTGAAAGCGCTTAAAAATAAGCAATTAGAGTTTTAAAAATTTAGATAGATATATTTTTGTTAAGGGGCTAAAAGCCCCTTTTTTAATGGAAAAAATCTCGATTGAAATGGCAAAAAGTTGCCGCAAAGAGTGCAATTTACAAGGGTTAATAGGCAATTTTTGATACGTATCAGGTTTATAAGGCTTTAACACCGAATAACCTGTTTTTTTACGATAGTCTAACCGAGGAAAAATTTTATTTTGGCCCACGCTATTTGCGAATATTTCTCTTTAATAGAGTTAGAAAAAGCGCAATAGAAGTGGCAATAGACTTCATAGGGATAGTAGAAAATGGTTAATCGACAGTATCATGATGTCCGCTTTGAGTTTGCGGTCGAAGGTGTGAGTAGATTTGCGGTATTGAAGTTCACATTTGAAGAAGGGTTATCAACCCCTTTTTGTGGTGAGATTTCGTTAGTGAGTGCGAATCCCAATATTGATCCACGTGAAATGCTCAATAAAAAAGGGGTGTTGAAGGTTTATCAAAATAGTCAACATACTCGAACTTTCCATGGCATTATTCAACGTTTTGAGCGCGGAGACACTGCGCAAGATACTCGGTATAAGGTTACGATTGTTCCTGAGTTCGCTCGACTCTCTTTACGTCACAATTCCCGTATTTTCCAAAAACAGACGGTGATTGATATTTTAGAAACCTATCTTTCTGAAATTCAGTTAACTGATTATGAGTTAAAAATTCATAAAAAACATACTCCCAGAGAATATTGTGTGCAATATCGGGAAAATGATCTTGAATACCTTCATCGAATTCTTGCAGAAGAGGGAATTCTCTACTACTTCCAACATACTGATAAAGGCCATAAATTGATCTTTACCGATCACTCGCCTGTCACAAGACATATTAATAAAGAGGTTCTATACGATACCTTAGCAAGTGGAATTCAAGATCAGAGCAATATCAAATCGCTCTTTTTAAAGACGGAGATTCGTCCAACGCATGCAGTGCTTGATGAGTACCATTTTCAATCGCCTGATTATACGTTCTCTCATGAGGCAGAAGGTTTTGAGATTGAAGATCAAAATGGTATTTATGAGCATTATGATTATCCATCGCGTTATCGTAAACGTGATGTGGGTAAACTCTTCTCGGAGGCGCGTATAGAGTATCTGCGCCGCGACGCACTAACTGCTGTCGGAAGAGGAGATGTTTCAGAGATGGAGCCAGGTTTTTTCTTTGAGCTCAAAAATTGTTATCAAGAAGGATTTAATCGCCGTTGGTTGTTAACGCATGTTAAACATGAAGGAGAGCAGGCACAAGCACATGAAGAACGCGCAACAACTGGCAAAACTCTCTATAAAAATGAGTTTGCGGTATTGCCGCTGAATACATCTTGGAAACCAACACCGAACCCAAAACCTCAAGTCGGCGGGCCGCATGTTGCTGTTGTCACAGGACCACCGGGAGAAGAGATCTACGTCGATAAATATGGACGAGTAAAGGTCTATTTTAAATGGGACCGTCGCCAAACACCTAAACCCCGTGATGAGAGTGAACGTACCTGTTGGATTCGGGTTTCAGATGGTTGGGCAGGGGCTGGTCGAGGGACAATGGCACTTCCTAGAGTCGGTGATGAGGTGATTATTAGTTTCTTAGAAGGGGATCCTGACCGCCCTATCGTAACAGGCCGCACTTATCATGCCTTAAATATGCAGCCCTATGATCTACCCCGTGAAAAAACAATTACCGGCATTAAAACCAAAACCTATCATGGGACAGGTTATAACGAACTCAAATTTGATGATGCCACTAATGAGGAGCTGATCCATATTCATGCACAGAAAAATATGGATACAAAAGTGCTCAATGATCGGACAACGTACGTTATTCGAGATCATTCAGAACGAATTGGCCGCAATCAGAAAATTCTCGTAGAGAATGACCAAACGATTGATATTATCCGTCACGAAACAGAGACTATCGGCGGGAACCATATGTTAACAGTGAAGAAAAACCAGATAGAGACGGTACTACTTAATAAACTCGAAACGATCGGTATTTTAAAAGCATTAACCATTGGCGCAACCTCAATCTCGAAAGTAGGATTGATTAAAGCGACTAATGTGGGCTTCCTCTATAAGATCTGTACCAATATTCTCAAAATGGTGAGCCTTAAAGCGAAGATTGATTTTGCCGGTGTCGCTTCAGTCTTAGGTGCTGGAAAGCATCTTGAATTGGCATGTGGATTATCCAAAATTGTTCTCACATGTGATGGAAATGTCTATATCAAAGGGTTAAACCTCCACTTACAGGCTCAGGCTGCGATTAATGCCGATGGTATGATCGTCAATCTGAACTCCGGCGCTAGCCAATCGCCTCCTACGGCACCGCTCTAATGAGCTTATGCCTTTAAACTCATTGATATGAATTTTTAAAATTGAATCGACAGAATTAAAATAGGAGAGTAATTATGTGTGCAATGCCTGTTGCTAGAATTGGAGATATGACTTTAATAGGAGGGCCGATATTGTCGGGTTCTCCTGGTGTGCTTGCCGGCTTTCCAAGTGGGAAACCGTGTTCACCGGCGGCAAATCTTTTGTCTATTGGTAGTCCGGTAAACCCCGCTATTGGTGCGAAAGTTCTTGTAAATGAGGTTGATCTTTCATTGCCATGTGAGTTGCCGTTAATCCTAGCGAGAAGTTATAGCAGTTATAAAACAGCAACACCAAGTGCCGTAGGTGTTTTAGGTCCTGCGTGGAAGAGTCATCTAGATGTCAGCTTAACAGTTAAAAATCGTGAGATTATCCTTCATGATAAGGAGGGGCGTAGCATCTACTTTGAGCAGCTTATTGAAGGAAGTTCGCTCTTTAGCCCGAGTGAAAATATCTGGTTACTTCGTGGTGGAAAAGAAGAACTTATTGGAGGAAATCCTGCTTTAGGAAATATCTGGAAACAGATCCCACTTGAGTACCGTTTAGATCGCAATAGTTATTTTGTGATGAATAATGTTTTAGGGCCTGTTTCAATTTATCATTATCCCCATCAAAACCATCAAGATGAAATGGCGATTTATCCATTGCCTGTGTCTGAAAAACGTCATTTAGTGATGACAGTGGATATTTTTGGAAATCGTGTTCATTATCAGCGACAAAAAGAAGATGCACAGCTTATAACACAAATTACCGATTCTGCTGGACGCGTATTTCGTCTAGAGTATGAGCAGCTGTTTAAGAAAAATTTCAATAATGCGCATAAAAATGGTTATGGCGAAGATTCCGGCTGGCGCTTAACAGCTCTTTTTTTAGAGAATGACCCCTTATTTCATCTTCTACCTAAAGAGGCCTTGGTTGAATATCGCTACACCGCTAAGGGGGAGTTAGCTACGGTGATTGATCGCTCTGGTAAAGAGAGTCGTGAATTTACATATGATCCTCATAATATCGCTCGAATGATTGGACATAGTTATAGTGGTCGCCCAGTGACGACCTATCGATATGATGCGGTAGGGCGAGTAATAGAACAACATAATCCAGAAGGCTTAAATTACTATTTCAGTTATGGCGTTGATGAGGCGATAGTTAAAGATAGTTTAGATCGTGTTGATCATTACTATTTTGCCGGTGAGAAGGGACTTCGCCGCGTTGTAAAGCATGTCCGTAAAGATGGAACGATTGTCGAAAATAAATTCGATCATAATGGACGATTGATCGCACAAATTGATGCACTTGGTCGCCGAAAATCATTCGATCTTGATGTTGCTTCCGGAAAAGTCGTTGGGAAAACAACCGGTGACGGTCAAGAGTATCGTTATGACTATAACTCAATGGGATTAGTTGTTCGTACAAAAACGCCTTCAGAGGAGATTACCGAATATCACTATGATGAGTATGGTCGTTTGATCGAGGAAGTGAACCATTTAGATGAAAAAATCAGTTATCAATATGGCGAGAATAGCGCTTGCTTATTGAAAAAAATTAATCCGCTTGGGCAAACGACAAGTTATGAATGGAATTTGTATGGACAGAAGATTGCTGAAACAACGGATGAAGGTCACACCACTCGTTTTAATTATGATCAATGGGGGAATGTTGAAGAGATTCGTTATGAAGAGGGGTTATTAGAGAAAAATCGTTATGATGATCGTAATCGCCTAATTGAAAGTAGTACCCAAACTCAGGCAACTATCTATTATCGCTATAATGATGCGGGAGACCTTACTCGCTTGACTTACGCAGATGGAAGCTATAAGACCATGGAGTATAATTCACAAGGTCTAATGATTAAAAGTGAGTATGCGGATCAAGTGCAAAAATATCATTACGATGTCGCGGGCAGAATGGTGAAGTTTATCAATGAAAACGGTGCTGAAGCATTTTTTGAATATGATGCAATGGATCGGCTTATTAAAGAGATCGGCATCGATCAACGGGAAAAATATTATCGCTATAATGACGTTGGACTTATTACCGAAGAGCAAGAGCAAGCGCTTTTAGTTACTTATCATTATAATTATCATGATCAATTGATGAAAAAAGAGTATCAGAATCCAGAAGTTGGTGCAGAGACAATCAAATACGACTATCAAACAGGGCGACTCCATTCCTGCATTAAACAGATTGATGATGAGGTCATTGGGGTACGTTTTGGATATGATGCACTAGGACGAATTGCTAAAGAGACTCAGTGGGTGGCTCAAGGAAAAGAGCAATTATGGCAATATGAAATTAGCCATCGTTATAATGCACTTGGTGTTCGTGAGGCTTCTAGAATTGAAGGATTACCAGAATATCTTTATGAGGTGGATAGTGAAAAATACCTCACGGCTATAAGGTTAGGAGCGCATTCGTTATTATCGATTGATCGAGATGCACTCTATCGTGAAAAACATCGTCAGTTTGGCCAATATATTTTGCGATCAGAATATGATAAAGCAGGGTATCTTGCTAAAAATATCGCTGAAGATCATGCTTTAGCAATACTGAATCGGCATTACCAATATGATATGAAAGGCCAATTAATTCAGACTATAACGAATAGCGGTGAAACACAGTATCATTATGATATAACGGGGCGTATAGATAATGTTGTTTCCAATAATTATAAGCGTGAATATCACTATGATAAGGCAGGTAATCGCTTGCCAAATATTCCACATCCACTCTATCCACAATTTACAGAAAATCGTTTAATGGAAGATGAACGCTACTTCTATCATTATGATAATTTTGGTAATTTGGTAAAAAAAGAGCATCGATTTGAAGATGAACATCATCAATTTATCTATAATTGCGCACAGCAATTAGTTCGTTTTGAAAAATATATCGGCACTGATAAAGTGAAAGAGACGCATTTTCGTTATGATGGATTTGGTCGCCGTATTAGTAAAGATATTTCTAATTTCTGCAAAGGAGAGTTTATCAATGATACGCATTATTGGTATGGGTGGGATCAAGAGAAGCTTGTGACGATAGAGCATGATGAAGAGCGTATTCATACACTCTATAACCCTGCATCCTTAGAGCCCCTTATTCGTATCGCTCAAAGGTTGCCCCTACCTGAAAAAGTACAGACCCTTTCTGACTTAATCTCTGCAGGCGTTGAAGTCGAGTTACCCGATCTGATAAAAGATCGTTTTGATCGAGTAGAAAGGGAGATTCGTGCAGGCTCTTTATCGGTCGAAATGGCAGAATGGTTGGCAGAAATAGGCTTTGATGAGAAGACAATAGCCACTTTTTTACCAGATGAGCTTGAACCCCCTAAAGTTGCAATGCACTATTATCACTGTGATCCTTCAGGAACACCATTGGCATTGATTAATGAAAAGGGTGATATTGATTGGGAAATTGAGCTCGATCCATTAGGGAACAAAATACGGGAAGAGAATGAGAAGAAGCTTTATCAACCATTGCGATTAACAGGGCAGTTTTATGATGGTGATTCAGGATTACATTACACTTTTAATCGTTATTATGATCCGATGAATGGTCGTTATATTACCCAAGCGTCACGAGTTTCGAAGTTGATGACGACAAATCCTTATCTTGCCCATTAATTTAAGAGAATGTAATTGTTATTGCAAAGCACTCAATGATTCGCTATAAGAAAGAGAGGCTTTTACGAAAGTAAGAGCCTTTTTAGTATCAGATGATTAAATATGAAAAAGGAGAAGAGGAGTGAATAGTAAAACCGTTTTTTTAGCGGGCTATGCACGTTTGCCACAAGGAATGGCCGCAAAACATCTGTTCGAATCAATGACCATTACGGTTGAAATTGAACCGAAATATGGTGTTATCTTATCGGCAGATTGTACATTGATTACAGAATTAGGGCGAAATTTTATCCAACAGTTATTGCGGGGATACAGTTTTAAAGATGGGATTGAGCCGATGATTGAGGCGATTCATGAGTGCTATAAAGGCAAGGCTGAGAGTGCGCTAATAGCAGCCCTTCGAGACTTAGATCATCAATATCAACATATACAAAAAGAGCTCGAATAAAAATAATATAAAAACTAGACTTTGTTTTTGTTGCATGCTACATTCTAATTATATTATCAACATAGAGATGTGCAAGACCGACTTCCTCGCTCTTTTCCACAATCAAAGCTTGATATCATAAATTTTATAAGCCGTTCATAAGTAACTGCATATCCATTTCGGATCGCGACGCCAGCGACCAAACAAATGGCTGAGCCAGTGAATAGAGTTAATAGTTTGCTATTGACCTACTCACTGGTTTTTTTGTGCGGTAAACTTAAACGAAATAGTCATACATAATCAATAGCAGTCTCAGTCTATTAGAAATGCTTTAGTATCCCTAGAAGGGAGGAAAAACTATGTCAAAATTTATCCAAAGTAATGCGCAATTTGTAGCTAAATTTAATCCACAGTCAAAACGTTTAATTGACATTCAATTATCTAAAAATGTTGTAGAAAGTTTTTTAACGCGTGTCCGTGAAGAGAGTATTGGTGTACAGCGCTTAGAATATACCCCGTATGAACGTCAAGTAATTGCAAGTTATTTAGATGAACTTGTCGGTCACGACTTTGGCAATATGTTGCGTGATATTATTAATGATCGTGAAACAGGCGGATTTACCATTGGGCTAGAAGGTGTTTCAAAAGATACTGATGAATATGTGATTTTCTCTACTGCGATTGCTCATCTTGTGGGGATCTCCAATTTTGACTCTATGACAGGCAAATACTATGCCCGTTTTACGGTGAGAGATACGGACGACAGTGATTCATATTTGCGTCAAGCTTATCGTCTCTTCACGCTACATACTGATGGTACTTTCGTTAATGAGGCCACTGACTGGCTCTTGATGATGAAGATGGTAGAAGAAAATGCTGTGGGTGGCGAGAGTCGTCTACTTCATCTTGATGATTGGAGTGAATTGAATAAGTTTTATAGAAGCTCTTTAGGTGAGCATAAGTTCCAATATATAGCACCACCTAGTAAAAATGTTCAAGAGATTGTTTTCCGTAAACTCTTTTTCTTAAAGAATAATCGCCCGTGTATCTGTTTCATTGATCAATTTGCTTATCCCGAAACAATTGAAGAAGCAAAATTCTTAAAAGCGCTTTCGAATTCTATGGAGAGCGATAAAAATGTGATTGAGCTTAAATTACCAGTGGGCAATTTAGTGGTACTAAATAATGAGTTTTGGTTGCATGGTCGCGCTGCTTTTGAAAAACATCCGGAATTAAACCGAGAGTTATTGCGTCAACGTGGCCATTTTTATGAGTAAAAGATTTAAAAATCGAATTGTTAGGTATATAAGGATGTAAAAAGAAAGAAATAATCTCTTTATATAGCTCAATAGTTAGAGCGCTGGTGATTGCATCAGCGCTCTATTTTATTGAATAGTACGAATCTAAATTGATGAATTCCTTATGATTTTTATTTTTAGATATTTATCTTTTTGATTTTTATTCAAAAAGAGAGAATTAAAATCATTTTTACAAATGATCTTAATAGTTGATCAAAGTCATTTTTTTAAAATTTTATAGCACATAAAATGGTCGACATTTCTATTCTATTGATAGAAGAAATAATTTTATAAACCTAAATATCATTATTAAATCAACTGTTTGGTTGTCTGTTTTTAAAAAAAAGTATTGTCAAGTAGAAACCGTACGAGCTATCGAACAGTAGATACTTTGAGTAGACTGAAGACAAGAGATAGATAAATCTTTCACATATAAAAAATATTTTTTTATAACAAAAAGTAAGCAATCTGATAAAAGGAAAGAGTATGAAGAAAATTATTAGCTGGCTAATTGCGATAGGTGTCATCGGTGTTATAGCGGCTTATGCAGGTGCTTCCTTAATTGTGAAGTCGCGCAAAGCACCCGAACCGGAAAATGTTGCAAAAGTAGAGTACGATAATTCGTTGATTGAACGAGGTCAATACATTGCCCGTTTATCTGATTGTGCAGCTTGTCACACGGTTCCAGGAGAAGCTGAGTATAGTGGTGGTCTTGCAATGCAAACGCCTTTTGGCGCAATCTACTCTACGAATATTACACCGGATGCCGAAACCGGTATCGGTAATTACTCTTTAACAGAGTTTATTAATGCTGTAAAACATGGTGTTCGTAAAGACGATGCACCGCTTTATCCTGCAATGCCATATACTTCGTACGTTATTATGCCGGATGAAGATATGGAAGCACTTTATGCGTATTTCATGACGAAAGTAGACCCTGTTAAGAAAATGAATGGTTCAACAACATTCCCCGCTATTATCAGTATGCGTTGGCCAGTAGCTTATTGGCAGATGCTTTTTTCGCCAATTCGTGAATTTGAGCCTAATCCTAATCTCAGTGATTTAGAAAATCATGGTGCTTATCTTGTCGAGGGACCAGGGCATTGTGGTGCATGTCATACACCTCGTGGACTTGCGTATGAAGAGAAAGCGCTCTCTGATAATTCTAACCTTTTCCTATCAGGCGCAATTATTGATGGTTGGCGGGCAAAGAGCTTACGTGGTGAAGCACAAGGATTAAAAATGTGGGATGCAAGCGAGATTACTGAATTCTTAAAAACAGGCCGCACCGATAAAGTGATTGCTTTTGGTGCAATGGCGGATGTTGTAGAGCATAGTTCTCAATATTGGAGTGATCAAGACTTAGAAGCAACAGCGGCGTATCTTAAGCAATTGACGCCCGCTCCTGGGAAAATATTAGAGCTTCCTAAGAAAGAGGATACTACGACTGATATCCTTCTTTCAGGTCAATATACAGATCCTGGTGCAATTTTATATGTAGAACATTGTTATGCTTGTCATAGAGCAGATGGTGATGGTGTTCCGAGAATATTCCCTGCCTTAAATCTTAATAGTGCGGTACTTGCTAATAATGCTCAATCGGTGATTCAGGTAACTCTTGAAGGTGGAAAAATGCCTGATACGCCGGCAGATCGTATGGCATTTACGATGCCGGCATTTAATCACTTAAGTGATGATGAAGTTGCAGTAATCGTAAACTTTATCCGCAATAGTTGGAATAATACAGCGCCAGAAGTATCGGCGAAAGATGTGGCAGAAATTCGCGAGTTTCTTCGTAATAAAGCCCCTAACATTACTTTAAACTAAAATCGGGAGAACATAATGATGAAAACAACAATGGATAAACGTTCACCTAACTTTAAAAAGAAATTATTGATTTCGGTAATGAGTGGTTTCGTGATGTTGGGCGCTTTAGCAGTTGCCTCAAATTTAACACAAGCAGATCCAGAGCGATTTGCAATGGTGGATGAAGATGGTCATGATTTGGGGTGGTATACTGTCCCATCTGATCTAGAGATTCTTAATGAGCCAAACTCAGAAGAGATTATGTATGGAAAGCTACTGCTTAATGAAACAAAGCGTATGCTCCCCGATAATGTCGGTGCAACAATGAATTGTAATAGCTGTCATATCGCAGAAGGTAAAGCAAATTTTGGCGCACCTTATTTAACAACATCACATCAATATCCGAAAGTAATGCCTCGATCAGGGAAAATGGTAGATTTAGTAGGTCGTATTAATGGTTGTTTCCAACGTTCCATGAATGGTAAGCCCTTAGCACCAAATTCAAAAGAGATGAAAGCAATGATTGCTTATATGGATTGGCTTAGTCAGTCTCAACCAAAAGGTGCTAAAGTGGCGGTGACTAATGCAGGCCCCATCGATGAAAGTCTTGTGCCTGATCCCGTAAATGGACAAATTGTGTATGAACGACATTGTGCAACTTGCCATGGGGATCAAGGAGAAGGGCTTAAAGATAAACGAGGAAATCTTATTTTCCCACCATTATGGGGACCAGAATCTTTTAATATTGGTGCAGGTATGGCAAGAACTTATAAGGCGGCAAGCTTTGTGAAATACAATATGCCAATGGCTGTGCAAAAAGAGGGCGCTTGGGGGCAAGGACACGTTCTGACAGATCAAGAAGCGGTGGATGTATCTGAATATTTTACTCATTTACCACGTCCTGACTTTGAAGGTAAAGTCAATGATTGGCCAAATGGTAAAAAACCAAAAGATGCTCGTTATTAACGGATTGTAGCTTAATTAATAAGTCATATTAATTAAGTTAATATTGTAAAAGATGCTAGAGAAATTTGGCATCTTTTTTATTATTATGAATAGGGAATATTCATCTATATCATTACAGGTGCTGTATGAGTAAATTTCTAGTATTAATAGCGTCATATTATGTGATGTTCAAGTATTATATTCAATGAGGCTTACAGCGTCTCAATTAATATAATGCACTAATACAAATATATCTTTAGCGATATTGAGGATATTGTCGAAGATAGTTTTTATGAAGAATTACATTTTGAATCTATAAACACAAATTATATCTCTCAATTGAGGATAACAAAAAACCGAGGTGTTTTTTCGGCACTTCGGTTTTTAATTTACAAAAGAGATAATTACTAAATCGATTATTTTGATTAATTATTAGGATGAATCGGTGATCGTCCTAATATTAACGCTTCTGCTAAATCAAGCTCATATAATATTTTTGAGTAGAGGTCAGCACTCAACTGTTTTTTCGAGTTGAGCTCATATAATTTACGACGTTCAGCTCGAACTGCAGCAAGGCGCATATGAACTTCAATAGCATCTGTCTCTTTAGTTCGTTGAATCATATGGTTGACTTGTTGAATTTCACTAATCACGTGGCTCATAATTTGGCTAATAAATTGTTGGCTCTCATCATCTTCTTCAATGCCTAGCGCTTTATCTCGTTTTAGTTTCTCTTTTTCTAGTGATTCGGCAGTATTTTTAACAGCATCAATAGCAGCCATGGCAATTTCTGTTCTAACATCATGTTCCTCTATATTTGGCTCTATAAGCTGTGTGTCAGGAATATCGCTTTTCTTTTTACGGAGTAGAAGTGGTAAGAGTAATGAGCCACAAATAAGCGAGAGGATAATGATTCCTGCCGCTAAAAAGATAACTTGATAACGGGCGGGGAAAGGAACATCAGGATTAGTAGAGATTAAAAGTGGGATAGAGAGAGCCGCAGCTAAGGTTACGGTTCCACGTACGCCCGAAAAAGTTAAAATAGCGATCTCTTTCCATGTCATTGTTGAAAATGACATGGGTTTTTTAAATGGTGTAAATGGACTAATATATTTTAAGAGTGCAAGCCATAAAAATCGTAAGAGCATCAGCGCAATATAAATAAGAACAATATCGCCTAAAAGGGTGGTAAATGTTGTTGAAGGATCCACCAATGCATCACTATATGTATCTTGAAAAATACTTGGTATTTGAAGTCCTAACATTAAAAATACGGCACCATTTAACAGATATTCTAAAAGTCCCCAAATACTATTTGCTTTAAGTCGTGTTTGTACTGGTGTGGTTTGCAGTAATTTTGAATAACCAAGTGTCATCCCTGCAGTTACTGCTGATAAAATTCCTGAAAATTCTAATAACTCAGCAATAGCATAAGCGCCAAAAGGCAGTAGCAAAAGCATAATCATTTGTGATCCACTTTCATCATCTTGCAATCGTGCAAGGAGGAGAATAAATTTCACATAGAGCCATGCAAAAACAACCCCGATGATGATTCCTCCAATAGCCATTTTAAGAAAAGTAACACTTAAAATAACGTAATCATGAGCAGTTGAAAGTGCAGTAATACCTAATGCAACAGCAATTGCGAATTTTAAAGAAACAAGCGCAGAAGCGTCGTTCATTAGTGCTTCACCTTCTAAAACTTGCATTAGCTTGTGGGATAATCGGCCTTTCCCAACAATACTTGAAAGTGCAACAGCATCGGTAGGGGATAAAATTGCAGCAAGTGCAAAGGAGACGGGTAAAGACATTTCCGGCATAAAAAAGTAGATCACATAACCCAACCCAATAACAGTGACAAAAACTAAGACTAAGGCAAGGCTGACAATTTCTCTTCCTGCATGAATAAATTCTTTGAGAGGCATTTTCCGGCCATCCTCAAAAAGCAGCGGTGGAATAAAGAGGAGCATAAAGAGTTCAGGATCAAATGTGACATGAAAGCCATTATGTGGCCATGAAACAATTGCTCCTAAAATAATTTGGATAAAAGGCAACGGCATATTAAAGGGAAGGATCTTCTGAACCGTACTTGAAAGTGCGATTAGCATAATGATCACGAATATCGTTATAAATATACTCATAATGGCTTTTTGACTTGGCTCTGAATGATAAAAATGGAAGATACGTTATAAATTGTAAAGGAATAATTATTTTCTGGATAGATAATTATTATTACAATTAATTATTAGCATCATTTTGTTCATAAGATAAATTATCTAAAAGACTTTCATATGCCCCAAGATTAGTGGTATTTGTAAATCCATTTTGTTCTAGAATATAAGCGGCAATTCCTGAACGAGCACCCGCAGCACAATAAAGACCAATCGGAGTATTTTTATCTTCTACATATTTATATATTTCAGGAATAATATTTTGATACTCGATTAATATTGCTTCTTTAAGATGCCCTCTGGCAAATTCTTCGGGAGTGCGAACATCAATAACTAACATGATTACCTCTAGATTTTTTGCTAATAATTATTTTGTGTGTAAATTTTAACACGATTCGGAAAGTATCCGTGTGTAAATGAGAAAAACTCCTGATATTAATACTTCTAAAAGTCTTTAAAAAAAGGTAAATTATGTTTGTAGAGTATACTTCAATTATTCAATATCAATAATAATGATTAGAGGAGTGTTTGTGATGAGTGCAAATAAAGAAGACTTGAAAAATCGATTAACTGAAATGCAGTATTATGTTACGCAAGAAAATGGTACAGAACCTCCTTTTCAGAATGAGTATGATCAAAATTTTGAAGAGGGAATCTATGTTGATATTGTTTCCGGTGAGCCACTTTTTTCTTCCAAAGACAAATTCGACGCAGGTTGTGGTTGGCCAGCTTTTGCTAAGCCTCTTAAAAATGATGAGATTACTGAGCATGAAGATTATTCTTATGGTTATAACCGGACTGAAGTCCGCAGCAGCACTGCTAATTCACATTTAGGACATGTTTTTGAAGATGGGCCAGTGGAATTAGGTGGATTACGTTATTGCATTAACTCAGCAGCTTTGCGTTTTATCCCCAAAAGTCAGTTAGAGGCTGAAGGATATGGAGAATTTTGCAGCTTATTTGAGAAATAGATATATCAACATTGACGAAATTTAGAGGAGGGGTCTTTTACAAAGATCTTAACGATAAATTTCTTTGAGGGGTTAGTCAGCCACTTTAGAGAGTTTATAGCTTTCTTTACGATATTCATTTTTAGCCTGCTAAAATAGTTATGAACAAGGATTGCTATATATTTATTTTTAAATATATTGTTTTTATATATAATGATCTGGTTTCGATATTAAGAAATGGAGATCTTACATTGATTAAATAGGGATAATAAATGTTGGATATTAAAGAAATGCGAGAAGGTGCTCAAGAAGCGACCTCTTTTTTAAAAAAACTAGCAAATGAAGATCGGTTATTACTTTTGTGCCATCTGACTCAAGGGGAATTCTCGGTTTCTCAGCTAGAGAAAATTACCGGTATTCAACAACCGACACTTTCACAGCAACTTGGTGTCCTACGAAATGATAATCTTGTCAAGACACGTCGCGATGGAAAGTGGATCTATTACTCAATCGAAGATCCAAAGGTTTTGACGCTTTTACAGTGTGTATATACATTATTTTGTCCTAAGGAGCCTTCCTCATCATGACATTTTTTTCACTTTCGGCCTTTATTGGAGGTTTATTAATTGGATTATCTGCTGTTATCTTTCTCCTGGGCTTAGGCCGAATTATGGGAGTTAGTGGTATTATCAGCAATTTATTGAGTCGTAAAGGCTTTGCTGATTGGCGATTATTCTTTATTGTTGGTCTATTACTGTCTCCTTGGCTCTATTACCTAGTGAATGGCTCATTACCAATTGTAGAAGTAACAAGTTCAGTACCTATTTTAGTTGCTGGAGGACTTCTCGTTGGTGTCGGTTCTGCGATGGGTTCAGGTTGTACAAGTGGTCATAGTATCTGCGGTATTGCGCGTTTAGCTCCGGGTTCATTGGTTATTACGATCCTTTTTATGCTTGCTGGTGGAATCTCTGTATTTGTTGTGCGCCATCTTTTTATGTTCGGAGGATAATAGTATGCGTTTACTTATCGCTTTTGGTTCAGGTCTTCTCTTTGGAATTGGGTTACTCTATTCTGGTATGGCAAATCCAGAGGTTGTACAGAGTTTTTTAGATCCATTTGGTGATTGGAATCCAGCGCTTTTATGGGTTATGGTTGGCGCGCTTTTAGTCTCTTTTATCGGTGTGTTGGTCGCGCGTAAAATCCATAAAACTTGGATTGGTACTAAGCTCGAGTTTCCTCGAAATAGCAAGATAAACCGAGATCTTATTATCGGGGGACTTGTTTTTGGTGCAGGGTGGGGATTAGTCGGAATTTGTCCAGCGCCCGCGGTGATTCTTCTTGGTCGTGGTTTGTGGGAAGGTGGTATCTTTGTGATCGCAATGATTATAGGGATGAAGTTAGTCGCGATTTCTAAGTCGTTTAAATAATTTATAATTTTTTATAAATTATGTGATATTATTGCACGCATATAAAAGTCATACTAGAAAGGCGATATGATGAGAGCAAGAATACTTAGTTTAATAACTTCTATAATCCTAGCGTGTGTATCAATTGTATATGCGCAAAGTGATGATTTGTTAAAATCGGAAGAATCTCCTTTTATATTTGGGGATCCAGCTATTATATATGATGGTAAATCAATTCCTAAAGATGAATTTATGCTATATGTGGCAAATGTTTATGGTTCACCTATACATGAGTTTCCTACCAAAAAAGATGCTCAAGAAATCGCTTTAAGTTATCTATTGCAGTTAGATTTTGCGCAGAAAGCGAAAAATGCAGGGATAGATAAAACTGATCAATATATTAATTACATGAAATTAAATGAAGTTTTTGCTTTGGTAAGATTTTATCTACAAGAGGAACAGTCAAAAGCAGAGATAACAGATGAAGAAATGCAAAAAGCATTTGAAGAAGCGATCAGTAAAATTAAAATTGATACTGATCTTTTAATATCTCAAATAGTTGTTGATACTTTAGAAGATGCTAATAAAGTAATTGATGAATTAAATAATAACAAACTCACATTTGAGGAAGCGGCGCGTAAATATTCTACTGATGCATTTACCGCAGCTAAGGGTGGTGAATTAGATGGTTGGTTTTCAGAAAGTAGCCTTCAAGAAGATATTTATAAAACAATAGCAGCGTTAGCTCCAGGACAATATACAAAAGCTCCTATTAAAGAGGGTGATCAATACCAAATTTTTAAATTGCGAGAGACTAGAAAAACAAGTTTGCCTGAGTTTTCAGATGAAAGTGTGCAAAATGCGCTCAGACAAGAGATCATGCAAGAGAGATTAGGGAAACTAATTGAAAGTGAGCAAGAAAAAATCAAATATGAAATTCTTGAGTTGCAAAAATAAGATCAATAGCGACAGCAGTAGTATTTGAATTTTTGATAAAAAGAAATAAAAAAAGGGATGAAGGTAAGCTTCATCCCTTTTTTTATTTCTTTTTAGTATGTGATTAATAAAAATAAACTTTTCAATCAGTTAAAGCTTATTCGCTGATATTTTTTAATTGTATTGTCCACAATGAGAATAATCTTTTTAAGAAAAAAATCAGTAGACAATCTTTTTTTTTATATTTAACGCTTGATTTTATTATTCTTTTACACAATTTAAAATTTATTTACCTTTTTTTTGGTATATTTCCGACATAGATCCGTATAGAAGTTGTATCTGGATGAAAGTTAACAAATCAAATTAAATAAAATCAACCAATTAAAGAGCTAATTAATATGTGTCTTAATGGAAATTCTCTTCAAAGTAAATATCTTAACTTAATTAAGTTATTTTTAGTAATCCTTGGAATGATGGTGGCCCCCTTGTTTGCGCAAGAGGTGAGTCGGCCATCAAGCTTTTTTGGGATGCAATGGTATAATGGCTACACTAAAGCTGAATTTAGCTGTGATACTCTGTATGGTTCCGAGGATGGCTGGGGTGCAGGTAGTGGGTCTAGAGGGCGTGTTGGTACGCTTGATCCTAATACGGCAGAATTCAGACCAATGTATAAGTTTGGTGGTGCGGTAAATCAGCATCCGAATATGACGAATCCTTGGGGGAATTCCTTTACTACGATTGCTCTAGGTAAACATCCTTTAACAAAAGAACTCACAATGTATCATTGGGATTGGGATACCGATGGTGCTAGAAATATATTTGTAATTCGCGAGAATACAGATTGGGGTTATGTGACTAATCCAAGACTTTTCGGTAATGCTCAAGGGGGAATTAATAGATATTCCGGTGGTGAAGTATTTCAGAAAACTGGGGAGATCTTCCTGAGTGGTGGTGAGGATTATACGCTGGTCAATGGTTGGCGAGTTCGTCGTATTATGCCTGGTACTTTTAATGATGATGGTACTATGAGTTATGGTCGTGTTATTGATAGTGGGTTTATTCAGGGCGATACATATGAAGACTTTCAATTAGTGTCAGGAAAAAATGTTGTTTCTGATATGGCTTTTGATGCTAACGGAAATTTTTATATATTGATTGGTGATGGTGAAGCACAGCGTCATCTTGTTCGAATTCGTCCAACAGAGGAAAATGGTACTTCAGCTGGTAGTAGTTGGCGATATAATGTTGTACGAAAAATAGATGGTATAGGTGACAATGGTGACCTATGGGGTATGGCATTTTTAAATGGTAGTCTTTATGTATCAAGTCCGAATACCCTTTTTGAAGTTAATACCTTAACGGGTAAGGCTCGTAGAGTAGGTGGACATTACACAAACTCTCCATCAGGTGGTAAAAACAGTCTGCTTGACTTGGCAAGCTGTCAAACAGCTCCCGTTGTTGAGGGAACTGTTTATTTGGATTCAGCAGGACAGGGTAATGTTGGTACAGATGCAGATGGTGTTGCTAATGTAAATGTTGAAATTTGGAAAGTAGTAGGGGGTACACCGGTTTATCAGTCAACATTCCAGACTAGTGCCGCAGGTGACTTTTCAGTTCTTCTTGATTCAACAGCATCAGATTACTATTTAAGATTTGTTGATTTAAAAGTAGATGGTAAGCCTGCAACGCAAACATGGGCGCAGGCTGGTTCGTTTGGACCATCATCAACAACCGCAAGTTGTTACAATCCAATGAATGGATCAATGGAGGCCTCGTCTACGACCGGGCTGTGTTTGAGTAGAGATTCTGATGCGCCAGCAGGTCAAGGTGACCCTTCGACTTGGGCTTCTTATCAAAAAATCTCTTCTCGTAGTGATGAATATGTTATGCAGGCAAGTATCGCTATTACACCGCAAGCGAACTATGCCGATGCTCCAGCTTCATATAATGATGGGTCTAACGGTCCACAGCATCTATCTGCTGGTGTTACAGGTGATGTAGCAAATGATCGTCTGAACTTAATTCGACTAGGTGATAAAGTTTCAATTCAAACATCTACACAACCTTCAGCAGAAGCAAATTCGATTACGACGCATGATGGTGTTGAGATTGCAAGAAGTGGTTCTACACAATTTAAATCCTTACAAGACACAGTATTAGTTCCAGGGCAAAAATATACAATTCGCGCTAAAGTTACCGGTCCAAGAGCGACATCGTCTTATGTTAATGCGTGGTTGGATTGGTCTACATCGGGTGCGAAGTCTGGTAATTTTAATAGCGCAGAGTCTCAAATTATTAAAGATGAACAACCAGCAAATGGTTATGTTACGTATGAATATACTGCTCCAACATCAGGAGCAGCAGTTGTAACGCCTACTTATGCTCGATTTAGAGCAAGTGGTATTGCAGGAATTAATGCTACAGAATCAACTTCTGGAGACAAAATTATCGTAGGTGAGGTTGAAGACTATCGACTTTTCTACGTTCCTGGTCAAATTTCTATCTCTGCTAAAGCTGTTGGTGGTACGGGGGAGTTTGCTTATAAATTTGATAATATTTCTGCGACATATCCATCGGTACAAAACTCTACGATCAATGTAGAAACAGAAGATGAACTTTATGCGGCGGATACATATCATGTGTTTTCTGCGCTTAATTCTCCGGTAACGATTACTCAAACGTCCCCTAATCCAGATTGGAAATTATTAGGCGTTAGCTGTGTACTTAATAATCAACCTATTAATGATGTTAAGTTCACAGAAGAAGGTGTCGTTACAATCCCTGCCTCTTATATTAAAACTGGGGCTGAAATTTCTTGTGAATTTGATAATGCATATTCAGCACGTCTTCAGTTAACAAAACAGATCACTGAACGTTTTGATGCAGCGGATCAATTCACTATTCAAGTTAAAGAAGGCGATACAGTTGCGCACTCAGCGACAACTACGGGGTCAGAGTCATCTGTTCAGACGGAAGTTGTTTCTTTAGAGAGTGGTAAAACATATACGCTTACGGAAATCATGGCGGGTGATGATCAAGTTCGCTTAAATCGTTACGACGCTTCAATTAGTTGTACGAATACATCTTCGTCTAGCCAAACGGTTCTTCCTTCAGGTGAAGGTAAGTCATTTACGGTAACTCCAGCTAATGGAGATAATATTAGTTGTATTATTACAAATACCACGGTTGTGCCTGCGCCGGATCAATCAACGATTACGGCAGAGCCAGCAAGTATTGAGGCAGATGGTACGACAACTTCAACAATTACTGTTCAGGTGGTTGATGCCAATGGCCGTCCAATTCTAGCAGGTGGCGATACAGTCGAGATCTTCTTTACAAATGAAGCAGAACATAATGGTTTCTTTGTTGAGGATGAAACAGCTTCAAAAGTGACTGCAACGGATAATGGTGATGGTACCTATTCTGTAGAAGTTGCATCAAAAATAGCATTTAATGAAGAGTCATTTAGCTACACTGTAAATGGTGAAGCGGGTGCAGGTAATGCATTAGTATCTTATACATCTGGTGCAGCAACTTCTGAAACAAGTTCAATCACAGTTGAACCTCCAAGTATTACGGCGGATGGTACAGATTTTGCAACAGTCACTGTAACGTTACTAGATGCTAATGGTAACCAATTGCCAAGTTCAGCGAAAGCCGATGGAACAAAATATGAAGTTTCAATTCACTTTGTTGACGATGAAAATAAAATTGGTTCAATTACAGAATTTAAAGATAATGAAGATGGTACATTCACTGCAAAAGTGACATCTACTGATATTGGTAATGAAGAAGTAACCTTTACGTTAGATACTGTAACCTCTTCTCATAAGCAGCCGATTACATATGTAGCTGGAAAGGCGTCTGCTACAAACTCAACAATTGAAGTGGACAAAGATTCAATTGTTGCCAATGGTTCAGACAAAGCGATATTAAAAGTCACACTTTATGATGCTGAGAATAACATCATTGTAGATGGTATTAATCCAGAAACGAGTGAAGCTTATGTTGTAGAAATTCACTTTGTGGCGGCAGATGGTACTATTGGTACGCTTACAGCAACTCAAAAAAATGCAGATGGTACATTTACTGCAGAAGTAACCTCGGTAAAAGCGGGGGTTGATGAGTTTGACTTTAAACTTGATGGTGAACAGCATACAGGTCCTGTATCGGTTGCTTATACACCAGGCACTGCCAATAAAGATGCATCAACAATTGCTATTGAACCAAAATCAATCACAGCGGATGGTAATGACACAGCAACGATTACTGTGACGTTGTTCGATGAAAATAATAATCAGTTAACAAGCGGTTCTGATCTCAATGGTACGCCATATGAAGTTGAGATTTTCTCAACATCAGCTGCTGGAGAAAAAGTTGGTCAATTAGCTGATTCAGTCGTTAATAATAATGACGGTACATTTACAATTACCTTGACATCAACTGTTAAAGGTCAGGAAGTATTTGGATTTAGCCTCAATGGTGAAAACTCAAGTAAAACTGATAACGTAACCTATACACCAGGCGCTGTTGATCTTGCTCAATCAACGATTAAAGCCGAGCCTACTACGGTTGTTGCAGATGGGGTTGATCACTCAATTATTACTGTTCAATTAAAAGATGCGCAAGGTAATAACCTGAACTCTAATATTGGAACAGTTGCAATTACAGGTTTAGTATTGCCAGTTCAAGCCGGTGAGAAAGTGGCTGCGACTTATATTGAAGAAGGTCGTTATGAGCTTAGAGTAACATCCGTAAGAGCGGGCTTGAATGACAATATCAACTTTGAAGTCACGGTTGATGGTTCAGCGCAAGCAGGCCAAGGTGAAAAAGCGAGTATCGACTTTACACCAGGTCCAGTGGATCTTAATCAATCAACCATCACTGCAGATCCAACAGCGATCGTAGCGAATGATGAAGAAGTTTCAACGATTACTGTGCAGTTAAAAGATTCACAAGGTAACAACCTTCGTGAAAGTAAAGGTACCGTGACATTGATCTTCAATGATGGTGCAGGTACTCAAGGAACTGTCACAAATGTTGTCGATAACCAAGATGGTACTTACACGGCAACGATTAAGTCTAAAGTGGCGAATGTCACGGATAAAGTGAATTTTGCACTTGATGGGACAACTGCGTCTTCGACTCCTGCACATATACAATATAATCCAGGTGCTGTGGATCTTGATACAACAACAATCACCGCCAATCCATTAACAATTGAAGCAAATGGTTCTGAAGAGTCAGTAGTGACAATTCAGTTGAAAGATGCGTTTAATAATGACATCAAGACACCACTTAGCGATGGCGTAGTGACATTAACGTCCGCAACGCCTATTGGTACTATTGCTAATAATGGTCAAATGACCTATGCCGGCGATGGTAAATATACAGTTGTTGTAACATCAGAAAGTACTGGTGTAGAAGAGTTTGGTTATAACATTAGTACCGTAGGTGATGGTACGAAAAAAGTATCAATTACTTATCGTACAGGTGGCATCAGCTTAACTGAATCAACATTGGATGTTACACCGACTGAAATTGTAGCTAATGATACAGATGAAGCGGTTGTATCGGTTCAGTTATTAGATGCAAATAAAAATAAACCAGAAGAGATGCCGGGTGTTGTTTACCTCACAGGATTAGAGAAAGGTAAAACGGCAGATGGCTCACTCAAAATGACACATGTGGGTCAAGGTTTATATCAAATCACTGTTAAATCAACGGTAATAGGTGTAGATAATCTTGGTTATGAGTTCGGTGAAATTGAAGATAGCCGTGCTGCAGGTAGTGCGAAGAAAGATCTTACCTATTTAGCAGGTGAGGTGGATCTCACTAAATCGACAATTGTCATCAATCCAGCATCAATTACAGCGAATGGTAACGCTCGTGCAAATGTAACCGTCCAACTTCGTGATGCGTATGAAAACAACATCACAGCGAACAAAGGAACGGTCACATTAGTGGGTCTTGAGATTGGTGATCTGTTAAATGCAGAAAATAATGCCTTAGTATTCCAAGGGGGTACTTATACAGGGATTATTACTTCAATCACAGCAGGTACTGAAAATGTTGGCTTTACAATGGAAGGTATGAGTGAAACGAGCCCAACAGCGCCGATTACTTATACTCCAGGAAATGTAAGCAACTCAATGTCAGAAATCTCAGCAGATCCATTATCGATCGTTGCAGATGATGAAGCGTTTACAACTATTACAATTCAGTTGAAAGATGGTCAAGGTAATAATCTTGATAGTGAGATTGCAGGTGAAATTGCGTTAACAGGTGTAACGTTAGGACATATCGCTGAAGCATTGCATTATGTTGATAAAGGTATTTACCAAGCGACTGTTAAATCACAGAAAGCAGGTACTGATAATATCGGTTTCACGATTGCAGGTAATGCAGGACAAAATGGTAAAACGGTAGCGGTTGAGTATACTGCCGGTGACGCTGATTTAACAAAATCAACATTAATCGCAAATCCTGTACAAATTACTGCAAATGGTACGACAACTTCAACCTTGACTGTACAGTTGTACGACAAGTTTGATAACAAGATCACAGAAGTACGTGATAATGTTGTTGTGATCTCAATTAAAGGTACATCAGCAGCACAAGCAACATTAACAGAGACCGTAAAAGGTACAAATGGTACTTATACTGCTCGAGTAAGCTCACAAAAAGCAGGGGTTGATAACTTTGACTTCTCATTAGATGGAGCTCAAGCAGATGTTGCAGATGTGACGGTAACCTATGTAGCAGGTGCGGCAGTAGCAGCAAACTCTATTATTACAGCGAATCCAGAAAGCATTTTAGCGGATGGTTCAGTTAAATCTACGTTAACTGTTCAGTTGCGTGATGGTAATAATAACGATCTTAAAGTAAGTGCCGGTGATATTGTACGTATAATGAGCGAAACCTCGCCAGCGCTAGGTTTATTATCGACGGATGTAGTTGACAATCAAGATGGTACGTATACTGCAACGGTTACATCGAAAAAAGCAGGTACAGAAACATTTGGATTTACAGTGTCAAATGCAACGTCGCCTTCAAAAGCAAATGTAACCTACTTACCAGGTACTGCATCAGCAACGACATCGGAAATTTCAATTCAACCAAACATTATTACGGCAGACGGTAATACTGAAGCGAAAGTGACAGTGACTTTGCGTGATATTAATGGTAATAAATTGATTTCTGATGATGCGGGTGCGGCGCCTGTGGTTCTTACGGGTGTAAATATTGCAACTCAAGGAAATATTACGCTTACTTATGATGGTGGTGAAACGGGTACTTATTCAGGTGTCTTGACATCTACAAGTGAAGGGAAAGATACGGTTGGCTTTACACTAAATGGAGTGGAAGCAACAGGACCTAAAGCAAAAGCTGACTTAACGTATCGTTCAGGTGGTTTTGATTTGAGTACGTCAACGATAGAGTTGAGTAAATCAGAAATCATCGCAAATAATACGGATTCTTCAACTGTGACTATTACTATTCTTGATAAGAATGGTAATGCAGTGGCAGAAGATTTAACAATTGCGTTGGTGGGTCTTGATACTGGGTCATTAGTTGGTTCGTTAGAGAAAAATGGTAACGTTTACACGGGGACTATTACTTCAACGAAAACAGGAACTGACACAATCGGTTACACCATTGAAGGTTCGAAAGCAACGGATGAGAAATCATTGAAATATGTTGCTGGCAATTATGACTTCTCTAACTCGTCAATTAGTGTGAATCCAACATCAATCACTGCAAATGATAGAGAGGAATCAGTAGTTACTGTTCAGTTACGTGATGAATTTAATAATAATCTTGATCGTGAATTGACAGAAAAAGTCTCTTTGGTTCCATCAACATTAGAATTTGGTAAATCTGCAGAAGTGAATGGAACTTTAGATTTTACCTATGTGGGTGATGGTCGTTATGAGTTGAAAGTTAAATCAACGACGACGGGTACTGATAACTTGAATTATCAAGTAGGTACAGATGCAAATACAGGTTCTGCTGCGGCATTAACCTATACGGCAGGTCCGATCAGTCTAGAGAAAACTACGATTGTAGCTAATCCTGAATCTATCACTGCAAACGGGGAAATGAGTAGTACGATTACTGTTCAGTTTAAAGATGCATTTGGTAATAACATTGCAAGAAATATTGGCAATGTGACACTGACAGGTCTATCTGCGCCAGATGCACATCTTGTTGGTTCAATGAGATATGTTGCAGGTACAGGTTCATATACTGGTCAAGTTGTATCAACACTTGCAGGTACAGATCATATTGGTTATGTCATTGAAGGTGTTGGTAATGGTGAGCAAACTGCAGAATTAACTTATACTGCCGGTACAGTTGATATTGATAACTCAACGATTAGTGCGTCACCTAACAGTATCAATGCTGATGGTGTTCAAACCTCGACGATTACTGTTCAGCTTCGTGACTCAAAAGGCAACGTGGTTCCAACACAGAGCGGTGTTGTTGTATTGACTGGACTAGATCGTGGTGAAGCTTCAGATGGTACTGATAAGCCATTAACCTTAAGCTATGTTGATAACGGTCGTTATCAGGTGGTGGTTAAATCTACGGCAGCAGGTACCGATACATTAAGCTTTACATTAGATGGTGTGCAATCTAAATCACAGGCATCATTGACGTATAAGCCAGGTAAATATGATTTATCTAAATCAGAGATTAGTGTGAGCCCAGCTTCAATTGAGGCGAACGGTCGTGCGACATCAATCGTTACGGTTCAGTTGAAAGATAAATTCGGCAATAACACTGAAGATGGTGCGGCTGTTAATGTAGTATTGACTGGTTTGGCAATTGGTAATATTGACAATACACGATTGTCATTTGAAGGAAATGGTCGTTACATTGGTGTTATCAAGTCGACAGTGGCAGGTAGTGAAGAATTGAGCTTTACGGTCGATAATGACGCTCCATCTGCTGACAATGCGAAAGGTAAAGCGACAATTACTTATACTGCGGGTTCAGCTGATTCATCAATTTCTACGATCTCAGCGAGTCCACGTCGTATCCTTGCAGATGGAACAACGACTTCAACAATCACTGTTCAATTGAAAGATTCGCAAGGGAATAATCTTAAAGATAATTTAGATCCTACGAGTAAGCAGCCATACATAGTTGACTTGCAATATGTTGATCCACAAGTAGGGGTGATGAACCCAGTGTCAGGTGAAATGACACATATTGGTGGAGGTGCATTTACTTTAACGGTAAGTTCAGAAGATACAGGTACGGATAAGTTTACCTTTGCATTAAATGGCGTTACTCCGGAGAATAAATTTGCTTCTGTAACCTATTTTGCGGGTGTGCCAGATGCGACAACTTCAACGATTGAAGCATATCCTACAGAGATTGCTGCGGATGGTAGTACAACGTCGACATTAACAGTGACACTTCGGGATGCACAAGGCAATATTGTTGACCCAAGTACATATCAAGAAGCTGTCAAATCTACGGTTGTAATCGCTCCACAAGAAGTTACTGAAGGTGTTGAAGTGAGTGCTGTTACTCCTGTGGGAGATGGTACATACACAGCAACGGTTAAATCGACTGTTGCAAAAACAGATACCTTTGAGTTTACATTCGACGGAACGAAAGGCGCTAATACTGCGACGGTAACATATAAAACCGGTGCAGTTGACTCTACAAAATCAACAATTGTCATTGAACCAAACAGCATTCTTGCGAATGGTGTTGAAGAAGCAGTGGTAACGATTACGTTACGAGATGTGAATGGTAATGTTATTACTGAAAATGTGGGTCAAGTGAACTTGACAGGTCTTGTGATCGGTAAAGCTGCACAAGCGACTAATCTTGTTAAGCAGGAAGATGGCACTTATACAACAACAATCACATCAATTCTTCCAGGTGATGATGAGGTCGGTTTTGAGGTTGTTGGTGATACGGGTACAACAGTTGGTCCTAAAGCGACAATTAACTATAACTTAACAGATGCGAAATTTGATGATGGTAAATCTACGATTGTAGCTAATCCTGATTCAATCACAGCGGATGGTAAGGATAAGTCAATAGTTACTGTTACGCTTGTGCATGAAGGTACTGATACACCGTTATCAGGTCTTGGTGTCGATGAATTAACGCTTGTCAGCAAGAAAGATGGTGTTGATTTATTGGGTGATATTACGCCAATTGGTGAAACAGGCGAAGGTACTGGAGTCTATACATTCGAAGTAACATCTACAGTATTGGGTGATGATCTATTTGGTTTTGAACTTAATGGAGTAACTTCAACGAAGTCTGCGGGTGTTAAGTACACCACAGGTGGCGATAAGTTTGATCCAAAGCAATCAACGATAGCGATTGATAAGACAGAAATCGTCGCTGATGGTGAGGAATTTGCAACGATTACTGTAACGCTTAAGTATGAGTCAGGTGCTCCGGTTATCGGTGCGACATCTCTTAGTTTGATTCCGTTTAATGACGGAGAGGCTTTAATTGGTCAAATCGATAATGAAAATAAAGCGATAGATAATGGTGATGGTACTTACACATTTACTGTTAGATCTGAGAGTGTTATTGGTAAAGATACGTTTGGTTATAGAACTTCAGGTACTAGAGGTGAGAATAGTGTTGATTTAACATACACCACAGGTGGCGATGCGTTTGATCCTTCGCAATCAAATATTGCGATTGATAAAACAGAGATCGTGGCAGATGGTCAAGAGATCGCAACAATCACGGTGACCTTGAACTACGCAAGCGGTAAGCCATTAATTGGTGCAACAACACTTGAGTTAGTGAACAAAGCAGCTGAAGGTCAAGCGTTTATCGGTACTGTTTCAGCGGTGACAGATAATAATGATGGTACATATACTTATACTGTGTCGTCAGATAGTAAGATTGGTACAGATACATTTGGCTATAAAACTGCGGGTGCAGAAGGTCAAGATACAGTTGACTTAACGTATACCACAGGTGGTGATGTGTTTGATCCTTCGCAGTCTCAAATTGAAATTAATAAGGAATCGATTGTTGCTGATGGTCAAGATTTTGCGACAATCACGGTGACCTTGAACTACGCAAGCGGTAAGCCATTAATTGGTGCAACAACACTTGAGTTAGTGAACAAAGCAGCTGAAGGTCAAGCGTTTATCGGTACTGTTTCAGCGGTGACAGATAATAATGATGGTACATATACTTATACTGTGTCGTCAGATAGTAAGATTGGTACAGATACATTTGGCTATAAAACTGCGGGTGCAGAAGGTCAAGATACAGTTGACTTAACGTATACCACAGGTGGTGATGTGTTTGATCCTTCGCAATCAAATATTGCGATTGATAAAACAGAGATCGTGGCAGATGGTCAAGAGATGGCAACAATCACGGTGACATTGAAGTATTCTTCGGGTGAACCGCTAATTGGTGCAACAACACTTGAGTTAGTGAATGAAAGTGCTGTCAATACATCGTTTATAGGTAAAGTATCAAGTGTTACTGAAGATGCTGAAGGTAAAGGTGAATACACATTCACTGTAATTTCAGAAAGTAAAATTGGTACAGATACGTTTGGCTATAAAACTGCGGGCGCAAAAGGTCAAGATACAGTTGACTTAACATACACCACAGGTGGTGATGCGTTTGATCCTTCGCAATCAAATATTGCGATTGATAAAACAGAGATCGTTGCAGATGGTCAAGAGATCGCAACAATCACGGTGACCTTGAACTACGCAAGCGGTAAACCATTAATTGGTGCAACAACACTTGAATTAGTGAACAAAGCGGCTGAAGGTCAAGCGTTTATCGGTACTGTTTCAGCAGTGACAGATAATAATGATGGTACATATACTTATACTGTGTCGTCAGACAGTAAGATTGGTAAAGATACATTTGGCTATAAAACTGCGGGTGCAGAAGGTCAAGATACAGTTGACTTAACGTACACCACAGGTGGCGATGCGTTTGATCCTTCGCAATCAAATATTGCGATTGATAAAACAGAGATCGTTGCAGATGGTCAAGAGATCGCAACAATCACGGTGACCTTGAACTACGCAAGCGGTAAACCATTAATCGGTGCAACAACACTTGAATTAGTGAATAAAGCGGCTGAAGGTCAAGCGTTTATCGGTACTGTTTCAGCAGTGACAGATAATAATGATGGTACATATACTTATACTGTGTCGTCAGACAGTAAGATTGGTAAAGATACATTTGGCTATAAAACTGCGGGTGCAGAAGGTCAAGATACAGTTGACTTAACGTACACCACAGGTGGCGATGCGTTTGATCCTTCGCAATCAAATATTGCGATTGATAAAACAGAGATCGTTGCAGATGGTCAAGAGATCGCAACAATCACGGTGACCTTGAACTACGCAAGCGGTAAACCATTAATCGGTGCAACAACACTTGAATTAGTGAACAAAGCGGCTGAAGGTCAAGCGTTTATCGGTACTGTTTCAGCAGTGACAGATAATAATGATGGTACATATACTTATACTGTGTCGTCAGACAGTAAGATTGGTAAAGATACATTTGGCTATAAAACTGCGGGTGCAGAAGGTCAAGATACAGTTGACTTAACGTACACCACAGGTGGCGATGTGTTTGATCCTTCGCAATCAAATATTGCGATTGATAAAACAGAGATCGTTGCAGATGGTCAAGAGATCGCAACAATCACGGTGACCTTGAACTACGCAAGCGGTAAACCATTAATCGGTGCAACAACACTTGAATTAGTGAATAAAGCGGCTGAAGGTCAAGCGTTTATCGGTACTGTTTCAGCAGTGACAGATAATAATGATGGTACATATACTTATACTGTGTCGTCAGACAGTAAGATTGGTAAAGATACATTTGGCTATAAAACTGCGGGTGCAGAAGGTCAAGATACAGTTGACTTAACGTACACCACAGGTGGCGATGTGTTTGATCCTTCGCAATCAAATATTGCGATTGATAAAACAGAGATCGTTGCAGATGGTCAAGAGATCGCAACAATCACGGTGACCTTGAACTACGCAAGCGGTAAACCATTAATCGGTGCAACAACACTTGAATTAGTGAATAAAGCGGCTGAAGGTCAAGCGTTTATCGGTACTGTTTCAGCAGTGACAGATAATAATGATGGTACATATACTTATACTGTGTCGTCAGACAGTAAGATTGGTAAAGATACATTTGGCTATAAAACTGCGGGTGCAGAAGGTCAAGATACAGTTGACTTAACGTACACCACAGGTGGCGATGTGTTTGATCCTTCGCAATCAAATATTGCGATTGATAAAACAGAGATCGTTGCAGATGGTCAAGAGATCGCAACAATCACGGTGACCTTGAACTATGCAAACGGTAAACCATTAATCGGTGCAACAACACTTGAATTAGTGAATAAAGCGGCTGAAGGTCAAGCGTTTATCGGTACTGTTTCAGCAGTGACAGATAATAATGATGGTACATATACTTATACTGTGTCGTCAGACAGTAAGATTGGTAAAGATATATTTGGCTATAAAACTGCGGGTGCAGAAGGTCAAGATACAGTTGACTTAACGTACACCACAGGTGGCGATGTGTTTGATCCTTCGCAATCAAATATTGCGATTGATAAAACAGAGATCGTTGCAGATGGTCAAGAGATCGCAACAATCACGGTGACCTTGAACTACGCAAGCGGTAAGCCATTAATTGGTGCAACAACACTTGAATTAGTGAACAAAGCGGCTGAAGGTCAAGCGTTTATCGGTACTGTTTCAGCAGTGACAGATAATAATGATGGTACATATACTTATACTGTGTCGTCAGACAGTAAGATTGGTAAAGATACATTTGGCTATAAAACTGCGGGTGCAGAAGGTCAAGATACAGTTGACTTAACGTACACCACAGGTGGCGATGTGTTTGATCCTTCGCAATCAAATATTGCGATTGATAAAACAGAGATCGTTGCAGATGGTCAAGAGATCGCAACAATCACGGTGACCTTGAACTACGCAAGCGGTAAACCATTAATCGGTGCAACAACACTTGAATTAGTGAATAAAGCGGCTGAAGGTCAAGCGTTTATCGGTACTGTTTCAGCAGTGACAGATAATAATGATGGTACATATACTTATACTGTGTCGTCAGACAGTAAGATTGGTAAAGATACATTTGGCTATAAAACTGCGGGTGCAGAAGGTCAAGATACAGTTGACTTAACGTACACCACAGGTGGCGATGTGTTTGATCCTTCGCAATCAAATATTGCGATTGATAAAACAGAGATCGTTGCAGATGGTCAAGAGATCGCAACAATCACGGTGACCTTGAACTACGCAAGCGGTAAACCATTAATCGGTGCAACAACACTTGAATTAGTGAATAAAGCGGCTGAAGGTCAAGCGTTTATCGGTACTGTTTCAGCAGTGACAGATAATAATGATGGTACATATACTTATACTGTGTCGTCAGACAGTAAGATTGGTAAAGATACATTTGGCTATAAAACTGCGGGTGCAGAAGGTCAAGATACAGTTGACTTAACGTACACCACAGGTGGCGATGTGTTTGATCCTTCGCAATCAAATATTGCGATTGATAAAACAGAGATCGTTGCAGATGGTCAAGAGATCGCAACAATCACGGTGACCTTGAACTACGCAAGCGGTAAACCATTAATCGGTGCAACAACACTTGAATTAGTGAATAAAGCGGCTGAAGGTCAAGCGTTTATCGGTACTGTTTCAGCAGTGACAGATAATAATGATGGTACATATACTTATACTGTGTCGTCAGACAGTAAGATTGGTAAAGATACATTTGGCTATAAAACTGCGGGTGCAGAAGGTCAAGATACAGTTGACTTAACGTACACCACAGGTGGCGATGTGTTTGATCCTTCGCAATCAAATATTGCGATTGATAAAACAGAGATCGTTGCAGATGGTCAAGAGATCGCAACAATCACGGTGACCTTGAACTACGCAAGCGGTAAACCATTAATCGGTGCAACAACACTTGAATTAGTGAATAAAGCGGCTGAAGGTCAAGCGTTTATCGGTACTGTTTCAGCAGTGACAGATAATAATGATGGTACATATACTTATACTGTGTCGTCAGACAGTAAGATTGGTAAAGATACATTTGGCTATAAAACTGCGGGTGCAGAAGGTCAAGATACAGTTGACTTAACGTACACCACAGGTGGCGATGTGTTTGATCCTTCGCAATCAAATATTGCGATTGATAAAACAGAGATCGTTGCAGATGGTCAAGAGATCGCAACAATCACGGTGACCTTGAACTACGCAAGCGGTAAACCATTAATCGGTGCAACAACACTTGAATTAGTGAATAAAGCGGCTGAAGGTCAAGCGTTTATCGGTACTGTTTCAGCAGTGACAGATAATAATGATGGTACATATACTTATACTGTGTCGTCAGACAGTAAGATTGGTAAAGATACATTTGGCTATAAAACTGCGGGTGCAGAAGGTCAAGATACAGTTGACTTAACGTACACCACAGGTGGCGATGTGTTTGATCCTTCGCAATCAAATATTGCGATTGATAAAACAGAGATCGTTGCAGATGGTCAAGAGAGCGCAACAATCACGGTGACCTTGAACTACGCAAGCGGTAAACCATTAATCGGTGCAACAACACTTGAGTTGGTGAATAAAGCGGCTGAAGGTCAAGCGTTTATCGGTACTGTTTCAGCAGTGACAGATAATAATGATGGTACATATACTTATGTTGTAATTTCTCCGAAGCTAGTTGGTAAAGATCACTTTGGTTATAAAACAGCTGGTGCAGTAGGTACAGACAGTGTTGAGTTAGATTATGTTGCCGGTGGAATAGATCTTGGTAACTCTGATATCTCAATTGAGCCAAATCCACCAGTAGCAGGTAAAGATGCTGTGGTAACAGTGGTGCCAAAAGATGAGAATGGAAACGTTGTAAATCCAGGTCCAGGTACTGAAATTACAGTGACAATGCCAGATGGTAAGGAATCTACAATTACAGATAATGGAGATGGTACTTATACACTTCCAGATGGATCAACTCACAACAAGACACCAGAAGGCGGTTATGAAGTTCCAGTAACAGCGCCAACGGAAGCAGGAAAAGGTGATGTTGTTGTAACAGGTAAAGACCCAGACGGTGGTGATTTAGGAACCGGTACATTACCAATTGAAACAATCCCAGGTGGTGTAGATCTTGGTAACTCTGATATCTCAATTGAGCCAAATCCACCAGTAGCAGGTAAAGACTCTGTGGTAACAGTGGTGCCAAAAGATGAGAACGGAAACGTTGTAAATCCAGGCCCAGGTACTGAAATTACAGTGACAATGCCAGATGGTAAGGAATCTACAATTACAGATAATGGAGATGGTACTTATACACTTCCAGATGGATCAACTCACAACAAGACACCAGAAGGCGGTTATGAAGTTCCAGTAACAGCGCCAACGGAAGCAGGAAAAGGTGATGTTGTTGTAACAGGTAAAGACCCAGACGGTGGTGATTTAGGAACCGGTACATTACCAATTGAAACAGTCCCAGGTGGTGTAGATCTTGGTAACTCTGATATCTCAATTGAGCCAAATCCACCAGTAGCAGGTAAAGACTCTGTGGTAACAGTGGTGCCAAAAGATGAGAACGGAAACGTTGTAAATCCAGGCCCAGGTACTGAAATTACAGTGACAATGCCAGATGGTAAGGAATCTACAATTACAGATAATGGAGATGGTACTTATACGCTTCCAGATGGATCAACTCACAACAAGACACCAGAAGGCGGTTATGAAGTTCCAGTAACAGCGCCAACGGAAGCAGGAAAAGGTGATGTTGTTGTAACAGGTAAAGACCCAGACGGTGGTGATTTAGGAACCGGTACATTACCAATTGAAACAGTCCCAGGTGGTGTAGATCTTGGTAACTCTGATATCTCAATTGAGCCAAATCCACCAGTAGCAGGTAAAGACTCTGTGGTAACAGTGGTGCCAAAAGATGAGAACGGAAACGTTGTAAATCCAGGCCCAGGTACTGAAATTACAGTGACAATGCCAGATGGTAAGGAATCTACAATTACAGATAATGGAGATGGTACTTATACACTTCCAGATGGATCAACTCACAACAAGACACCAGAAGGCGGTTATGAAGTTCCAGTAACAGCGCCAACGGAAGCAGGAAAAGGTGATGTTGTTGTAACAGGTAAAGACCCAGACGGTGGTGATTTAGGAACCGGTACATTACCAATTGAAACAGTCCCAGGTGGTGTAGATCTTGGTAACTCTGATATCTCAATTGAGCCAAATCCACCAGTAGCAGGTAAAGACTCTGTGGTAACAGTGGTGCCAAAAGATGAGAACGGAAACGTTGTAAATCCAGGCCCAGGTACTGAAATTACAGTGACAATGCCAGATGGTAAGGAATCTACAATTACAGATAATGGAGATGGTACTTATACGCTTCCAGATGGATCAACTCACAACAAGACACCAGAAGGCGGTTATGAAGTTCCAGTAACAGCGCCAACGGATGCAGGAAAAGGTGATGTTGTTGTAACAGGTAAAGACCCAGACGGTGGTGATTTAGGAACCGGTACATTACCAATTGAAACAGTCCCAGGTGGTGTAGATCTTGGTAACTCTGATATCTCAATTGAGCCAAATCCACCAGTAGCAGGTAAAGACTCTGTGGTAACAGTGGTGCCAAAAGATGAGAACGGAAACGTTGTAAATCCAGGCCCAGGTACTGAAATTACAGTGACAATGCCAGATGGTAAGGAATCTACAATTACAGATAATGGAGATGGTACTTATACGCTTCCAGATGGATCAACTCACAACAAGACACCAGAAGGCGGTTATGAAGTTCCAGTAACAGCGCCAACGGATGCAGGAAAAGGTGATGTTGTTGTAACAGGTAAAGACCCAGACGGTGGTGATTTAGGAACCGGTACATTACCAATTGAAACAGTCCCAGGTGGTGTAGATCTTGGTAACTCTGATATCTCAATTGAGCCAAATCCACCAGTAGCAGGTAAAGACTCTGTGGTAACAGTGGTGCCAAAAGATGAGAACGGAAACGTTGTAAATCCAGGCCCAGGTACTGAAATTACAGTGACAATGCCAGATGGTAAGGAATCTACAATTACAGATAATGGAGATGGTACTTATACGCTTCCAGATGGATCAACTCACAACAAGACACCAGAAGGCGGTTATGAAGTTCCAGTAACAGCGCCAACGGATGCAGGAAAAGGTGATGTTGTTGTAACAGGTAAAGACCCAGACGGTGGTGATTTAGGAACCGGTACATTACCAATTGAAACAGTCCCAGGTGGTGTAGATCTTGGTAACTCTGATATCTCAATTGAGCCAAATCCACCAGTAGCAGGTAAAGACTCTGTGGTAACAGTGGTGCCAAAAGATGAGAACGGAAACGTTGTAAATCCAGGCCCAGGTACTGAAATTACAGTGACAATGCCAGATGGTAAGGAATCTACAATTACAGATAATGGAGATGGTACTTATACGCTTCCAGATGGATCAACTCACAACAAGACACCAGAAGGCGGTTATGAAGTTCCAGTAACAGCGCCAACGGATGCAGGAAAAGGTGATGTTGTTGTAACAGGTAAAGACCCAGACGGTGGTGATTTAGGAACCGGTACATTACCAATTGAAACAGTCCCAGGTGGTGTAGATCTTGGTAACTCTGATATCTCAATTGAGCCAAATCCACCAGTAGCAGGTAAAGACTCTGTGGTAACAGTGGTGCCAAAAGATGAGAACGGAAACGTTGTAAATCCAGGCCCAGGTACTGAAATTACAGTGACAATGCCAGATGGTAAGGAATCTACAATTACAGATAATGGAGATGGTACTTATACGCTTCCAGATGGATCAACTCACAACAAGACACCAGAAGGCGGTTATGAAGTTCCAGTAACAGCGCCAACGGATGCAGGAAAAGGTGATGTTGTTGTAACAGGTAAAGACCCAGACGGTGGTGATTTAGGAACCGGTACATTACCAATTGAAACAGTCCCAGGTGGTGTAGATCTTGGTAACTCTGATATCTCAATTGAGCCAAATCCACCAGTAGCAGGTAAAGACTCTGTGGTAACAGTGGTGCCAAAAGATGAGAACGGAAACGTTGTAAATCCAGGCCCAGGTACTGAAATTACAGTGACAATGCCAGATGGTAAGGAATCTACAATTACAGATAATGGAGATGGTACTTATACGCTTCCAGATGGATCAACTCACAACAAGACACCAGAAGGCGGTTATGAAGTTCCAGTAACAGCGCCAACGGAAGCAGGAAAAGGTGATGTTGTTGTAACAGGTAAAGACCCAGACGGTGGTGATTTAGGAACCGGTACATTACCAATTGAAACAGTCCCAGGTGGTGTAGATCTTGGTAACTCTGATATCTCAATTGAGCCTGAGAAACCTAAAGCAGGTAAAGATGCTGTGGTAACAGTGGTGCCAAAAGATGAGAACGGAAACGTTGTAAATCCAGGCTCAGGTGCTGAAATTACAGTGACAATGCCAGGTGATGGTAGTCAGGTAACAGTTACAGATAATGGAGATGGCACTTATACGCTTCCAGATGGATCAACTCACAACAAGACACCAGAAGGGGGTTATGAGTTCCCTGTGAAGGCACCAACGGAAGCTGGAAAAGGTGATGTTACAGTTGCTGGTAAAGGTCCAAATGATGAGGACTTAGGAACGGGTACATTACCAATTGAAACAGTTCCAGGTGGGCTAGATTTAGGTAATTCCGAAGTTGTTGTGAATCCTAAAGATCCAGAAGCAGGTGGTGATATTACTGTTACTGTCAAACCGAAGGATGAAAATGGTAATCGTGTTGATCCTGAAGACGGTACTGAAATTGTTGTTACCGTCCCTGGTGGTGAAGGTGATGTTGTAATTACTGATAATGGCGATGGTTCGTACACTGTTACTTATCCAGATGGTACCGTTGAAGGACCTAAAGATAAGGATCCCGATGGTGGATATGAAGTAGTTGTTACTGCACCTAAGACCCCTGGAAATAGTGAAGTAGTCATTACAGGTAAAGATCCTGATGGCAATCCAACAGGCGGTAGTAATACAACTCCAATCGTTGTTAAGCCAGGAGCAGTAGATGATGAACATTCAACTATTACTGTGGATAAACCAGAAATATCGGCAGATGGGGTTGAGTTTGTAACGATTACTGTTGAGTTGAAAGATAAGTTTGGAAATCTCGTAAGTGGTGACAATCTTGTAGAACTTTTACAGACGGGTGATGCAGTGGGTACTGTTGAACCAGGAATGAGTATTACAAGTTCAACGGACGGTAAATATACATTCACAGTAAGATCTACAACACCAGGTACAGATGACTTTAACTTTGCATTCAACGGAACAAATAGTACTAAACCGAATGTGACTGTTACATATGTTGAGGTTGCTGATGTTAGATTATTGATTTCTCTGACCTCATCAGAATCAACAGTAAAAGTAGGAGATGTAGTAATGATTAAGGCTACGGTTAAAAATATTGGTAGCAGCGAAGCAAAAGGCTTCAATGTAATTAATAGCCTGCCTGTTGGATTTACATATGTCGCCGAGTCGGCTGCGGTTGATAGTGGTGATGCTATTTCGATAGCTGGTAATTCTCCGATTGATTTAGGAAACCTAAATCTTGGTGTAGGTAGTCAGTTAACAGTTAATTTTGTTATCCGTGCTGGAGCAGGTATTAAGCCGGGAACAAATACACTATACAGTGAAGCATTCCAGTCTCGAGCAGTAGCAGCGCAGATGAATACACGTGCAATAGCTGAAAGAGTAGTGAATACGGTTCAAACGTCAGTTTCTAACAAAGCATCGTTAGTATTAACGGTTGATGATAGTGATCCACTGTTTGATGACAGCTTAATCATCGGTACTGTGTACCATGACCGTAATGGTAATGGAATGCAGGATCCAGGTGAGCCAGGTATTCCAGGCGTACGAATTGCAAGTGCAGAAGGTTTAATTATTACAACTGATCAATTTGGACGTTATCACTTAGTAGATATTAAAGGTGGTAAATGGGAACGTGGACGTAATTTCATCCTTAAAGTAGATAATTCATCTCTACCAGAAGGTGTGACTTACGTAACACCGAATCCATTAGTCAGAAGAATTACTCCAGGGTTACCAACACGATTTGACTTCGCGTTGCAATTACCAGAAGAGTCGGTTCTTGAAGTAAGTGAGGCATTATTTATGAATGATAAAGCCTGGATTAAACCAGAATATGAGCGGTATATCCCGCAGATGCTTGAGGTTATTGAAGAAAATGATATTCGAGAAGTAACCATTACATCTAAGGGCGAGCTAGGAGCGTTATCTGAAAAACGAGAAGCGTATTTACAGAAACTATTAAATGATGGACTAACCGATGAGAATCACATTATTGTTGGTAGCGAGTCTCAAGAAGTGGAGGGCAAATAAATGAAAACACGTATGAAACTTCTTGACTTAAGACTCCTAATGATCCTAACGGGCTTTGCAACTCCAGTAGTTGCAATGTCCCAAGGGACTGAAACAACAGGAACCAGTAACTATGCCTTAGGGTGTGAAGGATCTGTTGTTTGTACAGCAGATGGCGGTGAGATGCTTTTCAATGTGAAACGTCAACCGACAAAAGCAATTGGAAATAAGATTATTTCACTGCCGAATAATGGGATGATCTGGTTAACTGAAACACCGAACATGGGAAGCGCCGAGCTTTCCGTGTCGGCTCCAAGTTATGTTCCATTTTATGATGGACGCATCACTAAACCTGTAGAGTTTCATGTTCGTTCTAACTACTCATCATTTGTTTCTAAATATGAAATTCTTATTTATAGAGGTAATGATGTTGACTTAGTAACGCCTATTGCAACTATTCCGGTAGACGTGAAAGCAATTACGTCTGTGAATTGGAATGGTGAGTTACCTTCTAATTATAGAGCTCGCTATAATGATTCACTTCGTTATATTGTCCGTGCATATGATGATCAAGGTCACTTCGATGAAACCTACTCTAAAGAAATTCGATTAGTTACTCCAGAAGAGGATGAGCGTGGAAATGTAGAAATTCGTGATACGATTGCTCGACTTGAAGGACAGGTTCTAACGCAAGAGGAAGCACTAACTGAATCTTTAATTGATGAAGTTGTGGGATCTAATGATCTTTATCGTCAAAACATTCCTTTTGTTGGTGCTCGAGTGAGAATTCAAGGAAGTAATGTTCCTGATGGCGGTGTTTATATTAATGGGGAATCATATCCTATCGATAGAGATCGTAAGTTTGAAGCTGATTTCTTAGTACCTCTTGGCGAACAGCGGTTCAATGTTGAAGTTGCTAATACAATGGGTCGTAAAATCACTCGCACATTAGAAACAGATATCACAGGGAACTCTTTTTTCTTAGTAGGTATTGCTGATGTTACCGTTTATCAGAAAAAAGTAAGTGGTCCTGGACAAGATCTTGTGAAAGTTGATGCCGATGGAAATACTCAAACCTCAGATATTCTTTCAGATGGTCGTTTAGCTTTTTATTTGAAAAGTCGTCTAAATGGACGTTATACCATTACAGCTCATGCGGATACTAAAGAGAAAGAATTAAAGCATCTTTTTAGTGGATTTGGTAAAGCTTATCCTGAAGATGTTTTCAGAGCGTTGGATCCTGATCTTTACTATCCTACATATGGTGATGACTCATCTGTTTATCGCGATGTTGATACAATGGGGCGTTTTTATGCACGAGTGGATTGGGATAAAAACCAAGCTTTATGGGGTAATTATAATACTGGGTTAACAGGAACTGAATTCGCTACCTATTCACGATCTCTTTATGGTGGTGCGGTTGATCTAAAAACAAATGCAAATACTATTTATGGCGATACCAAAGGTAGCTTACGTTTGTTCGGCTCTCAAGCACAATCTATGCCTGGCCATAGTGAGTTTTTAGGGACGGGTGGTAGTCTTTATTATCTCCGTCATGCACGTGTTTTACCAGGGTCTGATAAGGTTCAGGTAAAGGTAGTTGACCCAACAACAGGCTTAACTCAGGCATTAATTAATTTACAGCGAGGGGTAGACTATGAGTTTGATGCGACTCAAGGTCGTATTATTCTATCTCGCCCATTGTTACAAATTGTAAGTCAATATAATCCGAGCATTATTTCTGAAGGACCGCTGAGAGGATATGAGCAGTACTTAATAGCTGACTATGAATATATTCCCACGGGATTTGATCCAAAAGATATTACACGTGGTGGACGTGGTCAGTATTGGTTGAATGACCATTTTGCAGTCGGTTTAACCTATGTTGATGAGCGTCAAGGTGGACAAAGTAACTACGAAATTCAAGGGTTCGATACAATCTTGAAAGCGGGCAATGGTACTTACTTGCGTGGAGAATATACTCATACTAGAAATCAAGGTGTTCCAACGTATCTTTCAAATGACGGTGGTTTGAGTTTTAACCAGATAGGTCAATTATCTACAACAGGTCCACAACAGGGAGAGGCATATGCTGTTGAGGGTCGTGTCAACTTCCGTGAACAAGGTATTACAGAGCGTGACATCCAGGCAGGTGCCTGGTATAAAAAGACTAACCCAGGTTATTCTAACGGTTATAGCAGTAATATTTCAGGCGTAGAAGATTATGGTTTGGAGGTTTCTGCTGAGTTAACTGAAAACTTGTTAGCCTATGTTCGTCATAGTGTTGCTACAACTAATAATAGAACAATTAACGGCACTAAAAACACCTTAACTCAAACTCAAGTCTCTCTTGAGCAACGTTTTGAAAATAATTCAACATTAACTGGTGAATTGAAGCAAGTGACAACCGAGATTGGTGATAATAAAGCCATCGGTAAATTAGCGGCTGTTCGTTATAGTTGGTTTGCAACACCTAATCTCGAGCTTTATGGTATCGGTCAATTAACTATTGATGATGATAATAAGAAATATGCCAAAAATAATATGGTGACAGCTGGTATGCGTTACTTCTATGGTGATAATTCTTCTGTAAGCTTAGAAGCAGCAACAGGTACAAGAGGTCATAGTGTACAAGCAGGTGTTGAGCACAAACTAAGTACAGATCATACTGTTTATGCAAACTATACCTTTGCAAATTCAAAGTCAGATTATGATTCCGTATTTGATAATAATCAAAATGGTTTAACAGTTGGACAGCGCTGGAGATTAACCGATCGATTAAATATTTTTAATGAAGTTCAAAGCCTTCGCGGAAATGGTGAGCGTGGTATTGCCAATACAGTTGGTGCTGACTATAACTTCAATGATGGTTGGAGTACAAATGTAACATTCCAACAAGCTCGCTTGAAGCGTCAAGCGAATGTTGAAGATAATAAAACAACGCGTAACGCTGTAAGTGCATCGATCAGTAAAACGAATGAGATTATTGAATTTAGTTCTAAGCTTGAATATCGTCGTGATAAAGATGCAGATAATACTCGTCGTAAGCAATGGTTAACGACTAACCGTATTTCTTATAAATTTGATGATAGCTTGCGTTTACAAGGAAAATTCAATTATTCGAAATCGTACGATACCTTAGATGGTAGTAAAGATACGAAGTTTATTGATAGTGCTATTGGGTTTGCATATCGTCCTTGGGATAATAATCGTTGGGCAGTTTTTGGGCGATATAATTATTTCTTGAACGATGCTAATGTTGCTCAAACACCGGGTGGAGCTGGTTATGATGTCAACTATTATGGTATGGACTATGACCAAAAATCTCATATCTTCTCACTCGAAGGGATTTATAAACTCAATGCTGAGTGGGAGTTTGGTGGTAAAGTGGCCTATCGTAGTAGTGAAACTCGCTATCATTATTTAAATAACACATGGTTCGATAGTTCTGCCTTATTTGCAGCTGCTCAAGTTCGTTATGATCTTGTGAAGAAATGGCATGTACTTGGTGAGTATCGTATGCTCAAAGTTAAAGACGGTGGGACGAAAAGTGGTTTCTTAATCGGGGTTGATAAAGATATCACTGACAATTTCCGTATTGGATTTGGTTATAACTTCACCGACTTTAGTGATGATTTAACGCAACAAGATTACAAGTTTAAAGGTTTTTACCTTAATTTTGTCGGTTATTATTAATAATACCGTTTTTGTTGATGATAATAGAAGCTCTCGGTTTTTGAACTGAGAGCTTTTTTGTTGAATTCAGTTGTGTGCTATTACAAAAGTGACACATTGATTAATGCTCAATTTATATGAGATATTCTTAAAAGCACCAATGCTTCTTACCTCACTTTAATCGGTGAACAAGCATAATTAATAATACTGATTCTTTCACCAGAGGCAGATGGTAGACGTTTGCTTATTTCATTTCGTGCGTATCTTTAAATTCTTAAAGTTTAAAATAAATATCGAGATATAGTTCTCTATTTCAAAAGCATTAATATTGTACGGGTCTATGTTGTTGAGTATGCATACTTTATACAAGATAGTTATCAGAGTAGTACTACAATTAAGGGTGTTGTAATCGCTGATAGAATTGTTGTAAGAATAATGCCTGAGGCAGTTGCATCCTCTATTACTCTAAACTTTAGTGCCATGAGATAGACATTCATGCCTGTTGCAATTGAACCTAATATCACAATAGCTTTGGTTTCAAAAGCTGGCAAATCCATCATAATCGCCATAACCCAAATCAAAAAAGGATGTAGCACGAGTTTAAATAAAGTGATATTAAAACTGACCTTCAAATTCGTACCAAATTGATATTTCGCAAGCCCCATGCCTAAAACAAGTAACGAGAGTGGTGCAACCATATTTGAGAACATAGTGATGGTTGTATCAATAAAATGAGGAATAGGAAGATTTGTAAAACTAACCATCATTCCTAATATTATTCCTATTACAATGGGGTTACGGAATACTCCTTTGAGTGTTGATAAGATTCCTTGAATTGAGAAAGAACCATGTTCTGACCATTCAATGGCAAATGAGACAAGACTCCAAAGAAGAAGGGCATTAAAGCTAATAATAAGTGCTGAGACTGCTATTGCAGATTTACCCATAAATAACATAATGATCGGAATGCCGATCATGACATTATTGGAAAATATCCCTCCAACTCCAAATACAGCACCTTCTTGAGGCGTTAATTTCAGAAACCAATGGGCATATAACTTTGCGATAAAAAAGAGGATAAATGACCCTCCAAAGTAAGCAATAATTAGGCGAGGATCCATTTTTGGTTGATCGTGGAACTTGCTCATTACACCAAATAACATAATAGGAATTGCAAGATTAAATAAGAACCGCGTGAGCCCTTCAGTAAAACTTACCGGCCAGTGAAAGCGGCGGACTAATATGTATCCCATTGCGATTAAGATAAAAAAGGGCAGCAATTGGTAAAGTTGCTGCATAAAGTTATGTAAGAATGGGATCATATTATACTCATTAATTAATAAGTGCCGCGTTGATCAATATTGATAGTGATCGTTCCGGATGCTGGAACAATAATTTCTTTAGCAAAAGCGCCCCCATCAATGAGGTTATATCCGTCTACCTCAGATATAATACTTGTGCCGATATAGTATTTACCTTTAGGTACGTTCGTAAATTTAAACTCACCGACATAATTACAGGTTGTCACCTTTGTATATTCCTTAAATCGAGGATCTTCTGGTGTAAATTTTATACGGCGTAATGTAGCATCACTAGCAAATCCTTCCTGTGAACCACCAAATAGATAAGTATACATTTCAGCTGAATAAGGAGTAACAGGTACTAAATAGACATTATTGCCGGCACAGCTAATATATTCTCCATAGGGGTTGCTAATGTGTGCGTTACCGATAATATTGGCTTTACCATTTTGGAGAATATACTGCGCTTTTTCAGGGTCAAAATTAACAGTGAGGGGAACAACCTCCGTTGTTGACTGTTTAAATTGAGCGATATCTTCTTTAAGTGTGCTACAACTTGTAAGCGTAATAGCACTAATTATGGCAATTGTTAATGACTTCAAGGGAAAACTCCTTATCATATTAAGAGGGAACGTTATTTCATTAGAACAAAAAGATATTTTTAGTCAATAGTGGAGAAGCAAGCATCTTTACTATCGTTAATATAACTGATAGATCTGTAAATTTATTTTAACTTTAGAGTGTTTTTCTTACAAAAGAATTACAGATCATCGTACAATACAATTTCATATTATTCCTGTCTTATGAGCTACTTCAAATTATGTTAGAAATTATTATCAGCATTCTCTTCTTGATTGCGGTGGGCTATTTTGTTGCTAAAAATTATGATGCCAAAATTGTTCTCTTCCTTGCCGCTTTTCTTCTTCTCTTTATCTCCGTCTTTTTAGGGCATACGATTGAGACAACAACGCCGACAGGATCTATCTGGCTCGATCCTTTTGCAAAAGCGACTGATCTCTTTAAGATGCAGATGGGCATTGTAGGGCTCACCATTATGATGCTTTTCGGTTTTGCTGCCTATATGAATCATATCGGCGCTAATGATGCGATGGTTGCCGTCTTATCAAAACCGATTCAAAAAATTCGTTCCGTCTATATTTTAGTGCCGGTGGTTTTTCTGTTAGGGAATGCACTGCAAATGGTGCTTCCAAGTGCCGCCGGACTTGCCATTTTATTGATGGCAACACTCTATCCGGCGTTAAGAACCGCTGGGATGTCTCCTTTAACTGCCGGCGCCGTAATTGCCACAACAGCAACAATTACGCCGACACCGCTCGGTTCTGATAATGTGGTTGTCGCGCAACATCTTGGAATCTCTTCTCTTGACTATGTTCTAAAGTATCATGCAAAAGTCTCTATTCCGGCACTTCTGATTATGGCGGTAGCCCATCTCTTCTGGCAGCGTCACCTCGATCGCCGCGCCGGAACCGTGCATGTACCTTATCAACCAGAGCATAGTGAAGCGGAAAAATTGGCGAAATTAAAACCGGCACCTTTATGGTATGCCATTTTCCCCATTGTGCCGATTTTGCTCCTTCTTCTCTTCAATCTTGCCTTTATCAACCCTGAAACGGGAAAGCCACTCTTAAAGATGGGGCTTCCAGAAATTACACTGATCTCTATCTTAATTCCTTTACTCATTGAATTGATCCGTAAAAGAAGCTTTCAAAAATCGATCAAAGATTTTAACCTTTTCTTTGAAGGGATGGGGCAAGGTTTCTTTCAAGTCGTTTCGCTGATTATCGCCGCAGGACTCTTTGTGGAGAGTTTAAAAGCGATCGGTATTATTACAACTTTAACCAATAGCCTTAATGATGTTGAAGGTGCTGGCCCGATTTTGATGTTCTTCTTCTCAGGAATGGCCGCATTAATCGGCTTCTTAAGTGGTAGTGGTATTGCCGTATTTCACTCCTTTATCAAGATTATTCCAGAGATTACCACACAGATGGATGTCAATACCGTTATGGTTGCATTACCGATGCAATTGACCGCAAATCTTATTCGCTCAGCATCACCTGTTGCCGCAGTGATTATTATTGTCGCCTCAGTCTTAAAGGTAAATCCGCTTGTTATTGTAAAACGGACCTCCGTACCGGTCTTTGTGGGAATCTTTACCTGCTTGGCACTCTCTTACTACTTCTATGGATAGAAGGTGTAGAATCATGCCTTTTATCTCCTTTATATCATTTATGCTTGTTATGATAAAATAGAGAATGTTCATTATATGATCGGCAGCTTCAGAGCATCTAGAGAGATCTTTAGATGCTCTTTTTGATTCGACCATTGCTCAATAAAAAAACGATCAAGCCTGATAGAATCGAACCTGAAAATCCTAGCCTGACGCAATATATAGAATCTTGCTGAGTTATAAATCGCTTCATTCAAAATGCTTCATCGTGGGAGGTGGAGATGTCAAAAAAACCGCTCTTTAAAAAGCGTATCAATCCTTATTACAATCCTGAGAAAGCTCATCATCGCCCCTATGGCTTTGAAAATATTCCACCAACCAAGGTTGATTGGAGAGATCTTCTACGATGGATGCAAGAACGCCGGCAAAAAAAATTACCTAAAGCTCCCTCTACGGGATATGAGAATTTTATTAAAAAGAATATGGTTCCGCTCCACTTTCCCGAAAAAGAGACATCGGCATTGATCTGGTTAGGCCACTCTTCGATCTATATCTCAACACCTGAAGTATCGATTGTAACCGATCCAATCTTCTCTCACCGTGCTTCGCCGCTCTCTTTCCTTGGTCCTCTTCGAAAAACGCCGGCAATCTCCGTCATTGAATCGATGCCACGATTAGATCTTATTCTGATCTCCCATAATCACTATGATCACCTCGATGAAAGAACGATTCTAGAACTCTATCAGAAATTCCCTGAAATTCTTGTGATCGTTCCCTTAGGGCTAAAACCATGGTTTTTAAAGCGGGGAATTGAACGAGTCGTTGAGCTCGATTGGTGGGATAGTGAGAAGCTCTCTACTTCGCAATCTCCTTTAGAGATCACTGCGGTTCCGGCGCAACATTGGAGTAAGCGAGGATTTTTAGATCGTAATGCCTCTTTATGGTGTGGTTATATTATTCAATTAGGGGGAAAGACGCTCTATTTTGCCGGTGATACAGGTTTTACCCCTCTTCTCCAAGAGATCGGGGAACGCTTCTCTATCGATATTGGCTTCATACCGATCGGGGCTTATGAGCCACGTTGGTTTATGGCGCCGCAACATATTAGTCCCAAGGAAGCGGTCGAAATTCATCAAATGTTAAACATTCAACAATCGATCGGCATCCATTGGGGCGTCTTTGAGTTAACAGATGAAGCGCTCGATGAGCCACCTCGTTATCTGAAACAATCACTTCAAGAAGCAAATTGTCAGGAGTCTGAATTTATTACATTGGCAATCAATGAATCTCGTCCATTTTAGGACTTTAGGACTTTAGGACTTTAGGACTTTAGGACTTTAGAGATTCTTCTCTCTGAAATTTACCTCTCTTTCCTATTTCAATTGGTAAGGAGTGTGAAATTCAGGATCAAATGTTGGCTCTTCAGTGAGCGCTGAGCGTAACTGATCAAACTCCGCAAGCCACTCTTGACGCCACTTCTCTTTCACCGATTCGGGTTGCCATGCGGCATTGATACCATTTTCAATACATTGGCGCACGCCATCGAGATCAAAACCGAAATTTTCAATCATCACCTGGTAACATTTCTGTCCATCAGTATTGTGCATATGCCAATCATCCGTTGCCGGGATAATCACCATACCTGCTTTCGCCATCTGCCGAATAGGGTGCTTCATCTGCCACTCTTCTAGATTAGGCCACTTTTTTAAGAAAAAAGTATTACTCGGCACAACGGTAAAGGGAATACGCTCATCAACACAGCGCTGCATCAGTTCGGGATTCTCAACAACCGTATAGCCATGATCGATACGCTCAAGCCCAATCAGATCGAGCCCCGTCTCCACATTTCGCCAATGAAGCCCAAACTCTGAGCAGTGTCCCGTTAAGCGAAAGTTATTCTCTTTTGCAAGACGATATGCTTTCCAGAACTTCTCAATCGGGGCATTGTCTTCTCGATAATCGATACCGATCCCTAAGACCCGAGGATGAGGATAGGCGATCATCCATTCAACCATCTCCACCGCCTCTTCAGGACTCTTCTCACGATTAATGGAGGGAATTAGATAGGCACTGATATTCCACTTTGCTTCTGCTTCCTCAAAAACTGCCGCTAAAGTATCCGTTACAACTTGATAAGGAAGCTCAGTATCATTGGGATTCCAGAAGAATTCAACATAACGAATGCCACTATTTTTAGCATCCTCTAAGATCTCATAAGCAACGCGTGCATAATCTTCCGGCTCGCGCAGTAGCGGATAGAGAAAATTGAGCGCCGCTATTCCTCCTTTCATTACCTCATTTTCATGCGCATAAGCGCGATAATAGGATTTTGCTTCTTTCTCCGTCAACGGAACACCATATTTATGGGCAAGATCGAGCATCGTTTCTAAACGAACACCACCTAATAGATGGTAGTGCAACTCTGCTTTAGGGATTTCTTTTAAAAATTGAGAGAGCGTTAAAGACATAAGATATTGTTCCGTAATAGATTAAAATAGAGACTCTTATAGTAGAGTCGTGTCATAATCAAAAGCTAGAAAAGAATCGGATCCTTCTGGATCGAGCATTGTACGTAATTCATTGCCAAGAGTAACATGAGCGGGATGAATAAGATAAGCGTCACGCTCTTCAGCACTACTAAATTCCATATGAAATGCATAATCAAAGCCTTTATATCGTTCTTGTGCGCCATTGTATCGACCGTAATTATACGATTTCATGGTAGGAAGAATCGTTTGTAAAGCGCCTATTTTTTGAAAAATAGCTTCTATATCGCTTTTAGTCACAGTTTTTTTAAACCGAATAAGAACAATATGTTTAATCATTGATAAAACCTTTTAATAAAATGATGTTTATAGACATGAATTCTAAGGGTAATCAAAAAATATTGCGTAAGGAAGTATTTTTTAGGAAATATAGAATCCTTTAAAATAAAGGGGAAGTATGATGATTTTTTTTAGAAAAGAATGCGATAAAAAATAAATATTATTTTTTACTTAAAAATTTCAGTAACTTAAGATTTTCTTAAGATTTAAATGTTTAAATATGATCATGGAAAGAGAGAAATCCATTTAATCAAACATTTGTATTGGAGGTTTTATGAAACGTAAGGGTATTTTACTTGTAGCATTAACATTGACTGCATCTGTTGCTTCGGCACAGTTTTCAGGGCCAACTGCACAGGGTGTAACAACTAATCCAAGCGGTATCACAAGCGTCAAAGAGGCTCAAGATTTACATGATGATACAAAGGTCACAATGGAAGGTAATATTATTCAATCAATGGGGCATGAGAAGTATCTATTTAGAGATGCTACTGGTGAAATTACGATTGAAATTGATGATGATGATTGGTACGGCTTAAAAGTAACTCCTGAAGATACTGTGATTATTAAAGGTGAAGTAGATCGTCATACCTTTAAGCCGACAGATATTGATGTTGACTATATTATTTTAAAAAAGTAGGTCAGGATTATTGAACAATTAGTCAATTGATAGATGCATGAAACCGTGATAGATCTTAGTGAGAGTATCACTCGGTATCTTGTGGAAAGATCCTTTAGTGAGCCCTAAAGGATCTTTTTTATCGTATCGACAAAGAAAAGATTAACTTTTTAGAACTAAAATGTGTTATTTTTGTTAATTAACTATAAATATAGTATATTAAACAGATAATTAACAAATTCCACTAAGAGTTATAAATTTATGAAAAAACTATTAAGTATTTTATGTATTCCTCTTTTAATAGCAGGTTGTGCGTCAACGCAACGAATTACTCCAATGCCCGAGAAAAACTATGAAGAAGCATCGTTACTCGAAGCGGGTCTTATTGGTTGTTATAGTAAAGGTTATCTTACTGATGATACTGTACAAAGTGCATTAGCAGATCTAGCTGCTCAAGTTAACTCATGGAGCGTAGATCGTGCGAAGTTAGGAATTTCACAAATTTCAGCTCGTCAATTTATGGAGTCTCGTATTACTCCAGAAAATTGTCAATCATTTATTCAATATGCACCACGAGTCATTGCAAGCATTGGTAGTTATCAAGTTGTGAATGCTAATGGTTCTGTACCTACGGCCACAGTATCTTCGATGACAGGGGAAGTTATTACTCTTAATTGTCATGTTTCAGAGTCGGGGCAAGTTGTTAATTGTCAATAAGAATTGATTATTAAAATAGTAGAAAGGTCATCCGTTGATGACCTTTTTTTGTTGTAATTTTACTGTATTTATCAATACTATTTTTTTAGCTCAATAGTTTTAATAAAGATAAAACCAAAGTGCAATGAGATCTAGAAGAATTAATATACCTAAATAGACCCATTCCTTTGGTGAAAAAATAATATCTACGCCATCATCTTTTTTGCGAACCCATATGTATAAAGGAATCCCGGCAGTAAGGAATAATGGCGCTAAAATGGCATATTTTATACCGCTAGCATAGATCATAAAAATACAGAAAATAGCGCCTATGACTCCTGTGATAATCGCCAGTCCTCGACCTTTTTGGTCATATTGGGTATATTCACCAGTAATGCCTATTTTTATTAAGTAGGCAGCTGAAGCAAAATATGCTGGCAATACAGTCACAGCAGAAATCGACAACATTGTAATCCACGCATTATTCGCAAAATAGACAAAAATGAGCGTCAATTGCATGATTAAGCTACTGATCCAAAGAGCAACAGACGCAGCCCCCTTATTATTGAGAGTGGTAAATATCTTTGGAAAGGTTTCATTTTTAGCGGCTATCATCGGAATCTCTGCACAGATCATTGTCCATGCAAGCCAACTGGATAAGATTGAAACTAAAACACCTATATTAATAAAAATTTCTGCCCAATCACCCGACACCTGTTGCAGTACACCAGCAGTAGAAGGTGTAGGAATAGCACTTAATTCATGTTGATTCATGACTCCAAACGGAATTACAGAGATAATAACGCAAATTCCTAAAGAGATTAGAAAACCAATAAAGGTCGCTCGACTGACATCTTTTTTATTTTTTGCGCGTCCAGAGAGCGCCACAGCACTTTCAACACCGATAAAACACCATAATGCTACATCGAGTGGTGCAATCACTTGCTTATAAACGGGGCCTAAGTCATTTTTCATCTCTGAAGCATTATGTCCCCAAAAATCATGAAAAAGCTGTGTACTATTGAGAAAGTAGAGCACGATAATAATAAAGACACATAGAGGAACAAGTTTTGCGATAGTACCGATAAAATTTAAGAAGCCTGCCACTTTGGTGCCTGAGAGGACTAAGAAATTAAATCCCCAAATAAGGATTGATGCACCAATGATTGAAGCGACGTTATTACCACCTTTAAAATCGCCGGGGATAAAATAATTGAGCACATCCATAATCATAATGGCAAATGCAACGTTACTGAACATCGTCATTAACCAATAACCCCAAGCAACGAGAAAGGCGATAAATTTTCCAAACCCTTCCTGAGCATACATATAAATACCTGATTGCAGATCAGGACGAATATTGGCAAGTACCATAAATGTTCGAGCAATAAAAAACATCCCAAAGCCTGCAACCGCCCACGCAATAATGACTGGGCCGACAGCTGAATTAGCGGCCATATTTTGAGGTAAACCATCCACGCCACTACCGATCATTGAACTGACAACAATGGCTATTAATGCCATTAAACCAAGTTTTTCGGCATTTTTATCACCGGTATTTGATTTTTTCATAATGACCTTTTTAATGATTGAATTTTTATAAGCAAATAGTTACGAAAATACGTCTTATCATAAAAATATAATAAGACGTACCTTTTTTGTGCTGAATTTAACTGCAATTGGTTAAATTGCAGTTAATATATGGTTAGTCTTGAAGTACGCGAACAACATACTCGCCATCATCATTCTGATAAACTCCATGAATATCCGTTTCAAAACCAGGATAATGTGAACCAATATCACAAAGCATTTCGAGGAATTCGAGAATGGGTAATGTTTCTTTTGTGACTTTTTCACCTGGCATAATTAATGGAACGCCGGGTGGATAAGGGAGAATCATATTGGCACTGACTTTATCGAGCATATCAGAAAGTTTGCACTCAATGGCTCTACCACGAAGTTCAGTTTGATAAGCTTTATGCGGTGTCATTTCCATTTCTGGAAGGCTATCAAATGCGTTATACATTAACTCCGGTAAACGATGTTGAACCATTAATTTATGAATTCCTTGAGCAAGTTCTTGCAATCGAATATTTGCATAGAACTCAGGATCAACAGCATATAAGCTCGGCATTGCATCTTTGACTTTAAGATTATTATCATAGGCGTGTTTAAATTTCATCAACGCACGAAGAAGTGTCATCGCCTTGATCTCGTCAATTCCCATGCTAAAGAGGAAGAGAAGGGAGTAAGGGCCTGTTTTTTCAACGATAATCCCATGCTCATCTAAAAATTGAGCAACGATTGATGCAGGAATTCCTTTCTCATCAAGGTTTCCGTGTGCATCCATTCCCGGCGTTGTAATCGTCACTTTAATAGGATCTAAGAAGAGGAAATTTTCATCGACTTCGTTAAAGCCGTGCCATTTGTCTTCGGCATTTAATGACCAACATTCAATTGTATCGATGTTTTCAGGTTGCCAAACATTGAAGAACCAGTCATCAGCTTCACGATTTAAACGAGCCACTTCTTTACGGAAATCAATGGCGCGTTCGATCGCTTGTTGCATAAGATTACGGCCAGCTTTACCACGCATCATTGCCGCAGAGATTTCACAAGATGCCACAACACTGTAAAGCGGTGATGTTGTGGTATGCATCATATAGCCTTCATTAAAGGTGCGCTCATTAATTTCTCCTTTTACGTGTACCATTGATGCTTGAGAGAATGCTGCTAAGAGTTTATGCGTAGATTGCGTTTCATAGATTACTTTGCCTTCAACACGATCACCACCCATTCCAGATTTTCCATCATAAATAGGATGAAAGTTTGTATAAGGAACCCATGCCGAATCAAAATGGATAGAGTTTACTGGGAGATTTTTCTTAATATAGTTTGTATCGTAGAAAAGCCCATCATATGTGGAGTTGGTGATAATCGCATGAACCGGCACAGAGCCATTTTTACGCTCTTTAACGATCTGCTCAATATGCGTTTTTTCAAATTCTTTTTTTGGAATGCCCCCTAAAATACCATAAGCATTGCGCGTTGGTTTGAGATAAACCGGCGTGACATTAGTCATCATCATTAAATGCGTAATAGACTTATGGCAGTTACGGTCAACAACGATGGTGCTTCCTTCAGGGCATGCATACATCCCGACAACTTTATTTGCTGTCGATGTTCCGTTAGTGATAATAAAGCTTCGATCAGCACCAAAAGTTTCAGCAATGTACTCTTCGGCATCTTTATGAGGACCCGAGTGATCAAGTAGGGAGCCTAATTCACCAATTGAGATAGAGATATCTGATTTAAAGGTATTTTCCCCATAAAAATCATAGAAAAGTGATCCAACAGGGCTTTGCTCAAAAGCAGTTCCACCCATATGACCTGGTGTGCAGAATGTATATTTTTCTTCACTCACATACTTAAATAACGCTTTGGTGAATGGAGGCAAGATTTGGCTTATATACTCATCAATACGAAGATGGATGCGTTCAGCTGTATCTGGAACATTATTCAATACATAATCATAGAAATGGATATTACTATCGAGATCTGCAACTTTCAGATCCAATGCAGTTTTATCATTTATAAATGCAAAAAGTGGCAATTTATCATTGATATCAGCGAGTTTTTGACAAAGTGATAGGTCATTATTATCCCAATCAAAGATTACCCCATTAATACGTGGATTTTTTTGTAAGAGATTCGTTAAGTCATCAGCGCTATCGGAGATCAGTAGCTCATATCCGAAATGTGCTAAATTATCTTCAAGATCAGCAAATACTGTGCATTTGAAATCTTCACGAACATCATTCAACATTGCGATTTTATACATATAAAACTCCTTATACTCAAATTGAGAAACGGATAGATTGAACTGAGTTATTGCTGTACAGCAGACTCAGTGGGATTTTTATGACCCAGTTTTTTGGCATAAAACATTAAGATAATTAAGCTGACGATAAAGGTTCCAGAAAGCTGCATCGAAGTAGAGCCTAAGAGTGCGATAAAGCAGAAGACAGATCCGAAAATTGCAGCGGTAAGACTTAAGATTCGTTTAGCACTCATACCTTCTACACGAATAAGATTTAAACAGGAGTAGAAGTAAGGAAGCATTGTTAAAAGTACAGCGATATTGATAAGATCTTTAAATATGGTGGATGCGCGTCCTGATTCTGCATTTGCGAGCGTTACTAAAATTAGCAAAACTGACATCTGAATTGCAGCAAAAATAAGTCCTTTGCGTGGAATACCATTTTTATCCATCTCACCATAAGCTTTCGGGAAGTTACCATCATGTGCTGCTCGGGCACCGGCTTGTCCAACGAGCATCATCCAAGAACCTAAAGAAGTTAAACAGGCGATAACAGTAAAGATAGAAACAATCGGGCTCGCCCATTCTCCAACCATTGTCGAAGCTGTTTTAGAGAAAGGAGCCCCCGATGCTGCCATCTCTGCTGCAGGATACATTCCAGAGATAACTTGTGTTGCCGCAATATAGACAATACCCGCTAAAAAGGCACCAATCATCGTCGCGGCGGGGATTGTTTTCTTAGGATCTTTAACTAAACCTGAATTTACTGATGCTGACTCAATGCCCACGAATGCCCACAAGCAGAGCAATGTACTACTTACGACCGCTTTATAGTCGGTATCATGAGAGACATTCCAATTATTAACGTAGGTTGTTTTATCAAACCAAAACCATCCAAATATGGCTGTACCAATAACAGGAATAAGAATAAGAATGAGCCCAAAAGTTGTTAATCGGCTAATCCATTTTCCACCTAAAAGATTAATGAATGTAAAGAGCCATATAAGCCCAAGAGAGAGTATTCCTGCCGGAACCGCATGGTTCAAAATGGGATAAAAAACAGAGAGATATGATACCGCAGTTGTGGTAATTGCAAGGTTTCCAATCCAGTTTGCATGATAATAGAGTGCGCCAGTTTGAAATCCTAATGCCGGGCTGACTTCATTTGCATAAGCAATTGGACCTCCTTCTTCGGGATCCTTGGTGGCAAGTTTAGCAAATACATACGCTAGCGAGAGAGCCCCAACGAGCGCTACAAGCCATCCTGTAATAGCGATGGATCCAATACTTGCAAGGTTTGCAGGAAGGAGTGCTATCCCACTTCCCATCATATTTCCTGCGACAATTCCGATACAGGCAATTAAGCCAATTTTTTTAGTATTATCCATAAAATCACCCAGAACTATATAATCAGATTAATAAAAATTATTCGTTAATCGAACAATCCCTCAAATCGATTATATACTCATTAAAAATAAATTTTACTTATATTTACATATATTTATAAATAAAATGATTTATCTCTAATGAATAAATATTTTAAATTTTGTGGCTGAATAATTAGCAAAATTGCTTGTTAATGCCAGAAAACAACTTATCAACGAACGAAAATAGTTATTTCCTTGTATAATACGACTAAGAGTTTTTATGTGGGGAACTGCATGAATAATGGCAATATCAATATTCAGTATGGACAGAGAAAGAGGAAAAATATGTTGCGTTCAATGACGGGATTTGCCCGAGAAGTTACTGCTACTGAGATTGGTCAATTAAGTTTAGAGATTCGCAGTGTGAATCATCGTTATCTTGATGCAACCTTTAAAATGCCTGATCTTTTACGAGCATTGGAGCCTGAATTACGCGAAAAACTACAAATATCCGTTTCACGTGGAAAAATAGAAGTTGGTATTCGAATTGATTTTGATGAAGCAGAGTCATCTCATTTGCGCTTTAATGAAGAAACAGCAAAAGAACTGATAGAGATTCATCGAAAAGCGAATGCTTTACTAGGAAAAGATGATGCGCTTCGAGCTACGGATTTAATGAAATTTCCTGGCGTTATGAAGAGTGCATCTTTAGATGCAGATTCGATTAAATTACCACTTTTTAATCTTTTTAATGCTGCTTTAAAAGTATTTGTAGAGAATCGTGATCGAGAAGGTGCGCGTCTTCAGACAATGATTGAAGAGCGGTTAACACAAATGGTAGAGCTCGTTGAAGCAGCGAAAGTACAGCGTCCAATAGCTATTGAAAAAATTGAAGCACGACTGCGTGCTCGCTTGGAAGGATTAGATATTGAACATGATCCTCAACGTTTCGAGCAGGAACTTATCTATGTCACTCAAAAACTAGATATCGATGAAGAGATCGATCGTTTAACTGCTCATATTGCCGAAATGCGCGATGTGTTTAAGCGTAAAGAGCCGGTAGGCCGTCGCTTAGATTTTCTTACGCAAGAGTTAAACCGTGAAGCAAACACGCTAAGTTCAAAATCTCAAGACGTGGTTTTAACGCAAATTGGTGTTGATTTAAAAGTGCTCATTGAACAGATTCGTGAACAAATTCAAAATATTGAATAATCGCTAAAATTAATAATAGATTATTTATTGTAGGAAAGATATGCAGTTACCTACGTGGCTTTTTCTTTCATACAAAAATATTGATGGTATAATGAGGCACTTTCAAGCGCCTATAGCTCAGTTGGATAGAGTGTTGGTTTCCGAAACCAAAGGTCAGAGGTTCAATTCCTCTTAGGCGCGCCAAATACAAAATAGCCCTGTATAGCAAAAGCTCTTAAAGCATAGTTATACAGGGCTTTTTAGTGCCTTTTCATCGCCTTGATAATAGATATGAATAGCGGAGAATAGTAGTAAGTAGTAAAAAATGGTAGTAACTTTAGTAGTAAGACTACTAAATTATAGAGATTTTACTACTAAAGAAATTAATATATTCTCTATCGAATTCAAATTCGTTAAAGCGCAACACCATATAAATCGTAAGTATCCGCGTCATCAATTTCTACTTGGATAATAGAGCCAATCATTTCTGGTGTCGCATTATCCACATAGACTAAACCATCGATTTCTGGCGCATCAGCTTTTGTACGGCCAATAGCAATCCCTTCCTCAAAATCAAAATCATCGATTAAAACATCTAGAGTTTTACCAATTTTTGCTTGTAGCTTCTCGGCTGAAATCTCTGCTTGCAGCGTCATAAAACGATTGAGTCGTTCCTCCTGAATGTCTAATGGAATGGCCTTAGCAATTTCATTAGCAGCCGCTCCCTCAACGGGAGAGTAGATAAATGCGCCAACGCGATCAAGACGTGCTTCTTGAATAAAGTCGAGAAGTTCTTGGAATTCTTCTTCTGTTTCACCGGGGAAGCCTACAATAAATGTTGAACGAATTGTTATTTCTGGACAGATTTCACGCCATTTTTGAATTCGTTTAAGCATATTTTCACTATTTGCCGGACGCTTCATCGCTTTCAAAATTCGCGGTGAAGCATGCTGCATAGGGACATCAAGATAAGGAAGAATTTTTCCTTCAGCCATCAATGGTACTAAGTGATCTACATGTGGATAAGGATAGATATAGTGTAGACGAACCCAAACGTCTAATTTAGCTAATTCTTCACAAAGATTTTGAATATGGCTTCGTACGGGCTTTCCATCCCAAAATCCTGTTTGGTATTTAATGTCAACACCGTAAGCACTTGTATCTTGAGCAACCACTAATAGTTCTTTTACACCGGCGCCGACCAGTTTTTTCGCTTGAGAAAGAACATCTCCTACGGGATATGACTGGTGTTTTCCACGCATTGAAGGAATAATACAAAATGTGCAACTATGATTACAGCCTTCTGAAATTTTAAGGTATGCAAAATGGCGCGGTGTGAGCTTAATACCACCTTGTGGCACTAAGTCCATAAATGGATCATGCGGTTTGGGAAGATGTGTATGTACGGCTGACATCACTTCTTGGAAAGCATGCGGTCCGGTAACACTTAATACATTGGGATAATGAGAGAGAATTTTATCCGCATCTGCTCCTAAACAACCTGTGACGATAACTTTGCCATTTTCATCAAGAGCTTCTCCAATGGCATCTAAACTCTCTTGAACTGCTGAGTCTATAAACCCACAAGTATTGACGACAACAAGATCCGCCTCATCATATTGCGGTACAATTTCATAACCTTCTGTGCGAAGTTGGGTTAAAATATATTCAGAATCTACCAGTGCTTTTGGGCAACCAAGCGAGACAAAACCGATTTTAGATGTCATTCAAATACCTTTGTAAAGCGTTAAATCTCAACTTTTAATTTATTAAGTTTTAACGAAAATTCGTGATCAATAAGTTCGTTATTTTAGCGTAAAAGTATGCTATTAGATGTATAAAATGTTTTAAGAACGTTTTAAAACCTCTTTTAAAAACTGCTCATGAGCGGCTATTTCAGTCTCATTGGCGTAACAAACTCGATGTTTTGTTTGATGACTTATTACGGATTTTTTCGAAATAACTTCATTATGAGTATCTTTGGAACGCTGTTTTTGAGGTGCTTGAAATGCATCAAATAATGACTCCTGTCCACCTGTCATATTGAGGTAGACTTGGGCTAATAATTCGGAGTCAAGCAGAGCTCCATGGAGTTCACGACCAGAGTTATCGACTCCTAAACGCCGGCAAAGTGCATCAAGCGTGTTACGCTGAGAAGGATACATTTCTCGCGCCATTTTTAAAGTATCGATCACTGAAGAGCGTTCTGTAACAGCGGGTAATCCCATTCGTGTGAGTTCGAAGTTTAAGAATGGAATATCAAAGCCCGCGTTGTGAATGATTAGCTCAGCACCATCAACATAATCAAGAAAACTCTGCCCAATTTCAGCAAATAATGGTTGATCTTTGAGGAAGTCATCTCCTAGGCCATGTACATTGAATGCTTCAATTGGCATAGAGCGTTCGGGGTTAATATAAACGTGATAATCATTATCGGTAATTTCACGATCTATTATTTCAATACAACCAATCTCAACAATACGATCCCCTTTGTTGAAATCAAAACCGGTTGTTTCGGTATCTAAAACAATTTGTCTGCTCATATCTATCTGTTACTCACAATATTATTTTTAATAGCGTTCGTCGCCAGTTGGTCCACAATTTCATTCTCTTCATGGCCGGCATGACCTTTTACCCAACACCAATCAATGGAAAGGTGGCGTTCACGCTCGGCAAGTAATAGTCGCCAAAGATCTTGGTTTAAAACGGGTTTGTTATTTGCTGTCTTCCAATCTCGACGAATCCAGCCATCAATCCATTGTGTAACGCCTTGTTGCACATAGCGTGAATCCGTAGTTAATATCACATCGCAAGGACGAGTTAAGGTTTGGAGTGCTTTAATCGCTGCTGTTAATTCCATGCGATTATTTGTCGTTTCTGCTTCAAAGCCTGAAAGTTCTTTGCGTTTCCCATTATAGATGAGTAAGACACCCCAACCACCGGGACCAGGATTACCACTACAAGCACCATCAGTATATGCATATACCACATTTTCTAAAACGTTTCGTTTTGTCATTAAACTGCTACAACCGCCTTTATCGCCGGATGAGATTCATAATTTTCGATTTCAAAATCTTCAAATTTAAAATCGAAAATAGATCGAGGATTATTATGAATCACTAATTTAGGTAAGGGAAGAGGCTTACGAGTTAGTTGCAGATCTGCTTGTTCAAGATGATTTGCATAAAGGTGGCAATCTCCACCTGTCCAGATAAAGTCCTTGACTCTGAGATCGCAAACATGCGCGATCATATGTGTTAAGAGTGCATAGCTCGCAATGTTAAAGGGAACGCCTAAAAAGATATCTGCCGAGCGTTGATATAACTGACACGAAATCTCACCATTGCAGATATAGAATTGGAATAGTAGATGGCAAGGTGGTAATGCCATTTTATCAAGCTCACCCACATTCCATGCACTAACAATTAGGCGTCGAGAATCAGGTGTTTTTTTGATATTTTTAATGAGCTCTGAAATTTGATCAACAACGGTTCCATCACTCTTTGGCCATGAACGCCATTGAGCTCCATATACTGGTCCAAGGTTGCCATTTTCATCAGCCCATTCATTCCATATACGAACGCCATTGTCTTGGAGATAAGCAATATTGGTATCGCCTTTTAGAAACCAGAGCAGTTCGTAAATAATCGAGCGAATATGCAGTTTTTTAGTCGTGACTAACGGGAAGCCCTCTTGCAAGTTAAAGCGCATTTGATGGCCGAAAATTGAATAAGTACCTGTGCCGGTACGATCTTCTTTAAAGTTCCCTTCGGTACGAACTTTTTTCATTAAATTGAGATATTCTTTCATTGTGCTTTCCTACGATATGCAAAAAGAAGGATCACTAGACCAATAATGATCATTGGAATACATAATATCATCCCTTGGGTTAACCAACCGCTGGCAATATAACCAAGATGTGCATCAGGTTCGCGGAAAAATTCTACAAAGAAACGGAATGTGCCATATCCAAAGAGGAATAAGCCGGAAGTTGCTGCACGAGGTCTAGGTTTTATTGTATAGATCCATAGGATGCAAAAAAGTAATAAACCTTCTGTCAATGCTTCATAAAGCTGTGATGGATGACGATAGATATAATCAATTGTTGTTGGCGCATTTTGAAATACAAACCCCCATGTTTGATCGGTAAATTTCCCCCAAAGCTCTCCATTAATAAAGTTCCCTAAGCGGCCGAAGAAAAGGCCAAGTGGGATTAGTGGTGCAATAAAATCGGTAAATTCCCAGAATGTTTTATTATAGCGTTTAGCAACGAAGTAACTTGCAACAAGTACTCCGATCAAACCACCGTGGAAGCTCATACCGGCCCATTCAATGCTTGAGCCTGTCCAGCCGATAATCGCCGCAGGATTTTGAATAAAATTTCCAAAATCGTAAAAGAGCGTATAACCAATGCGCCCGCCGAGTACAGCTCCTAAGAAGAGGTAGAATGCCATATCAGCAACCTGGGTAGGTGTCCATCCAGAATTTGGTTTTTTAGCACGATAAGAGCCAAGAAGAACAGCAAGTCCGAGCGCAATAAGATACATTAACGCATACCAACGAAGTGCAACAGGCCCAATGGAGAAGATCACAGGATCAATTTGTGGTGCAAAATATAGTGATGACATAAAGCCCTCAAAAAAGATATAAAAAAGGGCTAGAAATAGCCCTTTGGATAATCGTAAAAGGAGTAGTAATTTTACTGCTCTTGTGTAGTTTGTCCACCACTTTGTTGAGCACGCTCTTCTCTGACTAAGACCACAACATCATCGATATTTCTAATCAATTTTTCATAAGGGTTACCAGGTCCTGGTAATTTTGATGCAGAGTCAGCACTTAGTAGGTAGCGGCCATCAACGACAATTGCAGGTGTGAATGGAACGCGGTATTGATTTGCAATAAGATTTTCTGCACGGTTATACGCACTTGTTGCTGCAAATCCATTCCATGCTTTTAAGAATTTGTCTCGATCAATGCCTTGTTTTGCCATAAAATCAGCAATTTGCTCTTCATTGATAAAACGCTGACGGTCTTTATGGATTGCATCAAAAAATGCTTGGTGCCCTTTATCTAAAGCATTCATTGCCTCTAAAGTGTAGAAGGCTTTAGCATATAATGACCAAATTGCTTGTCCAGGTGCTGCTAAAGAAATCACCTCAACATCTGCAACATCTTTTTGAGATTCTTTCCAAGATGCAAAATATGGTTCAAATCGATTACAAGCGGGGCACGCGTAAGAGAAAATTTCAATAACTTCGATTTTGTTAGGGTCGTAGATCGGATCAACGTGCGGCTTTATCTCTTGATAGAGAGCTTGTGAGTTTGCTACGGTAAAGACTGTCAATATAGTGAGTGCAGCAGTTGATAATAATTTTTTAAACATAAAAGATCTCCTTATTTTTAGTGAATCCCATAAGTGCTATTTTATACGTTTTAAAAGAAAAAAGTGAGCCAATGCTCACTTTTAACTCTTTGAATAGTATACCAAATTATGGTTGTAACCCTTGGATGTATGACGATACAGCCTTAATTTCTTCTTCAGTCATACGTTGTGCAATATCACGCATAATTCTAGCAGGATCATTTTTACGTTCTTCAGTTTTAAAACGGTTTAATTGCTTTTCTGTGTAGTATGCATGTTGACCAGCTAGTGCAGGATAGTTCGCAGCCGCATTTCCTTGGCCAGTTGGGCTATGGCAAGCAGAGCATGCTGGGATATTTCGTTTGATATCACCTCCGCGATAGATCTGTTCTCCACGAATAGCGAGTTTTTCATCAGCAGTACCATAGCTTGGTTTCTGTTTTGAAAGGTAGAGTGCTACATCAGCAATATCTTGATCTGATAATTTATTTGCTTCTACGCTCATATCTTTGTCAAAACGAAGACCATTTTCTGGATCGTTATATGAACGTTTCATCTCGTAGAGTTGAGTACGAAGATATTTTTCATGTTGTCCTGCTTGTTTAGGATAGAGATCATTTGTACTTACTCCATCTTTACCATGACAAGATACACATGTTTCTGCAATCTTTTTACCAGACTCGTAGTTTGGTGTAATTTCAGTAGCGTTAACATTGGTTAACAACAAAGTAACACCCATTCCAATTAGAGCTTTATAGTTAAAACGCACAGCAGTCTACTCTCCTAAATTTTAATTTTGTACTATCGAATTTGTTGATGTGTCAGCAAGTTTGAAATACCTTATCTTCCTGATTTTATCCCCACAATCAACTCAACGCATCCTAAATATACTTTAAATATTGCACTATTCTATTCTATTTTAAAAAAAATATGTAGTAGAAGAATGAAAAGAAGTTTGCCTATGTCAACATTTACTAAGGTATTTTCATTTCTCACAGCGAATATTTTATGATATTGGCAGAAAAGATAGTCTATAATAAGCCGTTTAAGAGTTATTTTGTCGTTTTTAAGGAGTTAAAAGTCAATGCCCGTTATTACTTTGCCAGATGGCAGTAAAAGAGAGTATGAAGGTGCGGTTACAGGATTTGATATTGTAAATAGTATCGGACCTGGTTTAGCAAAAGCTGCGGTTGCAATTGTTGTCGATGGTGAAGAGAAAGATTTAAGCCATACGATTACACAAGATGTAGACTTTAAAGTTTTGACCGTTAAAGATGATGCGGGCCTTGATGTTGCAAGACACACTTTGGCGGCACAAGTATTGGCTAGAGCGGTAAAAGACCTCTATCCTGATGCAAAATTAGCAATTGGACCAACGATTGAAAATGGTTTTTATTACGACGTTGATTTTGTGGAACCGATCGATCCTGAGAAACTTCCTCAAATTGAAGCTCGCATGAAAGAAATTTTGAAGGAAGATCTTGAGGTCACCCGTGAGATGTGGCCACGCCAAAAAGCGATCGATTATTTCCTTGCAAAAGGAGAAATTTATAAAGCTGATATTATTGAAAGAGCACCGGAAGATCAGCAAGAGATTTCACTCTATCGTCAAGGTAACAATGGTGAAGATATCTTTATGGATCTTTGTCGTGGACCACATACACCAACGACGAACCGTGGTAAATTAGCTTTTACATTAACCAATGTTGCGGGTGCATATTGGCGCGGGGATTCTAATAACAAGATGCTTACTCGCATTTATGCTGTTGCTTTCCCCTCAGAGAAATTACTGAAAGAGCATTTAGAGCGTGTTGAAGAAGCTGAAAAGCGTGATCATCGACGTATTGGTAGGGCTCAAAATTTATTTCATCTGCAAGAAGAAGCGCCTGGAATGGTTTTTTGGCATCCAAAAGGTTGGACGATTTGGCAGGCAGTCGAACAATATATGCGTCGACGTCAAAAAGAAGAAGGCTATCAAGAGATTCGTACACCATTAGTAATGGATCGTACGCTTTGGGAGCGTTCAGGACATTGGGATAACTATAAAGAAAATATGTTTACGACATCATCAGAAAATCGTGATTATGCGATTAAACCGATGAATTGCCCATGTCATATTGAAGTATTTAATAATGGTTTACATTCATACCGCGATCTTCCGATGCGATTAGCTGAATTTGGCTCGTGTCACCGTAATGAGCCTTCAGGCGCGCTTCATGGCTTAATGCGTGTTCGTGGTTTTGTGCAAGATGACGCACATATCTTCTGTCGCGAAGATCAGGTAGTAGGGGAGGTTGAACGCTTCCACCGTTTTGCAATGAGTGTTTATGATCACTTTGGATTCATGGATGTGAGTGTGAAGCTATCGTTACGACCAGAACAACGAGCTGGAGAAGATCGTGTTTGGGATTTAGCAGAATCAGGACTTCGTTCTGCTTTAAGTAGTGCGGGTATTGAATGGGAAGAATTACCAGGTGAAGGAGCTTTCTATGGTCCAAAAGTGGAATATCATATTAAAGATGCAATCGGTCGTTCGTGGCAGGTCGGGACTATTCAATTGGACTTTGTTCTCCCAGAACGCTTAGATGCTGAATTTGTTGATGAAGATAATACTCGTAAGCGACCAGTAATGCTTCATCGTGCAATTTTAGGATCGTTTGAGCGCTTTATTGGAATTTTGATTGAGCACCATGCGGGCTCATTTCCTCTGTGGTTAGCTCCAGAACAAGTTTCAATCTTAACAATTACAGATCAACAAAATGAGTATGCTTGTGAGATCGAAAGAAAACTCAAAGCGCAAAATTTTCGTGTGAAGTTAGATCTCCGTAATGAAAAAATCGGATATAAAGTTCGTGAGGCGACTATTTCACGTATTCCCTACATTATTGTTTTAGGTCATCGAGAGATGGAAGAAGGAAAAGTAGCGGTACGAACTCGTGAAGGGAAAGACCTTGGTACGATGAAAATTGACGAATTTATCGAACTTCTTCAAAAAGAGTTGTAAAATAACGTATTGACAACTCAGTAATTAAAAATTTATATTTAAATTTAATATTTATGAATATAACGATTCACTAACTATAGGAGACATTACTATTAGTAATCAATATGAACACCGAATCAACGATAAAATTTCGGTGAAAGAAGTACGCCTTATTACAGCTGATGGAGAACAAAAAGGAATTGTTCCCCTTGATGAAGCGTTAGATTTAGCATACAATGACGGGCTTGATCTTGTTGAAGTATCTCCAACAGCTAGACCACCGGTTTGTCGTATTATGAATTACGGAAAATTCCGTTATGAACAACGCAAAAAGGCTGATGAGGCTAAAAAGAAACAGAAACAAATTCAAGTGAAAGAGATCAAATTCCGTCCTTCGACGGATGAGGGTGATTATCAGGTAAAACTACGCAACCTGATACGTTTCCTGAAAGATGGTGATAAGGGCAAAGTTACACTTCGTTTTAGAGGTCGTGAAATGGCTCACCAAGATCTCGGTATGGATCTACTTCTTCGTGTCGAGCAAGACTTGAAAGAGTATGGTGTCGTTGAACAGCGTCCAAAAATGGAAGGCCGTCAAATGACTATGGTACTCGCTCCTGTCAAAACTCAAGCTAAAGAGTAAGTAGACAATTTTATTAATATTATAGAAATGCGAGTGGATTAAAATGCCAAAATTAAAAACACATAGTGGTGCTAAAAAGCGTTTTCGTAAAAGCGCAAGTGGTAGCTTCAAACGTCAATGTGCGTTTCGTAGCCATATTCTTACTAAAAAAACAACTAAGCGTAAAAGACATCTTCGTGGGGAAGCTGTGATCTCTAAAGCAGATCATAAGCAAATCGCACAATTGTTACCACACGCATAAGTTATTATTAGGAGAATAGAAAAATGGCAAGAGTTAAACGCGGAACAACAACAAAAGCGCGTCACAAAAAGATCTTAAAAAAGGCGAAAGGTTATTACGGTGCGCGTTCGCGTTCTATCCGTACAGCAACCCAAGCAGTTTATAAAGCAGGTCAATATGCATATCGTGACCGTCGTCAACGCAAAAGAGACTTCCGTTCTCTTTGGATTGTTCGTATTAATGCTGCAGCGCGTGAGTTTGGTCTTTCTTATAGCCGTTTCATTAACGGTTTGAAAAAAGCAGAAATCCAAATTGACCGTAAAGTGCTAGCAGATATGGCTGTTCATGATATTAATGCATTTGGAGCATTAGCAGAACGTGCTAAATCAGCATTAGCATAAATCTCTCTTAATATACTTATACAAGTAATAAGAGCATAAGAATTAAAAAGGAAAAGCGGCAATCGATGCTCTTTTCCTTTTTTTATTGATAACAGATATGTAGGTAGATGAATTATGAGTCTAGAGACAATTCTTCAAGCTGCGTTAGAGGCCGTTTCTAAAGCAGATACTTTGCAAGCCATTGATGAAGTGCGTGTAACGTATTTCGGAAAAAAAGGGCAAATTAGTGGTTTAATGGCCGAACTCGGGAAGCTCGATCCAGATGCGCGTAAAGCACGAGGTGCAGAGATTAACGAGGTACGAAATCAAGTAATGTCAGCATTAGAGCAGAAAAAATCGTCTCTTGAAGCAGCTGAATTGAATCGTCAATTAATGACAGAAACCGTCGATATTACTCAACCAGGAAGAGAAACTGAAATTGGTGCCTTGCATCCCATTACACGTACAATGATGCGTATTCATCAGTTCTTTTCATCTGTTGGATTTGAGATTGTTGAAGGGCCAGAAATTGAGAGTGATTTCTATAACTTTGAAGCACTTAATATTCCAGAACACCATCCTGCAAGAGCAATGTTCGATACATTTTATTTTGATGAACATATGCTTCTTAGAACCCATACTTCCAATACTCAAATTCATGTCATGCAAGAGCAGCAGCCACCTATTCAAATGATTGGTTATGGTCGTGTATATCGTAGCGACTCAGATGTGACACATAGTCCAATGTTCCATCAAGTAGAAGGTTTAGTTGTGAATAAAAATGTCACCTTTGCAGATCTTAAAGGCATTTTGACAGAGTTTATGCAAAAGTTCTTTGAAAAAGATCTTAAGTTGCGATTCCGCCCCTCATTTTTCCCATTTACTGAGCCATCAGCAGAGGTGGATATTGAATGTGTTATTTGTAATGGTGATGGTTGTCGCGTCTGTAAAAACACAGGGTGGTTAGAAGTGTTAGGTTGTGGAATGGTGCATCCTAATGTTTTAAAATCCGTCAATATTGATCCAGAAAAATTTCAAGGCTATGCATTTGGTATGGGGGTTGAGCGTTTGGCAATGCTCCGGTATAGCGTGAATGATCTACGTTTATATTATGAAAATGATATGAATTTCTTGACACAATTTAGATAAACGACGGTTAGGTAAAGATATTATGAAAATTTCAGTTTCTTGGTTAAAAGAATGGGTCGCGAAAATTCCTGATAATCTCACAGACCGTCTGACAATGGCGGGATTAGAAGTAGAAGGAAATGAGCTTGCTGCTCCAGCTTTCTCTGGTGTTGTTATCGGGAAGGTGGTTGAATTAGCTCAGCATCCTGATGCGGATAGACTTCGTGTTGCGCAAGTAGATGTTGGTAAAGGTGAGCTAATTCAGATCGTCTGTGGTGCTCCAAATGTTGCAGTTGGAGTAACAGTGCCAACCGCGTTAGTCGGTGCAGTGCTTCCGGGAGATTTTAAAATTAAAGATGCAAAGCTACGAGGTGTCGCTTCATCGGGTATGCTTTGTTCCGCAAAAGAATTAGGATTAAATGATGATGCATCAGGATTAATGATCCTTGATGGTTCATTAGAAGTGGGTGCCGATTTCCGCGAGCTGTTTCAACTTGATGACACTGTTATTGAGATTGATTTAACGCCTAATCGAGGTGATTGCCTAAGTATTATTGGTGTTGCGCGTGATGTCGCGGCTTTGACGGGGGAAGAGGTTAAAGAATTTGTTGTTGAAGCTACTGAAATTGAAAGTGATAAATCGCTGCAAGTAACCGTTGAAAATGTGATTGATTGCCCGAAATATTTAGGTCGAGTAATTGAAAATGTTAATCCAACGGCTAAAACACCACTTTGGATGGAAGAAAGGTTACGCCGTTGTGGAATTCGTCCTCATGGTATTTTAGTGGATATTACGAATTATGTTTTGCTCGAAACGGGGCAGCCCTTACATGCTTTCGATTTGGCAAAAATCGAAGGTTCCATCAATGTTCGTCGTGCTAATAATGGTGAATCATTAAAATTGATTAATGAAGATACGATTACTTTAAAAGACGATACATTAGTGATTGCAGATGATAAAAAAGTTCTCGCAATCGCAGGAATTATGGGAGGTGATGAGAGTGCATGCGATGACTCAACAACAACCCTTTTCTTAGAAGCTGCGTGGTTTAATCCCATTACAATTGCAGGAAAAGCACGTAACTATGGTTTACATACAGATTCTTCACATCGGTATGAGCGTGGGGTGGATTTTAAACTGGCAGATCAAGCGATCGAATATGCAACTGCCTTAATTAAACAGTATGCAGGTGGTAAATCAGGTGTCGTTACTCGCGCTGTAAGTGAAGATAAGTTGCCCCAAAGAAACCCAATCAAAGTCAGGTTTTGTAAAGTTAATCAAATAATTGGACAAAAATTTACGAATCATGATATAAATATGCTGTTAAGTCGAGTAGGAGATGTGACAGAAATTCACAATGACTATTTAGTACTTGTTCCTCCTTCATATCGTTTTGACCTTGAAATAGAGGAAGATCTGATTGAAGAAGTTGCCCGTATTAATGGTTATGATGAAGTACCTGTTTCCTTTGAAATGCTTTCTCAGATTCGTATGGCAAAAGTTCCTGAGTCCAAAGTAAGCCTTTCAGACTTTAAACAGATTTTAGTCAGTCGTGGCTATTTTGAAGTGATTGAGATGAGCTTTACAAGTCCAACTTGGCAAGCCATTCTTGATCCAAATAAAGAAGCAATTGCACTAAAAAATCCTATCTCTAGTGATCTATCGGTAATGAGAACAACTCTTTTGCCGGGAGTGCTAGGCGCAATGGATCATAATCTGAAACGTCAACAAACTCGACTACGCTTTTTTGAGTCAGGCCGCACTTACAATGGAACACTTGATAATGTAGTTCAAGAGTTGCATATTGCCGGCGCCATTTGTGGAACGGCATCAGCACTTCAATGGGGTGTTGCAGCAAGAGCGGTCGACTTTTTTGATTTAAAAGGTGATGTAGAAGCGCTTTTGAAACGTACAGGACGGAAGGATTATCGGTTTGTACCTTCAGAACGTGAGATTCTTCACCCAGGACAAAGGGCAGATATAGCGTTATCAAATGGTCAAATAATTGGATATTTAGGGAAATTACATCCTAGTGTTGTTAAAGCTTTAGATTTAAATCGTGATGTTTTTGTGTTTGAGTTGAATTATGAGCAACTTTCACAATCTGAAACTCCGAAGTTTAAAGAGCTTTCTCGTTTTCCTGTGTCAAAACGTGACTTAGCATTGGTAGTCCCAACGCATGTTACAACACAAGAAGTGATCGATACGATGTATGGTGAAGGTCGTTCTCGTAAATATCTTATTAATGTTAACCTTTTTGATATCTATTCTCCTAAAGTTAGTGGTGATGAAGAAGCATCGAAAAATATGGCATTTAGCTTAACTTTCCAAAATCGAGAGGAAAACCTCAAAGATGCGGAAGTAGAGCAGGTTGTAGCAGAGATCTTGGTTGATTTAGAAACTATTGGGGTCTCTCTACGAAAATAGATAGATCAGACAGATAGTTATATCAATGTAAAGGAGTTATAGATGTCTACTTTAACGAAAGCCGCGATTACGGAAAATCTCTATCACAATACGAATATTTCTCGTGAAGATACCAAACAATTTGTAGAGGATTTCTTCACAGAAATTAGTGATGCGTTAGCATCTGGGCGAGCGGTGAAATTATCAGGGTTTGGTAGTTTTGAATTACGTGATAAATCTGAACGTCCAGGACGAAACCCTAAAACTGGGGAAGAGATTCCAATTAGTGCGCGTCGAGTTGTGACGTTTCGTATTGGTCAAAACTTGCGTTTAAGTATGAATGATCTTAGTGAGGCAGAAAAAGCTAATTAAAACTTAGGTTATTGCGATAAGAGACTCATTTTTTAGAACGCCCAATACCTATTGGTTATTGGGCGTTTTGTTATCTTCCACCTATTTCAAATAAATACTAGGTTGTAATGTGATTTGAAAAAGTTTAAAAAAGAGTCTATAAACAATTAATTATATTTATGAGTCAGATTGTTGTTTAGCTTTTTGATCGAGTTGAAGTATTTCACAAATTTGAAGGTTTTCTTTGACAAACTCTGGCCATGGTGTGGATGAGTATTGAAGTTGATACTGCAGATGTATATTACATATATCGGGGCGATGATTATAGATTCCACAACGATTGTTGGTTTCATTAAGATGTTTACACACGCCATCACCTCGATCAAACGCTTTTAGCTCTTCTGCTAGATGAAGATATTTACAACACGCACCACAACTAGTGCAAGGAAATATTTGGGTATTAGAATCTGCCATTAGAACCTTTTGAAATATTTATTCATATAAATCATTTAAGACAGTTGAATGATTGACCTTTGCCTATTTTACGTTATTTAAAAAATCATGGTTCATTTTCGCCTTTAGATCGCTCTGTGATAAACTTCTATCACGAAAAAATTATCAATAGAGGTCGTTGTGAGTAGAAACCATAGACGCGGACGTCGTAATCGAGTTCCCGCTGAACCCATTACAGTTACCATTCGTGATTTAGCCCATGATGGTCGTGGTGTTGCTAAAGTTGATGAAAAAGTTGTTTTTGTCGATGGGGCACTCCCAGAAGAGCAAATAGTTGCTCAATATACCAAAGTTAAAAAAGAGTATGATGAAGCACAAGCGATCGAAGTAGTTGTCGCATCACCTGATCGAGTAGAGCCTTTTTGCGCTGTTTATGGCACTTGTGGTGGATGCCGCTTACAACACTTAGATGCTGATCGTCAGATTGATTTTAAAGCAGAACAATTACGTTCAAATCTTGCTCGTCAAGCAGATTTGACAGATTATAATCATTTGCCAAATCTTCGTGGTGAATCAAAGCATTATCGTTATAAAGCCCGCTTAGGTGTGAAACATGTTCCGGCAAAAGAACGGGTACTTGTTGGTTTTCGTGAACGATTAACGCCGTTTATCGTTGATATGCATCAGTGTCCGATTTTAGAACAAAAAATTGATGCTTTAATAGATCCTTTATCAGAAATGATTGGCAAGCTCTCGATTGCTTCTAAATTGCCACAAATTGAAGTTGCTGTGGGTGATGATGCGCATGCATTAAGTTTTCGTGTTTTAGAAGAACCTACTGCAGAAGACTTAGATCTCTTAAAAGCCTTTGAGATTGAACATGATCTTATTATTTACTTACAACCGGGAAATGAAGCGACAACAACCGCTTTAAGTGAACGTGGTGCATCTGATCAGGCCCTCTATTATCGTTTGCTTGATGAACTTACACTCTATTTTAAACCATATCATTTTACGCAGGTAAACCCGGCGATGAATAATAAAATGGTGAGGCAAGCATTGGATCTTTTAGCCTTAAAAGGGAATGAGAGAGTGCTTGATCTCTTTTGTGGTCTAGGAAATTTTACTTTAGCATTAGCAACACAAGCGGCAGAAGTGATAGGCGTTGAAGGTGATAAGAGCTTAACAGATTGGGCCGGACGAAATGCTTCCTTTAATAATATTACGAATGCTCAGTTTCATTGTGCGGATTTGACGCAAGATCAAAATAGTGCACCATGGATGAATCAAAAATATGATGTTGTTTTAATTGACCCACCGCGTTCGGGAGCAATTGAAATGATGCCTTATCTTGGAAAGCTAGCGCCAGAAAAAATTCTCTATGTCTCTTGTCATCCAGCAACGCTTGCTCGTGATTTAGCGGTTTTAACGAAAGAATATCCTTATACCTTGGTGTCGGCAGGCGTTATGGATATGTTTCCACATACAGCACATGTAGAATCGATGGCACTACTGGTGCGTAATGAGGATGAATAAGTAGCTTTTAGATAATAGAAAGCCATTTGTTAGGGGAAATCGTATTTTTCAGAAAGGGGGAGATGATTCCCCTTTTTATATTAAAGGAGTTCTCGCGATTATGAGACCATTTAAAAATATTTTAATTTATAAATTTGATGAGCCAATTGAGATGAGTGCGCTTGATTTAGAAGCACATCTGGCAGAATATCCATTACGAGATTGTGGCGCTGATGAGCTTGAAACATATGGTTGGTTGCCAGCATTTTCGCAAGGAGAAAATTTGGTTGAAGAGATCAATGATGCTTATTTTATTCGTTTAGGTATGGAGTTAAAGAAACTTCCACGGCGCGCAATTCAGACAGCCGTAGAAAAGCGGGCTAGAGAACATAACATCGATATTTTAAATCGTTCGCGTTATAAAGAACTTGAAGAGGCGATGACGGCAGAATTCATCGCAAAGGTTTATCCCGAGCAGAGCTCTATGATGGCATATATTGATAAATCTAAAAATTGGTTAGTCATTGATGCAACTAGTGAAAAAAAAGCGTCTCTAATGACAGCGGTTTTACGAAAAAGTTTAGGGTCGTTGCCGGTTGTAGGCTATGCACCACAAGTTGAAATGTCACTTTTGATGACAGATTGGGTAAAAAATGGTCTTCCTTCTGAAAAGTTTGGTTTCCTTGATGAAGTTGAGATGAAAGAGCTCTCTAAAGAGGACGGTGGGGTTGCTCGTTATCGTGGTATTCCACTTGATTCTAAAGAGATTGCCCTCAATATAGAAGAGGGTTGGAATGTCACGAAGTTAGGACTTTCATATGAAGATATCGTGACTTTCTCTTTAGGAGAGGATTTCGTTTTAAAAAGAATGCGTTATCTTGATCAATTTCAAGAACGATTAGATTTAAGTGATGATCAAAACGCCGTAGCGCAATCAAATGGCTATCTACTTGCTGAAACGATTCGTAGCCTCGTTGTTGATCTCTATAATCTCTGTTATGACCAAGAGGGATAAGAAAGTCCCTTTAGAAATAGAGATAAGGGTTTTTACTCAATATGTTAAAATCCTTAACAAATATTTTACCGATAGCCATCTATTTTTTAAAAAAATAATATAGCGACGATTTTTAATAAAAGAGTGAGAAATATGAGTGATAAATTTTATACGTCAAGATCTATTGAAGTTCTTTCGGGGTTAGATCCTGTTCGTAAGCGTCCGGGCATGTATACTGATACCAGTCGCCCAAATCATATTCTGCAAGAAGTTATTGATAACTCTGTCGATGAGGCATTAGCCGGACATGCAAAGGAGATTACTGTCACTCTTTATAAAGATGGTATGCTTGGCGTAAAGGATGATGGCCGTGGGATGCCTATTGATATTCATCCAGAACATGGAGTCAGTGGAGTAGAATTGATTCTTGCGACTCTTCACGCTGGAGGTAAATTTAATAGTGAAAATTATAAATTCGCGGGTGGACTCCACGGTGTTGGAGTGTCAGTTGTGAATGCGCTTTCTAAAGTATTAGAAGTGACTGTTCATCGTGATGGTGCTATTCACCGTATTACCTTTAAAGATGGGTATAAGGCAAGCGAATTAGAAGTTATTGGAACCGCAGGAAAAAATGAAACAGGTACGGAAATTCGTTTTTTACCAGATGAAAAATACTTCGATACACCTAAGATTGCGAAGAAAGCATTGTGTGATCTACTAAAAGCAAAAGCAATTCTTTGCGCCGGTCTTAAAATCACTCTTATTGATGAAACGGCTAAAGAAGAAGAGATGGTCTCGGTTTGGTGCTATGAATCCGGAGTTGAAGAGTATCTCTACGATAATTTAAAAGAGATTGATTATCTACCGAAAGAGATTATCTTTGGTGAATTTAAAGCGGATACGGAAGAGATTCTTTGGGGACTTGCTTGGAGTGAGGAAGGTTCTCCGCTTATGACTGAAAGTTATGTGAATCTCATACCCACCATGCTGGGCGGAACACATGTAAATGGCTTAAAGTCAGGGTTAACAGAAGCATTACGGGAGTTTTGTGAACAACGAAGTCTGCTTCCTCGCGGTGTTCGTATTACGCCGGAAGATACCTTCGCTCATTTAAATTACCTCTTGTCAGTTAAAATGCAAGAAGCGCAGTTTTCAGGACAAACGAAAGAGCGTTTGAGTTCACGTAGTATTGCAGGACTGGTGAATGGTGCAGTGAAGGATTACTTCCTTCTTTGGCTAAATAAACATGTTGAAGAGGCTGAAGCCATTGCGGAACTTGTGATTTCAACAGCACAAGCACGTTTGAAAAGCTCGAAAGCAGTTGTGCGTAAACGTGTGTCACAAGGGCCTAAATTACCAGGAAAATTGGCGGATTGCGTAAGTACGGATGTCAATGAAACAGAACTCTTTTTGGTGGAAGGGGATTCTGCTGGTGGATCTGCAAAGCAGGCACGGGATCGTGATACGCAAGCAGTTATGGCATTACGCGGTAAAATCCTTAATACTTGGGAAGTTCCCACTAGTGAAATTCTAGCTTCGAGTGAAATTCATGATATTTCTATCGCAATTGGTGTTGATCCAAATGATGAGAAGTTAGACGAGTTACGTTATGGCAAAATTTGTATCTTAGCTGATGCGGATTCCGATGGACTGCATATTGCAACACTTATCTGTGCACTTTTCTTAAAGCATTTTCCTAAATTAGTTGCAGCAGGACATGTTTTTGTTGCATTACCTCCTCTTTATCGGATTGACATTGGGAAAGATGTTTTTTATGCGCTTGATGAGGAAGAGAAAGAAGCGATTTTGAAAAAACATGAAAAAGCGCGTGGACAGAAATCAGTCACACGTTTTAAAGGTCTTGGTGAAATGAACCCTATTCAATTACGTGAAACGACGATGAGTGCCGATACTCGTCGTTTGGTACAACTCGTTGCACCAGCTCTTGATGAGAATGTCACCGATACAACAGAAATTGCCGCAAGTTTTGAGGGAAAAGATATGCTTATTGTTGAACATACAGATGAGCAATCCATGGAAAATCCAGTTGCGGTATTTGATAAATTATTAGCAAGAAATCAGCGACACGAGCGAAAAGAGTGGATTGAAAGTAATCATTTTAATACGGAACTATAAACCGTTTTTACAATAAAAAAATGGCCCTTATATTAGTAAAGGGCCATTATAATGGGTAGCATCGTGTATTATAATTTGGTTGGATCGAATTTTCGCATAGGCTCTTGATGTGTTGGCGCGCCATTAGCAACGTAGTATGGTACATCCACCTTTGCAAGAGGGGATCGTCCACGAACATGATCTGCAATTTTCTCGGCGATCATAATAGTTGGCGCATTGGTATTGCCCGTTGTGACAATTGGCATGATAGATGCATCAACCACTCGTAAATTTTGCACACCATGAACTTGTCCATATGCATTAACAACGGACATTTCATCTTCACCCATTTTACAACTACAACTAGGGTGATAAGCCGTTTGTGCAAAGTTACGTACAAAATCATCGAGCTCTTCATCAGTTTGATATTGAGGTCCTGGTGAGATCTCTTTGCCTCGGAATTCGTCAAAAGCAGGTTGCTGAGCAATCTCTCTGGTGATTCGGATTGCTGCTCTAAATTCTTGCCAATCCTCTTCGTTAGACATATAGTTGAATAGGATGCTAGGATGCGCATTTGGGTCTAATGAGGTGATTCTAATTCTTCCACGACTTTTTGAGCGCATTGATCCTACATGAAACTGAAAGCCATGAGTTTTAATAGGATTTGTACCATTATAATTGATGGCAATTGGAAGGAAATGATATTGGAGGTTAGGCCATTCAAAGTGTTCAGCGGTACGAATAAACCCGCCAGCTTCGAAGTGATTACTTGCTCCAATTCCGGTACCTTTTAATAACCACTCAATACCAATGGGCGGTTGATTCCAAAATTTAAGGGATGGGTAAAGCGTAATAGGTTTTTTACACTCATATTGAATATACATCTCTAAATGATCTTGTAAGTTTTCACCAACTCCCGGTAAATCATGCACAACAGGAATATTGAACTCATCGAGTAGTGATTTAGGACCGACGCCAGAGCGTTGTAAAATTTGTGGAGAAGCAATCGCTCCACCAGAAAGAATCACTTCTTTATTGGCAGCGACCTTTTTTCTTTTTCCTTCATGAAGGAATTCCACACCCACTGCACTTTTTCCGTTAAAGAGAATTTTATCTGTCACGGCTCTTGTTAGAATCGTAATGTTATCTCGATCCTTTGTTTGATCAAGATAGCCTCTTCCTGTTGCTGCTCTTCTGCCGTTAGGTGTGACTGTACGATCCATAGGGCCAAATCCTTCTTGTTGGTAACCATTAAGATCATCAGTTTTAGGGTAGCCTGCTTGCTGACCAGCTTCAATAAACGCACTAAAGAGCGGGTTATTTTGGTCAAGTTTGGATGTTGTAACAGAGACAGGCCCATCACCACCGTGATAATCATTTGGTCCAATATCTCGGCTTTCTGCTTTTTTGAAGTAAGGGAGACAATCTAAATAGCTCCAGTTTTCAAGCCCAGGCATTTTTGCCCAGTTATCATAATCAAGCGCATTACCTCTTAAGTAACACATTCCATTGATTAATGATGATCCCCCTAAACCTTTTCCGCGACCACATTCCATACGGCGATTATTCATATGAGGTTCCGGATCAGTTAGATAGGCCCAATTATAAAACGTACCTCCCAAGGGATACATTAATGCTGCCGGCATTTGTGTTCTAAAATCTAAGCGATAATCTTTAGGGCCTGCTTCTAATAGTAAAACGGTTGTATCCTTATCTTCAGTAAGGCGGGTAGCTAAGACATTACCAGCGGATCCTGCTCCGATAATAATATAATCATAATTTTGTTTCATAATTGCATTCCTTTTTTCTCATATCATCTAAAAAATAATAGATCGCACTATTATTGGAATAATCGTGAATATCGACGCTTATTGGGATTCACAAGAAGTTTCATCAGATGATTAGAAGACAGATTCAAAGTTTCCAAGCTCTATTTGAATAGATTTTGTTTGTGTATAGGCATTGAGCGTTTCGAGACCATTTTCGCGGCCGATGCCAGAAGCTTTATAGCCACCTACCGGCATTTGAGCGGCTGATTCCCCCCACGTATTGATCCAACAGATTCCTGCTTCGAGTTTGTGGATCACTCTATGAGCTAGGGTTAAATTATTGGTGACGATTCCGGCAGCTAATCCGTATTCCGTTGCATTTGCTCGTTTAATGACTTCATCTTCATCATTGAATGATAAAATAGACATCACCGGTCCAAAGATCTCTTCTTTCACAATAGTCATCTCATCATGGCAGTCTGTAAAGATTGTCGCCTCAACAAAATAGCCTTTTTCAACAGGGGCAGTGCCACCGGTCAGCAGAGTTGCACCCTCTTTTTTTCCAAGTTCGATAAATTGAAGAACTTTTTGATAATGAGCTGCACTTACAAGTGGGCCTAAATTAGTTTTAGGATCAAGGGGGTCTCCCATTTTGATACCTTTGATACGTTCAAGGAGTTTTTCTTCAAATGTTTTTTTAATTGACTCATGAATAAAAACCCGAGTTCCATTCGTGCAAACCTGTCCTGTGCTATAAAAATTAGCCATCATGGCAATATCTGCAGCACGATCGAGATCAGCATCTTTAAAGATAATAAGGGGGGACTTTCCACCTAACTCCATCGTAACAGCTTTGAGTGTTGTACTTGCGCCAGCCATGACCTTTTTACCTGTTGGCACGCTGCCCGTAAAGGAGATTTTTGCAATTTCAGGATGGGTAGCGAGTGCTTGTCCAACACGATAATCCCCTTGAACAATGTTAAATACACCTGCTGGCACACCTGCTTCGAGCAATATTTCTGCGAGTTTCATTGCCGTTAATGGGGTCACTTCACTTGGCTTAAAAATCATTGCATTGCCACTGATTAAAGCAGGAGCGGCTTTCCACATTGCGATTTGAATAGGATAATTCCATGCACCGATACCAGCTACAACGCCCAAAGGCTCTCGGCGTGTATAGAAAAAGGAATCCTCACGAAGCGGTAGTTGCGTGCCTTCAATTGCATCAGCGAGCCCAGCATAGTACTCAAGTACATCAGCCCCCGTTTCAATATCGACACTCTCGGTTTCTGATAGGGGTTTACCTGTATCAAGGGTCTCTAACTTTGCAAGCTCTAGGTTGCGTTCACGGAGAATATCCACAGCTTTCAGAATAATTCTACTACGCTGAACCGCGGTATAACTTGCCCAAATTTTTTGACCCTGAATCGCAGATTCAACCGCAGCATTTATCTCTTTTTCTGTTGCTTGTTCTATTTGAGCAATCACTTGTTCAGTGGCAGGATTAATTGTATTGAATAACTCCGCATGTGGGTTATGTACCGTTTGTCCGTTGATAAATTGTCCGATGGTTGGGTAATTCGACATGTATCGCTTTTCCTTCTTTGAAGTGAGAATTAAAGAGACTTTAAAAGATGTGATCAATAGTAACGATATTTACATTGATCAAGAATATTGGCGTGTAGTTACCAGAATTGTAGGATATTAAAATCCACGCAAAAAAGTAATCTAAAAACTGCATATAACAAAATTTAGACTCTCTAAAAAATATTTACTACTTCTACATCCTAACAAAACCTTTTGAAGGATTACAGATAAAAATTGGACATTCAAATCTTACTCGCTATGCTTATGGCTTATATAACGTTAAATAAAGTAATGTATTGATATCCTTTAATAATGCATTGAAACTGGCTTAAAAGGAGAGTTTTGTTGTGGCAGTGAATATTAAAAGAACAGGGAATTTGGAAATAAAAGATGATCAAAATTTAAGCAATGAGCAATTTGGTAGTGAACCATTATCTGCTAAAAAAATGACCATTAGTAAGCCAGTTTTAATTATTTCGGCATTAGTCATCCTTTTTTTTGATCTCATTGTAATCTTGAATCCTGATGCAAGCGAACGACTTTTTCTTCAGGCTCAAGCGTGGGCATCAAATAGTATTGCTTGGTATTACATGCTTGTTGTGACAATTTATCTTCTCTTTGTCGCGGGCGTTGCGGTATCAAAGTATGGAAAAATCCGTTTAGGTCGAGATCATGATAAGCCTGAGTTTAGTTATCTCTCTTGGGCCGGAATGCTCTTTTCCGCCGGTATAGGTATCACTTTGTTGTTTTTTAGCGTTTCAGAGCCTTTAACACATCTCTTATTACCCCCTGGGGCTTTAGAAGATCCTTTGACGCAGGCAGCATCGAAGCAAGCAATGCAAACAGTTTTTTTACATTGGGGATTTCATGGTTGGTCCATCTTCGCCTTAGTGGGGATGGTTCTTGCTTATTTTGCATTTAGACATCGATTGCCCTTAACGATGCGATCTGGGCTTTATCCCTTTATCGGTAATCGTATTTACGGAGGAATAGGGCATACTGTCGAGATTTTTGCGATTACAGCAACAGTTGCTGGGCTCTCGACAGATATGGGATTTGGGGTGTTATTCTTAAATGCGGGTTTAACACACCTCTTTGGGATTCCTATGAATGATCCTTATGTACAATCACTTTTGATAGGTGTGATGATGGGATTAGCCATTTTAGTAGCGATTTCGGGCGTGAATAAAGGGATTAAGTATCTATCGGATATCAATATTTTATTAGCCTTTTTATTTTTACTTTTTATTCTTTTTTCAGGGCCCACACTGCGCTTATTGAATCTACTGGTTCAAAATCTCGGTGATTACTTAGCCGTAGTGATTCCAAAGAGTTTCGATCTTTATGCACACGAAGAACCGAGTAGCTGGCTTGCTGATTGGACCATCTTTTATTGGGCATGGTGGATTTCATGGTCTCCATTTGTAGGGATGTTTATTGCACGGATCTCAAGAGGACGTACGATTCGGGAGTTTGTTTTAGGAGTGCTTTTTATCCCATTAGGTTTTACTTTGGCATGGTTATCTATTTTTGGAAATAGTGCTATTGAACAGGTGCTAAATAGTGGTTCTATTACTTTAGCGGAGCTCGCTGTTAGTTCGCCTGCCGCCTCATTTTTTGAGTTGTTAGAGTCTTACCCAATGACCAACGTTATTGTTGGGCTTTGTGTTGTGATTGGATTTGTTTTTTTTATAACCTCGGGCGATTCCAGTACAGTTGTGCTATCGAATTTAAGTTGTGAAAATGGATCGGCCGAGGAAGATGGCCCTAAGCGTCTGCGTGTTTTTTGGGGAATCATCATTGCATTAACAACTTTAGGATTACTGCTTGCAGGAAGTGTTGAATCACTGAAGTCAGCGGTGGTTTTAATGTCTTTACCATTCTCATTTTTGCTATTGATTTTGATGCTTGGATTATACCGAGCTCTCTATTTGGAAGGCCGCCGGCAGGAGAGCTTACAACATACGCTTCCACCGATGTTGGTAAATTCTGAAGAAGATGTTTTAGCACCCACAGCATCGTGGCGTGCACGAATTTCAAAAACAATGCATTTCCCCTCACGCAATACGGTCAGGACTTTTATGAAGCAAACAGTGTATGTTGCGATGAATGAGGTTTATAAATCATTTGAAGAGAAAGGATTGTCAGTAGAGCTCGAGACGACTGACGAGTTCGATGCGATTCAGTTGCGTGTATTGATGGCCGATGAGCCGCCATTTCGTTATCGTGTAAAAGTTACGGGATATGAAAAACCAAATTTTGCACTAAATCTTTTACGTTCGAAGTCTAAAACGGAAAAATATTACCGAGCTGAAGTGCATCTTATAGAAGGGAGCCAAGATTATGATCTGCTAAGTTATTCATTAGAACAAATAATCAATGATATTCTTAATCAGTATGAGCGATACATTCAATATTTACACCTTGTTCGAGATGTGTAATAAGCAAGAGCGAAAGCCTTATCTGATTTAGTCGTTTATTTTTAATGAAAAGAGTTTGATGATTGTTAATCAAACTCTTTTTTCTGTTTTAGGAAAACAAATATGTGTTTTATATTATATTCCTAAAATTTCATTTCTAAATTTTATTTATAAATTTTATTCGTTATTTTTATTCATATATTAATTATCAGACAAAAGTTTGAATTTAACGAATAGATGTCTTATATCTAATTCTAATGAACTAACATTGTTCGATGTAAGATCGCTTGATACACTCAAAAGTGATTAAAAAATAAAAGCTACCTATAAGAGTAGCTTATAAAACAAAGGAAAGAGCATGATAAGGTTTATTTTGCGACGGGTATTGGAGGCAATCCCCACACTGTTGGTATTAATTACCATCTCATTTTTCATGATGCGTTTAGCGCCGGGAAGCCCATTTACCGGTGATAGAATGTTACCGCCAGAAGTACTTGCAAATATTGAAGCGAAGTATAATCTCAATGCTCCGCTTTATGAGCAATATTTTGATTATCTCAAACAATTACTATTTCACGGAGATTTTGGTCCCTCTTTTAAATATCGAGATCATACAGTGAATGGTCTTATTGCAACCCATTTTCCGGTATCTGCAAAATTAGGCGTATCTGCTTTTATTGTTGCGCTAATTTTGGGAACGATTGCGGGTGTTGCTGCTGCCCTTAAGCAAAATAGCTTTTGGGATTATTTTGTAATGAGTTTTGCGATGACTGGTGTTGTGATTCCGAGTTTTGTTGTAGCGCCACTTTTGGTATTGATTTTTGCGATCATGTTACATTGGTTACCTGCGGGTGGTTGGTATGGTGGTAAAATCCAATATATGATTTTACCGGTAATTGCCTTATCGCTTGCATATATTGCAAGTATTTCTCGGATTATGCGAAGTTCCATGATTGAAGTTCTTAATTCCAATTTCATTCGAACGGCAAAAGCAAAAGGTTTACCAATGCATCGTATCATTCTTAAGCATGCATTACGTCCAGCATTTTTACCTGTTCTTTCTTATTTAGGACCAGCTTTTGTGGGAATTATTACTGGTTCTTTAGTGATTGAACGAATTTATTCATTACCAGGAATTGGTACGCTGTTTGTGGATGGCGCATTAAACCGAGATTATTCAACAGTATTAGGTGTAACGATTTTAGTCGGAAGTTTAACAATTTTATTCAATATGATTGTTGATATCCTCTATGCGGTCATCGATCCGAAGATTCGTTATTAGGAGGATGAAATGAAAATTGTCAATCAAGAAAATATTGAAGTTGTTGAAAGTTTTTCAGAAAATTTAAATATTGAAGGGCGCAGCCTATGGCAAGATGCACGTCGCCGTTTTATGCGAAATCGAGCAGCTATGACGAGCCTATTTTTATTAGGGCTCATTGCACTATTTGTGATCTTCGCACCTCTGATTTCAGAATATAGTTATGATCATACTGATTGGGGAATGATGACAAGTCCGCCCGATTTTGAATCAGGGCATTTCTTGGGAACAGATTCGAATGGTCGTGATATTTTTGTACGAATTGCGGTAGGTGGAAGAATTTCGCTATTAGTGGGGATTTCAGCAGCGTTGGTTGCGGTATTAATGGGAACATTTTACGGATCGATCTCAGGCTACGTCGGCGGAACGATCGATTCCATGATGATGCGTGTATTGGAGATACTGAACTCCTTTCCTTTTATGTTTTTTGTCATCCTGTTGGTAACTTTTTTCGGGCAGAATCTTTTTTTGATCTTCTTTGCCATTGGCATGGTGTCATGGCTTGATATGGCAAGGATTGTACGTGGGCAAACGTTGAGTCTTAAAAATCGAGAATTTATCGAAGCGGCAAAAGTATCGGGCGTCTCAACAGGATCGATCATCTTTCGTCATATAGTGCCGAATGTTCTTGGTGTTGTTGTCGTGTATGCATCTTTATTAGTGCCGAGTATGATTCTGTTTGAATCCTTCTTGAGTTTCTTAGGTTTAGGGGTTCAAGAGCCGATGAGTAGTTGGGGGGCGCTATTGGCGGATGGCGCGAACTCAATGGAAGTTGCGCCGTGGTTACTAATTTTCCCAGCTTTGTTTCTTATTATTACGCTATTTTGTTTTAACTTTATTGGGGATGGGCTTCGTGATGCGCTCGATCCTAAAGATCGATAGGAGGTATCATGAATGATCTTTTATTAGATGTGAAGGATTTAAGTGTCATCTTTAAAACGCATGATGGTGATGTTACTGCTGTTAATAATTTAAATTTTTCGCTAAAACATGGTGAAACACTTGGTATTGTTGGTGAGTCAGGATCGGGAAAATCACAAACTGCTTTTTCGTTAATGGGATTATTAGCAAAGAATGGTGTTGTCTCGGGCTCTGCAAAGTTTAATGGCCGTGAAATTTTAAATTTAAAAGAATCAGCCTTGAATAAACTGCGGGCTGAAGAGATTGCAATGATCTTCCAAGATCCGATGACATCATTAAATCCTTATATGACGGTCGGTGCGCAATTGATGGAGGTACTAATTCTGCATAAAGGAATGAGTAAAAAAGAAGCTTTTGAAGAATCCGTAAAAATGCTTGATGCGGTTAAAATGCCGGAAGCGCGTAAGCGCATGAAGATGTATCCCCATGAGTTTTCAGGCGGAATGCGCCAACGAGTTATGATTGCGATTGCACTTTTGTGTCGCCCAAAGTTATTGATTGCCGATGAGCCTACAACAGCGCTTGATGTGACCGTTCAAGCGCAAATTATGGCGCTATTAAATGATTTAAAAAGAGAATTTAATACAACGATTATTATGATTACCCATGATCTAGGCGTTGTTGCCGGGATTTGCGATAAGGTTTTAGTAATGTATGCTGGCAGAACGATGGAATATGGAAAAGTGCGAGATATCTTTCATGAGCCGAGTCATCCTTATACTGTGGGTTTATTAGATGCTATTCCTACATTAGGGCACGATGGTGAGGATCTCCATACGATTCCGGGGAACCCCCCAAATCTACTCCATCTACCTCAAGGTTGTCCTTTTAATCCTCGTTGCGAATGGCGAAGTCAAGAGTGTAATGAAACTCCACTGTTAGAACCCTTTGGGGACGAACGTCTTCGCGCGTGTTTTAGAAATGCGAAGGAGTTAATGGCATGAGCCGAAAGGTAATTTTAGAAGTTAAAGATCTCAAAGTATATTTCCCTGTACGAGAGAAGAATCAATATTTTTGGGAAAAACCTCATCAACTTAAAGCGGTTAATGGCGTCAATCTCCAGCTCTTTGAAGGTGAAACACTCGGTGTTGTCGGCGAATCTGGTTGCGGTAAATCAACGCTTGCACGTGCGATTATTGGATTAGCACCGATCAGTAGCGGTAGCGTGATCTGGCTTGGAAAAGATCTAACAACAGCGACCAAAAAAGCGATGCATGATATTCGCCAAGATATTCAGATGATCTTTCAAGATCCTCTAGCATCGCTGAATCCGCGTATGACAGTAGGAGATATTATCGCTGAACCTTTAAAAACGTTCTTTCCAGAGCTTACAAAGGTAGAGGTAAAAGCGAAAGTTGAAGCGATGATGGCGCGTGTAGGATTACTACCGAATGTCATTAATCGTTATCCGCATGAATTCTCTGGCGGTCAATGTCAACGAATCGGTATCGCGCGTGCATTAATTCTTGAGCCGAAAGTTATTATATGCGATGAGCCTGTTTCGGCGCTAGATGTCTCTATTCAAGCGCAGGTGATTAATCTTCTCAAAAAATTGCAGAAAGAAATGGGGTTATCCTTGATCTTTATTGCCCATGATCTTGCGGTAGTGAAGCATATCTCTGATCGAGTGATGGTTATGTATCTTGGTAATGTCATGGAGCTCGGCAGCAAAGAGGATGTCTATCATGATACAAAGCATCCTTATACAAAAGCTTTAATGCAAGCGGTACCTATCCCCGACCCTGATGTCGAAAAAGCTAAATCACTCGATCTTCTTGAAGGTGATCTTCCTTCACCGATCCATCCACCATCGGGGTGTGTTTTCCGAACACGCTGTAAAGACGTGATTGAACAGTGTGCTAAGGATAAACCTCATCTAAAAGGTCATGATCATTTAGTAGCATGTGTAAATGTTTAACAAATCAATCAATTTAGTAGTCAAGAACCGCTTATAAATTAAGTGGTTTTTTTATTTCCCTTTGTTTGTTAAAAATATATTTTTGTAAATATTTGTATTTTTTTTATTTTGATATATATTTATTGTTATTTATTAATATTAAATATTAATTGTTGTTAATAGTATTAACAATTTAGTTATTGGTAATAAATTAGGGAATAAATATATGAATAAGGTTTATACGGTTGTTTGGAGTTATGTTAAGAATGCGTATGTGGTTGCTTCTGAGTTAGCATCAAGAAAGAAAATAAAAGTAAGTAAATCAGCTAGTGTAATTGTGTTAGTCTCTTTTGTAACTCCAGGATTAGCAGCCATGCAACAATTAGGTGTTGATGGTCTGATAGGATATCAAGATAATAATTTGATTAATGTTACAAGTGCCAAAAAAGCAGAGGTTAAGTCAAGTGGTGCTTTTGCCATTGGATATTATTCATATGTGCATGAAAACTCAATAGCCTCAATGGCTATAGGAACAAATTCATCCATCCGTCCAGGAAGTAGAAGTGCTATGGCTATTGGGGACTCTACATTTGTGTATGAGGATAGCGCATATGCCATTGCGATGGGTAGTTATAGTCAGGTTTCTAAAAATGCTGCTAAAGGTGTTGCGTTGGGGTATAAGGCTCGCGTCGATGCTAGTAGTGCAATGGCAATAGGGGTTGATAGCTATGTCTCTGTCTCTAGTTTAGAGGCTGTGGCTTTAGGCCAAGGGAGTCAAGTAGGGAGAAAATTTCAAGGCGCTTACTCAGTAGCTATTGGGACTAATAGCAGGGTCGAAGGGCGAAATTCAATAGCTATTGGGGATGGTGCTTCAATCGGAGGCGATAATGCGGGTTATCGGTATTCGGTAGCACTTGGAAGTGAGGCTAAAGTTAATTCGGGAGAAAGTGTAGCAATCGGTTATAAATCAGAAGCTAATCAATCAAAAGTGGTTTCTTTTGGTTCTGAGGGCTACGGAACCCGAAAACTCATCTATGTAGGAAAAGGGGCTGTCACAAGCGCATCTAGTGACGCTATTAATGGATCACAATTATATGCAACAGGTCAATCGGTAGCGACAGCCTTAGGTGGTGGATCAACGGTTAATAAAGATGGAACGATAAAAGCGCCAGTTTATACATTAGGTGGGAAGCAAGTAACCGGTGTAGGAAATGCATTTGAGAACTTAGATGGTCGTATAACGAACAACACGACAAGTATTGGAGAGATCCAAAACAATATTAATAATATTGTTGCGGGTACTGGCGGAATTGTGGAGCTTAACGACGATAAAACGAAGATCCAGATAAATGACACTTTAGGAAAAAGTGCGACAAGTTTTGTTCTTGGAGGTCGCTTATTAACAGGTGTTAACGATGGTAAAGTATCGGCGGAGTCACAGGATGCGATAAATGGTTCACAGCTATTTAAGACGAGTAATGCTTTAGCGAAAGCGATTGATGATAAAGCAGGCTTTGATGAGAATGGTAATTGGACAGCTCCGAAATTCCCTGATTTAGGTATTAAGGATGAAGATGGAAAAGAGGTCGGTTCCATAGGCGATGCTTTAACAACGATCAATAACAATGTGACAAACATAACGGAAGGGAAAGCTGGATTAGTTCAGTTAGCCGAAGGTGGTGAGAAGCTCATTATTGATAACCAACTAGCTGCTAAAGCGAATGTATTTGACTTTGCATCAGCGGATGGTACACGTAAGTTAACGGGCTTAACGAAGGGTGATGTTAATTCGGACTCAACCGATGCCATTAATGGATCGCAATTATATGCAACGGGTCAATCGGTAGCGACAGCCTTAGGTGGTGGATCAACGGTTAATGGAGATGGAACGATAAAAGCGCCAGTTTATACATTAGATGGAAAGCAAGTAACCGGTGTAGAGAATGCATTTGGGAACTTAGATGGTCGTATAACAAACAACACGACAAGTATTGGAGAGATCCAAAACAATATTAATAATATTGTTGCGGGTACTGGCGGAATTGTAGAGCTTAACGACGATAAAACGAAGATCCAGATAAATGACACTTTAGCAAAAAGTGCGACAAGTTTTGTTCTTGGAGGTCGCTTATTAACAGGTGTTAATGATGGTAAAGTATCGGCGGAGTCACAGGATGCGATAAATGGTTCACAGCTATTTAAGACGAGTAATGCTTTAGCGAAAGCGATTGATGATAAAGCAGGCTTTGATGAGAATGGTAATTGGACAGCTCCGAAATTCCCTGATTTAGGTATTAAGGATGAAGATGGAAAAGAAGTCGGTTCCATAGGCGATGCTTTAACAACGATCAATAACAATGTTGTAGAGAATACGACGAATATTACTAAAGTGACGGAAGGTAAGGCTGGTTTAATCCAATTATCTGAAGGTGGTGAGAAGCTCATTATTGATAACCAACTAGCTGCTAAAGCGAATGTATTTGATTTTGCATCAGCGGATGGTACACGTAAGTTAACGGGCTTAACGAAGGGTGATATTAGTGCAGACTCTACGGATGCTATTCGAGGTTCGCAACTTTATGACACGCGGGATGAACTAGCAAAAGCGATAGATAAAAATGCAGGTTATGATGCTGAAGGAAACTGGGTAGCACCGGAATTAGGTTTAGTTGATAAGGATGGAAAACCAATAGATTCTGTTGGCGATGCTTTAACAACGATCAATAACAATGTGACAAACATAACGGAAGGGAAAGCTGGATTAGTTCAGTTAGCCGAAGGTGGTGAGAAGCTCATTATTGATAACCAACTAGCCGCTAAAGCGAATGTATTTGATTTTGCATCAGCGGATGGTGGTAAACGTAAGTTAACGGGCTTAACGAAGGGTGATGTTAATTCGGACTCAACCGATGCCATTAATGGATCGCAATTATATGCAACGGGTCAATCGGTAGCGACAGCCTTAGGTGGTGGATCAACGGTTAATGGAGATGGAACGATAAAAGCGCCAGTTTATACATTAGATGGAAAGCAAGTAACCGGTGTAGAGAATGCATTTGGGAACTTAGATGGTCGTATAACGAACAACACGACAAGTATTGGAGAGATCCAAAACAATATTAATAATATTGTTGCGGGTACTGGCGGAATTGTAGAGCTTAACGACGATAAAACGAAGATCCAGATAAATGACACTTTAGCAAAAAGTGCGACAAGTTTTGTTCTTGGAGGTCGCTTATTAACAGGTGTTAATGATGGTAAAGTATCGGCGGAGTCACAGGATGCGATAAATGGTTCACAGCTATTTAAGACGAGTAATGCTTTAGCGAAAGCGATTGATGATAAAGCAGGCTTTGATGAGAATGGTAATTGGACAGCTCCGAAATTCCCTGATTTAGGTATTAAGGATGAAGATGGAAAAGAAGTCGGTTCCATAGGCGATGCTTTAACAACGATCAATAACAATGTGACAAACATAACGGAAGGGAAAGCTGGATTAGTTCAGTTAGCCGAAGGTGGTGAGAAGCTCATTATTGATAACCAACTAGCTGCTAAAGCGAATGTATTTGACTTTGCATCAGCGGATGGTACACGTAAGTTAACGGGCTTAACGAAGGGTGATGTTAATTCGGACTCAACCGATGCCATTAATGGATCGCAATTATATGCAACGGGTCAATCGGTAGCGACAGCCTTAGGTGGTGGATCAACGGTTAATGGAGATGGAACGATAAAAGCGCCAGTTTATACATTAGATGGAAAGCAAGTAACCGGTGTAGAGAATGCATTTGGGAACTTAGATGGTCGTATAACAAACAACACGACAAGTATTGGAGAGATCCAAAACAATATTAATAATATTGTTGCGGGTACTGGCGGAATTGTAGAGCTTAACGACGATAAAACGAAGATCCAGATAAATGACACTTTAGCAAAAAGTGCGACAAGTTTTGTTCTTGGAGGTCGCTTATTAACAGGTGTTAATGATGGTAAAGTATCGGCGGAGTCACAGGATGCGATAAATGGTTCACAGCTATTTAAGACGAGTAATGCTTTAGCGAAAGCGATTGATGATAAAGCAGGCTTTGATGAGAATGGTAATTGGACAGCTCCGAAATTCCCTGATTTAGGTATTAAGGATGAAGATGGAAAAGAAGTCGGTTCCATAGGCGATGCTTTAACAACGATCAATAACAATGTTGTAGAGAATACGACGAATATTACTAAAGTGACGGAAGGTAAGGCTGGTTTAATCCAATTATCTGAAGGTGGTGAGAAGCTCATTATTGATAACCAACTAGCTGCTAAAGCGAATGTATTTGACTTTGCATCAGCGGATGGTACACGTAAGTTAACGGGCTTAACGAAGGGTGATGTTAATTCGGACTCAACCGATGCCATTAATGGATCGCAATTATATGCAACGGGTCAATCGGTAGCGACAGCCTTAGGTGGTGGATCAACGGTTAATGGAGATGGAACGATAAAAGCGCCAGTTTATACATTAGATGGAAAGCAAGTAACCGGTGTAGAGAATGCATTTGGGAACTTAGATGGTCGTATAACAAACAACACGACAAGTATTGGAGAGATCCAAAACAATATTAATAATATTGTTGCGGGTACTGGCGGAATTGTAGAGCTTAACGACGATAAAACGAAGATCCAGATAAATGACACTTTAGCAAAAAGTGCGACAAGTTTTGTTCTTGGAGGTCGCTTATTAACAGGTGTTAATGATGGTAAAGTATCGGCGGAGTCACAGGATGCGATAAATGGTTCACAGCTATTTAAGACGAGTAATGCTTTAGCGAAAGCGATTGATGATAAAGCAGGCTTTGATGAGAATGGTAATTGGACAGCTCCGAAATTCCCTGATTTAGGTATTAAGGATGAAGATGGAAAAGAGGTCGGTTCCATAGGCGATGCTTTAACAACGATCAATAACAATGTGACAAACATAACGGAAGGGAAAGCTGGATTAGTTCAGTTAGCCGAAGGTGGTGAGAAGCTCATTATTGATAACCAACTAGCTGCTAAAGCGAATGTATTTGACTTTGCATCAGCGGATGGTACACGTAAGTTAACGGGCTTAACGAAGGGTGATGTTAATTCGGACTCAACCGATGCCATTAATGGATCGCAATTATATGCAACGGGTCAATCGGTAGCGACAGCCTTAGGTGGTGGATCAACGGTTAATGGAGATGGAACGATAAAAGCGCCAGTTTATACATTAGATGGAAAGCAAGTAACCGGTGTAGAGAATGCATTTGGGAACTTAGATGGTCGTATAACAAACAACACGACAAGTATTGGAGAGATCCAAAACAATATTAATAATATTGTTGCGGGTACTGGCGGAATTGTAGAGCTTAACGACGATAAAACGAAGATCCAGATAAATGACACTTTAGCAAAAAGTGCGACAAGTTTTGTTCTTGGAGGTCGCTTATTAACAGGTGTTAATGATGGTAAAGTATCGGCGGAGTCACAGGATGCGATAAATGGTTCACAGCTATTTAAGACGAGTAATGCTTTAGCGAAAGCGATTGATGATAAAGCAGGCTTTGATGAGAATGGTAATTGGACAGCTCCGAAATTCCCTGATTTAGGTATTAAGGATGAAGATGGAAAAGAGGTCGGTTCCATAGGCGATGCTTTAACAACGATCAATAACAATGTGACAAACATAACGGAAGGGAAAGCTGGATTAGTTCAGTTAGCCGAAGGTGGTGAGAAGCTCATTATTGATAACCAACTAGCTGCTAAAGCGAATGTATTTGACTTTGCATCAGCGGATGGTACACGTAAGTTAACAGGCTTAAGCAATGGTGAAGTTAAAAAAGGATCAACCGATGCAGTTACAGGTGATCAACTGTATACCCTTGATCAGAAAGTTACGAAAAATAGTAACGCATATTTTGCAAGTAATGAAAGTATTGCCAAAGCCTTCGGTGGAAATGCTCGATTTACACAAGATGGAACATTAATAGCTCCTGAATATGTCTTTGGTGAGAAAAAGTTTGGTTTGGAAGACTCTTTAGGTTTTTTATGGGGTGAAATTAAAAATATTAATACTACTCTACCTGAGTCCGGAGGTGGGAATGGTTCTAATCCTCCTTCTTCGGGAGATCCTAATAACAGTACTGAAACTACTGGTTTGTTTGTTATCAAAGGTGAGCAAATTAAGATTGATTCGAATAATGAAAAAGCAAATAAAGTTACCACTGTTAATGTAGCTGTTGTTGATGACTCAGGAAAGGTTACAGGTACTAGAAAGTTGACGGGAATAGCTAATGGAGAAGTGAATGAAACTTCAACTGATGCTGTATCGGGTCAACAGTTATGGAGCGTAAAAAATGATATGGATGATATGAAACTTGATATTAATAGTAATACTAGAGATATTGCTCATTTGAATAATACAATGCAATATTATGGTCAGCGACTTGATTATGTTGAAAAAACAGTGCATCAGAATCGTAAAGTTGCGAGTGCTGGTATTGCGGGAGCGATGGCAATGGCATCGATGCCTTATGTTGAAACAAGTAAATATTCATTTGGCTTAGGATCTGCTGTTTATGACGGACAGGCAGCGATATCTGCAGGTTTTACCTTCCAAGTAGGAGAAAAAAGCTTAATTAGAGTGAACACATCTTATGATACGCAAAATAAGGCAGGAGTAGGTATAGGTTTTGCATTTGGCTGGGATTAATGAATAACCTGTAATGTATTAACCTTAGAAGTTATATATTAAGTTTTTTATATTAAGGACTGATTTCCGTATTATATGGAATTCAGTCCTTTTTAATTTCATATTGATTTTTTATGAATATGGTAACGCTGCACATATTCAAGAATTTAGTTGAAAGCGTGAGAGATATATTTCTAGCGAACAATTTATATGGATAGATGTCATCATAATATACACTTGATATGTTATTATAAATAATGTGAAAAAGATATTTATTCCAAAATTATAAAACGCTCGGTGAGGATCGCCGAGCGTTTTGACTTGTTTATCTATTTTAGGGGAAGGATACTCACTTGCTTAATAACGGTTTTAAATATTTACCAGTGTAACTCTCTTTACATTCAGCGACTTCTTCTGGTGTACCTGCGAAAAGAATTGTTCCTCCTTTAGAACCGCCCTCAGGTCCGATATCAATAATCCAATCCGCTGTTTTTATGACATCAAGGTTGTGCTCGATAATAATAACGGTATTTCCTTTATCACGAAGCGTATGGATTACTTTTAGGAGCTGGGCAATATCGTGGAAATGTAGCCCTGTTGTGGGCTCATCGAGGATATAGACGGTTTTCCCAGTATCGCGCTTTGAGAGCTCACGAGAGAGTTTAATACGCTGTGCCTCTCCGCCAGAGAGTGTCGTCGCATTTTGCCCTAATGTAATATAACTCAAACCTACTTCCATTAAGGTCTCTAATCGACGATGAACAACCGGAATTGCATCGAAAAATTCATATGCTTCTTCAACGGTCATATTTAAAACATCGTTGATTGATTTACCTTTATAGAGAATATCGAGTGTTTCGCGATTATATCGCTTTCCATGACATTCATCACAAACAACATAAACATCTGGCAAGAAGTGCATCTCGACCTTAATCACACCATCACCTTGGCAGTTTTCACAGCGGCCGCCTTTAACATTAAAGCTAAATCGTCCAGGCTGATAACCACGCGCTCTTGCTTCGGGGGTATTTGCAAATATTTCTCGGATCGGGGTAAAGAGCCCAGTGTAAGTTGCAGGATTTGATCGGGGTGTTCTGCCAATAGGGCTTTGATCGATATTAACGATCTTATCCACTTCATCAAGCCCATCAATTTTTTTATAAGGCGCAACTTCAATACTATTATTTTTATTGAGAATTCTAGCCATTGCGCTATAAAGAGTATCATTTACCAATGTTGATTTTCCGGAACCCGATACACCGGTAACACAGGTTAAAAGACCAAGCGGGAAGGAGGCGGTAATATTTTTTAGATTATTCCCCGTTGCGCCGGTTAATTTAATCTGTTTTTTAGAATTATTTTTCGTACGACGTTGAGGTACTTCGATTTTTTTACGCCCCGATAGATAATCGGCTGTTAAGGATTTCTTGTTATTTAAAATTTCCTTCGGAGTGCCAGCAGCAACTACATCCCCACCGTGTACACCCGCGCCAGGACCAATATCAACAATATAGTCGGCAGAGAGAATTGCATCTTCATCATGCTCAACAACAATGACGGTATTGCCTAGATCACGAAGATGAAAGAGGGTTTGTAATAGGCGGTCATTATCTCGTTGATGTAATCCAATAGAAGGTTCGTCAAGCACGTATAAAACGCCCATTAATCCTGCGCCGATTTGCGACGCTAATCGAATACGCTGCGCCTCACCTCCCGAAAGTGTTTCTGCAGATCGAGCTAAATTTAGATAGTCCAACCCAACATTTACCAAGAAACCAAGACGCTCTTGGATCTCTTTAAAGATCTTATCAGCGATCTCTTTTTTTGCGCCTTTTAAGGAAACGTTTTTTGACCATTCAAGTGCATCAGCAATAGGAAGAGCAGTAATTTCATGAATTGCTTTATCTTGAATTAAGACATTTTTAGCAGCAGGTCCTAAGCGACTACCTTCACAATCAGGACAAATACGCATCGCAAGGAATCGTGTAAGACTTTCACGAACAATTTGCGAATCTGTTTCATGATAGCGACGTTCGAGATTATTTAATATTCCTTCAAATGGATGAATTCTGATCGATTTTTGTCCACGATTACTGATGTAATGAAACTCAATCTCCTCTTCGCCGGAGCCATAGAGAAGAATTTTTTGAATCTTTTTCGGTAATTTTTCAAACGGTGTATCAGGATTAAAATGATAATGCTTGCCGAGCGATTCAATCATGGAAAAATAGTAGCTAGAGTTTTTATCCCAACCTCGAATTGCGCCATTTGATAAGGGAAGTGAGGGTTCTGCAACCACACGTTCAGGGTCGAAGTATTGATTAACACCTAAACCATCACAGGTTGGACAAGCACCTTCAGGATTGTTAAATGAGAAGAGTCTTGGTTCTAATTCAGCAATTGAGAAACCACACTCGGGGCATGCATAGTTTGCAGAGAAGTTGAGTAATGACTTTTCACTCTTCATATCCACAATGGCAGCCAAGCCTCCGGAAAGATCGAGGGCTGTTTCTAACGATTCAGAAAGCCGTACACGGATATCATCGCGAATTTTGAAACGATCGACTACGACATCGATATCATGATGTTGTTTGGGATTGATCTCGGGTAATTCATCGATCTCATATGTTGTACCGTCCACGCGAACACGTAGAAATCCTTTTGCCTTTAATTCTTCAAAAAGTTTGAGATGCTCACCTTTTCGGTTGCGAACAATTGGAGAAATCAACATTAAACGAAGCTCGTCGTTGAGCTCCATGGTCATATCGACCATTTGTGGAATTGTCTGTGCATTAAGCGGTAGATGGTGCGTTGGGCAGTGCGGTGTTCCAATACGGGCAAAAAGCAAGCGGAGATAATCGTAGATTTCTGTTACTGTCCCAACAGTTGAGCGAGGATTATGAGAGGTCGATTTTTGTTCGATTGAGATCGCGGGCGATAATCCTGAAATACTATCAACGTCTGGTTTTCCCATGACCGATAGGAATTGACGAGCGTATGAAGAGAGTGACTCAACATAACGGCGTTGTCCTTCAGCGTAGAGCGTATCAAACGCAAGTGATGATTTTCCTGATCCTGATAATCCTGTGATCACAACAAGTTTATTGCGGGGAAGGGTGAGATTAATATTTTTAAGGTTGTGCGTCCGCGCACCTTGAATTGTTATATCTTCCATAGAACCTTTCGATTAGGGCAATAGATTTGCCCCATTTATGTATTGAATTTGCTATAACACAATATGATGATTTATTTTAAAAAATCAAGGAAGTAAAAGTTCATTAATACAATAAGTGAATGCTTAAAGATCATAAAATAGACCGCTATACAAGCTTTCTCATATAGCGGTTTGCTTTTATAAATTATTAGCAGAGTAAATTACAGGAAATTAATAAGATTTTTTCCTGTCATCTCTGCGGGCTGTTTTTCTTCTAATAGGTAGAGGATTGTTGGGGCGATATCGCAAAGAGCACCATCAGGTTGTAGTGTCGCTTTACGACCGACGTAGATCAATGGTACCGGTGTTGTTGTATGTGCTGTATGTGGTTGGTTTGTTTTCTCATCCCAGTTCTTTTCAGCATTACCATGATCGGCGGTGACTAACATTTCACCACCAACTTTTTTCACGGCTTCGTAAACCTTACCTAAACCTGTATCCACCGTTTCAATGGCTTTCACAATTGCATTAAATACGCCAGTGTGCCCAACCATATCGGGGTTTGCATAGTTACAGATAATCACATCAAATTTTTCTGACTCAATTGCACTAACAAGTCTTTCCGTTACTTCAGGTGCACTCATTTCAGGTTGAAGGTCATATGTTGCTACTTTAGGTGAGTGAACTAAAATGCGCTCTTCACCTTTAAAAATATGCTCTTCACCACCATTAAAGAAGAACGTTACATGCGGATACTTTTCAGTCTCTGCAATACGAAGTTGAGTAAAACCACGATCAGCAAGTACTTCACCAAGACCATTTTTTAGTTCAATGGGCGGATAAGCAATTTCTGTATTAAGTTCTGCCTTGTATTCCGTTAATGAGACAAAGTGAGACAGCTTAGGGCGATATTGAGGCTTAAAACCATCAAAATTATTATCGACAAATGGATAAGAGATTTCACGAGCCCGATCTGAACGGAAGTTCATAAAGATAACAGCATCCCCATCATTCATTTTCACTGCATCACCAATAACGGTCGCTTTTATGAATTCGTCATTTTCACCACGTTCGTAAGCCGCCTTTAGTCCATCAATAGCGGTCTTTGCACTAAATTCACCGATACCTTGAGAAACGAGATTATATGCCTTTTCAACGCGATCCCAACGGCTATCACGATCCATTGCATAGTAACGACCGATGATTGTTGCAATACGGCCATTCCCAAGTTTTTTAAAGAGTTCTTCAGCTTTTTGAAGAGAAGGTTCGGCAGATTTTGGAGGCATATCACGGCCATCCAAAAAGGCGTGTAGATAAACAGTTTGTACACCTTTTTTAGCGGCTAATTCTAAAAGTGCAAAAATATGTTTTTCATCAGAATGTACGCCGCCTGGAGAAAGCAGTCCAAAAACATGTAATGCTTTTTTACTGGAAATTAGATCATCCATTGTTTGATTGAAAATGGGATTTTGATCAAAATCTCCGGAACGAATATCTTTAGTAATACGTGTGAAATCTTGGTTAACAACGCGCCCAGCGCCAATATTCATGTGCCCAACTTCAGAGTTTCCCATCTGTCCATCAGGCAGTCCAACTGCTTCGCCTGATGTTTTAATAAGCGTGACAGCACCAATATCACGAAGGTGATCCCAGTTTGGGGTTTTGGCCGTTGCAACAGCATTATTATCTTGTTCATTTCTAAATCCCCAGCCATCAAGGATACAAAGAACAATCGGTTTTGGTCTAGACATTGTAAATTCCTTTCGCACTAAAAAGAGGCGTTAATGTTGTAGATATCAATCGATGATCAATAAAATTTCATATAGACGTATTATACCACTCTTACGTTATATCGGATCTTTTCTAAAAGATGGCTTAATTTTTTTGCAAAAAAGTTAATCAATATTAATAGTTTTTGTGAAACTCTTTGTGATGAAACTGTCATAATTGATTGATATAAATAACCCAGATTTTGCGTACAAAACGGAAATTGAACTATTAATGGTAAAATTAGTAGCTGCTTTTTCCCCTTATTCTTCGCGAGATTAGCGATGATAACTTGAAAATTAGGCTACATAAATTCACTAATTTAGAGTATCATTAGGACAATTGATTTAAATACTCATTCACTCTTAGAGGAAATGTAATTATGGGTTCACTTAGTATTTGGCATTGGGCAATTTTATTAGTGGTTGTACTTCTAGTTTTTGGTACAGCTAAGCTAAAAAATGCAGGTAAAGATTTAGGCTCAGCGGTAAAAGGATTTAAAGATGCTGTAAAAGATGGTGAGAAAGAAGCAAAGGATTCGACACCAAAAAATCTTGAAAATCAAAGTAGTGAAAACAGCCCAAAGAAAGATGAAACGGTTGTTGAAGAACAAAAAAATAGTCGTGTGGAATAGTTCTTTTTTAGAATTTAAACCTTACAAATCAGCGCAATATTTGTTTAATGTAGGATCAATACTCAATGTTCGGAATTACTAGTACAGAGTTTCTCATTATTCTTGTCATTGCGTTGATTGTTATCGGACCTCAAAAACTCCCGGAGATGATTCGGACAGTTGGAAAGTGGGTTGGTAAGATTCAACATTTCACTCGTAGTATTAAAAATGATCTCTCGAATGAATTTGAACTAGATGAGATAAAAAAATCACTCGAAGAGTTAAAGCAGAGTTCTGAATTACAGAAGCTTAAAAGTGAGCTAGAAAGCGCGAAAAGTGGTGTTCAAAAGACGATTAGTAATTTAGAAAGTCAGGTAGAAGAGACAAAGTCGCAAGTTGAAAGTGAAGTAAAGAAAGCGGATGCATATTTAGAGATTGATCCCGCTTTAGATTCGAAAACACTGCAATCACTTGACTCGGAAGAAGCATTTGATTTAGCTTTTGAAGAATCAATCGAAACTTATGAGGCGGAATTTGGTGAAGATCATGATGAGTTCGGTGCTGATGAAGATGAAGTATCAATTATGCGTTCAGCGCCGGAAGGTTACCACCAAAAAGTTGCTCGAGACTATAATGCAGAAGACCGTTTCGTGAAGATTGTGAGACTTCGTCAAGCTGAGATCGCAGCTCAATCTGATATACATGTCGCGACGCAATTTGCACTTCTTGAAGCAAGACGAACACGGACATTATTAAGTCCCGATGAGCTTAAGCGACGTGTTGTTCTTCGGCAAGCAGAGCTCAATCAATAGAGGTTGAGCTTTTTTTTATTGTCAATTCAAAAGTAACGATTTCCATATAAACAGAATTAATTAAAGGGGCTTTTAGTGGTTCAAGACCGTTCAATTCAATATCTTTTTGAACAATCAGAGTCAGATAGTATTTATGCTAAGAAGCGAACAACCGGGAAATTTAGCTTTAATGATGAAGTTGTGAAAGTGTTTCCTGATATGATCCGCCGATCAGTTCCTGGATATACAACGATTGTTGAAAATATTGGTAATCTAGCTCCGATATTTGCACAAGAAAATAGTAATATTTACGATCTAGGCAGTTCACTTGGTGCTGTGTCGATGGTTATTCGTAGCGCAGTTAAAAAGCCCCACTGCCAAATTATAGCGATTGATAATTCTTCGGCGATGGTTGAAAAATCTCGCGAGTACTTTAAAGCGCAAGAGATGATGATTGAAGCCTTGTTACCAATTCAAGTTGTCGAGGCAGATATTACCGAATATCCTTATGAAAATGCGTCACTTTTTGCAATGAATTTTACGATGCAGTTTATTCCTCGCGAATCACGTTTAGCTCTTCTTCATCGTATTTCGGAGAGTTTGTTGCCCAATGGCGCACTTTTTCTTTCTGAGAAAATTCGTTTTTCAGATGAAAATGCGCAAGAACGATTAAATAATTTGCATCTACAATTTAAACGATCTCAAGGCTATTCGGAACTTGAAATTGCTCAAAAACGGGAATCATTAGAAGATGTGATGAAGATTGATACTTTTGAAGAACATAAAACTCGCCTTTTAGATGCTGGTTTTAAAGAGGTTTATTTATGGTTTCAATGTCTTAACTTTTCCTCAATTTTAGCAATTAAATAATTGTTGATAGAGCTTCTGTCATAAAAATACTGTTCTCCATTGATTGACCTATAAAATTACTAAAAATAATGCAAAAGATGATCTATTTAGACCAATTACTATCGCACTTTAAAGGGCAAAGAATTGGTAAATTCACAGCACAATTACCTGAATTATTAGCAGATACGCTTCGTAAAAAACATGGCGATAGTCCACGTTGGGAGCATGCTCTGCTTGATCTTCCTGCCTTCGATAATTTAGAGGTAGAGCTGACTAATGAAGTTGCCATTAAAGGATCGACAGATGAAGAAGCATTGAATAATGCGCTTCGTCGTTTAATGCCTTGGCGTAAAGGTCCTTTTCAATTTGGTGAAACATTTGTTGATACAGAATGGCATTCTGATTTTAAGTGGAATCGTGTGAGCAAGCATCTTGATCTTGCCAATAAAAATATTTTAGATGTAGGTTCTGGTAATGGTTATTACGGATATCGTATGCTTGGTGCTGGTGCGAAAAGCATAATTGGTGTAGACCCTAATTGGCTATTTTTATATCAATTCCTAGCAGTACGCAAGTATCTGCCAGAAGCCCCCATTTGGCAGTTACCTATGACATTAGAAGAGATGCCGGAGCTTTTGGAATGTTTTGATGTCACTTTTTCGATGGGTGTTTTCTATCATCGTAGAGCACCAATTGATCATCTTTATCAGCTTAAAGGAACGCTTCGTCCTGGTGGAGAATTGGTATTAGAAACTATCGTGATTGATGGAGATGAACGAACAGTGTTAATGCCTGAAGATCGTTATGCACAGATGCGGAATGTTTGGTATTTACCATCTGTTACAGCTCTGAAGTTATGGTTAGAACGGGTGGGTTTTGTTGATGTTGAATGTGTGGATATTTCTAAAACAACAGTGGATGAGCAACGTACAACTGAATGGATGGATTATCTCTCACTACCAGATTTTTTAGATCCTAATGATGATTCCAAGACTATCGAAGGATATCCAGCGCCTGTGCGCGCAGTGATGGTGGCTCGTAAGCCAAAATAAATCCCTAAAAGTCACGATTGCTTTTAGGGATTAGTATTAGTTAAAAGTAAATGCTTTTGATTTACACTAACGTCTTATCGCCAGCATGATAGCTAGAACGTACCATCGGTCCAATATGTGCAAGTTTAAAACCCATTTTATATGCAGCATCTTCATACTCTTTAAATGTTTGTGGTGATACGTAACGTTCAACCGCAAGATGCCCACCCGAAGGTTGTAGATATTGACCAACGGTAATCATTTCAATATCATGCTCGCGCATAATTTTCATCACTTCCATCATCTCTTCATCTGTTTCGCCAACACCAACCATTAATCCTGATTTTGTTGGAACATTAGGATTACGTGCTTTAAAATTCTTTAATAACATCAAAGAGTGCATATAATCAGCACCAGGGCGTACTTGTTTGTAAAGGCGAGGAACTGTTTCCATATTATGATTGAGCACATCTGGCGGTGTTTCACTTAAAATATCAATCGCAATATCCATGCGCCCTCTAAAGTCTGGAACAAGGATTTCGATTTTTGTTTTTGGCGAAAGCGTACGAATTTCCCGTATACAATCTGCAAAATGGCCTGCACCTCCATCGCGAAGATCATCGCGATCTACTGAAGTGATTACAACATAATCAAGTCCAAGTAGCTTTACAGTCTCAGCAAGTCGCTTAGGCTCCTCTGCGTCTAATGCGTTAGGACGGCCGTGTGCCACATCACAAAATGGGCAACGACGTGTACAGATATCGCCCATAATCATAAAAGTAGCTGTTCCTTGGTTGAAGCATTCTCCAATATTGGGACAAGCAGCTTCTTCACAGACCGAATGAAGTTTATTTTTACGGAGTAAATCTGTGATTTCATTAAAACGTTTTCCCGAAGGAATTTTAGCACGAATCCACTGAGGTTTTGGGAGTCGATCCTCTTTGGGTACAGAGATAACTTTAATAGGAATTCGTGCAGTTTTATCAGCACCGCGGAGTTTTTCCCCTTGTTCTAGCCGAGTAGACATCTTTAACACCTTATATCGCAAATTTCTTAATATTTAACAGTATAACAGGGAATCGGTACATGTTAAGTGGAGAACTTTTTATCGAATTGATAAAGGCAAGAAAATAAGAAATTATTGATTGATCTTTGTATAAAATTTGATGAAATCAAAAATCAATTTTAATGAAAACAGTTGGTTAAATATGGCACAATGAAGGTAGAGTTTTATTCAATGATTCAATAGCGATTGGAGGTTTTATGAGAAATCCTGTCAAGAAACAGCGAATACCCAAGGCTCCTAAACGTCCTGAGCGTATCTGTTGGGGATGTGGTCGTCTCTGTGCTGCTGATAAAATGCTTTGTGGTAATGGAAGTGAGCGCTCTCAGCATCCTATGGAGCTGTTTGGAGAAGATTGGTATGTGTCTTTAACGCCTGAGGAGCTTGAATATATTGAGTTAGTATAATAAGGATTATGGCTCTATCGAGTCGCCTGAGGAATAATGTTATAATATCGCAACCGTTTACTCTCATAACAAGGTTTTAGAAGATGAATTTGAAAGATTATATTGCGCGCATTCAAGACTTCCCAGCTGAAGGTGTTGATTTTAAAGATGTTACTCCGTTACTGAACAATCCAGCAGCATTTAAAGATGTGATTGAAAAGATGAGTGCATTTGTGAGAGAGTGCGGTGCTGATGTTATTGTTGCACCTGAAGCGCGCGGATTTATCTTTGCAGCACCGGTTGCTTATAATACTGGTACACGTTTGGTGCTTGTGCGTAAACCGGGTAAACTTCCTCGTGAAACTCATAAAGTAGCTTATTCACTAGAGTATGGTAATAACTTTCAAGAGATGCATAAGGGTGATGTCCATAAAGGCGACAAAGTTGTTATTATTGATGATGTGCTTGCAACGGGTGGTACGATTCAAGCGATTATTCAGATGGTTGATAAAGAAGAGGCATCTGTTGAGGGTATCTGTTTTCTTGCCGATCTCCTTTATCTCCATGAGCCTGAAGTTTTGAAAGGCTACAATGTGAAGTCTTTGTTAACTTACCAAGATTAGAAAATGTATCAATCGCTTACCTTTAATAAGTAATTGATTAATAATTAGATTCAAAAAACGCTGCCGATTCTATCGATAGCGTTTTTTTATATCCTATTTAAAAAGAAATTTTAAGGTGTTGGATTATTTCACTCGATTAAAGTGGTAGCTTAAATCTTTCGATGTTCGTGATGACTTCTGAAACCGAAGGATTTTTTCCCTCACCACCTAGATTAACTGCATAAGGATTATTTTGTGTCGGAATTACACCGGCATAATGGGCATTACTGCCTAAAAAGAGCCCAATAATGGGGCGGTCTTGCGTATTGGCTAAGTGGGCAAATCCCGTATCGACGGCGACAATTAAAGTGGCTTTCGAGAGAATAAGTCCAGCTTCTTCAATCGAGACTTTCGGTATAACAATTGCATTTGGAACACTTTTGGCAATTCGCTTTGCACGCTCATGTTCTCGATCATTTCCCCAAAAGAGAATAGAGATTAATCCTTTGTTAGTCCAAAGCCATTGTCCAAGCTCAATCCATCTGTTTTCCGGCCACTCTTTGCGTTCTGCACTTGTTCCATGAATAAGTGCGGCAAAGGGGCTATCGGGCGTTAAGGGTGATTTTTCTTGCCAATGTTGTATACCAAAATCGGCAAGTGGTGCCGGTGTATAATCAAATATTTTCCCGAAAAGTTGGCGATTACGTTCAATTGCTGTTAGGCCTTTTGCTACTGAATAACGATGTTGGTAAAAACGAGCCGCAAATGGATCCCGAATTGATTCTTTACTATAACTAAAGGTTGGAATTATCCCTTTTTGAGCCGCAATTTTAGTGATCATGGCACTTTTAAAGAGACCTTGGCAATCGACAATCAGATCCCATTTGTGGGCACGTAATTTTTGTTTAAACGCTTTAAACTCTCGCCAGGTCGTGGCTTTAAGAATATTTTTTTTCCATCGGCGACTTCCAAAGATAATCAGCTCTTTCGTCATAGGATGCATACGCGCAATATCGGCAAAGGATTCTTCAACAACCCACGTAATTTGATATTGATTCGGACAATTATTTTGAAGATCTGTTAATGCCGGAAAAGTATGAATCAAATCTCCCATTGAGGAGGTCTTAATGAGCAATAAATTTTTCATTATTTTGTCGATTGTCTGCCGCTAGATGAAATGAATATAGGTAAAAGATGACAAGATTATACCGAAAAGAACGTTTTTTATCGAAAAAAGCCCCTGAAATTTTCCAACGTCATCAATTTATCATTTTCGGTATCTTTTAAAAAAGCGAAATGGCTGTTAAATTGTCTTGATGGATTAAAAAATATCGGTAGTTATAAACATAAATATAATAAAAACAGTTGGCTATCACGGCTTGTGCTGACAAGTTTTTGAGGACAATGTTATTACATCAGGAATATGGATAACCAATGAATAATCAAAGTACAGAGGAAGAAGAGGAGCATTATGATTAAAGTGGGAATTATCGGGGTAACAGGATATGCTGGACAACAACTATTATGGATTTTAGAGCAACATCCAGCGGTTGAAATTGCGCAATTATCCTCGAAATCCTATACATCGATGGATATTGCAGAAGTTTATCCTAACTTTGAAGGGCGATTAAGCCGAATTCTGTTAAAAGATGAAGATTTCATGGAACGAATAGATGAAATTGATCTCCTCTTTTTAGCGCTTCCTCATGGGTTGTCGCAAGCGTTAGCGCGAACCGCCTATGAACATGATGTAAAAGTAATCGACCTTGGTGCTGATTTTCGTTTTGAAGATACTGACACTTACGAAATATGGTACAAAGTGCCTCATAAGGCAAAAGATTTATCAGCGATTGCAGTTTATGGTTTGCCGGAACTCCATCGTGATCTAATTGAAAAAAGCCCAATTATCGCATCGCCAGGTTGTTTCCCAACATCTGCAATTTTAGGAGCTGCACCTTTGGTTGCACATAATTGTGTTGAGAATGAGATCATTGTTGATGCTAAATCTGGGACAACTGGGGCAGGACGTGATGCGCGTACAACTTCTCTTTTTTGTGAAGTGAATGAAAATTTTAAACCGTATGGCATTTTTACCCATCGCCATACGCCGGAGATGGAAAAAGAGCTTGAGAAACTCACAGACGAATCGATTGATGTACTCTTTACGCCGCATCTTCTGCCGTTGAATCGTGGGATTTTATCGACTATTTATTTAAAATTAAAAGCCGGAACAACGCTAACAGAAGCTCAAGTGTATGATCTTTATCGCGAGTTTTATCAAGATTCACCATTTGTACGTATTCGTGAAAAACTTCCTGAGTTGAGTCATGTTCGAGGGACAAATTTTTGCGATATAGCGGTACGTGTTGATACAAACAGTGGCAGAATTATCGTGATTTCAGCTATCGATAATTTAATAAAAGGTGCAGCAGGGCAAGCGGTTCAGAGTATGAATATACTCTTTGGCTTTCCAGAAACAACTGGTTTATCGCAGTTGTCGATGTATGTTTAATCACTCAATAGAATTACCTAAAAAAGATATCATTAACGTGATATCTTTTTTATTATGAGATCAAATTAGTTGAATTGATCGCTATCATTAAGTAGAAGTTCATCGAACAATTAGAATTTTAAATTGAGTCTTCAATAGTTAGGAGAAGAAATGATTACAATTTTGAAAGACGGAACGATTACATCAACTCCGGGATTTCAAGCCGCAGGCATGACTGCTGGTATTAAAGAGAGTGGTAAGAAGGATTTATCATTAGTATGGAGCGAAGAGCCAGCAATTGCTGCTGTATCACTTACTCAAAATCGTTTTCGTGCAGCGCCTGTTAATTTGAGTGCTCGTTTTGCTGAAAATGATTGTCATCGCGGTATTATCATCAATAGCGGAAATGCTAATGCTTGCACGGGAGAAGAGGGTGATGCAAATGCCTTAGAAATGGTAGAAACGATCGCACGCTTAATGAAAGTTGATACAGAATCTGTATTTGTTGCCTCGACAGGTGTTATTGGACAACCATTACCAATGGATGTTATACGCAAAGGGCTTAAAGAGATTCCGACAAAATTAAGCCGAGAAGGTGGCAATGAAGCTGCTGAAGCGATTATGACCACTGATTTAGTTGCAAAAGAGATCTCCGTCTATTTTGAACTTGAGGGCGAGATCGTTACCATTTCAGGAATGGCAAAAGGTTCGGGAATGATTCATCCAAATATGGCAACAATGATTGCAGTTTTAACGACTGATGCAAATATTACGAAAGAGATGCTCCAAACTGCTTTTTCCGCAAGTGTAAACACATCGTATAATATGATCTCAGTAGATGGTGATACCAGTACGAATGACTCGGCATTTATCTTCGCAAACGGCAAAGCGAATAACCCATTGATTGAGAGTAATAGTGATGCTTATATTAAGTTCAAACGGGCGCTTGATATGGTTAATCAATCACTTGCAAAGATGATTGCACGTGATGGTGAAGGTGCTACAAAGTTGCTCGAAGTCCGTGTAGAACATGCACGTTCACTTGCTGATGCACAAAGTGTGGCAAAATCTGTGATTACTTCGAGTTTAGTGAAAACTGCAATTTTTGGTGAAGATGCAAATTGGGGCAGAATTATTAGCGCAATTGGAAATTCAAGCGCAGAGTTTGAACCGGAAAAAGTGCAAGTGTATATCACCGATGATGAAGAGCATGTACAAATTGTCGAAAATGGTTGTGGTACAAAATTTGATACCAAACTACTCGATTCGTTACTAAAGAAAGAGACGATTACAATCTATATTGATCTTATGAATGGTGGAAGTCGAGCGACAGCTTGGGGGTGCGATCTTTCATATGATTACGTAAAAATTAATGCAGATTATAGGACTTAATAGATAATGATCACTAATCATGATAAAGCGCATATTTTAGTCGAAGCGTTACCATTTATTCGTAAATATGCCAATAAAACTGTCGTTATTAAATATGGCGGTGCCGCAATGGTGGATAAGGAGATCCGAGAAGAATTTATGAAAGATGTTGCCCTCATGAAATATGTGGGCATTCATCCGATTATTATTCATGGGGGAGGACCCGAGATTAATTCAATGCTGAAACGCGTCAATAAAGAATCGCACTTTATTGAGGGGAATCGAGTAAGCGATAGTGAGGTTGTTGAAATCGCTGAGATGGTTCTTTCTGCAAAAATTAACAAAAGCATTGTTGCTGATTTAAATCGACATGGTGCAAAAGCCGTCGGTCTAAGTGGTAAAGATGGCGGGTTAATTACCGCGGAGAAAAAGTATATTGAAAAGGAGAATGAAAAGATCGATATCGGATTTGTGGGGCAGATAACAGACGTTAATCGAGAGTTGATTGATGTTTTAACGAGCAAAGATTATATACCGGTGATCTCTTCAATAGGAATTGGCGCTGAAGGCGAAACCTATAATATTAATGCTGATTATGTCGCAGGTGCTGTTGCTGCTGCTGTTGAGGCAGATCGACTAATTTTTTTAACGGATGTTGACGGTGTCTATAAAGACTTTAATGATAAGAGTTCTCTGATTGCCCAAATGAGCCAAAAAACAGCAGAAAAATATATCGAAACAGGCCTTATTAGCGGTGGTATGATCCCGAAAGTGAATACCTGTTTAGAAGCGATTGAACAAGGTGTTGGATATGTCATTATTCTCAATGGTCAGATCAAACATTCAATTTTGCTCGAACTCTTCACTGAAGAAGGTTTTGGCACCATGATTTATCGTGATATCTAGATAATCGAGATAGCGTAAAAATACCGAAGGAGCGACATGTTACTTAATGTATATAACCGGTTTCCGGTGACTTTTGTAAAAGGAAAAGGATTAGTTTTAACAGATGATAAAGGCCATGAATACTTGGATTTTGTCTCGGGTATTGCCGTTAATGCACTAGGGCATGCGCATCCTAAAATGGTTGAAACGATTCAGAAGCAGGCAGAAACGTTACTGCATGTTTCAAATCTCTATTATAATGACGCGCAAAATCGAGCGGCAGAAACACTCCTTATGGCAACGGGTTATGACCGTGTATTTTTCTGTAATAGCGGTGCTGAAGCAAATGAACTAGCACTTAAAATTGCCCGTAAGTATGGTAAGCAAATTTCGCCATCAAAAAATGTGATTCTTTATATGAAAAACTCTTTTCATGGGCGAACAACGGGAACGCTAGCCGTTACAGGCCAAGAGAAGTATCAAGCAGATTATCGTCCATTGATTCCGAATACTGTTGAGGTTGAGTTTAATAATGTTGCAGATCTTACGCAGCACTTTAATGATGATATTTGTGCAGTGATTCTTGAACCTATTCAAGGTGAAGGCGGTTTAACGTCGGCGACACCGGAATTTATTGCGGCAATTAAAACACTTACTGAAAAGTATCAAGCATTAGTGATTTTTGATGAAATTCAATGTGGCTTATCCCGTACAGGTTCAGTGCTTTATTCAGATCAATTATCATTAAAAGCTGATATTGTGACCTTAGCTAAAGCGCTTGGTGGTGGGGTTCCTATCGGTGCTTGTATCACAAAAGGAAAAGCAAATGATGTTTTAGTGCCGGGTGATCATGGTTCAACTTATGGTGGTAACCCTTTTGTATGTAGTGTGGCTGATGTAGTGTTATCAGAAATTACTGCACCAGAGTTTTTAGCACATGTTGTAAAAATAGGGGACTATGCGAAAGGTAAGCTTGCACAATTACAGGAAGAGTTTTCAACAATTATGGAAATTAAAGGAGAAGGGCTTCTTCTTGGTTTTCAGTTGAGAGATACAATTGCAGCAGGTGATTTTGTTAAAAATGCCTTGGCTGAAAAACTTCTATTAGTTGCCGCCGGTGGAAATGTTGTCCGTTATTTTCCTGCACTGATTGTCACCGAGAAAGAAATTGATCAATCAATTGAAATTTTACGTCGCGTCTTTAAAAGCTTTAAATAGATACTATTTTTAATATAAATAGTGACTCTAAAACGCCATAGAGGATGGTTATGATCGAGTATATGGCGTTTTTTAATTAATCAGTTATTTATATTTGTAACTACTGATTAGCGGTTCTATCTTAATAATCTAAAGTTTATTGAACCGGAGAGTTTAACAAGATTCTTTTTTGTTATCGGTTTGTCATAAATTTCTCATATGCTCAATTATGTAGTAGGAGATTTTAAATTATATAGTGACTTCTGGTATTCAATGAGGAATTTAGAGATGGCTGTAAACCTAAAAAAACAGATCGCTCGTAAAGTGATGATGACGTTATTAATGACGACTTTAGCAACACAAGCAATGGCAGATGATCCTATATTGTTTGACCGTGCTGCAAAAGATAATATCGCGGAGAAAGGTGGGGCAACGCGGTTAAAAGGTGATCAAATTGATGCACTAAAAGCAGAAATGCAGAAACAAAATGTTAAAAATGTCATTCTCTTCATTGGTGATGGAATGGGCGATTCTGAAATTACAGTTGCGCGTAACTATGCGAAGGGTGCCGGTGGTTTTTTTAAAGGGATTGATGCATTACCATTTACCGGTCAATACACCCATTACGCACTTGATGAAAAAAACTAAAAAACCAAATTATGTAACGGATTCAGCGGCTTCAGCAACGGCTTGGTCATCAGGTGTCAAAACATATAATGGGGCATTAGGGGTTGATGTTAATGGTAAACCTTTTCCTACGCTCCTTGAGCTAGCAAAAGACGCAGGATTAGCAACAGGAAATGTCACGACATCAGAAATTCAAGATGCAACACCAGCGGCGCAATTCTCACATATTACTCGCCGAAAATGCTATTCACCTGAATCAACTACGAAGCTTTGTCCAGATATTGCTTTAGAAAATGGTGGATTAGGTTCAATCTCTGAACAACTTATTACAACTCGCGCGGATATCACCTTAGGTGGTGGTTCAAAATCATTCAATGAAGTTGCTAAAGCAGGCGAATATCAAGATAAAACACTTTTTGATCAAGCAAAATCAGAAGGTTTTGTAATCGTTACCAATCTTGATGAACTGCAAGCTGTGAAAACAGCTAATCAAGATCAACCTATTCTCGGCCTTTTTGCTCAAGGAAATATGCCTGTTCGTTGGAAAGGGCTAAAAGCAGAACAGGGCGGCGCATTGAAAGAAGCCGTTAAATGTATCGTTAATCCAGAGAGAACTTCAGATATACCGACACTTGCTGCAATGACTGAAAAAGCGATTGAAGTTTTAAGTGCTAATGAAAATGGATTTTTCCTTCAAGTTGAAGGCGCCTCAATTGATAAACAAGATCACGCAGCAAATGCATGTGGCCAAATTGGTGAAACTGTTGACCTTGATGAAGCTGTACAGGTGGGTCTTGAATTTGCGAAAAAGCATGGTGACACCTTAATCATCGTGACGGCCGACCATGCTCATTCAAGCCAAATTATCCCAGCAGGTGCTGATGCACCGGGGTTAACACAAACGTTGATTACGCTTGAAGGAAGCCCTATGACAGTGAATTACAGCAACACGGTATCGGAATCACAAAATCATACAGGTAGCCAAATTCGTATCGCAGCGTACGGTCCACAAGTGGCAAATGTAACAGGTTTACTTGATCAAACAGATCTATTTTTCATCATTCGTAATGCATTAGAACTTGATGATAAAAAGTAATTATTGTTAAAAATCTGAGTGGAAAAAAGCTCACTAAGTGAAGTGAGCTTTTATTATTTTTGACGAAATTTTTTGAGAATTATTCTTTTTTATTACTTTTTCTTATAGGTATTAATGCCAATTATTGGATACAGCGGACAATAACCAATAATTCCTGTTAAAAGTGGCACTAGGCCAATTAAGCCCCAAAGGGTTTTAGGGCCGATCACCACTAAGCTTAAGAGAATAATTCCGATAATAATCCGAATAGTTGCGTCTGTTTTTCCAATATTCCGAGACATGAGTATTTCCTTTTTTAATTCTAAATAAATGTATTGAGACTTTTTAATATATATTTTTATATATTATATGGGATTTTATGAACCTTCAAGCTTTCCTTTTGTAGTACATCGAATAGATGATCAAAATGAGATATTGCGAATATATTTTCTTCAGAGAATGGTCGAAAAACTACGAGTAGACTACAATAGTTCTATAATCCCTATTTATCTCGAACAAAGGAATAGAAGATGGTTAAAAAGATTATTTTAGATTGTGATCCTGGTCATGATGATGCAATGGCATTGATTCTTGCCCATGGAAATCCAAATATTGAGTTAGTGGCAGTAACCACTGTTGTAGGGAATCAAACTTTAGAGAAAGTTACACGTAATGCTAGAGCAGTTGCGAAGATTGCTAATATTACCGGTGTACCCTTTGCGGCGGGCTGTGCAAGACCACTTGTTCGCGAAGTTGAAACGGCACCGGATGTCCACGGAGAGTCTGGATTAGATGGTCCACAATTGCCAATGCCGGATTTAGAGCTCGACCCACGTCATGCGGTTGATCTTATTATTGATACGATTATGAGTCACCCACCAAAAACGATTACCTTAGTACCAACAGCAGGCTTAACTAATATTGCAATGGCTGCACGTAAAGAGCCAAAAATTGTAGAGCGTGTCAAAGAAGTTGTATTGATGGGCGGTGGTTATCATGTCGGAAACTGGAGTGCTGTTGCAGAATTCAATATTAAAATTGATCCAGAAGCAGCGCATATTGTGTTTAACGAGAAATGGCCATTAACAATGGTTGGATTAGATTTAACACATCAAGCATTAGCAACCCCTGATGTGATTGAAAAAATCAGTAAAATAGGTACGAAACCGGCAAAATTTGTCGTTGAGCTTTTAGAGCACTTTGGAGTGTTATACGAAAAAGCACAAGGCTTCCAGTACCCACCAGTACATGATCCTTGTGCTGTTGCATATGTTATTGATCCCTCAGTGATGACTACACAAAAAGTACCTATTGATATTGAGCTAACTGGGACTTTAACACTAGGTATGACGGTTGCAGATTTCCGTAAACCACCGAGCGAAGATTGCCATACGCAAGTTGCTGTGAAATTAAATCATGCATATTTTTGGGATCTAATCGTTGAGGCGCTCGAACTGATTGGTGAGGTGGACTATGACGCATAATGCGCAAACGATCGCTACGAATCACGTTTCTACTGAAAAACAGAGCGTTATTCCTTTAATGATCGCGCTTTTAATGGCATGTATGGCATTCCAATTAAATGCTTCTATGCTCAATCCTGTTTTAGTGACTATTTCTCAAAAGCTTGATACGACTGAAGCGGTTGTCGGTTTATCACAGACAGCATTCTTTATGTCAGCGGCACTTTTTTCGATCTTCATTCCGCGTTTGAGTGATATTGTTGGGCGAAAAAAAATTCTCTTTTTACTAATTTTAGTCACGACATTAGGGGCGGTTCTTTCTGCAATTACTCCCAATATTCAGGTCTACTTTATCTCTCGTATTATTCAAGGTTTTTCAGGCCCAGTTGTACCACTTTGTCTTTTAATGCTTCATTCAGAAGTAAAAGATCCAAAGCGTTACGGAATTTTAATGGGAATTATCACTGCTGTGAATGGTGGTATTGCGGGTATAGATGCCTTTTTAGGAGGATATATTGCGACCAACTTTGGCTTTAGACCTGTATTTTGGTTTATTGCAGCCGTTGGTGCGATTACACTTCCTTTTATTATCAAAGGGGTAAAAGAGTCTATGCCATCCCAAGGTCAAAAAATGGACTGGCTTGGTGTTTTCTTCCTCGTTATTACCTTGGCAGGATTCCTTGTAGGGTTGAATGAGGCAGGAAAGCTAATGAGTGCAAATTGGTTCATCGTGATTGGTGCATTTGTGGTTGCGCTTATCGCATTCTTCTTCTTTATTCAAACGGAAAAACGCATTGCGGAGCCGCTCGTTACTGTTACTCACCTTAAACAACGTTCAACGTGGGCACTTTTGTTGACGACAGTACTTACGATGACCGGAATCTTTGCTATTGTGAATGGGTTAGTTGTCTCGTTTGCGCAAAATAGTGATATCGGCTTTGGATTTACTGCCAATAAAACAGCAATTTATCTCTTAGCACCTTACGCATTAATTGGTTGGTTGATTGGGCCATTCACAGGTCGTCTAGCGCCTATTTATGGCTATAATCGTATTTTGCGTTTAGGGCTTATCGGAAGCGTGATTGGTATTTTAATCTTGATGTTTGCGGGACTTAATTCCTTGTCTATCATGATTCTTGGTACGTTGTTAGTGGGTATTACTTATGCAGGAACGGCAAACATTATGCTCAACGGTCTTGGGGTTGTTCTCTCTCCAGAAGAAAACCCAGGGTTTTTACCGGGTATGAATGCCGCAGCATTTCATCTCGGTGCAGGCTTAAGTTTTGCATTATTACCGGCAATGTTAGTTGTATCGACTGACTTAATGCAAGGATATGGTAATGGAATGTTACTTGGATTAATCATTACGGGTATTGCATTTGTTGTTTCCTTCTTAATCCCAGATCCTGTTGGAGCGGAAGTGACACAGGCTTGATAAATCCATCTTGAAGTTATTTATTAAAAATAGCATCCAAATTTCAAATGGATGCTATTTTTTTACTTATAATACTTTAAACCTCAATAAATAAATTATCGCCAAAGCCGATAGGAAATTAAGAGAACTAATAATGGAACAAATTTTAAATAGCATGTTGGCAAATCAAGCGATCCTAACCGATTATCTAGAAACAACGATCGGAACATTATTGGGAGCAAGTTTTATAAGCTTGGTGGCGGGAGCACTGCTTGGTATTTTATGCTCAGCTTTTGTGTCCAGTCACAATATAATTTTTACGCTTATTGCTTTCCTTGTTCAATTAGCCGCTGGTATTTTAAGTATTTTCCCCTTAATCGTTATCATATTTTTGATCGCAGCAGTTGGAGATTTTCATTTTGATTGGGATGGGCAAGAGCTATCTTTCCTGATCTTAGCAGTTTGGGGTTCGATCACATTTTCATCGTATGTCTATGCGAACCTGCAAAACAAGAGTGAAGAGGCGAATATAGCAACAGCGATTCTTCTTGGTTTTAAAACGACGGTAATGGGATTATTATCAGGTACTGTGTTAATTGCCTTTATCGGTGGAGATGGCTTAGGCACGCTATTGGCAATCTCTTTTATGAGTGCTGATCTATTAACATTTTATGACGCGGCGATTATCTACCTTGGGTTAGCTGTTGTCATTCAACTATTTTTCCAAATTCTTCTTATGTTTTTTCGGAAGAATAATCGAGAAGAAGCGCGTATGATAAAAGCGCAAAAAGAGAAAGTAGCGCAGGTACAAGTGAATGCGAAATCAGATATTAAAGCGAACTCTCCCCAAAAAGTGCAGGCTAACAGTGATAATCATCGCAATACTTCAACGAACAAAAATGATAATGATCCATTTTCAGGATTAATTCGTTAGTGAACGAGATAATATTCAATTTAAGTCATTGCATTAGAGATTTGCAAAAAACACTAAGAAAATGGGTGCCAAGATATTGGTGATAAAACCAAAGCTAATAGCGATAGGAATTACTTGCGGCCCTCCGTTTTTTTGGATAACCGGTAAAACAAAATCTAGTGATGTTGCTCCGCCAGAACCGACAGCTGCAAGAGGATAGCGTTTAATAATCATCGGAATTACCATAAATGCAAAGAATTCGCGAAATAGGTCATTAAAAAAGGCGATGGAACCCATAATTGGATCATAGGCATCTTGCAAAATAATGGTAGAAAGCGAGTACCAACCGAATCCTGAACTAATTGCCAAACCCTGTACAACAGGCATTTTAAGGATCAAGGCCGCAACTATTCCACCGACAAAGGAGGAGAGAATAAAGAAGAAACTCAATATTAATCCATAGCGATTGAGAAATACTGCTTTAAGTCTGATGCCACTTGCACGAAGTTGAAGACCCACACACACTAGAAGAAACAGTAACGCAATTTCTGTTAAGTGTTCTGGAATATAGAGATAATCACGCGCGCAGAGTCCAATAATTAAACCTAAAATGATTGCTCCAACAAGTTTCAATGAGCCTAAAAGTGAATGCCAAGTTGACTGTTTTTTTTGTTCAGGTGTTTTAAGGTTCATGGGAAGTTTTTTATCAAGCCATAACATGACAATCATATTTAATCCTAAAATAGCCACAATAAAGACTAATGTACTACCAAATATCGATTGTAATTGTTCCCAGAGATTTGGAATCATCGATAGATTTAGCCCCATAATAAAGAGGATTATGTAGATGAGTGCAATGAGTGTGATATCAACTGCTTTAATTATGGAACGGTTTTTAAGTGGAATCGAAAAACCGATGAAAAGCGGCAGTAAAACCCAGATGAGTGTTTGGAACATAAGTATTTTAAATATTTTAAAAGCGTGAGATAAATTCGACAATTATTAAGCTTAACAAAGATCTTCATCTGCCCCTAATACTATTTATCGCTCTTTTTGAAATCTAGATAATTATTACTTAGAAAAGCAAAGGCATGAACCAATATCTGATTTGAACTAGGCTAAATTACTCTAAATTAGGTAAAAGAGCGCGAATAATCATCGCTAAAAAAATTCCATTTTTATGGTAGAATGTCCTCTTTTATTCTCTTGTAAAATAAGGGTGATAGATATGGCAGGTCATAGTAAATGGGCAAATATCCAGCATCGTAAAGGTGCTCAAGATAAAAAACGCGGTAAGATTTTTACAAAATTAATTCGTGAAATCACTATTGCAGTACGGGCAACAGGAAATGGTGATCCTGATGCAAACCCACGTTTACGTTTAGCAGTTGATAAAGCTTATGGCGCAAATATGCCAAAAGATACTATTGAACGCGCGATTAATCGCGGTTTAGGCATCAATGATGGTCCACCCGATGAAGAGATTCGTTATGAAGGTTACGGTGCGGGCGGCGTTGCTGTTATGGTTGATTGTTTATCGAATAACCGTAATCGTACGGCAGGTGAAGTGCGTCATGCATTTACAAAATATGGTGGAAATTTAGGGACAGATGGTTCTGTGGCTTTCCAATTTCGTGAATTGGGTGTTTTATCTTATCCAGAAGGTGCAGATGAAGATGGTATTACGGAAGCTGCAATTATGGCTGGTGCTGAAGATGTCGTGGTAGACGAAGATGGTTCAATTGAAGTCTTAACGACCCCTCAAAACTATGCAGAAGTATACAATGCAATGGTTGAAGCCGGTTTTGAACCAGAAGATTCTGAAGTGACTCAATATGCTGATAATAATGTCTCTATTGATGCTGAAGCTGCTGAAAAAGTGATGGCAATGGTTGAAGCGTTAGAAAATCTTGATGATGTTCAAAAAGTCTATTCAAATGCGGATATCTCAGATGAGATTTTAGAGCAAATTTTTAAATAGATGATTATTCTAGGAATCGATCCTGGTTCCCGCATTACAGGATATGGGATTATCGATGTCAGTGGCCGGAATCCACAATATGTCGATTCTGGTTGTATTCGTATGAATACAGAAGTACCAATGTCTGAGCGACTATTGACGATTTTTCAGGGCGTTGATCAGTTGATCGCGCTCTATCGTCCGAAGATTCTCTCTATTGAAGAGGTCTTTATGCATCGAAATCCTCAATCTGCCTTAAAACTAGGACAAGCCCGTGGTGTTGCAATTTGTGCTGCAGCAATGGCAGAATTAAAGGTTGTTGAATATGCGGCAACGCGTATTAAGCAGACAATTGTCGGTCGGGGTCATGCTGAAAAAGAGCAAGTGCAACATATGGTTCAAAGTCTTCTAAAGCTTAATAAAAGACCGCAAGCAGATGCTGCGGATGCTCTTGCGGCAGCATTGACACATGCATTTCATCAACGAATGGAAGGAATATTATGATTGGTCGTCTAATCGGAATTTTGGCAGAGAAGCGATTGCCAAACCAAGCATTGATTGATGTTGGTGGTGTCGGTTATGAAGTAGAATTACCGATGAGCAGTTTTGCCCTGTTACCGAATGAAGGTGATAAAGTGCAATTAACGATTCATCATGTTGTTCGAGAAGATGCAAGTCTTCTTTATGGTTTTACCAACACAAAAGAACGTGAAGCGTTTCGTCTGCTTATCAGAGTATCGGGTATTGGACCTAAAAGTGCGATCTTAATTTTATCGGGTTTATCTGCCGAAGAGCTCTATCGAGTGATACAAAATGAGGATCTGGTCAGCTTAACAAAAGTCCCTGGGGTCGGTAAGAAAACTGCTGAGCGACTGTTAATTGAGCTTCGTGATAAAGTGAAGGGACTTGCACCAACCGATGTTACTGAAGATCTATTAACGAATAGCGATGGTAATTTGGTACCAATGGCCGGTAATGTGCTCGATGATGCGATTGAGGCTCTTGTGAGTTTGGGATATAACCAAACAGAAGCGAAGAAACGTGTCAATAAGGTTATGCAACCAGGCTTAACCCTCGAAGAGATTATCCCATTAGCACTAAAACTTTAAAGATATTGTTATCTATATTGAGTAGTTGCTAGTACAAAAGAGATTATAGTTTGAATATTACAAAAGCCTGTCATGGAGATGACAGGCTTTTGTCTATCGATTATTTATGTAACTGAAAATTGTTTTAGAAGGAGATAACCGGCGGTTGATCAATATTCGGATCATCCACGCTAAATTGTGGTAATGCCTCAAACCCAAGCATTTTAGCAGTGATCAAGTAGGGGAATGTCTTAATCATTGTATTATATTGGCGTACTGCATCAATATTACGATTACGGGCAACGGCAATGCGATTTTCAGTACCTTCAAGAGAGACCATTAATTTAGTAAATGCTTGGTCTGCTTTTAGATCAGGGTAGTTTTCAGTAATCATTAATAGACGCGATAGCTGTCCGTTTAAACCTTGTTGTGCTTTCTCAAAGGCTTCTAATTTTGTAGGGTCTTGAAAGTCTTCTGCTGATATTTGCATCTGCCCAATTTTTGCACGAGATTCTGCGATATCCGTAAAAATAGACTGTTCGTGATCGGCATAGCCCTTAACAGTATTCGCAAGGTTAGAGATTAGGTCCGTTCGGCGTTTGTATTGGTTGATAATCTCTGCTGCCGAGGCTTTTTGGTTTTCCAACATTGTTTGCATTGTATTGTAATGACCAACCATCATAAAGCCGACAATGATGACGATAATAGTGATGGGAATAAATACCCAATTCATTGTTTTATTCATAAGTTAAGTTCTCAATATTGTTATTTTAATGAATGACGATACCTTGTGTTGCTTGGGCACCTTTTAAGAATGCTTGGCGATAGCGGGAAAAGACAAAAATTGCCACAATAAGTGCCGCAATACTAATAATGAAAGCAACCCATGGCACATTCGATAAACCTGCGTAAATATCAGCAGCGCCCATATGGGTAATAACAAGATTCCCAATGAGTGCTCCGCCACCAATACCGACGTTAAAGATTCCTGAATAAATTGCCATAGCAATATCTGTGGCATCGGGCGCTAATTCTAATACTTTCAACTGGAGTAATAAACCAATAGAGGTAAATGCGATTCCCCAGATAATAGAAAGATAGAGAATACCATTACTCATATAGGTTATAGGAATAATAGCAAGTAGCGTAAGGGATAGAAGAGCTATCGCTCCTGGAAGGTAAAGCAGTGGAAATCGAGCATTGAGGCGACTAAAGATCATACTTGCAATAATCCCTGCACCGCCAAATATTAGTAACAAAATTGTGATTTTATTGGGACTTATTTTGGCGACTAATTCGCTGTAAGGTTCAATATAACTATATGCCGTAAAGTGTGCTGAAACGACAATGGTAGTGATTATCAAGATACCAACAAATGCTGGGCGTTTGAAAAGCATTGGAATACTCTTTGCAGAGCCGGCGTTTTGGCTAGGCAATTTGGGTAATAGCAGATAGAGTACAACCAATGTTGCAAGCGCAATTAAACCAATGAGGAGGAATGTATAACGCCATCCAACAAGTTGACCGATAATGCGTCCAAGTGGAATACCTAGCACGGTTGCAAGTGCTGTTCCTGTCGCCAAAATTCCGAGTGCTTGTGCGCGTTTACCTTGAGGGGCGACACGAATGGCAAGAGCTGTGGTAATTGACCAGAATATCGCATGTGAAAAAGCAACTCCCATTCGTCCAACTACCAATATCCAAAAGTGGCTAGCAAAAAAAGTAATAAGATGGCTAATTATAAAGAGCACAAATACACAGGTTAGAAGCTTTTTTCGTTCAAGTTTCCCTACGAGTAGCATCAAGGGAAGTGAAGAGAGCGCAACAATCCATGCATAAATTGTGATAATTATTCCGACTTGTTCCGCAGTTTTATCGAAACTAGCGCCAATATCAGTTAGTAAAGCGATCGGAATAAATTCTGTTGTATTGAAGATAAATGCTGCAATTGCGAGTGCAATAACACGAATCCAAGCAAGATTGAATTGACTATTCGTTTGTGGAGCATGTGGCATGATTTTGACCTTATGTTTTAAAATGAGATTTCATTAAACAGAAGGCCTATTTTATCGTAGTCTAATGTCTTGAGACAAAAATATGATGTAAATAACCCTAAATTTACCTTTTAAAATATTAACATAACATTGGTAAATTGATTTTAAGTATTTATAGATGATCCATAAGTTCACTGATTTTCGCCACACCAATAACTTCCATTCCCGAAATCTCTTTTTTAGGCTTATTGGCGATTGGTACAATCGCACGTTTAAATCCATGCTTTGCTGCTTCCTTTAGACGTTCTTCACCGTGGGGTACTGGGCGAACTTCTCCGGCGAGTCCTATTTCTCCAAAAATAATTAAATCAGCAGGTAAAGTGATATCACGAAAGCTCGAGAATGCGGCGGCAATAACCGCAAGATCTGATGCAGTTTCAGTGACTTTGACGCCCCCCACGGCATTAACATAGACATCTTGATCCATCATTGCAATGCCTGCATGTCTATGTAAAACCGCTAGCAACATCGTTAGACGATTTTGCTCTAATCCCAAGGTGACCCGACGCGGTTGTCCCCCAAGTGAATCATCCACAAGAGATTGAATTTCAATGAGTAGAGGGCGAGTTCCTTCACGCGTGACCATGATTACACTACCAGAGCTTCGTTCAGGTTGACGGGAAAGGAAGATTGCAGAAGGATTACTAATAGGGCGTAGACCTGTTTCAGTCATTGCAAAAACACCAATTTCATGTAATGCGCCAAATCGATTTTTATATGAGCGCATAATTCGAAAACGTGAATCCACTTCACCTTCAAAGTAGAGCACACAATCTACCATATGCTCTAGTACCCTTGGGCCAGCAATCGCACCTTCTTTGGTTACATGTCCGGCTAGAAAGATTGACACGCCCGTACGTTTAGCAAAACGAGTGAGGAGAGCGGTGCTTTCTCGAACTTGTGCCACATTACCCGGCGCAGAATTGAGAAGTTCTGTGAAAATTGTTTGAATAGAGTCAATCACAATCACGTCAAGATTCATTGGTTCGGCAACGCGTAGAATTTTTTCAACATTTGTTTCTGAGAGAAGTTGCAATTTAGAACCATCTAATTGAAGTCTGTCAGCACGAAGGGCGACTTGACTTGGTGATTCTTCACCGGTGACATAAAGTACTTTCTTATTTTGATGGCTTAAATGCACTAATGTTTGGAGGAGAATCGTCGATTTACCAATTCCTGGATCTCCTCCAATTAAGACCACTGAGCCAAAGACTAATCCGCCACCTAATACGCGATCAAGTTCATTGAGCCCCGTTGAAAAACGCGTTAACTCCTCTTTTTGAACATCAGTAAGAATTTGTACACCCTCTGAGCCGGCCGTCCCCGAATAACCAGATAGGCGAGTGGGTGTTTTTTCGATCACCATCTCTTCAATACAGTTCCATGATTTACATTCTAAACATTGTCCTGACCATTTGGGTGCAATAGCTCCGCAATCACGGCAGACAAATTGTTTTTTCTCTTTACTCATGGATTATTCCTTTTTAGATGCATTAAATATCTCGGCAATGACCTGTTATTTTTTTAGTATAAGAGCGTCATTGTATCAAAATCTCTATTTAAGAGGGGCGCAACAGCACAAATATTCACGCCATATTAGCTAGAAAGGAGCTAATAGTATAACTATCGCTCCTTTCGATTGATTGGTTTTTGTGCAACAAGATTTGCTATCATTATTGGGTTTATAAACCCATTTTTAAGCTTGCTTCGATAAATGGATCTAAATCACCATCCAGTACTGGTTGTGGGTTACCGACTTCATAGCCTGTACGAATATCACGAATACGGGCTTGATCGAGAACGTATGATCGAATTTGACTTCCCCAGCCTACGTCAGCTTTAGAATCTTGTAATGCTTCTGCTGCATCGCGTTTTTTCTGTAATTCAAGTTCATAGAGTTTTGAGCGTAATTGTGCCATTGCGACATCTTTATTACGATGTTGCGAGCGTTCATTTTGACATTGTGCAACCGTACCCGTAGGGATATGGGTGATACGCACAGCGGATTCTGTGACGTTGACGTGCTGCCCACCGGCACCAGATGCACGATAAACATCGATACGAAGATCGGATGGATCGATTTCAATCTCGATATTGTCATCAATTTCTGGTGATACAAAGACAGAGCAGAATGAAGTATGGCGCTTATTATTGGAATCAAAAGGGGATTTACGCACAAGACGATGAACGCCCGTTTCTGTACGTAACCAACCGTAAGCATGATCCCCTTCAAAGCGAATGGTTGCAGATTTAATGCCGGCAACATCGCCGGGTGAGGTTTCAAGTAATTCAGTTTTAAAACCATGATCTTCACCCCAGCGCAGATACATACGTAAAACCATCGAAGCCCAATCTTGGGCTTCTGTGCCGCCAGCACCGGCTTGGATATCTAAGAACGCATTAGAGGCATCCATTTCGCCGCTAAACATACGCTTGAATTCAAATCCCTCGATTATTTTTTGATAATCTTTAAGATCTTCTTGAATCATTTCAAGCGTCTCTTCGTCATTTTCCATCTCAGCAAGATCCACAAGATCTTTGGCATCTTTTAGACTTGTTTCGAGTTGGAGCATGCCATTAACAAACTCATCGAGTGTAGCGCGCTCTTGCCCTAATTTTTGGGCTTTTTCAGGATTATTAGACCAAATATTCGGATCTTCTAATTCCATTAAAACTTCGGTTAAACGTTCTTGTTTTACATCGAAGTCAAAGATACCTCCGAAGATCCGCACTGCGCTCGATTAAATCTGTGATTGTATTATTGAGTGTGTTTACTAATTCCATGGTCACCCTCATCATTAGTTGTATATTGAAGAAGGAATAGATGGTTCCTTCATGATCTAGAAAGGCGTATTATACTGAAAAAGCAATTATGAAAACGATTTTATTTATGGGATAAATAGATCGTTCCTATAACTAAAATAAAGTGATGAATGTTTTTTGAGAACTATTTAAATTGTTATCGTTGGCAATAAAAAAGCTGATTTATTAAAAAATCAGCTGTATAGCCTTAAGTTATTATTAGGTTAATAACCGCTCGATTATCGCAATTTAAATGTTGCTATCGATAAATTGTGCTAATTGTGCTTTATTTAATGCACCAACGTGCTGCCCAATAATCTCACCATTTTTGAAAATCATTAGCGCTGGAATACCACGGATTTGGAATTTTACCGCAGTTTCTTGATTATTTTGCACATCAAGTTTTACGACTTTTAATTTGCCAGCATACTCATCAGAAGCAGCTTCAACGATTGGAGTAATCATACGGCAAGGCGCACACCAATCAGCCCAGAAATCTACTAAAACGGGAAGTTCTGCTTTTAATACTTCAGTTTCGAAAGTCGCATCCGTTGCGTTGACTAAATTACTCATTAAAGGGTCTCCTTTCTAGATTTTGATCGATCTTTCCAAAATTAGATTTGGAAATTTCGTTATAAAATATGATAATACTAAAGTTATTACAACTGAAAACAAGGTAAATGACAAGGTTTGAGAATGATAAATTTTTCAAACGATGTTATAGAAAACTTTTATTATAAAAGTCTAAAATTAAAAATATTGAGGGTTTAGGTCGTCATCTATGGGAAAACCACTTTTAACTTCCACGAAGTTTGCAGATTTAAATTTACATGATTCGCTAAAGGAGAGCTTAGCGGATAACGGCTACGAGTTCTGTACCGAGATTCAAGAAAAGGCACTTCCTATTTTATTGCAAGGGAAAGATGTTACGGGTCAAGCTCAAACGGGAACCGGTAAAACTGCGACATTCTTGTTAGCGACGTTAAACCACCTAATGACAGTGCCGGTTGTTGAAGGGAAAAAGGGGCCTTATGCGATTATAATGGCACCTACACGCGAACTTGCCGTTCAGATCCATGAAGATGCTAAAATGCTCGGCCGTTATACGGGCCTTAAATATGCTCTTCTATATGGGGGAGCTGCTTATGGCGCACAAAATGAAGCTTTAGAATCAGATCCTGATGTTGTGATTGGTACAGTCGGTCGTATTTTAGATTACTTCAAACAGAAGAAATTGTATCTTCGAAACGTAGAAGTTTTTGTATTAGATGAAGCTGATCGCATGTTTGATCTTGGTTTTATTAATGATATTCGTTTCTTATTGAGACAGATGCCCAAAGCAACTGATCGTCAGAATATGCTCTTTTCGGCAACCTTTTCTCAACGAATTTTAGAGCTTGCCTATGAGCATATGCATGATCCTGTGACCATTAAGGTCGAATCAGAGCAAGTTACTGGATCAAGAATTAAACAGCGTCTTTATCATGTCTCATCGGATGAAAAATTAAAACTACTCTTTGGCTTGTTAAAGAAAGAGCAAGCAGAGCGTTCTATTGTATTTGTGAACACAAAACGTGCAGCAGATGAAGTATTTGATACGTTAAATGCTAATGGTTATAAAGCTGCAGTTTTATCAGGTGATATTCCGCAAAATCGTCGTGAGAAGCTGTTAGAAGAATTTAAAAATGGCGAACTTTCTATTATGGTTGCAACAGATGTTGCTGCCCGTGGTTTGCATATTCCCGAAGTCTCTCATGTTTTCAATTACGATTTACCCCAGGATGTGGAAGATTATGTTCATCGTATTGGCCGAACAGCACGGGCGGGTGCTGAAGGAACGGCGATTACATTTGCCTGTGAAGAGTATGTTTATTCATTAATGGATATTCAAGACTATATTAAGGAAGAAATTCCTGTTGAAACGATTACGGAAGATATTTTAGTAATGCCGGAAGTAACGGTTGAAAAACGTGCTTATCATAATCGTAAAACACGAGGACCTCGTACCAGCGGACAGAAGAGTAATCATCGAAATAGTGGTGTAAAAGGCCCAAGACGTATTCCGCGTCGTCGTAAAGAAGATGGAGAAGTATCCGGAACCGCTACTAGTGAGCCTGTGAAGGAAGCCCCTAAAAAGACCACGGATTCATCTGCACCAAATGTAGTTACGCCAGCGGCTGAAGAAACAAAGCAACCTCGTGGTAAAGGAGTGCGACGTCCTACAAATCGAAGAAGACGTCCACGTCGAAATAATGATTTACCGGCGACAGCGGGAAATGGTGGTTCAGAACAATAACTTTGTGAAAGTAAAAGAATTTTCAAATCTCTCTTATTGAAAAATAAGGGAGATTAATTTTTATAAAGCAATAGGCTTTCGAATGAATAACAGAATTTAAGGAGACAACAATGAAAAAAATCGTATTATTAATTTCATCGCTTTTTATTATTACCGCTTGTGCAACAGGTATCGAAGATGGTCGAGGTAGTTATTCAGGCGAAGGTCGCGTTGCCTCTATTGTGGTAAACGAAGAGGGTAATAGCGAAGTGGATATCGAAACAAAAGATACAGGGCATATACCCGTTATCGTCACCGGTGAGTTAAATGTTTACCCCGGACAAGATGTAAAAGTGAGCAGAAATAGCCGTGGGTTTGGAACAGTTACTCCTCTCTAATTTGCATAGAATTAGATCAAATAGTGGCATTTATAGAGGGTGATCTTAAGATGGATAGGTTGAAAAATTAGGAAGGAGTTATCGTGGGTACAACGTCTGCAATGAACAAGGATGAACAATTACCCGTTCCCTCTAAGAAGGAATTGGCCATTTCAACTCAATTAGCGACTGAAATTGTACAAGAGATCGGTGAATGTGGAGCAATCCCTTTTTCTCGATTTTTTAATTTAGCACTGTATCATCCTGAATATGGCTATTACACCGGACCACAATCGGTTTTTGGACGGGAAGGTGATTTTATTACGGCACCGTTAATATCTCCTCTATTTTCTCAATCACTTGGGAATCAGGTTATTGAAATTGCTGATCAGTTAGGGGGGCGATACGATATCTTAGAAGTTGGTGCGGGAGATGGTACGATGGCACGCGATATTCTGGCGTATCTTGACTTGCAACAACGCTTACCCAATAAATATTACATTCTGGAAATATCTCCAAATCTAAGAGAGCGCCAAAAAAATAGTATTGCCGAATCATTACCACACATTATTGATTGTGTTGAATGGTTAGATACACCGCCTCAAGTAGAGTGGCAAGGTGTTATTCTCGCTAATGAGGTATTAGATGCATTGGCAATTGAACGCTTTCGAGTTGTTGAAAATAGCCCTTTCTATGTTGATGTTGCAATTGAGCACAATGACGTTGAGAAAAGCATTCGTTTTGTGTCTCAATTACGTGAAGCTGATTCTGCATTAACAGACTTTTATAAATCACTTTTAGAGAAAGGATTTGAGTTTCCGGACGGTTATGAAAGCGAGTATTGTCCAGATTTTGAAGCATTTTTTTCACCACTTTTTCAACATTTGCATAGTGGGGTCGCACTTTTTATTGATTATGGTTATGATGAGAAGGAATATTATCGTCCTGAGCGTACGACGGGTACATTAATCGCACATTATAAACATCGCGCCCATGAAGATTTTTATCTTTATCCTGGTTTACAAGATCTAACTGCAAATGTAAATTTCAGCCATGTTGCGACAATTCTTGTTGATATGGGCTTGGAGTTTTTAGGTTATACATCCCAAGCGTATTTTCTTTTTGGCAATAAGATTCAACAATTGGTAGAAGTAACAAAATCCGAGCTTGGGGATAATGAAATCGCATGGTACGAAGTCTCTAAACGTGTTCAACATCTGATTCATCCTGAAGAGATGGGGGAGCGATTTAAAGTGCTAGCGGTTGGGAAAAACTTTGCTCATGCCTTACAAGGTTTTGAAGTGCATGATTATGCCCATCATCTCTAGATAAAAAAGACAAGTTTGTCACCAAATGTTAAATAGACTGATATTGAGCCATTTTATGGATAAGTTTGCATTGATAGAAGTTTTAAATTATGAGAATTCTTGGATGGTACTGATAAAGAGTTTTCCATATTGATCAAGTTTCTTAAGACCAATTCCTTTGATCTGTAATAGTTGTGCTGGATTTTGGGGTTTACGTTGCGCAATCTCTCGTAAAGTTGCATCATTAAAAATGGTGTACGCTGGTACATCACGTTCTTTAGCAAGTTTTAATCGAAGTTCACGAAGCTTATCATAAAGAGGAGAGTGATAATGCTTTTCTGGATTGTGAAACTCTCGATGAGCAATTAAGTCTTGTCGATGGAAGAGTTGTTTTTCGCCTTTCAGAATTGTTTTGGCACTATTTTGTAGCTTTAAAATCGGGCGAGCATCTGGGGTTTGGTAGAGATATCCACGGGCAATGAGCGTCATAATCATTTCTCTGATAGAGCGCTCTGAATACTCCAACATAATCCCATAGGTAGAGAGTTTATGAAGTGAGCGTTCAATAATTTGTTGATTTTTAGAGCCGCGAAGAATCTGAATAATTGTGGTGATACCGTAGTTTTGCTCAGCACGATAGACACATGAGAGAATTTTTTGTGCTTCAATAGTAATGTTGATCTTTGGTACAGTATTTGTACAGTTACTGCAATTATTACACTGAGTAAATTGCGGCACTTCGGAAAAATAGTGCAAAATTTCCGCACGTAAACAATCTTCTGTATGACAATAATCAATGAGCGCTTGTAAATTCTCATATAGAATTTTTTTGCGTTCTGGATCTGTGATAAATTCGTTATTCTCAATAAGATACTTTTGGTTTGAAATATCTTTTGGAGAATACATTAATAGACAATGTGCCGGCTCCCCATCGCGTCCAGCTCGTCCTGCTTCTTGATAATAAGATTCCATATTTTGTGGCATATTGTAATGAATTACAAAACGGACATTCGATTTATCAATCCCCATTCCGAAAGCATTTGTTGCGACAATAATTTGAACTTCATCAAAGATAAAGGCATTCTGATTTTCTGTGCGCATCTCGTGATTCATCCCGCCGTGATATCCACGTGCTTGGAAACCTTCATCAATAAGAAATTGTGTTAATCGCTCAACATTATTGCGAGTTGCACAGTAGATGATTCCTGATTCTTTGGAGTAATATCGGCGAATAAAATCGATAATATAGCGGCGTTTATCAGAAACTTTTCGGACTTCAAAAGTTAGATTTTTGCGGTCGAAACTAATAATGGACTCAACGGGATTTTGTAATTGCAGTAGTTGTTTAATTTCACTGATAACATCATGCGTTGCAGTTGCAGTATAGGCACCAATCGGTGGTCGATAGGGAAGTTGATGAACAAAATTTGTAATCTCACCATAAGCGGGTCGAAAATCATGTCCCCATTTAGAGATACAGTGAGCCTCATCAACAGCAATAAAACTGATTGGAAGTGCACTAAAGAGTGATCGAATAAGATAGCTGTTTAGTCTTTCAGGGGCAATATAGATAATCTTGTATTGTTTTTGACGAATTTCGATTAAACGGTTTCGCAAAATAGTATCTTCAAGCGTACTATTAATAAAGGTTGCAGGAATGCCAATTTCTGCTAACGCATCGACTTGATCCTTCATTAAAGAGATCAGCGGTGAGATAACGAGAGTAATGTTGGGTAATAATAGCGCAGGGACTTGGTAGCAGAGAGATTTTCCTCCGCCCGTCGGCATAATTCCTAAGCAATCTTGATTTGATAATATGGCATTAATGAGCGCCTCTTGTCCTTCTCGAAATGCGGAATAACCAAAATATTTTTGTAAGGCCTCTACAATTTTCAAAAAAATGATCCTAGGAATGCATAAAAAGAACAAAGAATTATCATAGAGCAAGAGGGAGACGAGTTCAAGATCGATTTTTCTTTAATTATTTGATAAATCCTATTAAAAAGTAATTGCTAATATCTTTATTCAACTAAAAAATCATAAATATTAATTATATTAATAATATATAAAATTAATTAGAGTTTATGCGTATTATGAGGAGAATATATTGGTGTTATGGAAAACTCGCATGGGAGCTAAACGGATTAATTCTCTAAAATATAATGATCGAATAGGAATTTATAAGGAAAATTTAGCCATGACTTGATGGATAAAGCATACAAGGATGTAGCTAAATTGAGGAAATAGTAATAAAGGATGGTTACTTCATGGATGAAAAGATCATAATGATCTGAACCACTAGGTAATTGCCTAGTGGTTTTTTATCAATTTATAAAGCACTTCAAGAATAAAAATCCCGAGTGATAGTCGGTCACTCGGGATTGTAAAGCAGAGGGTAAATTCTTGTTTATTGATTCAAGGCCTCAGTAAGGATCATAAGACCTTTTTCAAGCTCTGTATCTGTGATCGTTAATGGTGCAAGGAAGCGGATCACATTACTATTAATGCCGGCAGAGAGAAGTAATAAACCATTATCATTAGCATATTTTGTAATTGCACTTGTTTTAGCTGCATCAGGCTCTTTCGTCTCTGGTGATTGAACAATTTCTGCTGCAACCATCGCACCAAGACGGCGGATGTCGCCAATAAATGCGTGTTTTGTTTGTTGTTCTTTTAGATATACTTCAAGTTTTGCACCAAGAACTTCGGCTTTTTCGTTCAGTTTTTCTTCTTCAACGATATCCATTACTGCAAGTGCGGCAGCACATGCAAGAGGGCTTCCTGAGAATGTGCCTCCAAGTTCACCAGGGTTTGGGGCATTAACAACTTCAGCTCGGCCCACTACTGCGCTCAATGGAACACCTGCCGCTAATGATTTTGATGTTGTCATTAAGTCAGGAACGATACCGAAGTTTTCCATTGCGAATAATTTACCAGTTCTTGAGAAACCTGTTTGGATCTCATCTGCGACAAATAAAATTCCATTTTTTTGACAGAAATTATATACATGTTCAACGAAACGTTTTGGAGGAACAATAAATCCACCTTCACCTTGAACGGGTTCCATGACCAAACAAGCAATGGTTTCTGGTGATGCTGTTGCTTTGAAGAATTGATCAAAGCGGTGAATTGTATAATCAATATACTCTTCTTCACTCATATGTGCAGGACGTTGATAGGTGTATGGAAATGGTGCTTGATAAATTTCAGAAGCAAAAGGACCAAAGCCAACTTTATAGGGCTTAACCTTACTAGTCATTCCCATTGTGAGGTTTGTACGACCATGAAATGCTCGATTAAATGCAACCACTCCAGTACGCCCTGTAAATTTACGGGCAATTTTGACAACGTTTTCAACCGCTTCAGCGCCGGTGTTAAATAAGATCGCTTTTTTATCATGATCACCTGCTGTAATTTCACAAAGACGTTTACAAACTTCTAAGTAACCTTCATACATCATGACGTTAAACCCAGGATGGGTAAAATGATCGAGTTGAGCTTTGACTGCTGAAACAACCTTAGGATGACTGTGACCGACGTTCATGACACCGATAGCACCGGCAAAATCGATGAATTCTTCACCTTTCTCGGTAGTAATAGTGGCATTTTTAGCAGAAGTTGCAATATTAAGATTGCCATTGCTAACGCCTCTTGCAACATATTTATTACGGATTTCTTGTAATTGTTCAGTAGTATATGACATTTTTATTTCCTTCTTTATATATTAAGTGGCTGACCAAGAGTGACTTTTTTATTCTCTTATTATTAATTTTGGTCAAAAATAGTGTATCTATTATTTAACTGTTTTAGTAGGGGGATCTAAATATATTTTTACATCTTGGAGAAAGCTTACTTTTTGTGCTCCGCAACAAGCGATTGTTGTGAAAGATGTAGTTTTTTAAATGCACGTTCTTTTTCAGGATTTCGATGTAGAAAAAGAAAGTATGCACCGATTAAGTACCAGCCTAAAACTAAACTCCATTCGATAGGGAAGTTAAGCTCTGCCGGCATCCCAGGAAAGTAGAGTGATAAAAATCCAAGACTTAAAAATACCGCAATCCATCCGATTGTTTTCGGATACTTGACAGCATAAGGACGCTCCAAATTTGGTTCGAGTTTTCGAAGTTGCAAGAAAGCCAGTGTCACAATGAGATAACCTAGTACAATTCCAATACTTCCGGCATTTACAAGCCAGTTAAGGGCATGACGACCCAAAAGCGGTGCTAAGAATGCGAGGGCTGTTAAAAAAATAATGGCATTGGAAGGTGTTTGGTATTTTGGATGCATTTTAGCAAACCATGCTGGCAACATACCGCGGATCGCCATTGCATACATAATACGACTACCGCCGATAACAAACGCATTCCAACTTGTGATGATTCCGGCAATACCTCCAACAACAAGAATTTTTCCTAAAATAGCGTTATTAAATAAGTTACTCATCGCATCTGCAGTGGCGAGTTTTGAGGTTAATAATTCACTATGAGGTAGACCAATAGAGACACCATAGATGATGAGTACATAGAAGATAAGTGCAGACAAAATTGAAACAACCAATATTTTCCCAAGTGATTTTGTCGCTTTCACTTCAGATGCTATTTGAGGGATGACATCAAAACCAACAAACATAAAAGGAACCATGATGAGTACTTGCATTAAGCCATCAAAGCCTCCACTGAAATATGGTTTTAAATTCTCACTATCACCATGATAACCCGCGCCAAAAATAAGTAAAAATCCAACGCCAACAATGGCGATAGTGAATACAGTTTGTAAAATGGTAGCAGACTTAATACCGCGATAGTTAAGAGCACCAAGAAAGAGAGCTCCAACTGAACCGATCAAGGCCCACGTTAGATAAACTTCATATCCAGCAATACTCCAAAGGCGTACTTGATGAGTTAGCGGGTGAATATAATCAATAACCGTTGGAAGTGCAACGGCTTCAAATGCAATGACTGATACGTAGCCAAACAATACAGACCATCCTGCAAGAAATGCTAATGGTGTAGTAAAGGCGCGCTGGACGAACGCAACACCGCCACCTGTTTCGGGAATTGCTGTTGCAAGTTCTGCATAAGTTAGGCCGATGAGGATAATGAGTAGTCCACCGCCGGCAAATGCAATAGTAGCGCCTAAAAATCCAGCAGTAGCAACCCACTCACCTGAGAGAATGACCCATCCCCATCCTAGCATTGCCCCCATAGCCAAAAATAAGACATCGATAGATGATATCTTCTTGCTCATAACTCCTCCTTTGAGACTCTACCAAATTTTTATTTTCTAACAGACTGAATGGGTAGAGTTTTAATAAAATGTGTTTTTACTATATTTGATAGTATGATTTTCTGTTGAATAAAATACACTTCATTGTGTGTTGCATGCAACTTACCGCCTTATTTATTACATATCTATTTAGGATTTGCAATTAAAAATCCTCGAATTAGGTGCTAACGATCATTAAATTTTCAAATTGTAAAAAAGCATCGGGTTGCATCCAAGCGATTGTATTTGATGTTTTTTTATAATTTAGATGGACACAGAATTTTCTTTGACCTCAACTGAACATTATCATTGATTATTTGATTGAGACCATCAAACTTCTCCTTTTTGATTTTTGTGATGATGAAAAAGTAATTCTATATTTTTTATTGGAAGGATTTAACGGTTTTAGGAAGTATAATTGTTAAATTGAGTTATAAAAATGGAGCGCTAGAAATGAATGCACGACAGATATTAATTTTAATCACTTTGTTGCCAATGTTTTTTTACTATTTGAAACTAAGTTTTGCCCCTAAATTGATGGCGACCTATTTTATTTTGGGAGTACCACAATCAATTTTTTGGGGAGTTATGGTAATGCTCTGGGGTGTTCTGATGGCATTTGTTTATATTTTTTTCGCCGTAAAATCAGCTGAAGAACTTCAAAAACGAGGCGCTAATAGTCATGAACAATAACGCAAAATCCATAGAGAAAGATCATTCTTCTAGTTACTTTTTAGCGGGACGGTCTGTGGGTAGTCTGCAAAATGCACTTGCTCTTGCTGGGGATTATCTCTCTGCTGCGGCATTTTTAGGTTCAATCGCGATGTATTTTAGCCAAGGAATGGATTCTCTTTTTTATGCTGTGGCGACACTGATTGGTTGGACCTTACTTCTAATTCTCTTTTCAGAAAAATTACGTGAAACGGCTGCGTATACCTTCTCGGATGTGATTAATAATCATTTTAATAGCCAGCGACTTCGAATGTTGAGTGCTTCAACGAGTGTGTTGATCTCTCTTTTTTATCTGCTAGTACAATTGATGGGAGCTGGCGCACTCTTATCATTACTATTCCATATTGGCTATACGGTGTCTTTGATTATCATTGGGTTTTTAACAGGAGGATTGGTATTGTTGGGTGGGATGAAGGCTACTACATTAGTGCAAAGCGTGAAGGCATTGTTACTCTTTATTTTTGCAGGCACCATTGCATATCTTTCATTGAAATATTTCGATTTTTCTTTCACCAATCTATTTGTACAGGTTGCTAGTCTTTCTGGATTTGACGCATTAATGCCAAGTGTAATCATTCATTCTGGTGTAGAGCAGATCTCATTAATTATGGGATTAGTATTAGGTCTTTTAGGTTTACCGCATATTCTCATGCGTTTTTTTACAGTCAAGGATGCGAAAACTGCGCTCTACTCCGCAGCAGGCACAACATTCCTGATTGCGCTCTTCTTTATTTTAAATCTGATTATTGGTTTCTCCGCCTTTGTTCTGTTGAATGGGCAAATTTTAGAGGGGGGAGGTAATATGGCACTCTTACATTTAGCGGAGCTTCTTGGTGGTGCTTCTTTTAAATGGATACTTGCAACTTTAGTATTTGTCACTGTTTTAGCGGTTATTGCAGGATTAGTAATGGCTGCAAGTGCGAGTATTACGCGTGACATTATTCCATTGCTTTGGCCAGAGAAAAAAGAGAGTGTTATAGTTGCTCGCTTCTCAATTGTGGGAATTTTTATGGTAGGTATTTTCCTTGCTTATCTTTTTAAAGGAATGAATCTTGCATTTTTGTTTGGTATTGCGTTTTCGTGGGTTGCAAGTGCTCATTTCCCGGTAATGTTTTGCCGTTTTTATCTTTCAGGATTCAATGAGAAAGGTGCATTTTATGGGCTTTTAGTCGGAGCTTTTGGAAGTCTTATATTTATTATTAGTAGCGACACAGTTTGGGTAAATATCCTCCATTATGAATCGTTACATCCCTATAAAAGCCCGACGCTATTTGTTTTGCCGGTCAGTTTTTTAGTATTATGGTGCTTGCGAGATAGAAAAATGGGCAAAAGAGAGACGAAAATTCGGTGAGTCATCTCCGAAAAAATCCCCCTTTCGATAGCTACAAGCAAGTTCTTGTAGCTTTTTTTCAATTTCTTTACTTGTAGCATGATCGATACTTTTTGCGTAGAGATGGAAACCACCGAAAGGTGATGAAAATATCAATTTGTCGTTAAAATTGTTTTTAAGCCATAGTGTAAGATTATGGGCACGATTTTGTAGTGCTTGAGTAAGTTTTTGCTCATGGTCTAAAGCGTGTTGGATTAAGTAGTGTTCTGCCATGAATTGAGGGAGAGAACTTAATCCTGATTCTAACTGAAGTCTAATATTTGCAAGGTGCTCAACAATAGATGCTGGAGCAATCATCCATCCAATGCGAATTGATTTTCCAATATATTTAGAAAGTGATCCTAAGTAGAGTGTATTGCCGCTGATATCAAGTTTTTTTAAAGGTGAGCAATCGATCGACGGCGTGAAACTAAGTTGTGAGTATGCATCATCTTCAATAATTAGAAGTTGTTTGCGTTCACAATAGTCAATGAGTTGTTTTTTTCGTGCAGAGCTCATCACCGTTCCCGTTGGATTATGAAAAATAGGATTGATAAAAACCATCTTGATAGAATGTTTATCGACAAGTGCATCTAATTTATCTATCAGCACACCATTTTGATCGATTGGTATTCCATAAATACGAATCCCTAATGCTTGAAAAATAGAGAGCGAGTAGAAATAAGAGGGATTTTCAATGGCAATAGCATCTCCAGTTTTGAGCAGTCCAAGGGTAATGAGGGAAATCGCCTGTTGTGTGCCTGAAGTAATTAAAATTTCATGAAGATCGACACTCCATGAAAATCGATCTAAAAGGTAGTTTTTTACCGCTTTTCGTAAGCCAAGAGTGCCTAATTTGCTAGCTTGTTGCTCTTGTTCTGCCGCTACTAATAATTGCCACTCAATTTCAGGAAGATGGAAATTAGGGTAGAGCTCAGTGGGGAGATCTCCATTTGCAAGATCATGTTGAAATTGTTCTAAAAAAGTGACAGTGGGGCTATTTTGACGCCAATTCATCTGTGGAGCAAAGAATCGTCCCCATTTTTGAGGGTTAATATAGGTTCCCGATCCGACTTTTCGGATTATGATATTTCGGTCATGTAAAATTTCCATCGCTCTTACAATTGTTGAGCGATTGACGTTGAAATAATGGCTCATATCTCGTTCGGAAGGGAGCTTTTCTCCAGGTTTAATTCTTCCCGTAATCATTGCTTCCTCTACTAGTTCAACGATTTGTTGGTAGAGAGGTTTTGAGTTTTTTTTATCAAGTTGGAAGGAGAGCATTAGTACTGTTCCTTAAAATATCACTTTTAAAATATCTATTTAAAAATGGATGGGTAATTAATCATCCAAATGGCTCTTTTGAGAAATAATAGCAGAGTGTATCGTTTCATGGTGAGAGTTTTATCTCAATGAATAATGTTAATAACGAACAGAGGAGTTCAATATGAGTCAATTTTTAGAGATGCCAAAACGTGGTGTGATTATGGATGTTGTCAATGCAGAAGAGGCAAAAATTGCGGAGGCAGCCGGCGCGTGTGCGGTTATGGCACTTGAGCGTGTGCCATCTGATATTCGTAAAGCTGGTGGTGTTGCACGTATGACCGATCCTGCATTGATTGAAGAGATTCAAAATACAGTATCAATTCCGGTAATGGCAAAAGCGCGTATTGGTCATATCGCTGAAGCGCGTATTTTGGAAGCAATGAAAATTGATTATATTGATGAGAGTGAGGTATTAACACCTGCCGATGAAGTTTATCATCTTCTGAAAAGTGATTATAAAGTACCTTTTGTTTGTGGCTGCCGTAATTTAGGAGAAGCGCTTCGTCGATTAGGGGAAGGCGCTAAAATGCTGAGAACAAAAGGTGAGCCAGGTACTGGGAATATTGTGGAAGCAGTACGTCATATGCGCCAAGTAAATGATGATATTCGTCTATTACAGAATAAATCTAATGATGAATTAATGGTGTTTGCACGCGATATTCAAGCACCGTACGAATTAGTGAAAAAGGTTAAAGAGCTTGGTCGTTTGCCTGTTATGAACTATGCAGCAGGCGGGGTTTCGACTCCAGCTGATGCTGTATTAATGATGCTTCTTGGTGCGGATGGTATTTTTGTCGGTTCAGGTATTTTTAAATCTGAAAATCCTGAAAAGTTTGCAAGAGCAATTGTAGAAGCAACAAAATATTATGATGATTTTGAGTTGCTTGCAAAACTTTCTAAAAATCTTGGTAACCCAATGCCGGGTCTAGAAATTGGTACACTTTCTGAAAATCAAATTATGCAAGGCCGATAATTTGATTTTAAGGGATAACGATATATTATAATTAGTTCATATCTGATAATAAAAAGCCGATAGTAGTTTTTAACTGTCATCGGCTTTTTTATTGAAGTCATTATTCAATGGTAATTGAAATGAGATTGTCTATTGTTCTACTGATCTGATAGATGATTCTGTTTTAATATTAGGATCGCCTTCTAAAGTTGAGAAGGTACAGTTATTATCTATATTTCCGTCAATGACACAGTCAGCAAGGCGTTTTGCAGCATCTACTCCAGAAGCACAACCTGTTAAAGTTGCGATGAGCACTGACAATAATAGAATTTTTTTCATGGATATTCCTCCGACACATATAATTTTAATTAATTTACATAATTTATTATATCTTATGGATGATTTTTATATATAACTTTAGGGAGTAATATGGAAGATACTGCTGTTTCAAATGTAAAAAACTCACGTTTGAGAGATTTATGTCTGGCTTATTCTATTGGTTTTTTAGTATTTATCGCTTCAATATTTATAAGTATGTATACATCGGGACTAGTAGGAATCCTTGTGTATATCGTAATAGGATTTTATCTAACAAAAGTCTACCTTCCAAAGTTAATTAGTTTTCATCCTGTGTGGGCCACAATTGATAATTTAGTAAGCATAAAATTAAGAGCAGTTTTTCTTTGGCCGCTATTTTATCTTTTTTTAATGCTGAAACTTGGTTTTTTACATGTGATGAAATAATACGAAATTAGGTGGTTTATAAGTTTAATCATAACCTCGGTATTTTAAAATACTGAGGTTTTTTATAACTTAAATAATCCTTTAGTAGCGGGAAATAGATGATTATTCATTTTTCTGAGCATTCTTGCTGATTGGTATTTTTTTGTGCAAAAAACATTAATATTATTGTGATCGTTTCTTTTATCGAGATTGATCTGAATTTAATCTATCCCTAACAATCTATGATTTTTATCTTGGTAATAGCGGCAATAGTCGAGAGAGCGATAATTGTTGGGTGCAACAAAGAAAATTAGCGCAATAATTCTAGCAGTGTAATAATCAGTACTACGATTAGAAGTGTATATTATTTATTTTATAATCTTCATTTTTCCCCCTATTATGAAGTATGTTATCTTTTTAATATAATATGATTTCAAAGGGTTATTTCGGAGTTTTAATAATTGATGACTTATGAAAAAAAGAGCTAAAAAACCCTTAAAGACACCTGCAATTCGTTTTCTTGATCAACACAATTTTGATTATGAAATTTTTCAATGTGAAGGTGGAATTGAGGGAACTGCAGAATTTATGGCAAAATTTTTAGGAGTCTCAGCTCATAAAGTGATAAAGAGCATTGTTTTTATGGATGATAAATATCATGGTTATATGGTGTTACAGCATGGTGATCAGACCATTGACACAAAAATTTTAAAGAAATTATTTGGTGTAAAAAATGTTCGTGCTGCCCCCTATGAATATGCTCATAAGTGGACAGGCTATGAGTTTGGCGGAACGTCTCCCTTTGGAATTAAAGCCAATATCCCTATCTATGCAGAAAAAACAATTTTTGAACTCGATGAGTTTTACATTAACGGTGGTATGCGTGGCGTAAATGTGCTTATTAAACCGAATATTCTTATAGAAATTGGCGTGATCCCTGCTGAAGTGACGAAATAATTTTCGTTGCTTATCGAGGTATATTCATAAAATAAATAGACTTATTTCAAAATCTCGACTAGATTCAGAATTAAGGGATCAATTTTAAAATAGTAATAAATATAAATTTTGATCTTTTACGGAGGAAATAACGGACTCGGTTTGCAATGACAATCTGAGCCAATAAAGGAGGAGCAACTATTTAGACTGGTATCTCAGATAACAGTTATCTGATAGCATGTCTAAATATTAACGCTCTCAATAATAATGATAATAGAAGGGAGTATATATGAGTCATACAATTTCTCATCGTTCACTGGTTTTGTCCGCATTTGCATCTGCTTATGGAGTCGGGCTTTTAACACTTTTAATGCTTCCATTTTTGATGGGAGCAATGATGGATGGATTAGGTCTAAGTGAAGGAACTACCGGATTAATATTATCCGTTGAATTTACAGTTGCAATGATGTCGTCACTGTTAATTTCCCCTTATATCAATCGTGTGCCTCGAAAAACTATCGCAATAATTGGAACCTTAATGGCTATTATCGGCAATATCGCTTCTGCTTATGTTGTGGATGTTTCACTCTTGATCTCTATAAGAGCTTTTGCAGGCTTTGGTGCAGGACTTGCATTAGCCACAGGGAACTCTGTAATTGCTTCTGCTAAAGATCCAGATAAAACTGCAGGTCAGGTGAATGTTCTTTTTGTTATTCTAATGATTGTCGTAATGTTAGGGTTTGGATTTATTTCCGATAATTTTGGTCTTAAAGGTACTTATTATGGGATTGCAGCTTCATATGCGTTAATGTTGGTATGGGTTGTTCGTTTGCCACAATATATTACGAGCGAAGATGCGCCTATTGACGAAGATGTGACAACTAACAATTCTAAGAGAGTAAAGCTTATTGGTCTTGTCCCGATTGGAATGATGGTTGCAATGTTTCTCTTTTCAATGCGCGACACAATGGGGTGGGCATTTGTGGAGCAAATTGGCGTTTCGCTTGGTTATTCTACTTCAGAGATGGGCATGATTTTAGCGTTACAAGCTTTTATCGCTTTAATTGGTCCCTTTATTGTCGCAAAAGTGGGGAATAAATTTGGGATTACTATTCCTGTTTTAATCGGTATTATCGGGCATGGAGCAATAACACTTGGTTATCTCATGGCATCGGAATCAAAATTCTTCTATACCTTAATTGTTTTAATGAATGCGACGGCGTATTTTTATGCTTTAGCGTATTTAACAGGATTAGCGGCTTCCTTAGATAAGGAAGGGCGCGTTGTTGCTGCGACAGGAAGTTTTATCGCCTTAGGTATTGCGATTGGTCCTGCTTTTGCAGGACAACTAATCGATATGGGAGGATACGCAATTGCGGGATGGGCAATTATTGTTGTGGTTGCTCTAACAGTTATAGCTGTGATTCCTCCGCTGAAGGCGGCAAGGCAGGAAGAGAGATTAAAGAGTTTTAAAAAGTAAGAAGAGATCTTCTAGATCACAAATGAATTTCACTTTTTGATATCAATCAAAGTATACTGCCGATTTAAGTAATTGTAATTTTTCTAAGGAGATTAAATATGGGTAAGAAATTGAATGTTATTTCAATTCAACAGCTTTCTAAAGCAGTAATCGCCTTTTCTGTCGGTGTTTTTTGCTTTTTGGTCGGCTTTGATAATATCGTTGATTTTCAAACAAATTATCAATTTGTTGATGCAGTATTATCAATGGATCAGATGGAGCCTTTTTTTTCAGGAACAAAAGCAATTGAAGAGCGCGCTATTACGAGTAATTCTATTCATTTAGTTGCTTATTGGCTGATTATTCTTGGGGAGTTGACCGCAGGTATTATCTGCTTAATTGGCGCATTTTATATGGCATTTAGAATTAATAGTCCGAAATTTGTGTATGGACAAGTGATTTACTTAATTGGTGGCACAATCGCAATTTTATTATGGTATCTCGGTTTTGCTGTTATTGGAGGAGAGTATTTTTCAATGTGGGCAAACAAGATGAATGGGCAGATGAAGGCATATGCATTTGCGACATTTATTATTATGACTATGATCTATGTCATGATGCCATATATAAAACCAGCTCTAGAGTCAGATAGCCAATAATACTTAAAAACGTTATTTAATATTTATAAAGACGTCTACTCGTTGAAGTGGGCGTTTTTTTGAGTATTGAAATAAGCTATGATCTATTTTTTCTTTCATAATAATTCATAATCTAATTGAAATAATATTTTTATTATAGGATGCTAAGAGAGTTCTCATAAAAAAGATATCGGAGGAAAGAATGAACAAAAATTGGCATAAGAATTTCCTAGCGGCAGCTTTAATTGCTGCATTAGGTATCGGTAACGTAATAGCAGCAGATGTTCCTGAAGGTGTAAAACTGCATTCTGAGCAAAAGCTTGTTCGTAATAATGGTGCAGAGCCTCAATCGCTTGATCCTCATAAGATCGAAGGGGTACCAGAGGCGAATCTTGCTCGCGATCAGTTTGAAGGATTAGTGAATATCGATTTAAATGGACAAATCCGTCCTGGTGTTGCTGAGTCATGGGAAAATGATGATGCGAAAGTATGGCGTTTCAATCTTCGTAAAGATGCCAAATGGTCTAATGGAGATCCAGTTACAGCGCATGATTTTGTCTATTCATGGAAACGTTTAGTTGATCCAAATACTGCATCTCCTTATGCAAGTTATCTTCAGTATGCGCATATTGAAAATGTTGATGACATTGTTAATGGTAAGGCCGATCCAGAAACTTTGGGTGTTAAAGCACTAGATGATTATACTTTTGAAGTCACGCTTACAGAACCAATTCCTTATCTCGATAAGCTCGTTGGGCATACGTCTGTGGTACCAGTTCATAAAGAAACTGTAGAAAAATATGGTAATCAATGGACATCTCCAGATCATTTTGTCGGTAATGGTGCATACAAATTGAAAGATTGGGTTGTGAATGAGCGTATTGTTTTAGAACGCAATGATCAATACTGGAATAATGATAAAAGTGTGATTGATGAAGTAACATTTTTGGCTGTGCCTTCAGAAGTTACTGATGTGAATCGTTATCGTAGTGGCGAGATAGATATGACAAACAATGCAATTCCTGTGGATCTATTTGCGCGTTTACAAAAAGATATTCCCGATGAGGTAAAAATTTCTCCCTCATTATGTACGTATTACTACGAAATTAATAATGAGCAGGCACCTTTTGATAATCCGAAAGTGCGTGAGGCAGTGAAGCTTGCACTAGATCGCGATATCATTGCCAATAAAGTGATGGGGCAAGGACAAGCACCAGCATTTGGCTTTACACCACCTTCAACAGTAGATATGGAAGCAATTGAGCCAGAGTGGTTTGGTTTGTCGCAAAAAGAGCGTAATGATCGTGCAAAAGCGTTATTAGAAGAAGCCGGCTACACTAAAAATAATCCGTTAACTTTTACGTTACTCTACAATACTTCAGAATCCCATAAAAAAGTAGCGATTGCAGCAGCATCTCTTTTAAAACAGAATGCAGGTATTAATGTGAAGCTTGAAAATCAGGAGTGGAAAACGTTCCTTGATAATCGCCATCAAGGTAATTTTGAAGTGGCACGAGCAGGTTGGTGTGCTGATTATAATGAGCCATCAAGTTTTCTAAATATTATGCAGTCAATGAGTAGTAATAATACATCGCATTATAAGAGTGCAGAGTTTGATGCTGCAATGCGAAATAGCATTACTGCTAAAACAGAAGCTGAGCGTATAAAAGCATATCAAGAAGCTGAAAAAATTCTCGATAAAGATAGTGCTATTGTACCGATTTACTATTATGTATCGCCTCGTTTAGTGAAACCTTATGTTGGTGGTTACAGTGTGAATAATCCATTAGGTTATGCATATACAAAAGATATGTATATTATCGAGCACTAATTTATCGCAGTATTCATTGAGGCATTCTTCGAATAACTGATTATTAGAGCCACTCTTGGGGTTGGCTCTAATTTTTTGCTTACGCTATTTACGAGCAACATAAAATAGGGTAATTCTAATATTGTGATATAAAAAATAATTAAGGGGAATAATAATGACGCAACGCAGATTGATTAAACTTGCAATCCCAACAGTTTTAACAACGTTATTACTTTTCAGTAATACAGTACTCGCTGCAATAATCCCAGAAGGTATTTTGTTAGCTAAAGAGCAGAAGCTTGTTCGTAATAATGCAACAGAGCCGCAATCGCTAGATCCCCATAAAATTGAAGGAGTAGCAGAATCCCATCTTTCTCGGGATCTTTTTGAAGGATTGGTGATTATTAATAGCGAAGGGGAGTTAGAACCTCGTGTGGCTAATACATGGGAAAATGATGATTACATAACGTGGCGTTTTACATTGAAACAGGATCTTAAATGGTCTGATGGGACACCACTAACGGCACACGATTTTGAATATGCTTGGCGGCGATTAGTTGATCCTGAAACTGGCTCTCCATATGCGAGTTATCTACAATATGCGCATGTTAAAAATGTCGATGAAATTATTGCCGGAAATTTACCATCAGAAGCACTAGGAGTAAAAGCATTGGATGATGACACCATTGAGTTACAACTCGATACCGCGGTGCCATATTTGCCTAAATTGTTGGCACATACCGCAATGGCACCGGTGCCACAAAAAGTGATTGAGCAATACGGTAATCAATGGACAAATCCCGATAATTTTGTGGGAAATGGTGCTTATAAATTAGCAGATTGGCACGTTAATGAGTTGATTCGTTTAGTGAGAAATGATTACTATTGGGATAATAAAAATACAGTGATTAATGAAGTTACATTTTTGCCAATTGCTTCTGAAATTACTGAGGCGCAGCGCTATCGTGCAGGCGAGATTGATATTACTGCGAATGTGCCCATTGATCTTTTTAGTAAACTTCAAAAAGAGATTCCTGATGAGATCAAAGTAAGTCCTTATCTTTGCACTTATTATTACGGTATTAATAATAGCCGTGAACCTTTTACAGATGTTCGAGTACGAGAAGCACTGAAACTATCCCTTGATCAAGATTTATTAACCAATAAAGTTAAAGCTCAAGGAGATTTACCAGCGTATACTTTTACGCCACCTTATATCTCAGGATTGGAAAGTTTGCCAGTACCAAAATGGTTCAACACGCCGATTGCTGAGCGTAGTAGCCGAGCGAAAGCATTATTGAAAGAAGCGGGGTTTGATGAGAATAATCCGTTAAAAATTAAGCTTCTTTATAATACATCGGATCTCCACAAAAAGATGGCAATTGCAGCAGCCTCGCTGTTGAAACAAAATGCAGGTGTTGAAATGACATTGGATAATCGTGAGTGGAAAACTTATGCTGATAGTAGGCGACAAGGTGATTATGATGTTGTTCGTGCTTCATGGTGTGCTGATTATAATGAACCATCGAGTTTTTTAAATATGATGATTGGTGATAGTAGTGTGAATACCGTTCATTATAAAAGTGATGAATTTGATGAGTTAATGGCAAAAACATTAACGGCGAAAGATGATGCAGAACGTGAAAAATTCTATCAAGCGGCTGAAAAGAAACTAGATGATGATTCAGTGATTATTCCTATTTTTTACTATGCAAATTTACGCTTAGTAAAACCATATGTCGGAGGTTATAGTGGGAAGAATCAGTTGGGGTATTTTTATACGAAAGATCTTTTCATTAAGGAATTAGACGAGAAATAATCTTTTGTTATAAATTATAAGAGTGATAGAAAAGCCCTTCAAAAGTGAAGCGCTTTTCTATATGTATCTAAAGGTTTCCAGCAAACAAAAAATTGAAGTTGCTATTTATCCCTGCGGCATTCCGGCAGTAATTTCTAAAAGTACTTGAATAAAATCTTTCATTAAAAATGCTACGCCAAAGTAGAGCCATGCCGTAATGATGAGAGTAATAAATCCTGTTTTCGAGGTTGCATATGCTTTAAATAAGCCCATGCCAACAGTGGTAAATGTTGCGGCATTGAGGAAAAAGAAGAGATAAAATCCAACTTGGAAGAGTCTGGGGCCTCGTACATCTAGCAAGCTTACAACTTCATAGCGGAGCCAAATCGTTCCGAAATAGGTGATTGCTAAGAAAATAAGGGCAATGATAAATCCGATAAAAGCCATTGACCGGAGCTGGGGACGTTCTTTATAGAGTGCTACTGAAGTGAACAGCATGAAGATAGAGATTAATGAGACGGGAACGGTGGTTGTTAATCGTGCAAATAGAAGGTTAAAAACCAGTAACCCAATCCAAGAACTGATAAAAATAGTTCGTTGCTTTGGCGCTTGCTGTTTCGTCATTTCATCATCCTTCAAAGTGATTATTGCCGTTATTATATCCAAATTAGAAATTGGTGCTAATTAATCTGCATTATAAGGATTGGCAATTCCGAGTTTTTTGAGGATTTCAATCTCTAAGCTCTCCATTTTTTGTGCTTCTTCTTCCTCTATATGATCAAATCCAAGTAGATGAAGTGTTCCGTGAATTGTCATATGGGCAAGGTGATGTTCAATTGATTTTCCTTGCTCTTGTGCTTCTGCTTCAATCACCGGCATTGCAATGATGATATCTCCAAGTGTAGGGATTTTATCTGCTAAAAATTCCGGAACCTCAAATGGAAAGGAGAGGACATTAGTCGGTTGATCTTTGTGGCGAAAATCGCGATTGAGTTCTTGGATCTCATCATTATCGGTAAAACGAATAGTGATTTCTGCTTCATTCTCAAAACCGGCAGATGAAAGTGCTTGATTTACCCAACTAAAAATTTGGTTATCAGAGGGTAGGGAACTATCGATGTTTCGTTGGCAGTCGATAGTGAGTAACGATTTATCACGCATAGATTTATAAATTCTTAGTTAAAAAGTTGGAGGTATATGTATTAGTAAATAGCAACAGACGATATTATTCTAACTTTTCCCGTTCTGCACGTCTTTCAGTTTCGCGTTTTTCTCGTTGGACACGTTCGATTTCATCGGCTTTTTCATAGGCATCGATAATTTTCGCGACCATTGGATGGCGAACAACATCAGCAGATGAGAAATGACTAATTGAAATACCTTCGACATTATTAAGAATTTCCAGTGCATGCTTTAAGCCAGATTTAATATGGCGCGGGAGATCCACCTGTGATGCATCACCGGTGATAACAGCTGTTGACCCAAACCCAATACGGGTTAAGAACATCTTCATCTGTTCAATTGTCGTATTTTGTGCTTCATCAAGGATAATATAGGCGTCATTGAGCGTTCGTCCACGCATGAATGCAAGGGGGGCAATCTCGATGGTATGACGCTCGATTAGTTTATTGACTGTTTCAAAACCGAGCATTTCGTAGAGGGCATCATAGAGAGGGCGAAGGTATGGGTCAATTTTTTCTGTAAGATCGCCGGGTAAGAATCCCAGTTTTTCACCAGCTTCCACCGCTGGGCGCACTAGAATAATTCTGCGTGCCTCATCCTTTTGGAGCGCTTCAACTGCTGCCGCAACGGCAAGGAATGTCTTCCCGGTACCAGCAGGACCAATACCGAAGTTAATATCATTTTGTCCCATATTATAAAGATATGCTTTTTGTGCCGGTGTACGGCCACGAATTAATCCTGCTTTAGTCTTAATGACGCGATCATTGGCTTCTTGGACAATCTCTTTAAATTCAGGGGCGAACTCTTGAATTACCAGATGAACATCATTGGGTTCAAGAAGTTTTTCATCTGTTTGATTATAAAGGGTTTCTAAAATATCACGGGCGTTTTCAATATCGTCATCATTGCCTTCGATCTGAAAAATTGCCCCTCGGTTGCCAATCTCAACCATCGCTCGCTTTTCAATGAGTCGAAGATGTTCATCAAGGTTGCCACAGAGATTTGATAATCGTTCATTATCGCCATCGAAAGTGAGTGTGATTTTTCCCATTCGTTTTTTATATATCCTTTTGAGTTGATTGTTCTAAAATATCTTACAACTCTACATTATGAGGAAGTTTGACTCAAGAAGTAGTGCTATAATATCCATAATTTTGGGGCAAAACCTTAAAAAACAAGTTCAACTTAAAAAATGATGAGAGGTAGCGTGTGAAACTTGAGCAACACCAATTGATTCAGGCATTAATCGCCCTAAAGTGGATATCGAAAGAAGCAGTCCCGCTTTTATCCGCCAGAATGTATGACAGTGAACCCTCGGTTGTTGGCAAATTACGGGCATATGGGCTGACGAGTGCTGCAATTTTTGAAGCGGCTGTTCAAGCAAATAATACATTAGAAAACCCGCTTTCATCAGTAAATCTTGCAGAAGTAAAAGCAATTGGAGCGTTTGATTTTTCCACTTTTGCCTCAATCGATGAGATGCGTGCTCAGTTTGTAGTACCTATTATGATTGCAGGCGGTCGTTTGAAAGTAGCAACAGCAGATCCGGTAAATCAACAGTTCTTTGATACGCTTTCGCTTCGCTCTCTGCACGCGATCGACTTTTGGTTGGCTGATGGTGATGCTATCTTAGCAAAAATCAACAATCTCGAGTTAAAAGCAGAGAGTAATACTCAATCTACACAGACATCTGAAGTCCGTCATGTTGATGTTAGTGGATCTTTAATCCCTAATCACGAAGTTAAAAATACACTTACAGAGCATATGCAACCTTCCGATCATATTGAGCCACGTTTTGTGGAGGATATACCGGATGACAAAAATATGACGCTACAAAATAATCAAGAACCTACATTATCGACTGCAATCGTTGCTGAAAATGGTGTAAATGCTGATTTTGATATACGTTCTAATCAATTGAACGGTTCTGAATTGAGTGATGAAGTTTTAGAGAAATCAACGAATTTAGTGATGTCGTTTAATGAGCAAGTCTATTCGGCTGAAAATTCTCAAACTCAATATGAGAGCATTGGAGGTGATTTTACAAATGAAGTTCCCCCAATGATATCTCCTACCGAGCCTACGACATCAGCAATGGCGGGAGAAGCAGTACTGAATGAAGTAAAAACATCTTTGCTGGACGACTCGTTAAAAGATGATGATATTATCGAATATATTAATTACATCTTGCTTGATGCAGTCACACAAAAAGTATCAGATATTCATTTTGAGCCATTTCAAACGAGTTATCGAATTCGTTTTCGTATGGATGGGATTTTACGCAAAGTATATGTGGTACCAGAGAATTTTCGTCAAACTTTAGCAGCGCGTCTAAAAGTGATGGCGGATCTTGATATTGCGGAGAAACGCCTCCCACAAGATGGACATATCACAATTTGTATTGAAAATGACGAGGTTGATGCGCGTATTTCAGTAATGCCTACTATTTGGGGTGAAAAGGTTGTTCTGCGGTTACTTGATAATAGTGAAAAGACGATGACGTTGAACAAATTGGGACTGACTGTCGTTCATAAGAGTTTATTACAAACAACTATTGAGCGTTCTCAAGGTTTGGTATTAGTTACGGGACCAACTGGTTCGGGTAAAACCGTCACGCTTTACGCTTGTCTTAACCATCTTAATAATGCATCGCGAAATATTGCAACGGTAGAGGATCCTGTTGAGATTAATATCGATGGTATTAATCAGCTTCAAGTTCACCCTAAGATTGGTCTTGATTTTGCCGAAGCTCTTCGAGCATTTTTACGACAAGACCCAGATGTCTTAATGGTGGGTGAAATTCGAGATTATGAAACGGCAGATATTACGGTAAAAGCAGCTCAAACGGGGCATTTAGTTCTTTCTACGCTTCATACAAACTCCGCATCAGAGTCACTGATTCGCTTACAAAATATGGGGATTGAGCCATATAATATTGCTTCTACGGTTAAATTGATTATCGCCCAGCGTCTAGTTCGCGAGTTGTGTCACTGTAAAGATGAAGATATTGTCGATTCAGATTATTTGGAATCACTTGGATTCACTCCAATGCAAGCGGCAAGCCGTTTTTATCGCGCAAGTGGTTGCTCAGAGTGCCAAGATGGATATAAAGGCCGATTTGCTATTTTTGAAGTATTGCCTATTTCAAAAAGAATGTCTCAATTGATTCTTGAAAATGCATCAAATAGCGAAATTAATGCACAAATTGAAAGAGAAGGAATTAAAAATCTTCGCCAAGCAGGAATTGACGCTATTATGGAAGGTCGAACCTCTTTAGAAGAAGTATTACGGGTAACCACAGAATAGATGAGTAGAGAATATCGTTTAGACCAATTTTTACAGGTCGCTTTAGGTTATTCGCGAAAAGAAGCGGGTAAGATTATACGAAAGAAGCGCGTAACCGTTAATAATAATCTGATTACAGATCGCGATTACAAAGTAACACATGCAGATACCATTTATCTTGATGAGGAGCTTATTGAGTTTGAAGATGGTTATCGCTATTTTGTTCTCTATAAGCCAAAAGGATATGTCTCAAGTCATCAATATGATGGGCATCTTCCACTTTTTCGATTATTGGATGAAGAGACGGAAACCTTGCATATAGCAGGGCGTTTGGATGCCGATACAACAGGATTAGTTCTAATTACTGATGATGGAGAATGGTCACATCGGGTTACGCATCCTCGGCAGAATGGCTCCAAGGCAATCGGTAAAGAATATATTGTGACGCTCGCCGATCCAATTACGAGACCGATGATTGAGCAACTCGAAACGGGCGTTATATTACGTGACAGTACAGAACCCACGTTGCCGGCAAATGTTGAAGTTATTGATGAGAATAAAATTATTTTAACGATCTACGAAGGTCGTTATCATCAAGTGAAGCGGATGATTGCCGCGGTGGGCAATCGTGTTGAGGAACTTCACCGAAGTGCGATAGGTAACTTAACGCTTGCGGGTTTAAACTGTGGCGAATATCGTTCATTAACAGAACAAGAGATAGAAGGATTCAAATAAGTATGGCAGAAGCAAGCAAAGCACTTTTTAGAGATACTCAATTAATTGAAGAAGGGAAAGGTCTATTAATTGCTGATGAAAGCTTTGATTTAACAGGAGTTAGTGCAAAAAAGAATATTCGCTTTCTCACGAACCGAAAAGATATTGCAAATCAGCTCGATAATGTTGGTTTTAGCGGAAATTTGAGTGATTTCGAACTAGAAAGTGCTCCGAATGAGATCTTTGACTTTGTTCTTTTTCGACTCAATAAATCAAAAGTGCTGACCAATTATCTACTTGAGCAGATAGCAAGAACGTTGAAAGTCGGTGGAAGCTTGATTATGACAGGAAATAATCAAGAAGGTATTAAAAGCGTGATGAAACATGCTGAAAATATTGGTGAAATGGTTGAGTTAGAACTTCTCGGAAAAGGCTTGCGCTATGCACGCATTACTAAAAAAGCCGATTATAAGCTTGATCTCAATGGAAATGAGTATCGTGAACTTTTATTGCTTCAAGATCATGAATTGGGGCGAGAGTTTGTCAGTAAACCTGGTATCTACGGTTATAAGAAGATCGATGAAGGAAGTCGCTTTCTGGTAGAAACCCTTTTACAAAATCCGGAATTAGTCGAAGGTAAATTACTTGATTTAGGCTGTGGGTATGGGTATCTTGCCGGAAATCTTGGCGATTTAGAATCAGTTACTGAGATCACTGCCACGGATGTAAACGTAGCGGCTGTTCTTCTAGCGGATCATAATTTTAAAACACTTGGTTTAAATGTTGAGGTAACACTTGATGATTGTGGGGAGACTCTTGAAGATCGTATCTTTGATACAATTATTTGCAATCCTCCATTTCATCAAGGATTCGGTACATCACAAGATTTAACTGTGAAATTTGTTGAAAATACGAAACGTTTACTTCGGCGTCGAGGCAAAGCCTATTATGTCGTGAATAAATTTATAGGTATTGAAAAAGTTTGTTATGACAATTATGTAAAGTGTGTTGAATTAGTGAGTAACCATCATTTTAAAATTATGGTATTAGAACGGATTCGTTAAATTAAATTATTTTGTAAATAAATAATAATCGCTATTCCCCCCCCCCATAATTTTTTTGGGGGATCATAATCACTAGTATGAATGCACGCATAAGAAGTATTGTTAATATTTAATGGGTGCTGTTCGGATACTTTTGCTATATAAAATATTTACATATTTTTTAATTAATTGATTTAAACAATAAAAAACTAATTATTTTTTATAGTGTTACGATGATTATATAATCAATAATTGTCAATGGGGTAGCGCTATGAATCGTAATATCTATAAATTAGTTTGGAATAAAGTATCAAAGCTTTGGGTGGTTGCTTCTGAATTGGCGAAAGTTTCAAAGAATAGTGGATGTTCGAGAGGCGATTCCTCTCCACAAATAGAACCTATTATAGGCACTAAGGGTAAAATTGCCTTATCATTAGTTCTAGCCTTGGGATTGAGTTCATTGGGCTATGCAGAAAGCTTAAAAGAATTATTAAATAATGGTCAAAATGAAGGGACAGCTACAGATAGAGCCTTTTACTATACTAATGACCCTTTCACGATGAAGGATAAAACATATACTCTATCTTTCAGCTCGAACGATGATGATAAAAAAGAGATAAAATGGATTAATAATGGGGGAAATGCTGATATTCCAAGTTTTACGATGGATAATAGTAATTTTGTGGTGAATGGACGATTCTATACAGGCTATGATCCTTCAGGTATTACACCTTCAGAGAATAAAAAATACTATACGCTCATTGATAATAACAGTATCTTAGATATTAATGAGTGGGCTTATGTAGGTGTTTCTGATAGCGATACACAGTATTCTTTTATTATTAAAATAGATAATCAAAGTGCAATGAATACTCATAAACTATTGCTCGGCAGTATCGGTGGAATAGAGCTAGATAATCAATCGACACTGAGTGTTTATAGTACGAACTTTTTTAATAAAACAGGTATTGATGCTTTAGATCTTGATAGAGGAAAAAAAGGTTTTATTTCTTTAAAAAACGGTGCGATTATTAATATCGGGGTTAATGAAAGTCATTACACATCAGGAGATAATTTACGACTTATATCGGATGGAACGGGAATTTATAATTTAAATAACGTCGATATGAATGCCAAAACTTCTAATCCTGATTATAAAGGAGTTGTAAATGTTGGTAATGGCAAGAATAGAACCGTACTGCGTCTTTATAAACTTGATGCTTACGGCGCTTCAACCTTAAATGTAGAGAAAAATGGGACATTAGAAACACTAGCAGATGGTAAGTTTTTAAATACACTTGTCGGGGCCGGATATTTTGCTATAAAGGGTAATAATAGCTTTGATCAATCTCAAGATGAATTTACAGGAACAACAGAGATCTCAAACGGTAAGGAGGCGACCGTTGCCGCTAATAATGCTTTTGGTCCATCAGGAACCGTATGGGTGAAACCCGAAGCTGTTCTTACGTTTTCAAATAATAAAGTGAATAGCTTTAGTAATGCGCTGCGATCAAGTGGTGTTATTAATGTTGGAGAAAATCTCATTGAAGCAACCGGTGATCATTCATTATTTGATGGTATCGTTAATATTGCAACACCTAAGTCCACTTGGAGTGTCATCCAGAAAGGTAATTATAATTTTAAGTATCAATTAAAAGGGGAAGGGAATGTTATTATAAAAACAGGTACTCCTCTCCAAGAAATAGCTTTTAAAAATAATAAAGAAAATCAGGGTTTTACTGGTAAGTTTACGGTAGCTCAAGGTGCGCTTAATATTGATAAATTGAGCCAAAATGTGCTTGGTAATGCGAATCTTATTCTCAATAGTACCAATAGTACCGGTAAAGTACTCGATGATGTCACCGTGGGTAGTTTAACGATTGATAATAGTAAGTTATCAGTGGTACAGGATAGTAATAATGAATTTAATCTTATCACAGCGACCGATGGTATCACTTTAACGGGAAATAATAAGGTTGAGATTGCTAATAAAGATCTCTTAGGGAAAACATCGGCGATTAATAGTATTCAGCCAGAAGGAACGCTTCTTGATCAGCAGAATCAATTGGTTACAGGTGAAACTTTCGCCTTAGGAAAAACAGAAGGTGATCGAGATTCAATTATTTTGGTCGATAGTAGCGGTAGTGCCATTACGAATGTGGTGAAAACTTCCAAACCAATCATAGGGCAAGAGAGTAAAGGGACTGCCTATTATGATTATAGTCGTTTAGTGCCAGATAATACCGGCATTCACGCTGGCTATGGTTTAACGGCACTTTCAGCAAATAAAAATCAATCGGTATCGATTAATAGTAGTGATGCAAAGGAGCAAAAACTCTTTGTTAAACTGACCGGAGATGGTGGTTTTACCTATACTGGCAGTAAATTGATCACGGTAACAAATGGTGAGAATAATTATCTCGGGGATTCGATACTAACGAGTGGTCAAGTACTGCTTGGCGCGAATAACGCATTAGGAGAGCAGGGCGCGTTACTCTTGCAAGATCAGAGCAACTTAGACCTTGCGACATTTGCACAAAATGCGAGTTTTACCACGATCGATCAAAATTCAGTACTCAATCTTAATAGCGGGAATTTAACGCTGACTGCTAATCAGGCGAGTCTGATTGAGGGACAATTACAGGGTGGAAAAGATTCGAGTTTAAACCTCAATCAAGGTGCTTTAACCGTTAATTCGAGTAACGATACATTAAAAGCAGAGATTAATTTAGGCTCAAAAGCTACCGCAACGCTTGCTAAAACCGATGGTTTAGGAAAAGGAAACATCAATCTTATAGGTAGTAATAAGATTGCAATCAATGGTGCCGGCGATTTTGCTAATCGTGTGCAGGGTGATAGCTCTAACCAACTCAATATTAATGGCACAGATGGCGCCATTACATTGACTGCGGATAATAGTAAGTATGCCGGTGAACTCAACATCGCTGACAAAGCTCAAGTCAATGTCAAAGCACTGAATAATCTAGGAACAGGAATAATCGGGATTGCCGGTACTTTATATTTTAATAGCGGTATCGATGGGGATCTTAATAATACGTTAAAAGGTGCAGGAACTGTTACATTAACTGATAATAAGCTTAATATTAAAGGTGATCACGCAGGTTTTACCGGTGTTGCGAATCTTGGTGAGAAAGCCAATTGGAATGTGACTCAAAAAGATAACTATAACCTTAATTATGCCTTAGCCGGCAATGGAACGGCTACGGTAAATGCCGGCGGAACCATTGCACTTAAAAATGCCGGTAACAAAACTTTCACTGGGAACTTTGATGTTACTAAAGGACAGCTGTTGCTCGATCAAACCGGTTTTGATGTTCTCACTAATGCCTCTTTAGGCTTAAAAGGGGGACAGGCGAATTTATTATTAGATCAGAAAAACCTCAAAAATCTGATATTTAATAACGGTTCAATTTATCTTGATACTCTGGAAGGAGAAAAGCGACTGAACCACTTAACTGTGACAGATACAATCACGCTTATCGGTGATAAAAATCTGGTTAAAGTTGAGAATGGGGCATCGATTCCTAAAGAAGATTTTAGTAATGATATTAAAGAGACACAATCATTCTTAGACCAACAAATTGGGTTTATTGGTGAAACATTGATCACTGGTAAAGTGGTAAAAAAAGATGTTGCTGGTAATCCCGTGACTGACTTTGAAGCAATTTTCTTAGCGGATAAAAATGGTAATTTGATTGAAGCCAAAGATGTCGAGCAGAGCAAGGTGCAACTGCAAAATGGTGCCGGTCAAGGATTCTATGGTTTTAATGGTTTACGAACAGATGAAAAAGGAATCCATCTTAATTTTGGACTTGATGAAATTGAAGCGTATGCAGACAAAGTTGTCACAGTAAAATCCGATAGTAGTAATGTGACGACTGGGAGCCGAGATTTACGTGTGGAGCTTGTTGGAAAAGGTGGATTTACCTTTACAGGTGATCAAGCTGTAACGCTCTCTGGGAATCTTAATACCTATACCGGTAATACAATTCTTGATAATACCAAGATAACCGCCGGAATGAACCAATCCTTTGGAATTGGTGGGAACCTTGATCTTAATGGTGAATCTACTTTTGATCTTGGAAACTTTAGACAGCAAATTGATACATTAAATATCGCTCGGGAATCCACTTTAGATCTAAATGCAGGAAATCTACAATTAATTGATAATAAGACTTCCGAGATTAAGGGAACAATCAAAGGTTCAGAAGATTCACGGCTCCATATTAAGCAAGGCATCGTGAATGTTCAGAGTTCTAATGCTGAACTAAAAACTGCCATTGATCTTGATAGCAATGTTACATTGAATCTAACACACGTAAATAGCTTAGGTTCTGGTGATATTGATCTGAATGCCGAAGAATTAGAGGTCGGTAATAATATCATTAACCTCAATGGTGGTGGTCAATTTGCCAATAAACTCACAGGCGATGCGACTAATACGCTCAATATTAATGCGAATAGTAATAAAGTGGCGGTTGACTTGAGGGCAGATAATAGCGGTTATTTAGGCGCGATCAATATTGCCAAAGAAGCAACAGCAAATATCAATACACTTAATAATGTAGGGAGGGGAGTAATCGGCATTGCCGGTAACCTTACCTTTAATTCTGAGGCGTTAGGTGATTTTAATAATCAGTTTAAAGGTGATGGTGAGATTAAGCTTGAAGGTAATTCGCTCAATGTAACTGGAGAACATGATGCATTTACTGGCTTAATCAATCTCGCCGATAATGCCACTTGGTCCGTGACGGATCGACAAGGGGATTACAATATCAACTACGCCCTTGCCGGCAACGGAACGATGAATGTAGGTGCATCGCAAAATATTTTCCTTAATAATAAAAATGAGAATCAGAGCTATACCGGTAACTTCAATGTTCACCAAGGAAACGTAGTACTCAATACCACGGCAGGTTATGCGCTGAAAATGGGGAATCTGCATCTATTATCTGGCACAAAAGGAACGGTTGAGAATGACTTAATCGTCGGTTCGCTTGAGCTTGATAAGAGTACTTTGAAAGTCACCACATCCGATGGCAAATTTAATCTTCTCACCGCAACGAATGGTATTGCTCTTAAAGAGAAGACAAAAATCGAGATCGACAATAAAGATCTCTTAGGTAATGCCGAGATTGATAGTGATAAAGGATTATTAGATCAACAAAATATCGCCAATCTCGGTGAACTTTTTGCCAAAGGAAAAACTTCAGGGGATAAAGAGACAATTAGCCTGATCGATGCGGCTGGTAATGAGATTACCGAAGTGAAGGATATTCATATTCAGCTCAAAGGGCAAGAAACTGCCGGCGATGGTATTTATGATTATACGGGATTAGTGGCCGATGATATCGGAATTCACGCAGGCTATGGGCTAAAAGCGCTCTCTGCGAATAGTGGTCAGGCGATTAAAATCGATAGTACCGGTGCTGAAGAACAGACACTCTTTGTGAAGTTAACCGGCAAAGGGGGCTTTACCTATACCGGCGATAAAGCGATCACAGTTACTGGCGAAAATAACGATTACCAAGGAGATTCCACCTTTGCCGCGGGTAAAGTCGCGCTCGGTGCCGATAATGCGCTCGGTCAGCAAGGGGCACTGATCTTTACTGGTGTTAGTAGCCTTGATTTAAGTAAGTTTTCACAAATTGCCGATAGCGTAACGCAAAATGAAGAGTCTACCTTGAATCTCAATAGTGGACACCTAACCTTAACCGGTGAGCAAGATTCTACTTTTGAAGGCGCTTTAAGCGGAACAGATCAATCTTCCTTAACAGTTGAGAAAGGCGCGTTAAATGTTGAATCGAGTAATGCTGAGTTAGCCTCAAAAGTGGATTTAGGTTCTCACGTTACTGCTAATTTAGCGAAAGCCGATGCGCTTGGAAAAGGAGAGATCAATTTAGCGGAAAATAGCGTTGTTAACGTTAATGGCAGTGGTAACTTTGCCAATCAATTAACCGGCGATAGTAGCACTGCGCTCAATATTCAAGGAACAGATGGTGACGTGACATTATTAGGTGATAACAGCACCTATTCTGGTACGCTCGATATTGCCGAGAAAGCCCAAGCAAATGTGACGAATCTTAATAATTTAGGAACAGGACTTATTGGTGTCACCGGCGCTTTACATTTTAATAGTGGTGTGAATGGGGATCTCGATAATACGCTAAAAGGTGCAGGAACCATCACATTAACCGATAACAAGCTCAACATTAATGGTGATCACACAGGTTTTAACGGTGTTGCGAATTTTGGTGAAGATGCGACATGGCGTGTGACACAAAAAGATCATTACAATATCAACTATGCACTTGCCGGTAGTGGAACAGCCGTTGTAAACGCTGGTGGAAATATTGCGCTGAAAAACGCCGGTGATAAAACCTTCACAGGGAACTTTGATGTTACCAAAGGGCAGTTGCTACTTGATCAAACTGGTTTTGATGTTCTCACTAATGCCTCTTTAGGATTAAAAGGTGGGCAGGCGAATCTCATGCTTGATGGGCAAAAGGTAGAAAATCTAACGTTTAATAACGGTTCGCTCTATCTTGCACCGTTTAATAATGGGGATCGGTTAAATCACCTCTCTGTTTCTGAAAAAGTGACACTTATTGGGCAAGATAACTATATAAAAGTTGATTCGGCAGATTCCATTGTGCGTAAAGAATTCGACGAAGATGCACTTGAGAAATTGAAATCACTCTCCTTTATTGAACAACAATATGGCCTTTCCGGCGAAACAGTTGTTAAAGGTCAGGTAGATAAGACAAATGGTGCGATCTTCCTTGCCGATAAAGATGGAAACTTGATTGAAGCGAAAGATGTTCCAATGAGCTCTCAAGACTTAAAAGATGGGAGTGGAACGGCATCGTTTGGCTTTAATGGACTTCGTCCCGATGATGATGGTATTCATTTCAATTACGGTTTAGCGGTGCTGAATGCTTTTGAAGATAAGAATATTGAAGTGAATTCAACGAGTGAGAATACCACTACATCCAATATCCTTCGAGCAAAATTAACCGGCATAGGCGGATTTATCTTTAAAGGGGATAAAGCGATTGTAATTGATGGCTTTGCCAATGATTATCAAGGCGATACCCAGATAATGGGGGCTAATATTACCGCAAAAAGTGACAATATTTTTGGTCATAAGGGAGCTTTAACACTTACCACCAATGGCGCAGGGGCAAAACTCGATCTTGATCAATATGCCCAAAAGGTCAGCAAGCTCGATCTTAACGAAGGCTCGACGCTTAACCTTAACAAAGGAACTTTAACGCTTTTAGATACTCAAACATCGACCATTGCAGGATCTTTATTAGGAACTCAAGATTCTCAGTTTAATATCAATCAAGGGATTGTTAATGTTGAATCGAGCAATAATGAGCTACAAAGTGGTGTGAATCTTGGTGCTGAAGTGGAATTGAATCTCGCCAAGGCAGATGGCTTAGGCTCAAGCACTATTGCATTGAATAAGGGTAATAACACCATTAACCTCAATGCCGGCGGAGAATTTAAAAATCAATTAACGGGTGATAGTTCAAATACGCTCAATATTAATGCGAATGTTGAGAAAAAAGCCGTCGATCTTACGGTAGATAATAGCGGTTATGCCGGTGCGATCAATATTGCTGAAAAAGCGACAGCAAATGTTAATGCGCTGAATAACTTAGGAACTGGAGTGATCGGGATTGCCGGAGATTTAGCCTTTAAAGAAGGAGTCAATGGTGATTTGATTAACGATTTCGAAGGTAAAGGCACAATTACTTTAACGGATAATGAGATAGCAGCAAATGGCACACATCAAGATTTTACAGGTATTGTAAAGCTTGGTGAAAAAGCGAATTGGGTCATTAAACGACACGACGATTATAGTGCAAATTATCAACTTGCCGGCAATGGCTCGATGACGATTGCGGTAGAAAGTGGGGATGTTAAAAGCCTTGCCAATATCCAATTCAAAAATAAAAATAAGAGTGATTTTGGCGGTCATCTCTATGTGAAAAATGGCAATCTGCAATTAGATGATGGTGCGCAAAATGCACTTGAAACAGGGAATCTCCACTTTTCTAATGGCAGTCAAGGAACGGTTTTACAAGATATTACTGTCGGTTCGCTCGAGCTTGATAACAGTACCCTGAAAGTGACCGATCAAGATGGGAAGTTCAATATTCTTACCGCAAGTAATGGGATTGTGCTCCAAGGCGATACGAAAGTTGAGATCGATAATAAAGATCTTCTAGGAAAAGGCCAAGCGATTGAAGAGATTAAGTCAAAAGGTACACTCCTTGATCAGCAAAATCAGCTCACTTTAGGGGAGACATTTGCGCTTGGTAAAACCTCCGGCGATCGTGATTCGATTACCTTAGTGGATAAGGAAGGCAATGTCGTTAGCGGTATCTTTGATGTCCGACAAGCGATTGTCGGGCAGGAAGATAATGGGGATGCGATCTACGATTACAGTAAGTTGGTAGCGGATGATACGGGTATTCACGCGGGCTATGGTTTAGCGGCGCTCTCAGCTAATGCCGATAAAGTAGTGCAAATTGATAGTCAAAATTCAGAGGAAACAACGCTCTCAGTGAAACTCACTGGCGATGGTGGCTTTACCTATACCGGCGATAAAATGATTACCGTTACCGGTAAGCAGAATGATTATCAAGGTACTTCCAGGGTTGAGAGTGGCGCCGTTGATCTCGGTGCTGATAATGCACTCGGAAGTCAGGGTGCATTAGTGCTCACAAGTGGCATACTCAATCTTGCCGGCTTTGAGCAGAGAGCGGATCAATTAACGGCTGATGAAAAGTCTAAACTTGATCTTGCCGGTGGCATCTTATCCTTGACGAAGGGCGACAATACTATTGCCGGTACAATCACTGGTGATAACAGTTCAGCGCTCAATATAGAACAAGGCTCACTTACGGTTGGTTCAAATAATGCTGATCTCTCCGCTAAAATCAATCTTGGTGAAAAGGTAACCGCAACATTAGCAAATTCTGATGGGCTAGGTAAAGGGAATCTCAATCTACTTGGCGCTAATAGCGTTGATATCAATGGTGGCGGTGACTTTGCCAATAATTTGATCGGAAAAGATCGCAATAATGTCCTTAACCTGAATAAGGGCGATATCAATCTCTTAGGGAACAATAGCGAATATGCTGGAGCGGTTAATATTGGGCAAGAGGCTCAAGCTAATGTCAATCGCCTGCGTAATCTTGGAACAGGATTAGTAGATATTGCCGGAAAGCTCAATTTTGCTGACTCAACGGTAAGTGGTGATTTCAATAATGTCTTTACAGGCACGGGGGAGATTAAGCTCAATGGCAATACACTCAATGTAACCGGCGAGCATGATGGATTTAAGGGGATTCTCAACCTTGCTGAAGGATCTACATGGTCAGTGACGGATCGATCAGGGGCTTACAATATCAACTATGGTCTTACCGGTAAGGGGAGGATCAATGTTGGCACTAAAGGTGCGATTGCCCTTAAGAAAGAGCATATTGATAATTTTGTAGGCGATTTTAATGTCAAACAAGGAGATCTAGTCTTAGACAATAACGGGTTGTCGACCCTTGAAAAAGCATCACTTGGCTTGATTGGCGGTTCTGCAACCTTAATGGAAGATGGTAAATCTTTGGAAAATCTTACATTTGATAAAGGTGTCATAACATTGAATACCGTCACTAATGAGGATCGTTTTAATCATCTCTCTGTGACCGATACCATCTCACTGATGGGCGATCAAAATAAGATCCAAGTCGATCCAAACATTATTCCGATTCATGATAAAGATTTAGGTAATGTAGATCAGAAGATCTCTTTCCTCGATCAACAATTTGGCGAAACTGGAGAGACCTTAATTTCTGGTAAAGTGATCGTCCAAGATAATAATGGTGTGGTCAATCCTGATTTTGAAGCGATCTTCTTAGCAGATAAAAATGGGAAGTTGATCGAATCGAAAGATGTGGGTCAAAGTACCGCGCTTATTCAGAACGATGCCGGCAAAGCCTATTATGGTTTTAATGGTTTGAAGACCGATGAGCGTGGAATTCATCTCAATTATGGGCTTGATGAGCTTGAAGCATTTAAGGGTAAGAATATTGTTGTTTTATCGGACACCTCAAATGTGAATACTGATGCTCGAGATCTGCGAGTAGAACTTGTTGGTGAAGGTGGGTTTATCTTTAAGGGAAGTGAAGCAATTACCCTTTCGGGGAATGAGAATAGCTATACCGGCAATACATTGATTGATGGAACTTCAATTACTGCAGGGATGAATAATATCTTTGGGAAAGAGGGTAACTTAACTATCTCAAATCAAGGCGATTTTGATCTCAGTGAGAAAAAGCAGATTGTTGATACACTTGCGATCATTGATGGATCAACACTCGATATTCGTCGTGGGGAACTCACTGTTCGTGAAAGTAGTACTCTGAAGGGAGGAACCCTTTTAGGCGCTGCAGGTACCTTTATCTTTGCAGGTAAAAGCGGGGATGAAGAGTTGACGATTGAAGGCATTCATAATGTCGGTGTCGATACGACTCTCCAAAATGGGCGCATGAATATTACTAAAGATGCCATCTATGGAAATGGTAACGGCACTGTAACTGTTGAGAATAGCGGTGTTCTCGGCGGCTATGGTTCTCTGAAAGGGAATCTACTATTACAAGGTGAGTTAAATGTAGGAAGCACCATGTCACGCACTGTGGGTGAAGCACTTGGTAACTTTACGGTCAATGGTAACTTTAAAGCGGAGAAAGGGAGCCTGATTCGTATCGCAAGTGATGGTAAAGAGGCGGGTCGCTTAATTATTGTTGGTAATGCGGAAGGTGAGAGTCAACTGCAAGTCAATGATATGCATGGGCAAGATCTTATCCAACTTGCAGATGGCACGAAGAAGGTCGAGGTGGTGACGATCGAGGGTGATGTCAATACCTTGGATCTTACACAAAAAGGCCGAGCAGTTCGTGGAGCATTCGATTACTTCTTGAAGAAGGAAGATGATGGCAATTGGTGGTTAGTAACTTTAAATAATGGTGGTGAGAATCCTGGTGATGGTGGAAATGATAATGGTGGCTCCGTAGCCCCTCTTCGTCCAGAGACCGGGGTTTATACAGCAGGACTCGCAGCTGCAAACCAACTCTTTAAACATCAATTGGCCGACCGAAACTATTTGGATGAATCAAGTCGTTTATGGACGATCATGAACGGCTCATTCAATAAGTTTTATGATCATGGTAAAGGTAATCGCGTCACAACTGATAGCTTTAGAATGATGATTGGTGGCGATATTGTGAAAGATCGTTTTGAAGATATGCCATTCACATTCGGGATATTCGGCGCATATGGTCATAGTAATATTAAGAGCAAACAGCAATTTTATAATGCGTCTGCCAAAGGTCGTAGTAATGGATTTGGACTCGGAGTATATGCCACTATTGGGGATCAGCTAAAAGAGGGCGGTTATATAGACGCATCAATGCAATATGTTCACTTTAGAAACAAAGTTTCCGGTGACTCGCTTGCAGATGAAACGATGAAAACGAAGGGTTTTATCACTTCGATTGAGGGAGGGTATACGTGGAAAGTTGCAGAAGATCTCTATCTTCAACCTCAAGCGCAACTCACTTGGATGGGCGCGAAGATGGATAACTTGATTGACCATTATGGAACCCATATCTCAGGCAGTAAAAACAATGTTGAAACGCGTTTAGGAGCTCGCTTCTTTATGGCAAAGACAGTTGAAAATGGTCATGAGATTAATCCTTATCTTGAAGCGAATTATTATCATAATTCTAAGCCATTCTATACTACTTTTGACGGTACGAGAGCAACGCAAAAAGGTGCTCGAAATCTTGGAGAGTTAAAAGTTGGTTTAGAGGGGGAAATTGATGAAAAACTGAATCTTTGGGGAGAAGTTGGATATCGGAAGGGATCAAATAGTTATCGTGATACGACGCTCTCAATAGGCGCCCGTTATACATTTTAGGAGATTACAATAATATTTTTTTGTAAAAGAGCGATTTGAGGATTACCTTAGTCGCTCTTTTTATTAGAGTTTTATATTTCATTTTCTCGTAATCGCTTTTGGAGGAAATCTAGAAAGATAGAAATTCTTTTAGGAATATATCCTTGGTAGTGATAAACCGCATGAATATCTTGAATTTTAGGTAGTAAATCTTCAGGTTCGAGCTTGATCAGATATTTTTTTTGGATATCTCGATTCACAAGAAAAGAGGAGAGATAACCAATTCCTGCATTTGCTAGAACAAAAGAACGAACAGTTTCACCACTAGATGCACGGATAGATGGTTTTAAGAGATAGTAATTTTCTTGTTCATTGTTCTTAAAAGGAATAAGATTGAGCGATTCTAGTTCTGAAAAACCAATAGTATGATGTCTTTCTAATTCTTCGACGTTTTTTATTTGACCATTCTTTGCAATATAATTTGGTGAGGCAACAAGATAAGAGGGCGTTGATACGAGACGACGAGAATGCAGTGTTGAGTCTTTTAGATGTCCTATTCGAATCGCGATATCTACATTTTCTTTCAAAAGATCAATAATATATTCGTGGTTTGTTATTTCGATCTCTATATTAGGATAAAGTTCTAAGAATTCAATCACTAGTGGTGTTAAGATGTGTAGTACAAAAGGTGTAGCCGAATCGATGCGAATGCGACCTGAAAGATCATTATTAGTTTGTAGTAAGCGATCTTCTGCTTCTTGAAGCGTTTGAGTGACTTTGCGTGCATATTGTAGAAATATCTCGCCATTATTTGTTAGTTTCTGGTTTCGTGTTGTTCGTTCAAGCAGAGTGACATTGAGTTTTTCTTCAAGCCTTTTTAGTGTTCGGCTTACTGCAGATGGTGTTTGCTCTTGGTACTCCGCTGCTTTATAGATAGAGCCTAAATCTACTATTGCAATAAAGGTCTTCAATTCTTCGATAGTTGTTTTCATAGCGTTTATTATTAACTTTAAAGCAATAATATATTGCATTTTTATTGCTTTATCAGCACTAAAATTCCTTATATTATCGTTTTTTATCCATACATATAGAGCTTATTTATTCTAATGGTACAGGAAAATATCATTGAAATATAAAACAATATTAATAGGAAGAATCGAATGTCAGTTACTCAGGGAAGAGAATTAAATAGTATAGGGATATTATTAACACTTGCAATCGGTGCTTTTTCGATTGGGGTTACAGAGTTTTCTCCAATGGGATTTTTACCACAGATAGCAGAAGGTGTTGCGGTATCAATTCCAAAAGCGGGCTTATTAGTTTCAGGATATGCAATAGGTGTTATGGTCGGAGCACCGATCATTACTCTTTGGCTTGGTCGTTATTCTCGTAGAATTGCATTGATATCCTTAATGGGGATCTTTGTTATTGGTAATATTATGGCAGCTTTTGCTCCTAATTATTACTGGTTAATGATTGCTAGAGTGATTACGAGTTTGAATCACGGAGCTTTTTTTGGTATTGGATCCATTGTTGCATCAAGTGTTGTTCCGAAAAATCGTCAGGCAATGGCGATATCGATGATGTTTATGGGGCTTACAATTGCCAATATTTTTGGAGTACCATTTGCAGCATGGTTAGGGCAAAATATTGGTTGGCGTAGTTCTTTTTTAGGGATATCAATATTAGGTTTAATAACAATTTTCGCTCTTTTTCTTTCAATTTCGAAAACACTACATGGTAACCGTATGAATGTTCGTTCTGAGTTAAAAGAGCTTGGAAAATTGCCAATTCAACTGGCACTTCTTACAACCATTTTAAGTTCAGGAGCAATGTTTACCCTTTACACCTACATTGTACCTGTTTTAATTGAACTCAATGAAGCAACCGCTAATATGATTACGGTCTCATTAATTTTGATAGGTATCGGTTTCTCTTTAGGAAATTTAATAGGAGGAAAGGTTGCTGATATAGCATTAATTAAAGGTCTTATTGGTTTTCTACTTGCGCAGATGTTTTTTATGTTAATGTTACCTTATATTGGGATGAGTAGTTTTGGCAGCAATATTATCTTGCTACTTTGGGGAATGGGCTCTTTTGGAGCTGTGCCTTTTCTTCAGGTTTTAGTTATGACATCCGCATCAAAAGCACCAGCTCTTGCCTCTTCGGTGAATATCGGTGCTTTTAACCTAGGGAATGCTCTCGGTGCTATTTTGGGGGCTTGGGTGATAGATATTGGATTTCAGTATATGACGGTTTCGATTGCTGGAGCGCTACTGGCATTTGCAGCAATCATAGTAGTGTTGATTCAATCATGTGTAATTCGCACAAATAATATGCAATATAATCAGTAATATTGATCGATAAGAAGGGATTGGCCCTTCTTATTTTTTATAGTATCGATAAAACAGTATTGTTTGCTTCAGGGAAGGGAAGTTCTTTTAATTTATTAGGTGTAAACCATTGAATAATTTGTGCTTCTTTTCCTTTAGGAATTCCTAAAAACTTGGTTACTTCGAAAATAACAAAATGAATCGTTTTATTTGGATACTGATGAGTAAACGTGAGAATTTCTTTACCTTCAGTAATCGTAATTCCTAACTCTTCCCGTAATTCCCGCTCAATTGCCTCTGCATCAGATTCTTCGGCTTCGACTTTTCCACCTGGAAATTCCCATAGGCCAGAGAAATCTTGATCGGCTTTTCGCTGGCTAACGAGGATTTCACATTTAGTTGAATCCCAAATAATTGCTGCAACGACTCGTAAAGTCTTTCTTTCAGTGGATGACGGCATCATATTAAATCGTATCCTTGATTGTATCTAAATTAAAATTCTCTAAAAGATAGAGTCGAATCATATTGAGTAGATTAATAACGGAAAAGCTGACCGCAGCATAAGTATTAAATGCTGGAATAATCATTGTTTTTTCGTCAAGTTGATCCTGATGTTGTAGGAGTAATGTGAGTTCCATATTGTTGGGTGAAATCACCTTTCCGTGAACAGTGGCTACAATATCTGCATGGCTTAAAGATTGAATATAGAAGAGTTTAGCCTTATAACTTTCAACAGAGAGATCTTGCTCGCGACTCTCAATCCACGCCCCTTTAAAGTAGGGTAATGTCTCACTTTTTTCATTAAGCCGCATGGAAATCATCCCTTCACTAAAAGACTCGTAGAGTGCTAATGTTAAACACTTTTGAGTAAGAAGCGTTGCAACAGCTGATTCCATACTTTCATTACCTTCACCAAAACAGAGATTACCAAGGATTACTTTTGCTCGTTCTGCAAAGGGGGCAATTAACGCTAGTGCCGTTGATTCAGAATTTGCTTTTGCAGAGAAACGAACTTGTATTCCTTCAATACCTGACGCTAAGAAAGAGAGTTTTGGATTTGGCAGTTGATCGAGCTCATCGTTAATCTCGGCTAGCATACTTGCAATATCCGACTCCCCTTTTCCCCAGCAACGAATGGTCCGAGTATAGACTTTTTCAATTTTAGGAAGAAGTTTTGTAAGGCAGGGGAGAATACTTTCACGCATCATAATTTTCATTTCAGATGGTACACCAGGCATTAAAAAGATATGCTTTTCTCCGATTTGGAGATGAACGCCGGGCGCTGTGCCGGGGAATGCCTCTAGAATCTCTGATCCTTTCGGATAATAGGCTTGACGAAGATTATTATCTGACATATCTCGGTTTCGTTTACGAAATTTATCTCGAATAATTTCTGCTAACGCCTCATCATAAACAAGTGGGCGACTAACAGCTTTCGATAAAGCTTCTTTGGTAATGTCATCTTGCGTTGGACCTAAGCCACCAGTACAGAGAATAATATCAGCACGTTCTAATGCTTTTATGAACGTTGCTGCCATATTGTTGAGATTATCACCCACAGTTGATTTGAAATGACAATCAATTCCAATTTCACTGAGTTTTCGGGCAATCCAAGGTCCATTGGTATCAATTGATTGGCCTAATAGCATTTCTGAACCACTAACGATAATCTCTGCTTTCATCTCTATTCCTCTGCGTAATGCATTGCTGAAAATGATAGTAGTAGTTTACCGCATGCTTATTATAAAAGCAGTTTTCTCATTGCATTTTTAGAGAGTTTTTATCACGTGGATTAGCGATATAGGCCTCTTTTTCAGAGCGGCTCAGTTTTTTAAAAGCATACTCTTTTCGAAGCGCTTCCTGTTTAGTCGCAAAGGTTTCGTAGTAGAGAATGGTTAATGGTCGGCGTATCGAGGGTTTAGTATATTTGGCCCCTTTTCCACTATTATGAGCCATAAATCGTTGTGTCAGATTATTGGTGTAGCCAGCATAAAGCGTATTATCAGCACACTTTAAAACATAAAAGAAATGTTGCTGTGGAAAGATAACTTTAGGAAAATAACAGTAACCCATTATCGATCTTGATAACGAAACTCAGGATTTTGACGAAGGATCTCAATGATTTGTGCGCGCAGATTTTGCTCGATATATCGTTGACGCAGTGGCACATGTAAAATTGGAATTTGTGCTTGATACATTGCTTCGTCTACAAATGCATCTCGGACTTTGCGTTCATAAGCATCGTGAGAGCTATCATCTAGCTCAATTACCAATAAGGGCGCAGTAGTTAAGGGATGAATCAATACAAAATCCACATGTTTTGAACGAATTTTGGCAAATGCTCCATTATAATCCTCTTTACTAAGACCGGGGCGCACACGGATAAGGTCGGCAATACGAACCTTTCCGAGTAGTTTTACAGGAACACCGGAAATAGCGGTTTCTAATGTGGAGTAGAAAAGTTGTTCCGCTGGCGTAAAAAGCCCCGGCACTGCTTTGTACCATGAGGTAGGTGTTGGACGATCTTGTTTGGGTTGTGCTTTTGAAGGCGCAAATTTCCAACGTAAAAAGAGGAAAAACCCCAAAATAATGATGATAATAAAAAGCAGTTTATAGAGCATAATGATTAGTTTAATGCCTCCGGTAATGGACATTGTAGATAATCCGAAATACGACGAGGATTCCCATTTAATGTATGGTAAATAATCGCATTACTTAAAACATTCTTCACATAGCCCCGGGTTTCGTAAAATGGAATTGTTTCAATCCAAAGAACCATATCGATGTTGTTATTGGTATCATCAGGAATCCATTTTTTTACATTCTGGGGGCCAGCATTATAGCTTGCTAGCATGTAAGGTATACAGCTGCCAACATTTTGTTGTAAGGTTTTAAGATAAGTAATGCCGTAACGAATATTGGCATCTGGGTCGTAGAGTGATGCACGTTCTTCTTCATTGAGTGATGCGGACATTTTCTCAGCAGTTGGAATTAATAATTGCATTAAACCATAAGCACTCGCTGGTGATTTTGCTTTCTCATGGAAGAGGCTCTCTTGACGAATGAGTCCTAAAACGATTGGTTCAGTAACAATCCCATCATTATATTTTTGGATAATCTCACGATAAGCACTTGGATAGCGATAAGGTAATCCGCCGGGGGCACGAGCTCGAGCCGCTGCTTGTAAGCTTAAGTTGTAAAAGCCAGCATCAAATGCGGCAATACTGCCAGCTTCTTGCTCTTCTTTAGTGCTTTTGCGCAGAGCTTCTTGCCATTTTACACGGCTAAAATACTCTTCATTGACTTTCGCTAATAGTAATCCCATTGAGAAGCGCGGGTTAATGGAGGCGTCATTTGCTTGACTCGACTCATTGGCAATGGCATTAATCCCGTCATATTTATGATGAAGTTCATCTGCTGCTAAAAAACCATAAAAGGATGGATTACTCTGAATAAGCTCAAAGTAATATTTGGCTTGCTCATGATCCCCAACTTTGCCATAAATACGACCAAGCCAGTAGCGCCAGACATCTTCTTGTTTAGCTTCATCTGAAAGATTTGATAGAAGTGCTAAAGCAATCGGGTAATTCCCTTGTTTTGCCGCTAATCTGAATCCCCATTGCAGAAGTTGATCATCACGCTCATCGCCAGGGATTGAGAGAATTTTTTCTAAAGGATCGTCTACATCAGGGCGTCCTGCTTGGAATACAGCGATGCGATTCCGAATTTTTTTATAGTCCGCTTCTTCTAATAAGCCTTTTTCATGTGCAAATTGGAGTCCTTCTTCTGCCGCTATGGAGTTTTGACTGGACCATTTTTGCAAGGCTTTTGCATAAAGCGTTTTACCGTCAGGGTAAAAGGTCGTCAGTGTTGTAATTGAAGAGGGCGTTTCAATTAAATCAATAAAATATTGGTAATATGGTTGCTTTTCGTCGGGGAGATTGGCAAGGAGTTCTTTGGCTTTTTGAAGGCGACCAGCATCTAATAATGCATGCATTTTTTTCTCAATAAGTTGTTGATTTTCATTATTTTCTAGCCAAAATTTTTCAACAGTCATACAGCTAGAGGGGAGTTGTAACTGTTTTTCCCACTCTTTTTGAAACTCTTGCAGATTTAAAACTGACTTTTGAAGTTGTGCGTTATAGAGATAACAGCGCAGGCTTAATGTATCTGCAAATTGAGCATTATCAAGAATGAATTGGAAATGTTTTTTTTGCTCTTGATCTTTAAAAAGCACAATTTTAAGCGTATTTGCAAAAGGTTCATCCGCGTATTTATCGGCAAAGCTCAGGACTTCTTCAGGATCACTTTCATCAATACGCTCTTGGTAATAGTAAAATTCTAAATAAGGTAGAAGTGTTGATTGGGTTAATTTATCACGATATTGTGTGTAGGTATCCCAATCTTTTTTGATGATAGCCTGCTTGCCTGCTTGAAACCACTCTTGTTCATTTTCTTGAGATGCAAAAGAAGAAAAAGGGAGCATGAATGCACCCGATAGAAGTAGGAGACAAGTTACTTTTGGAATCTTTTTTAGCAAAGGAATCATCAGTTTCTCTCTTATTAACAATAGAATTTTTCACAAACAGACGCTATAAAATACGCTTGTTTGTGTTCTATTATCCGCTATGTTGTGAATGATTTAAAATAAAAATACATTTTCAATTGATCATTTCTATCCTCAGTCGAGGAAAATCCCGATAAAATCGGGATTTGAAAATTTCTTTTGTCGGCCTAAAACAGATACACAATTATAAAGAGAATGTTATTTTAGACAAAAAATAATGATGCAATTATGACTCAACAACTGTGCCAAATATTTTATCGCCGGCATCACCTAATCCTGGGAGGATATAAGCATCTTCATCTAATCCCTTATCGATAGATGCAGTATAGATATCTACATCAGGGTGCTTTGTATGTAGTTTTGTAATACCTTCTGGTGCTGCAACTAAGAAGAGCGCCTTAATTTTTTGACAGCCTGCTTGTTTTAATAGATCAATAGTGGCAATTGCAGTACCACCTGTTGCAAGCATTGGGTCGATAATAAGTGCCGTACGATCCTCTAAATGGGTCGTAAGCTTTTGGTAATATGCTTTAGCTTCTAATGTTTCATGATCACGCTCAAAACCAACCACTGAAACGCGAGCGCCTGGAATTAATTCTAAAACACCTTGTTGCATTCCAATACCCGCACGCAAGATTGGTACGATTGTAATTTTTTTACCTTTGATCTGTTCAACTTCTACATCACCCGCCCAGCCTTTAACTGTACGTTTTTCTGTTTCAAGATCTTTTGTCGCTTCATAGGCAAGTAGCTGGGCAATTTCAGATGCAAGTTCTCTAAAGTCTTTGGTGGAAAGTTCAGCTTTGCGCATTTTGCCAATTTTATGGGCAACTAGAGGATGCTTTACCTCAAATACATTCATTTGTTACTCCTTGCATTAGCAAAAGACCCATCTAAGTGGGTCTTTTGTAATGAAAATATTCTATCTATTTCTTAAGCTTGTTTTTCAATCGCTTCATTCATCATCTGTTTGAGCTCATTACGTTCAGCAAGCTCTAATACGATGTCACATCCGCCAATTAATTCACCTGCAATATAAATTTGCGGGAATGTAGGCCAATCTGCATATTTGGGAAGATTTTCAAAAATATCAGGATCATCCATTACATTAACGAATGAGAATGGTAAGCCGGTGTCAGCTAATGCTTGTGCTGCACGGCTTGAAAAACCACACATTGGAAATTGTGGGCTACCTTTCATATAAATAACCACAGGATTTTCTGTCACTTGGCTATGAATTTTCTCGAGTGTTGCTTTATCTGTCATGTTATTAACTCCTTATCAGAATATGTGGGTATTTTAACAGTTATTGAGAGAAAGTGGCAGATTATCCATCGTAAATGATACGTATTTTTATCGATAAAAAATTTGACAAGAGTAAGCGCTTGTTTCTCCATTACTGACGGCTTTCCCCATGTCCAAAAACAATATATTTTTGTGAAGTTAGTCCTTCCAATCCAACCGGACCACGCACATGAATCTTGTCTGTGGAAATACCGATTTCCGCTCCTAATCCAAATTCAAATCCATCACAGAAGCGTGATGAGGCATTAATCATTACACATGCAGAATCAACGGCGCGCAGAAAATACATGGCCTTACTATAATTCTCAGTCAAAATAACATCGGTATGATGTGATCCGTAATGATTAATATGTGTAATTGCAGTTTCCAAATCTTTTACCGCTTTTATCGAGAGAATAGGTGCGAGATATTCTGTATGCCAATCCTCTTCCGTTGCCATAATAGCAGGGATATTGTTTGTTTTTAAAATTGCTAGTGACTTTTCGCACACCCTGAGTTCGACACCTTTTTCAACTAGAATTGTGGCCATTTCAGGTAAAAATTCTTTGAGTATTTTTTCATGAATTAAAAGTGTCTCCATGGTATTACATGGAGCGTATCGCTGGGTTTTTGCATTATCGACTACATGGTACGCTTTTTCGAGATCTGCTTCATTATCAACATATGTATGACAAATACCATCTAAGTGTTTAATAACAGGGACTGTTGCTTGTTTGTTGATCCGTTCTACTAAAGATTTTCCACCTCGAGGAATGACGACATCAATATATTGTGGTGATGTCACCATGAGATCCACGATTTCTCGATCAGTTGTATTGATAATCTGTACAGCATCTGTTGGTAAGTTAACAGATTGAAGAGCGCTTGCTAAGAGTGTTGCTAAGAATTGATTTGTATGAAATGCCTCACTTCCTCCGCGGAGAATCGCTGCATTACCTGATTTTAAACAGAGTGCTGCCGCATCAATAGTCACATTCGGTCGAGACTCATAGATAATTGCAATCACACCGAGTGGTACACGCATTTTTCCAACTTGAATACCTGAAGGGCGTGTTTTAATGTCGGTCATTTCACCAATAGGATCAGGAAGAAGAATCATCTCTTTTACGCCTTCAGCCATTGCGGTAATGCGATCATCGGTGAGCGTCAAACGATCGATAAAGGCTGTATCAAATCCTCTCTCTTTTGCATTTTTTAGGTCCCGTTGATTTGCTGCGTTGATTGCCTCACGTTCTTTTAAAATTTTCTGATAGAGGGCTTCTAAAAGCGCATTTTTTTTGCCAGAATCTGCTAATAAAAGCTTTTCTGATGCTCTACGTGCATTTTCACCAACATTTTCCCAGTAATTGAACATTGTAATCCCCGTGTCGATATAGCATATGTTATTTATTATTGTTAGATAATTCACAAATAGAATTAAGCAAGGAATATTAGTATACCGTAATGGTCAACACGACTCATCATTGATTACGCTTATCTAGATTAAAAAAACTCTCTAGAGGATTGCTCTAGAGAGTAAATAAACTTACCACCCAGAAAGGGGGGGGAAGGATGATAAGTTTTTGAGGACATTGATAAAGGCTTAATTCTTAACTAAGCATCTTGACCTAGTAATGAAACACTCACTGAGAAAAGTACAGCAGCGATACGCACAGCTGATTGGATTGCTTGTGTTGAAACACCAAGATTGCGAAGACCTTTCTCATGTGAATCAATACACATGCCACAGCCATTTACTGCAGATACTGCTATTGATGCTAATTCAAAAGTATCTTTCTCTAAACCTGGATTTACAAGTTGGTTCATACGAAGTCGTGCTGGTAATTTGCCATACTCATCATTTGATGCTAAATGCACAAAACGATAATAGATATTATTCATGCTTATAATACTAGTGGCGATTTGAGCGCCTTGGTATTCTTCTTCAGTTAAGAAATCTTGCGCAAACTCTTCGATATTTTTAATTAAAACAGGGCATTTTGTACTTAATGCGACTGATACGGCGATCGCCGCGATCTGTTTTTCTGTTAAGCCAGGTGCGCCAGCTTCTGTTAATACTGTCGAAAAGTTTAAACGCATATCTTTTGCATATGCAGGTAACATATCTTTAATTGTATCAATTGCCATTTTAATATCTCCTTATGATATTTTGCTCAGTGTACTGAGTTGCAAATATAATCTATTTATTATCAATTTTATCTTTTAATAAGAACTTGAATTATTTTCTGCTCTTGCTTGATACCTATTATTTAAACATAGATAAATGATAAAATCTTATGGTATTTCTTAATAAGAATGATAAGGATTTTTAAAAAGAGTGTTATTAAAAGGCTTTATAATAAGTTATTTTTAATAATCTATAAAAATGTATAATATATCTCATGGAGTTTTTATGAGTCTTGAATATGCCCAATCATCCATAGCCTGTGAGTACCTTGCAAATTGGTTGCCGCGTGAAATTCCGATAAGTGCTTCACTCGATTTAGAGCCACTTTCTTGGGAAAATAATATTTTAACATTAAAGTTTCCACTAGCGCCTAATCGTAATCATATGAATACAGGATTCGGTGGTAGCCTTTACACAGGAGCGCTTTTGGTTTGTTGGAGCTGGTTACATTTACGCTTAAAGGCGATAACGAATGCTGATAATCTCCATATAGTGATTCAGCATGCTGATATTCATTATCCTAATCCCTTAACAGAGGATGGTGTTGCAATCTGTCGAGGAGTCGAGGATACACAGTGGCAAAAATTTATTAAAATGTTTAATAAATTTGGGAAGGGACGCTTATCAATTACAGGATTTATTCAACAAGCTGAAAAAGTGACCACTGAGTTTAATGGTGATTTTGTCGTTTATCGATCAAAATGATTGTCAGAAACTTTTTATCGATCTTTTGATTGGAATAAAAGATTTCATTCTCATAATCTTTTATCATATGCAATTAATGTTATTAAAATTGGATCAATGTGTGAAGTTATATCCAGATATTTATCAATTACATAGAGTAGGAGATGCAGATGAATCTTGCCTCAAAAGAACGTCGTAATAATTACCAAGTATTTAAACAATATCATTATGATGTCGTTATTATTGGCGGCGGTATTACCGGTGCAGGTATTGCGTTAGATGCTGCAACTCGTGGTATGAAAGTTGCATTGGTAGAAAAACATGATTTTGCCTTTGGTGCAAGTAGTCGTTCTACGAAGATGATTCATGGTGGTCTGCGCTACTTACAAAAATTTCAGCTTAAAAATGTAAGTAAAACAGGTCAGGAACGAAGCATTAATTATGAAAATGCGCCTCATCTCATTTATCGAGAAAAGATGTTATTACCAATCTATAAAGGCGGAAAACTAGGCAAATTTTCGACCTCTTTGGGACTCAAATTCTATGATTATCTTGCAGATGTGAAAGAGGATGAGCGTCGGAAAATGCTCAAAACTACGCAAGTTCTAAAACAGATACCTTTCATTCGTCAAGATGGATTAAAAGGTGCTGCTGAATATGTAGAATATCGTACAGATGATGCGCGTATGACATTAGAAATTATTAAAAAAGCAGTAGAGAAAGGGGCTGCTTGTTTTAATTATCTTGAAGTAGTTGATTTCAATTATGATGATCGTGGTTATATTGAGGCGGCAATTTTAAAAGATCGTGTTACTCACAATACCTATATGATCGAAGGTTCGCTTTTTATAAACGCTACGGGCGCTTGGAGTTATAATTTTCCAGATATGGAAAATACTGAAGATCAGTACAATACGGTTAAAGGAGCTCATTTGGTCTTTAATCGCGCTGATCTTCCTTTAGAACAAGCAATCTATTTTGAATGTGGCGATGATCAAAAAATGGTTTCCGCAATTCCGCATGGCTCTAAAGTCTATGTGGGGGTAAGTGGTTCACTTTATGAAGGGAATAATGAGAATCCGACAGTTTCAAAAACAGATCAATGTTTTCTTTTATCAGCACTGAAACAGATATTTCCTGAGTTAGCGTTAGATGAAACGAAAGTAGAATCTTCTTGGGCAGGCGTGAGTTTAGCGGCGAAAAGTGCTTATAAAAAAGCGTTAGCAAAGCAACCATTGATCTTACGTGCTAATAATGGTTTGCTGACAGTAACAGCAGGGAAGCTAACTGGCTATCGCGCTGTGGCAGAAGCTGTTGTAGATGAGGTTAGCAGTCAATTAAAGGCAGAACGTCAATTAGAATTTGGTGTATGTATTACAGAAAAATTGGCGATTTCAGGCGGTGATGTCGGGGGTAGTCGAAGTTTTGAAAAATATATAGAAGAGGCGGTTACTCGCGGAGTTGCGTCAAATTTAACTGAAGATGAAGCGCGTGAATTAGCTCGTATTTATGGTTCAAACGTCGATCAGTTATTTGATATTGCAGCAAAAGCCAGCCCTGATGAAATGAAAGGTTTGCCGATACTGCTTTATGTAAAATTGATCTATGGTTTGACTGAAGAATCGGTTATGACACCGTCTGATTTCTTCTTACGCCGAACAGGTGCTCTCTATTTTGATATTGAGATGGTAAAAGCATATCGTGTAGAAGTTGTAAAATTTATGGCCCAATATTTTGGTTGGTCCGTCGATGCAGTTAAATTGTATAATGCTGAATTGGAACAAGCACTTTACCAAGCAACACACCCAGTGGAAGATGACCGAATTGTTAAATTAGAGAAAAAAACGACCTCTACGGGGCAAGATTCGCAAGATGATGGTGAAGAATCTTTGCAAGAAGCGGTCTCTAATATACAAATAGAAGTAGAACCTTCATCTAAAACTGAAAATGGTAATGATACAGTGACAAAATAAGCGTATGAATCATCGAAGAATGTGATTCAATATCAGCATCGATATAGGGGGATAATTTATGAGTAATAAAGAACATCTGGCGGATTTAAAGCAACGGTTAGAGACGATTGATTTTGAAAAATCACTTTGCCAAGCTTTTTTAAAGATTGAGAATGAGCAAGAGATGCTCCTTTTTTTGAAAGATCTATTAACTCCAAAAGAGCTGACATCCCTTATTGAACGGTGGAAAGTCTGTCAGTTGTTGGAGAAAGGGGATCTTTCTTACCGTGAAATCCATGCATTAACCTCTGCAAGTTTAACCACTATCGGGCGCGTATCTCGATTTGTGAATGAAGAAAAAAATCATGGATACCGTTTAGTACTAAATCGCCTTAAGGATCAAGAGAAAATTTAAGTCGAAATAGATTAGTAATTAAGTTTATCAAATTGAAGCCTGCAATCGAGATTGCAGGCTTTTTTGTTGTTGGAGATCAGTCTGATATAGATAGCAGAAATATTTTTTTATTTTTTGTGATAAATAAATTGACACATTTCCAAAACTGCATTACTGTATCATTACAGTGGAACAGTCAAGCGAATAGATTCAATTAAGTTTTAGGAGCAATCATGAAAAAATTATTAGCAGTTGTTTTAAGTGCAGCGTTAGCGAGCGGTATTTCGATGGCTGACGATCTAAAAAAAGTCTACGTGAACCAAATCGTTGAGCATCCTGCACTCGATATGACAGCAAAAGGAATTCGTGATGGGCTTAAAGAGCGTGGTTATACTGAAGGAGAAAATCTTGATTTTGTGATTGAATCAGCACAAGCAAATGTGGCGTTAGCATCACAAATCTCAACAAAATTTGTGGCTCAAAACGCAGATGTAACAGTGGGAATTGGTACTCCTTCAGCGCAAAGTTTGGTGAAAGCTGCTATGGAAGGCAAAACAAAGATGGTCTTTAGTTCAATTACTGATCCAGTGGGGGCTAGCTTAGTAAAATCACTTGAAAATTCAAATACGAATGTGACGGGGATGTCGAACTATGTTGAAGTCGCACCGCAACTTGAAATGTTCAAGCAAGTGCTTCCAGAGATGAAAAAAATCGGTTTTATCTATAACCCCGGTGAAGCAAACTCTATTTCACAGCTCGCAGATCTTGAAAAAGCAGCGCCTGATTTTGGTTTAGAAGTAATCACTCAAGCGGTGAATCGAACCGCAGATGTTCCGCAAGCAGCCACTCGCCTAGCTAACCAAGCCGATGCAATCTTTATCTACGGTGATAATACAGCGCTTGCAGCGTTAGAGAGTATTGTAATCGCCGGAATTAAAGCTGGTAAACCTGTCTTTGTTGCAGATACAGATGCGGTTCCTTCAGGCCCTTTAGCGGCGCTTGGTCCAAATCAATACCAACTTGGTATCGACACAGCAGCAATGATTGCGGATATTTTAGACGGCACTGATATCAATACAATTCCTGTTGGTTTTCCTGATAAGGTAGAATTAGTGATTAATTTAGACACAGCGGAGAAATTAGGGTTAACATTACCGCAAGAAGTTATTGATTCTGCTGCGGTCTTTATCAAAGATGGTAAAGCAGAGAATGCCAAATAGTAAGGAAACGTAATGAGTATTGATGAATTAGTAATGAGCCTCGAATTGGGGCTCATTTATGGTATTGTTGGAATGGGAATTTATCTGACTTTTAGGATTATTGATTTCCCAGATTTAACCTGTGATGGAAGTTTCGTGCTTGGTGCGGCGATCTCCTCAATCTTAATCAAAGCGGGCGTTGATCCTTTTATTTCCTTGATATTTGCATTGATTGGTGGTGCGATGGCGGGCGCTTTAACAGGGATATTAAATAGTTTTTTTAAAGTGACCGATCTTCTCGCCGGTATTTTAGTCGCATTTATGCTCTATTCCATCAATCTCCATGTGATGAATGGTATCCCTAATATCTCTTTACTCATGTCGCCAACAATTTTTGTCACCAATAACTTAGTGGTTTTAAGTGGAATTGCGATTCTCCTAATTGCCGCATTTAGCTTCTTTCTAAATACAGATTTAGGACTTTCTGTTCGCGCTATCGGGCAGAATAAACGCCTCTGCATGAATGGTGGTGTTAGTGTGAAATGGATGGTGATTCTTGGGGTTGCAATGGGGAATGCACTTATCGCGATGGGTGGAGCGCTTTTCAGTCAGCAACAAGGATTTACTGATATCTCGGCCGGAGTTGGAACCATTATTGCTGGCTTTGCGGCTGTTATTATTGGTGAACGTATTTTACCATTTCGTTCAATCTGGATTAAATTGCTCAGCTGTATTGTTGGGTCGATTGTTTACCGTATCGTTACAAGCTTAGCACTGCATGCAGAGTTCTTACATTTGAAGAGCTATGATTTTAACCTTGTTGCAGGATTGCTCATTATCATTATTATGGCAATGCCGGGAGGACGACGTAAATGTTAAAACTCGAAGGCATTAAATTAGTGGTTGGTAAAGGCACACAGCTTGAGCGTATAATTTTAGAAGATCTCTCTTTAGAAGTAAAAAAAGGTGAGTTTTTGGTGATTATTGGCGGGAATGGTGCTGGCAAATCCACCGTATTTAATACAATCTCAGGTTTTATGAAGCCGGAAGCAGGGCGTATCATTATCGATGGCGTTGATGTGACAAAAACGAGTCAAAAAGAACGTGCCAAAATGGTATCGATCGTCATGCAAGATCCTCGGATGGGAACCATGGAGAATATGACCATTTTGGAAAATATGGCATTCTCATTTAAACGTGGTCAGGCGCGAGGATTTAAACTTTTTAACAATGATAAACGCCGGAAACTCTTTAAGGAAAAACTCTCTCTTTTAGAGATGGGACTTGAAAATCGTCTTCATGAAATGGTAACGAATCTTTCTGGTGGTCAGCGCCAAGCACTAAGTCTTGTGATGTCGATCATTGCGGAATCGAAAATCTTATTGTTAGATGAAATTACCGCTGCACTCGATCCTAAAATTGCATCACATGTGATGGTGCTTGCCGATAAACTTGTACGTGAACAGAATTTGACCTGCGTGATGATCACTCATAATATGGAGCATGCAATTCGTTATGGTGATCGTACGATCGTTTTAAAAGATGGTAAATTCCGTAAAGAATATCGAAAGGCTGAAAAAGAGCAATTGACGGTGCTTGATTTAACGCGTGAATTTACCGATGCTTAATCATTTAGTAAGAGGATTTTAATGATTGAAGTTGTTGGCGAAACCAAACTTCTAAACGCCTCTCCTAATGGAGAGGCGCTTTTATTCGCCTGTCAAAAAGCGATACAAGAAGTGGAATCACACGCGATGCAAGTATTGAATACGAATCTACCAAAGAACCAAATTCAGAAGTTGATCAATAATATCACCAAAATTAAAGGTCGAGAGAGTGCAACGTTTATCGAGCGAGTAAGTACTAAATTTAGAACGTCAAAAATATCTACTTATCCTCGTCTTTCATTTTTACAACGAGGAAAAACCGCTGGAACTGCGCATCTCCAAAAATGGGAGATTCGCTTAAATCCGATATTATTAGCGGAAAATCAACAGCAATTTATCAATAATGTTATTCCACATGAATATGCGCATCTTTTAGTCTATGCACTTTTCGGAAACGTTGCTCCGCATGGTCGAGAATGGCGCTGGATGATGGAAACTATTTTAAGTCAACCTGCACAACGAACTCACGAGTTTGATACCGCCAATAGCAGCACCCGACAATATCAGCAATTTACATATCAGTGTGCATGTCAAACGCATGAGCTAACGATTATTCGTCATAAACGGATTGTAAGTGGAAAAGCGCAATATCACTGCAAAAAATGTGGAGAAATGCTTATAGGGGTTGATGGAAAAGTCGCTGAATAATCTCATTTAATTTCGTATTGAGGAAAGATTTGAGTGTTACAATAATCTCTTTTATTAAAGTCTGACAAGGGTGAATTGTTGTGAGTCTATCCGTTTCTGAGAAAAAACTGGAAAAGCGTCTACGTCGTTTGGTAGGTAGTGCCATAATGGATTACGAGATGATCGAAGAGGGCGATCGTGTGATGGTTTGTCTCTCCGGTGGGAAAGATTCTTACGCCCTTTTGGATATACTTTTAAAACTTAAAGAACGAGCACCGGTTAATTTTGAAATTTTCGCGGTAAATCTCGATCAAAAACAGCCCGGTTTTCCAGAGGATGTTTTACCTAATTATCTCCGTTCTATTAATGTGCCGTTTGAAATTATTGAGCAAGATACCTATTCTGTGGTTAAGCGAGTCATTCCAGAAGGCAAAACAACGTGTAGTCTCTGTTCACGTCTGCGTCGTGGGGTTTTATATCAATATGCGAAAGAGCATGGCTTTAATAAGATCGCATTAGGACATCACCGCGATGATATGGTTGAAACGCTCTTTATGAATCTCTTTTTTGGGGGGACGATGAAAGCAATGCCTCCAAAATTAAAGAGTGATGATGGTGATAATATCCTTATTCGTCCATTGGCATATTGTGAAGAGAAAGATTTGATTAAATATGCTGAATTACGAGAATTCCCGATAATTCCCTGTAACTTATGTGGCTCACAAGATGGGTTGCAGCGTCAGAGTACAAAGTCAATGTTAGCAGAGTGGGAAGCCAAATATCCCGGCAGAAAGGACTCGATTTTTAGAGCGATGCAAAATATCAAACTATCGCAACTTGCGGACAGGTCTCTCTTTGATTTTAGTAATTTTGAGATTAAAGGTGGTCAAAATAATCTTTCTAATCGAGCAGAGAGTGAATCTTTTGTAAATTGGCTTGGATAATGTAGAATTATAAAAAATCCCCATCAACGTAGGTTGATGGGGATTTTATCTTTGGGGATTATTGTTTTTTACTTTTAAGGATATTAACGGATTTCAAATCCTTGAGATTTTAAGAGTGTATCCGTGACATTAAAGTCGATTTGTAGATCGTGTAGATCATTTTCAATTAATTGTTCAATCACTTGATTAAAGGCTTGACGAACGGCGTTCATTGAACGAATTGTATCGGTGTGAATTTTTTCGCTCTCTTTAGGTTGATACGCCATAATGGTCTGATAACGAATAAGATTATCTTGAACTAATGGTAAATAACGATTTAAGAAGCGACCGCCGGTGATGATATCGCGTGAATCTTTTTCCATCGCACGAATAATTTTTGCAGAATCGATCCCGATCGCATTAATGATTAAACGTAGATCCTCAGGGAGAGAAGCAACCTCTTTTTCTAACTTTTCGAGTACTTCTATATGACGTGCAAAGAGTGCGAATTTAGCATTTTTTTCTTCGCGGATTTTAGCTTCAGCTTCTAAGCGCTGTATCTCTGCTTGGATAGCTTTTTCTTCCGCCAAATAGACTTTTTTCTCATTTGGACCCATAAAGTAGTAACTAAATTTACGGCGAATTTTTGGTGGCGCAATTAAGCCAAAAAGGGTTGTAATTCCTAAACCGATTAACGAGACTGTCGGGAAATCATTACCAGTTTTGTAAAAAGCAAATGCTAAGGCTAAGAATACAAGTGGAATCGTGACAAAGAAGATTTTGTTATCAATATCACGATCCCGAATACCGGTAATCGCCGCGATAATTCCGCCAATTCCTAATGCAATTGGCCAATATCCACTTAAAACAGCGATGAGTGTGCCAATTAACCCAACGCCTAAAGCAAAACGGTTTGGACGAGCAGGGAAAAGCATTAATAGACCAATGTAGGATGCAAAGATTGGGAAAACAGGATTAATCGGCCCTTTGAACGGAACAATTAGCATCATGATCTGTACAAAAATACCTGCACCAAATGATTTAACATGGTCTAGCATTCGGTAGAAAGTCTCTTTGATGCTCGCAATTCCTCTGCTGAAAGCGGCTGTAAAATCGAGAGTTTGTTCTTCTTCGATTTCTGTATACTCAATGCTTCCTGTGGTAGTGTTTTTACTAAATTTTGATAAAAACTCATACTTATAGTCAGCAGTGCGCTCTTCAAACGGCAGTCGATCGTCGCTTGATGGCTGTCTATTCTTGGCGTTCATAGTATTAATCAGTTCCTATTATCGAGTAAGTTGAATAAGATTGTTATTCATAAGATCAACATTTTATCCTGAATTCCACTGTTACGGGGAATTTTCCTTTAGGATTTGAAAATAGCGTATCTTCAATAAAAAAGATCCAAGTAAAAAACTCTACTTGGATCGATTTCATAATAGATTTCAAAACTAATGATTATTGATACTTTTCAACAACAGAAGTGATACGAGTACGTAAGTCATCTTCCATCTGTCCAAGTTCTTTTTCAACCTCTGCACGTTTTTGGCGAGCTTCAGTCGCAATACGCATTGTCTCTTCAATAGTATCTACTAAGCGTGTTTGAACTTCACGAACAGTCTCAATATCTACAATAGAACGTTCGACTTCTGTTGCTGTTGCGATACTATTTTGTTGTAATGCTTCGGCATTTTTACGGAGCATTTCATTCGTTGTATCTGCAACATCTTTTTGTAATTTTGCAGCTTTGCCTTGTTGTTCAAGGGAGAGTGCAAGTACCATTTGGCTTTTCCAAATGGGAAGTGTTGAAAGAATACTTCCTTGGATTTTTTCAGCCAACTGTTGGTTGTTGTTTTGCATCATTCGAATTTGTGGCGCTGTCTGCATGGAGATTGTTTTAGAGAGCTCTAAGTCATGAAGACGGCGTTCAAAACGATTAAGATTCTCCATCAAATCTTTCACTTTTTGTGCATCTAAAAGATCTTTACTCTCTTCAGCTTGCGCTTGAAGTTTTGGTAATTCTTCAGCTTTGACTTGTGCAATTTTCTCTTTACCCGCTTTCACATAGAGATTAACTTCTTTGTAATATTCGAAGTTTTTAAGGTAGAGTTGCTCAAGACGCTCATTATCACGAAGTAGCCCCACCATAGAATTATCAAGATGGCTCGCAATTGCATCAACTTGTGCGGTCAAAGAGAGATGATCAATCTTTTTCACTTTCGCTTTATGGATCATCGGCCCAATAATTGGTAGGCTCTCCCAAAAACTTGTTTCATCAGTTGTTAATGGATCATATTCGCGGATTTTTGCGATTAAAGACCCTAGCTGATTACCGACAGCGCCCGAATCTTGACCTTTTACGCCTTCAAGTAGAGTGTCGGCAAATTTAGCGATTTCTTGCATGGGTTGCACACCATAACCAAGAACTTCACCTGCTTGTGAAATATCGATATTCTTGTTGATCTCCTCTATACGAGCAACTTCGTTGGCACTCTCTTTGGGCTCTTCACCTTTATCAAAAGTCGCTAGATCAATAGGGCTAAAGTTTTGCAATGTAGTAGTTTGTTCACTCATACTTGACTCTCTATTTAAATGCATAAATTAAAAATAATATATCTCATTAATACTTGAGCAATATTATAGAACCTTTTATCTTTTTTTACTCTCATAAATTCGCTTTTAATGTGAAATTTAATCGAAAAATCAAAAGGAAATGAGTTTTTACGAGATTTTACATGATGAGTTATTTTATGAAAATTTCTGATTGTTAATAAGCTGTCATAATTCCTTTTTATACTTTAAAAAGTATTTAGAAACTCTTTATAAAGGGAAAAATATGATATTGAAGATTAAAAAAATCGTGGCAATCTCTTGTATGAGTGCATCATTATTATTCGCAAAAGTCAGTGCACAAACCGAGATCGAGTGGTGGCACTCAATGGATGGGGCACTATCAGAGTGGGTAAATGATTTAGCGAATGGATTTAATGGATCACAAACTGATTTTAAAGTCACACCTGTGTTTAAAGGCGGTTATGAGCAATCTATGACAGCGGGCGTTGCGGCATTTAGAGCGGGAGAAGCCCCTGATATTCTTCAAGTCTATGAGGTTGGTACAGCTTCCATGATCTATGCAAAAGGGGTGACGAAATCAGTTACCGAGATCATGAAAGAGAACAATCTTCACTTTGATCTAAATGATTATATTCCAGCGGTTGCAAGTTACTATACGGCTCCGAATGGGGAGCTCTTATCATTACCATTTAATAGTTCAACAACAGTTATGTATTACAATAAAGATGCTTTTAAGAAAGCAGGTCTTGATGCGGAAAATCCACCAAAAACATGGGATGAAGTATTCGCAGCTGCAAAAGCATTGAAAGCATCCGGTGTAAGTTGCCCCATGACAACTGAATGGATGGGGTGGACACAGTTAGAGAGTTTCTCAGCTTGGCACAATGAACTATACGCTTCAGAAGGAAATGGTTTTGGTGGTTTAAATGCCGAACTGCTTATTAATAAGCCATTACAAATCCGTCATTTCAATAACTTAAGAGATATGGCAAAAGAAGGTCTATTTGTCTATAAAGGCCGTGCAAGTGAGGCGGGGCCTGCATTTAGATCAGGAGAATGCACGATGACGTTTGGCTCATCTGCAAGTTATGCCAGCTTGAAGCGCGATGCAAAATTTGAATTCGGTGAGACAACACTCCCGTACTATGTGGATGTTGAGGGTGCGCCACAAAATACTGTTATTGGTGGAGCAAGCCTTTGGGTCATGAATGGTAAGCCGGCGGAACATTATCGTGGTGTGGCGAAATTCTTCGAATATATCTCTCAACCAGATGTACAAGCTGCAAGCCATATGCGTACAGGGTATTTACCAGTTACCAAAGCCGCGTTTGAGATCACTGAAAAGAGCGGGTTTTACAAAGAAAATCCAGGTGCAGATGTTCCTGTTGAGCAGATGATTCGTAAAGCGACGAATAATACTCGTGGTATCCGCTTAGGAAACATGTTACAGATTCGTGCCATTGTCGATGAAGAGACAGAGCAGATTTGGACGGGGCAAAAAACACCTGAAGATGCGCTTAATGCAATTGTTAAACGCGGAAATGACTTACTTCGCCGTTTCGAGCGTGTGAATAATCGATAAGCAACGATTAAAGGACGGGGCGGTTTTGGGAGGAGGCGCTTCGTCTTTTATTGTCAGAAAAAAGTGATTCAATGATGAAATTATATTTTAAACAGTACCGATGGTTACCATGGTTTTTGATTCTACCGCAATTAATCGTCATATTAATCTTTTTCTATTGGCCGGCAGTGCAAGCAATGGTTCAGAGTTTTCAACTCGAGGATATGTTTGGACTGAGTCGTGAATGGGTTGGCTTAGAAAATTTTGTAGTACTTTTTGCCGATTCAATTTATCGAGAAGCAATCTACACAACACTCTATTTTTCCTTTTGGGTCACCTTATTGGGTTTAACGATCTCACTCTTTTTAGCCTTTTTTATGCAAAAAATAGCACGTGGTATTACCTTTTATCGTACAGCACTTATTTTGCCATATGCAGTTTCTCCCATTGTTGTCGGCGTACTTTGGACATTTATGTTTGCGCCATCTTTTGGGTTAATTAGCTTTATTATGGGGAAAATTGGTATCGAATGGAATCATCAGATGAATGCCGATCAAGCGATGTGGCTGGTGATTATTGCATCAATCTGGAAGCAGATCTCCTATAACTTCCTATTTTTCTATGCCGGTTTACAGGCGATTCCTAAATCGCTCTCTGAGGCTGCGGCAATCGATGGTGCAGGGCCATGGCGACGATTTTTCACAATTGAATTCCCACTTTTATGGCCAACAACCTTTTTCCTCTGTGTTGTCAATATCGTCTATGTCTTTTTCGACACCTTCGCCATTATTGATGGTTTAACACAAGGTGGTCCGGGGAATGCAACTTCAACGCTTGTATATCGTATCTATTTTGATGGCTTTATGAGTATGAATTACGGAAGTTCAGCCGCACAATCTATTGTTTTAATGGGGTTTGTATTGCTCTTAACGATTATTCAATTCCGTTATATTGATAAAAAGGGAGTCTAAATATGATTGAAAATCGTATTGGCTTACGAATATTGGCTCATTTTATGATTATCATAGCGGTCATAGCAGTCTGTTTTCCCATCTATCTTGCGTTTATTGCCTCAACGCAAACGGCGGAAGAAGTGGTTGACGTGCCAATTTCGTTGCTCCCAGGGAATCAACTTTGGGAAAATTATAAAATCGCACTCTTCGGAACGGAAAATAGCCATTCAGCTCCGGCAGGACGAATGCTCTGGGTCTCTTTAGTGATGACGCTGATTATCGCTATTGGCAAAATTGCTATCTCTATTACCTCTGCTTTTGCGATTGTCTACTTCCGTTTCCCATGCCGCATGCTGCTGTTTTGGATTATCTTTATTACCTTAATGTTACCGGTAGAAGTGCGAATTATTCCCACCTTCGATGTGGTTGCAAATTTACATATGCTCAATAGTTATGCTGGTTTAACAATTCCATTGATCGCATCTGCAACTGCAACGTTTCTTTTTCGACAATTTTATAGCACTGTTCCTGATGAACTTTTAGAAGCGGCTAGAACTGATGGTGCTGGCGCAATGCATTTTTTTAAAGATATTTTATTACCGCTTTCAGTTCCGACGATTGCGGCACTTTTTGTGATTCAATTCATCTATGGCTGGAATCAATATCTTTGGCCACTTTTGATGGCGACTCGTGAAGAGATGTTCCCTATTTCAGTTGGGTTACGTCAAATTATGGGCGCTGGCGATGCGATGGTGGATTGGAACATTGTCATGGCAACGGCCGTTCTGATGTTGATTCCACCGATGATCGTTATTCTCGTGATGCAAAAATGGCTTGTAAAAGGGCTTATCGATAGCGAGAAGTAGATTAATTTGAAGATTTAAATGCAGCAAAAATTTGTTAAAAGTATAGAAAGAATATAAAGGATTGATGATAGTGGCTAAAGTTCAATTAAAAGGAATCACTAAACATTACGGTACAAAACGTAAGCCCGGAGCACTTATTTTAAAAGGGATTGATATTGATATCCTTGATGGCGAATTTATCGTGGTAGTTGGTCCTTCTGGTTGTGGTAAATCGACACTTCTTCGGGTGATTGCCGGTTTAGAGGAATCATCAAGCGGAGTGATTAGAATCGGGGATCGCGATGTTACTGCACTCGAACCATCTCAACGCGATATTGCGATGGTCTTTCAAAATTATGCGCTCTATCCTCACATGACGGTGCGCGAAAATATGGCGTATGGTGTCAAACTCGCGAAAATGCCCAAAGAGGAGATTGATCGTCGAATTCAAGATACTGCCAAAATGCTTGACATTGAGATGCATTTAGACAAAAAACCGAGTGCGCTTTCCGGTGGTCAACGCCAGCGTGTGGCAATGGGACGTGCTATTGTGCGTAAACCAAAACTTTTCCTCTTTGATGAACCGCTCTCCAATTTAGATGCCAAATTACGTACTTCAACGCGATTAGAAATTCGTCGGCGTCATAATGAGATTGGCATTACGTCTCTTTATGTGACGCATGATCAGACAGAAGCAATGACGCTTGCAGATCGAATGATTATCTTAAATGGGGGTGTCATTGAACAGTTCGGCACTCCAGAAGAGATTTTTCATAAACCAGCGTCAACTTTTGTGGCAAATTTTATGGGTTCACCGGCGATGAATCTTCTTGCCGTAAGGCTCGATGAGAATAGTGTTTATTTTAAGGGACAAAAACTCAATGGAGTAATGCCGCCTTCGAAATTGCTTACAAATCATCAAAAAGAGTGGATATTAGGAATTCGCCCCGAGCATATTGTCCTGAATAAAACGGATTCATCACCAGAATCCTCAATCGGAGTCACCCTTTCATTGGCGGAGAATTTAGGTTTAGAAACATTATTGTATAGTGATCTCATGGGGCAGATGATCACTGCGAAAACTTCTCATGCCATTGAAAATATTCAGCAGTTCACATTAGGGGGAGATCTCTCCTTACAATTTCCAAATCAACACTGTTTTTGGTTTGATCCTGCGACGACCAAACGTGTCGAAACAGATTAATATTCATACTTCATCGATATTAATGAAAAAAGCGTTATTCTTAATAGATCGTTGATCACTTGTAAATGGATAATCAATATTACTTTAGAATTTTTCAAAGGATGTGGATCATGATTCAACCGAATAAAAAACTCACCCAGATTTATCCTGCTTTAATTGCGCATCGTGGTGCAGGGAAGGAAGCACCTGAAAACACACTTGCTGCATTTCGTTATGGTGGTGATCAGGGTTTTACAATGTTTGAGTGTGATGTAAAACTTTCACAGGATAAAGAGCTTTTTCTATTGCATGATTCTACATTAATGCGAACAACAAATGGTAAAGGCGATTCTAAAGACCGATCTTGGGCAGAACTCTCTTTACTCGATGCCGGCAGTTGGCATTCAGCGAAATATACCGGCGAGCCGTTAGCGCGCTTTGAGAGTTTAGTGGATTTTATTCTTGATAATGATTATCGCCTTGATGTGGAAATTAAGCCAAATCCCGGTGAAGCCTTTGAAACAGGAAAAGCAGTTGCTCAGTTTTTATTAAAAAAGAGTTATCAACGACTAGAGAAACGTATTGAGGAGTTGCTCCATGACCCAATCGATACTTTTTTTGAACAACTCTATGATGCTTTACTCCCAATGCCGACAGCTAATAGTATTAAGAAGCAGTTCATGTTGAGTTCTTTTGAAGTTGATGCGCTTAAAAGTGCCAAAGAGATTGCTCCACAATTTCCACGGGCGTTACTTCTAGATGATTGGTCAAAAGGAGAGAATGCGATTCTTGAGATTTTAAATGAACTGGAATGTGAAGGTATTATTACAAATTATAAGATTCTCTCACCGGCATTTATTGAACAGTGTCATTACGATGGGCGGTTTGTCATGGTCTATACTGCAAATGATCCTATGGAAATAGAACGGCTCTTTAAGATTGGTGTGGATACAGTCATAACCGATAATATGAGTTTAGATATCGAAACTTATCAAATAATTCGAAAGAATGTGGATATATAACACGTAATCTTTTTTAAAATAAATTATTGTTAGACAGATTCTTGTTTCTCCTTTTGAATTATAAAGGGAGAATTTATTTTTGACGTGAATTTATTCCCATAACCGCTTTATACCTCACTATCCTTAAAAAAAGGAGGTATTTGTGGAGTTTACTATTGAGGAAGTCAAAAGAGAGGATCTTCAAAAATCCACTCATGGAAATTATCAAAAGAATGAACAACGTTTTTCCCACAAAATAAAAGAACGGTTGTTATTTAATTTTGAGATGTTTATCCAGAAAAATTGGTCTTTTTGGAAGCATTTATCACTCAAAAATGAAATAATGATTATTACGCTGTTTTTTCTTTTTATATTATTTCTATCTGTCGGCTTGAGTCAGTGGAATATTGAGCGTTTTAAACAGCAAAATATTGAAATAGAGGGGAAATACTTATCTCTGCATAGCGAACTGCAAGAAAAACTTTTGCAATTTCGTGATAAGGAGGAGATAGTACAAACAGCTCTTACGCTAAATTCCTTTGATTCGATTTCATCTCTTCTATTTCTTTTTAAGATAATTGCAGATGAATGGGATGGCGGACAGTTCCATCGATTGGAAAAAAGTGATTCAAGTATCTCTTTTTTACTCTCTGGGGTAGCTAATGATTATGAGTCGATTTTTAAATTAGAAAAAATCATTAATAATCAGTTTTGGGTGTCGGAAGTGAATATTGATAATAGCTATGGCCAGTTGTTTTTTAATTTTAAATTATCGCCTCCCAATTTCTTATAAAATACTCATGAAGTTAGTCTTACAAGAGCTGATACAATTTTTAAAACGCGACTTAAGTGACTATTCGTTAACTGATTTTAGTAAGCTCTCTAAAGCGGCGAGGTTATTGCTATTATTGTGGATAGGAATTCTGTTTTTTGTAGTTTTTCGAGTGGCTTGGTACTCTTTTTATGAAAAAAAGACTCTTGATTTACTTGAAAAAGAGCAGACGAGTATTACCCAAAAATTATTAAAACAGTCTGAAATTTATCAATCACTTAATTCGTTATTTTCTTTAGAACGTTATCATCAACTGGAAAAATTAGCACCACTGATATCTGCTAAATCTTCTGAAAATCCTTATCAGGTAATGAGTGATATTGTTGAACAAGTTGGATTGTTACTTATCTCGGTTCAACCATTTGAAAGATCTGTGCAATTGATAGAACAGGATGATTTTAAAAATTATTTCAATTCAAGCTCAATGATGACACTCTTTCAAGGGATTGGGGCGGATGATTTTTTAAATAAAATTGAGCAACGATCAGTCCTTCAGCGCACAGAGTTCGATCTATTATTGTGTGGCACTTACCCGAAAATCCTTATACTTTTAGAAACGGTTTCCCAATATTTTAGTGCCGATTTGACAGAGCTCGTCATGTTGGAAGAGACCTCTCTTCAAGAGAGTGATGCACGGTGCGAGAAGGGAAGTTTTCATTTGAAAATTTTTTTATACCCTAAAAGAGATCTATTAAATGCATTAGTAGAGCTTTTTCAAACATCATATTCAGAATTAACACTCATTACACGATTAGAGAATTTATATTATTTTATTCGATCGGCTTATTATCCTCATCTTAAAAAAATGATTAATCAGGCTAACTCTCATTCTTCTAGATTAACGGCATCTGAGACGACTTTAAAGCATCTTTTTGTAAAAATGTCGACATTTAATAATCGGGCTTCTTTCCGAAAAAATGGGGCTGAGAACTTGATTGATGCTAGAGCAACTAATATCCGTGGGAAACTTATGGATGCTCATCAAAATTCTTTTTTCATTACAGAGGATGAGCTTGGTAATCTTTCTTTAAATTTAATGGAAGGTAAAGATGACTAATCAATTATTGGCACGTGTTCGAGCTAAAGCTGATAACGTTAAATTTGTTTATTGGATAGGTTTTTTTGTATTTGTAATCACTATTTTTTCGTTTACGTTTGCTTTTACCGGCGAAAGTGTTGTTAGCGATATAAATTCTGAAGAGCTTCAAGATAAAATGTCGGTAGAGATACAACAAAGTGTTATAGCTCAGCTAGAGAATGATACATATTCGATTAAGGTACAAGATATTTCACTCGTACGTCTTATTGCATTATTAGCAGAAAAAAGCGGTAAAAATATTATTCTTCAGCCAGGGCTTGATCAACAAATTTCTATTGTTCTGAATCAGCTCTCTTTAGAAGAAATTTTAGATACTTTATTGCTCTATGGGGATCTTTATCGCACTGAAGTGAATGGTGTGAACTATATAACCGATGCTAAAACACATTATCGTCTCACAAAAGGAGATATTAAAACTGAAGTGATAACCCTTAATTTTGCAGATGCTGAAGAGATTCTTTCAGCATTAGAAAGTCATTTATTTGATGGTGGTGTTGAGCGTAATAATGTACGTTCCTTAAGTATTGATACGCGTTTAAATCAAATTATTGTGACAGAACAACAAACTGAGATTGATAAGATCCGGCAAGTGATTGCTAAACTCGATCATCCAGCAAAACAGGTTGAAATTTCAGCGTATATTGTTGCAGCTTTTGATGATTTTGCGAAGGAGCTAGGGATTAATTGGGGAGTAGATTATGCGAAAGGCGTTTATAATATTGGGGGTACTATTCCTGATGGTGATGGTACTGGTAACTTTAGTAAAAAGGTTGGAAACCTTACCTCGTTAGGCGCTGTAAAGCCAAATTTTTCTTTAGGCTATATGGTATTAGGTAGAGGAATACATTTAGGTTTAGAGTTATCTGCGATGCAATCTGAAGGTCGTGGAGAAATTATTTCGAACCCCGTTGTATTAACAACAAGCCGAAAAGCAGCATATATCAAACAGGGAACGGAAGTAGCATATTCAACAAGTTCTAATGACGGCACTAATACGCAATTTAAAGAAGCAGTTATGGAATTAAATGTTAAGCCTCACATTACTCCAACCGATCATATTATGATTGACATCTTTATTTCTAAAGATGAAATAGGTGGTTATAGTCAAAAAGGTGAGCCTGTTATTGCCAAAAAAGAGTTGAGAACTCAGGCAAATGTCAAACATGGTGAAACCATTATTATAGGCGGAATTTATGAATATGAAAACTCGACTACTATGGAAGAAGTACCATTTTTGAGCCGATTACCGTTACTAGGTGCACTTTTTAAAAAAGAGAGTAATCGCAGGCGTAAAGCAGAATTATTAATTTTTATAACACCTAAAATAGTTGATACACTGCTGTAATTATTCTTAAAAATAATCGTTTGAAAGAATATAATTTAAGCGATTGTTTTTTAATATTTAAGGGCGTAGCGATTATAATATTGCTAGAGATGGGTTATGGTGCGAAAAAATATTTATTTAGTGGGACCTATGGGGGCGGGGAAATCAACAATTGGGAAATTGTTAGCAAAAGAACTTGAGTATGAGTTTAAGGATAGTGATTATCACGTTGAGCAGATAACAGGAGTGACGATTCCCTATATTTTTGAGGTAGAAGGGGAGGAAGGCTTTAGAAAACGTGAACAAAATGCCATTGAGCATCTTTGTGCTCAAGAGTCGATTGTTCTAGCAACAGGTGGCGGAGTAATTATGCGTAATGAGAATCGACAACAGCTTAAAAATAATAGCCTTGTGTTCTATTTGAATGTCTCTCCTGCGATGCAATATGAGCGAATTCGGTTTGATAATCAGCGGCCTTTGTTACAAAATGAGAATCCTCAGAAAGTTCTTGAAGATCTTTATACGCTTCGAGATCCTCTTTATCGTGAGGTTGCAGATTACATAATTTATTCAGATAATATCCCGCCTAAAACAGTGGTAAGTGGTATTATAGAGAGCATTATTGAAGAAAAAATGCCCTATCCTGAATGGCTAATAGGAAACAAAAAATAGATGAAGACTTTAACGGTTGATTTAGCAGATCGCTCATACAATATTGATATCGCTCCAAATCTGTTGGCTGCTTTTTCATTTAAAGAGCGATTTCCTTATGAACAGCGCCTAGTACTGACTAATAATACAATTTATGCTTTACATTCTGATAGGATTCTCTCATTGGTAGATGGTAATCGTGAACAAGTTGTGATTATTGAAGATGGAGAGTCTTATAAAAATCTCGAGTCTTTTTCGGAAGTGCATACGCGTTTATTGGAGCTAGAATTTAATCGTAAAAGTCTCTTGATTGCTTTTGGTGGGGGGGTTATTGGAGATTTAGGTGGCTTTGTGGCAAGCACCTATCAGCGAGGGATTGATTTTATTCAGATTCCAACGACGCTTTTAGCACAGGTTGATAGTTCAGTGGGAGGAAAAACAGCTGTTAATCATCCACTGGGCAAGAATATGATTGGAACGTTTTATCAGCCAAAACAAGTTTTAATTGATCTCTCATTATTGAAAACTTTACCGCAACGGGAGTATGTTAGCGGACTTGCTGAAGTTTTAAAATATGGGTTTATTCAAGATGATCAGTTTTTAGAATGGATGCGTGAGCATTATCAACAGATTTTAGCGAAAGACTCAGATATTATTGCTGAAATGATTTATCGTTCTTGTGAATATAAAAAAGCGATTGTTAATCAGGATGAGCGTGAATCAGGAATTCGTGCAACGCTTAATCTGGGTCACACATTTGGTCATGCAATCGAAAAATTAATGAAGTATCGTGGAATATTACATGGTGAAGCCGTAGCTATCGGAATTAATATGGCGGGTTATCTTTCATGTCGGATGGGGTTTATTAATAAAAAAGATCAGCTCTATATCACTTCATTGTTACATCTATTTAATTTGCCATGCGAGTCACCTGTTACATTCTCAGCTCAACAGTTTTTTAATGTCATGCGTTTGGATAAGAAGAATGTTTCTCACAAAATTCGCTTTGTGCTTTTAGAAACGATAGGCAAAGCAATCATGATAGATGATATTCCGGAAGAGTTTATTGTTGAAGCAATAGAGTTTGGGATGCCGTAGATGCAAAGTAAAGATCTTTTATATGCTTTGCCATGGCTAGAATTAGGGCCAACTGAAGAAGTTATGCGAAGAATAGAACAGCATATCTATTCAGAAAGAGGAGACTTCTACTCAATTTTTGGTCCTTCTGGATGTGGTAAAACACGATTTATGATTGAGCTTAGTAAGCGAATTGATCAATACGATCACATCGTTGCGCGTCCTATTAGAGCGGGGAAAGAGGCAATTTATACACAAATTGCAACAATTTTAGATTGTGAAGCGGATGAGTTTGAAATTACTGAACGTCTAAAACAAGTTCCTCCAACAGGCCTAAAGATGGTATTGTTAATTGACGACGCTGATCGTCTCACTAACGAAGAGCTTGTTTTCTTGCATCGAATAAAAGAACGTATTAATAAATTATCTCAGTATAAAAGTATTGTCTTAATTCTTTTGATGGATCTTAATAATCAAGATATTTTTTCCAAAGAGATTTTGTTACATTCTAATAGCTATACGTTACCTCCAATAAATTTAACGCAAGTACGTGAACTTCTAAATCATCTTTATCGTTTTTATGGGAAAAATCATAATTTTAGTGCGACAGAGTTAAAGAAGTTGCATGCATTTTCGTATGGATATCCGGGGCGTGTAGTTAGACTCGTTGAACTTGATTTGGCACCTCGAAGAAAGAAAATAGGAACTAAGTTTTTTTTTACAGGACTATTTTTTTTAATTCTTATCGTAATTTTACTGGGTTCTTTGATATTCCGTGATCAATTACAAGAACAATGGCAGCTTATTTCTACCAATCATGTGGAGCAAGACGAGCAAAATAGAGCAATACCAAAGTCACTGATTTCGGCACGCTATTATGATGTTGTTATCGACTTCATTGAGAAAGAAGCTCAAAAACGGGATTTTTTACCGCAAGGAATCATTATTATTCAAGGATCATCGAGTTAAATAATAGTGAAGAATTATGCCAAAGATTAAATTAGGATCTTGAGGATCTTTATTTAAGCATCGGCAAAAATAGAGGATATTACATATGGTGTTATTGCGTTTACAAGATATTTCGCTCTCTTACGGGGCGAGACCGTTACTTAAAGATGTCAATTTTGCAATTTCAAAAGGTGAGCGAGTTTGTCTTGTTGGACGAAATGGAGAGGGAAAATCTTCGCTGTTACGAGTTGTCGCAAAAGAGGTAAATCCCGATGATGGCGAAATTATCCATAATAGTGATTTAAAAATTGCTAAGTTAGACCAAGAGATTCCAGAGAAGCTGGATGAAACAGTTTATGAAGTTGTGACAAGTGGCTTAAGTGCCGTTGGTGAAAAATTGCAACAATATCACCAATTAATTGATGCCGGAGAGTCGGTTGATCTAGAAAAGCTTGGTCGATTACAACAGGAGCTTGATCGGCTAAATGCTTGGACGATTGATCAAAAAGTTTCGGAAGTTTTAACCCGTCTAGAACTTGATGGCACAATAGTGATGTCTAATCTTTCAGGCGGATGGATTCGACGAGTATTATTAGCAAAAGTACTTGTTAGTGATCCTGACTTGATTTTGCTTGATGAACCTACAAATCATCTTGATATTGAGATGATTGAATGGCTTGAAAGAACTTTAATTGAACTTTACCAAGGTGCGTTACTTTTTGTCTCTCATGACCGACATTTTCTCGATAAAATAGCGACTAAAATTATTGAGCTCGATCGCGGGCATCTTACAGAGTATCCCGGCTCATATAGTGACTATCAGAAGTTTAAGGCAATTGAACTTCATAATGAAGCTCAAGAGAATGCGTTGTTTGATAAACGGCTGGCGGAAGAAGAAGTCTGGATTCGTCAGGGAATTAAAGCACGCCGCACGCGTAATGAAGGGCGTGTACGTGCGCTAAAAGCAATGCGTGAAGAGCGAAGCACAAGAATTGATCGACAGGGAAAGGCGACTTTGCATCATGAAGAGGCTAAAAAATCGGGAAAACGGGTTATTTTAGCAGAGCAGGTTTATTTAACGTTGGGTGATAAGCTTCTCATTCAAGACTTTAATTTCACATTAATGCGTGGTGATAAAGTTGGAATTATTGGGCCTAATGGAGCCGGTAAATCGACGTTAGTAAAAGTGCTATTAGGTGATATTATCCCAGATAGCGGTGTTGTAGAGTTAGGAACACAACTTGAAATTGCTTATTTTGATCAACTGCGTAGTAAACTAGATTTAGAAGCAACAGTTATCGATAACGTTGGGGAAGGCAGTGATTTTATTGATATTCAAGGAAAAAAACGCCATGTAATTAGTTGGTTACAAGATTTTATGTTTACCCCTGAACGATCAAGAAGTCCAGTGAAGTCCCTTTCTGGTGGAGAGCGTAATCGTCTCTTATTGGCAAAACTTTTTGCAAAGCCATTCAATTTTTTAGTTATGGATGAGCCGACAAATGATCTTGATGTTGAAACGCTTGAACTATTAGAGGATCTCATAGGCAATTATGAGGGAACTTTATTGTTAATCTCACATGATCGTGCTTTTCTTGATAGCGTGGTCACTTCTGTTTTAGTGTTTGAAGAAGAAGGTCGGATTGAAGAATATATTGGTGGTTATTCTGACTGGCAGAATAAGGTTAAAGAGTTAGGTAAAATTCCGAAGAAAAATTTTAAAAAAGTTAAGCAATCAACGCAGATAGCGTCAACACAAAAAAACCTGGCACATTCAAATACCCAAACAAATGGTAATGCATCTAAACGAAAATTAAGTTATAAAGAGACCCGTGAGCTAGAAGAATTACCAGGTGAGATTGCACAGATAGAATCGGCTATTGAAGATTTAGAGACTCTAGTGCAATCTTCCTCTTTTTATCAGGAGGATCATCAGTTTCAGTCGGAAAAATTAACAGAATTAGCCGATAAAAATCAGTTATTAGAGAAAAAATATGAAAGATGGCTTGATCTTGAAAATAATTCATAGAAATTTATCGAAAAAAAGGTATGATTGAGCTCTGTTCTTCTAGGAGAAAGATAATGAAAAAAATTAAAAGTTTCATATTATTAGGTTTATTTGTAGCGATTACCGGTTGCTCTATGCATCGGGTAGATGTTTATCAAGGGAATTTTATTGAAAAGCAACGGCTTGAAAATTTGTCCCCGGGTATGAGTAAATCCGATGTCCAGCTTTTACTTGGAACTCCGTTAGTGCGAGATGTATATGATACTCGGGTTTGGTATTATGTCTTTTATCACTCAACATCTGAAGGGAAGACTAAAGAGCTTCAACGTTTACGTCTACATTTTGATGAAAATGGTCGTTATCAATATTATGATGGAGATATTACGCCCGAGATTCCCGTGGAAGATATCTCTGTGACAGAAGTCATTTAAATATCTAAATAAATGATATAAATGACGTTATTGTATTACAATAACTCTTTGATATTTTAGTGACTTAACAATGAATAATTTAAAAATTCTATTAGCTTCTAAATCTCCTAGAAGAAAGGAGCTGTTAGAGCAATTAGGTTTGAATTATAAAACGCTTGCAATAGAGGTAGATGAAACGGTTCATCTACCTATTTTGCCTGAAAACTATGTTAAAAACATGGCTGAAGCGAAAGTATTGCAAGCATTATCGCAAGGCAATATAGATTTAGCCGTTGGACAAATTTTATTGTCTGCAGACACTGCATTAAGTTATAACGGTAAAATTTTAGGAAAACCTCGTGATAAATCAGATTTTAATGAGATGATGCGATGTTTATCTAATCACACTCATACGGTTTTTTCTGCTATTACGTTGGCAGGAACCTTTGAAGGTAAGATAAAATTTGTATCGAAGCTTAATGAAAGCCGAGTCTCGTTTTCGGTATTGCCACAAAATTTTATTGACCAATATTGGGAGAGTGGAGAACCTTGCGATAAAGCTGGTGGTTATGCGATACAAGGAAAGATGGCGGGATATATTAGATATATTGAAGGAAGCTATTCTGGTGTGATGGGGCTACCATTATTTGAACTGCGCGAAGCGTTAGAAGAATTTGGCCATTACCTTAAAGGTTAAAGAATTATTAATTGAGTTAATAGAGTTATGAATGAAAAAGATCATGAAAACCCAGTAGATTCTACTAGAAATAGTACGGTTGAAGATGGTGAGAATGAAGGGATTACATCAGATAATCAATTGACGCAAAAAGACGCGAGAACACTGTATAGTGATGTTATGGTCGATCCTTCTGAGCTAGAAAAACATGATGACTTTCAATTTACTATCGAAGATATTGAGATAGTAGAAGAGACAAAAGACGCCCCCTTTACTGTTCTGAGCAGTAATCAAGCAGTTGATCTTGAAGCATCTGTTGCAGATATTCCTGAAATTGTACCAGAGCCCAAGTTATATGAGGAGGTACGCCAAGAGCCGAAGTTAAGCACTGTTAGTATTGATGAATTTCGAGCAGTTGATAAAAATAATGTAGAAATGCAACAGAAAGAATCTTTTACGAGAGAAGAGCAGGCGTCTGAAACAGCGCTTCCAACAAAGAAGAAAGGGAGTAAATTAGGTATGGGGTGGTTCCAAGGATTTAATTTATTTGTATTAGGTATTCTCTTTATTGGCTTAGCGATTTTTGCCTATTTTATGTTTGGAGATGAATCGTTATATTCGGGGAAGGTTCCAAAGTATGTTGTTATTCATAATGACGAATCAGGTTCGATGGCTGCTTTAAATCCTGTGATTCCTGAAGAAGAACGCAAGTCGTATATTTATGTACCAAAAGCTCCAAGAATTGTTGAAACGGAAACTGTTGCTGAGCAGACAAAGCCAGTTTTAGACCATACGGATAAAACAACTCAGGTAACCACTATTCAGATGGATTCTAATAATGATGATGCTACTATTACCGAAGAGGTTGTAGCAAGTGAAAATTCAGTATCAGATGCGGGATTGACGCTATTATCTTTAGATCATAATGCAGAGGGGCTCTCACAAGAAGATCTTGCATTGGTTGACGGATATCTATTACAAGGAGATACTGCATTTATACAAGGTAATTATGTTGGAGTCAATCAAGATGATGCTTACTATTACTATACTGAAGTTTTGGGAATGGATCCAGTTAACAGCAGAGCTCAACAGGGTTTGAAAGCGATTGCAGATGTTTATTATACAAGTGCTAGGGATGCTTACAATTATGGTAATTACGATATAGCTCAGCAATATTTAGCGATAGGACTGGTTGTTTCGCCAGATCATCGCCCATTGCTACAACTCCAGCAACAGTTAGAGCAAAACTTTAATGCAGATGTGCTCAATTCATATCCTGATACGAATAATGGTGTAATTGGAGAATTTAATTTTAATTAGTGTTCCATAAAAAAGAAATAAAGTGATGTAACTGTAAAAGAGGAGCTTTTATTGCTCCTCTTTTATCATCACCAGATGTATTTTATCAGATATTAACGATACTCAATCTGATAGACAACAGTTGTTAAAAACTTCAACAATCTACATTGGGATCAATGAATATTGAGATTAAGCGATATCAATAATACTCCATTGTATAGATGACGACACTTGAAAATGGGCCCGATTTAATCGGAGCATTATCAGGTCTTTTTTCTATCAAAGCATCAAACTTCATCTTTAATAACGTGTCTGATCTACCAATAATACCCTCCCCAGTAGCCTGACCAAATTTCACTAAATTACCCTTTTCATCTTTTAGTTTTAATATCAGCCCATTTTGTAAATCTATATTTTGGTCGTTATAAAGCGTCCCTGAGTTAAAGATAATTTTGGGGGAAATGTTTGAGTTACATTTTGTTGATGTTTTTTCTACTGTTATAGTGAAATTATCTTTGAGTTGTTTACCAGACTCCATCTCTTTCTTACTTACACTACCAAAATCAATCGAAGGTTTATCAACAGATGTTTTAAATGCACCAACTAAACATGTATTTTCTTTAATACTTTCAAGATCTATAATTAAAATTAAGTGGGTACAGTTACCAATCTCTGTTTCACTACAGATATTATAGATAAGTCCCCCTGTTTCATAAAACCGTGATGTGACAATTGGAGAGTAAAGCATTAGTGAAGGAAGGGTATAGCGAACTTTATATCGAGTGCCCGCAGGATAAGGATAATTGTTAACAGCAGTTGTCGCTCTTGTAAATAAATTCGAGGTTGAATTTATCACTGAACCTTTCGATGGAAGAATAGCTAGATAACCCACACCTTCATATCTTGTAGGTTTAAGATCTTCCAACATTTTTTGAGTATTTATTGTTGAGGCATTTATGGTTCTTAAATCATTGATAATCACTTTAGATGGGGTGCTACAGTAAATATCGACCTCAATTCTATAACTTATAGGTGGTGCATTTTGTTTAAATGTAAAAACTGCATCTAAATTATTTGAGGTCGGGGAGATGACAATACCATTTTGCACAATATGTTCAACAGTACATCGAGCATAAGCAGGAAGCGCACATAAGAAGAGTAATAGTGAGAATATCAACATTTTCATAAAAGTTGATATTTTTTGCGTAAAATAATTCATAGAATATACCTAAATGGATAATAGAGAATATTGATTTTTTTAAAGTGGACGATGATTGGTTTTAACTTAAAGAGTAGTTATCATATTAAATATTTGGTAGTAACATCGTTAAGTCAGAATCAATCAGAATCAATTGGAAACAATATTGTTTCATCGCTTTAGCATCCATTAGTTAATAATAAGTTGACAGCTGTTTTTACACTGATAACTCTGAGATTCCGTTCCCCCAAAGTCATTAATAAAGTAGACGGTTGGCGTATTTCCTAAAGAGAGATGAACGACGCTACTTCCAAAAGGTTTTAAGATAATATCTTTTTCAATCACCTTTCCTTTTGGACCATTACTAAAGCCTAAAATGACCATATGATATTCTGTTGGGTTTTGGAGTGTATAGCTATTACCCGACTTTGAAATTTGTAACTCTTTTAACCAACCATTCTCTTTATACTGCTTTAAGCCTTTTGGGCGATAGAAGAGCTTCACCTTCGATTGAATCACAATATTGACCTGATTCTCTGCATCTGTTTTGGGAGGAACACCTAACACATTAAAAAAGAGCATCGATTCGCGATCGGTCGGAAGATTATTCTGCCCTGCTAAAGAGATCTTTACCTGCTTCTCTTGTCCGGGATTGATTCTCTGCAAAATAGGTAGCGCCACCAATGGTGATTCGATCTTATTGCCTTGATCATCTTCGATCCAAGATTGTGCTAAGTAGGGCTCATTTTTATTGGTGTTTGAGACCACAATCGATTGTGAGTTTGATTGAGCACGGTCAAAGATGATCCGAGTTCTATCGAGCGTGAGCTGCGCATAAGAGCTGTTGAGGAGTGATAAGCTAAGTGTTGCGATCGCAATGAGTAGTTTTTTCATAATAGATGACTCCTAGTGACAAATAATTGTGGTGAATTCTTCAGTATCGGTAGATTGAATGGGGAGGCGACAAGATTGATCATCACCCCATTTCACAATAAACGTTGCCTTTTTATTAAGACCTGTGAGATACGTTCGACCTTGATCGGCGACCATCCCCACTTCAGTATCAAGCCCATTTTCTCGATAAACGATGGCACCAAATGGAGGGTGTGATCCATCGGGCAGTGTAATGGTAACTAGCGCCTTCTGACCACTGACTGCATTAGCAGATCGATAGGCGATCGCACCTTTCGTCGGGGCTATTTCCATCACATTATCTTGAATCTCTACATTCTCAGGGAGATTATCATTATCGATCAGATAGGTTGATTTGTAGTAGTTAGGAATATTACTCACGCCTGCAAGCCCAAAGAAGTTAGATTCACTACTTGAACCTTGTATTTTGACACCCGAAACCCCCGTATCAATAATAAGGCGTGATCCTTCCTCATAGACATAAGGATGAGTTGCCACCCCGTGTTGCGTTAAGGTAAGTGAACCACTAAAGCCCGCAGTAACACTCTGCTGATCAGATGAGTAGCTCGCCGAGCTATTAAAGTTACCAAAGCTTAAGTTGGTGTTGTAAGACGCACTCAATGCGTAGTCGATCGATCCACTGAGATCACGTTGATGATTCATTGAAGCGCCTAAAGAGTAGTTTCCGCCCATTCCTTCACTATAAAAGGTGGCTTGTTGGGAGACATTTTTTCGCCCTCGTTCATAACGTGCATTATAAGAGAGACGCGATGTTCGATCTTCTAATGGAATGGAGAGATAGAGCCCTACTAAATCATCTTTGTTACCATAGCTACTTTTATTGTGGGAGAGATTGAGCGATACCGAGGTATTACGGAAAAAACCACTTTCAATCGTCTTATAGAGAGAGACGTTGTAGTAGGAGTTGCTTCCTTGATTCCAATAGGTCGATTTTGAAGCGGTTGCTGCAATATTGATATTCCATTGAGGAAGATATTGGGAAATACTGAGGGAAAACCGGTTCTTTTCTAAATAGAGGCGATCAAACTGATGCGTTTTCATATCAATATAGTTATTGAGTGTTGTGTAATCTCGGCTTGAGAAGCGGTAACCTGCGATATTAAGCGAGGTATTTTGCCCAAAGCGTTTTGCATAATTGAAGCGATAGCTTTGGCCCGTCAGGCGTTTTCCTGGATGAGCTCTATTCTCCGACTTTGTCATATCAAATGAGAGGGCACCAATAACCCCTAAATTGAGCCCGAGCCCGGCACTATAAGCTAAATACTCATTATTGGTCGTGTAATTAATTCCCCCAATTAAGGAGATTATATCGGTTAAACCGTAAGAGCCATCCACTGAGGCAAATTTAACATCGACTTTTTTATTGACGTGTTGTGGTGCTAATTGACCGGCGTTGATATTGTAGCGAAGTGCCCCTTTTCGAGTTAAATAGGGAACATGGGCAATATCCACTTGGAACTCATTGATCGATCCATCGCTCTCTTCAACCGTAACATCTACCGCTCCACTTAAGTAAGAGGGGAGATTGGCAATGGCAAAAGGTCCTGGTGGTACTTGAACCTGCTTGATGATATTGCCATATTGTCTGACCGTGACAACTGCATTAGACGTTGCGGTACCAGTGATTTGGGGCGCATAGCCTTGTAAATAGTTAGGCATCATGCTCTCTTCGGTATAGAGCGAAGCCCCTTTAAAGCGAACGGAGCTAAAGAGGTTTGAACGGGAATAGAGCTCTCCTGCATAGAGATGGGCGTTTAAGCTCCCAATATCGGTAAAGGCATAAGTTTGGGTGCGCTCAAATTTTTTCCCCACATTGTTAGGGTTATATTGATAATTGCTGCGAAAGCGGAATCGTCCAATATTGGCGCCTATTACGCCATAACTTGTGAAGTTGTTATATGTAGAATATTGCCCATAACTTTTGTAACGATTAAATGTCTTAAGCAGGTTATAGTCTAAAAAGAGCCCGCTAATTCCATGATCACGCTGATTAGGTGGAATCCAATAAGGGTCGAAGTCCACCAAATAAGCATGGGGCATACGGATGTTGATTTTTTGCTGCTGATCATCAAACTCTGCACTAATCGTTTTATCATACTCTAGTAAGCCGTAGCAGTTGCCGGCATCGGTAGTGTTGATGATCGATTTTTTGGCACCAGAACGAAGCGTTTTGCTAATAGGTAGTGAGGTCAATAACTCATCGGTAAAACAGATATGACTTTCACCACTATTACTGTAGAGATAGACCGGATGATTATAGAAGATATTTTGCTCATTGATCTCAATATCGGCAAGGTATTTTCCCGTAAATTGATCGTTACTGCCAGAAAAGGCAGAGAGATCGACATTTTCAAATCCTAAAGCCTCTAAAACCTTGTTATTAAATTCAAACCCATAGCTAAAAGGGGAAAGGAGGCTACCTATCATTATTAGATATTTCCCTTTTTTTATAGCTTTTTTCATCAAAAATTCCGCTTAGTAGTTTTTAATTATCGATACATCAGAAGAAGGTATCTCAACAAAAGAGATACCTTCCTTATAAAAAGCTAAGTAACAGATTGATATCTGCTATTGAGGTTATTTATAGCTAGCAACAAAAGAGATTGTTGTTTCAACAGTACCTGCTGTTACAGCAGCATCACCCGCCATACGACCACGAACACTATAAGTTGCAGTGCCGTTTACATCGTCAATGTTTGCTTCGATCGGATCAGGCGTTCCTGTTGGTGGAATTTGTGCAAGACCTTTGCTTCCACCGACTTCAACTTCGATGCCTACACCTTGTGCATTACCATTATTTGCCCAAAGATTAGTACCAAAAGTCGCTTTTTTACCTGGTTTGATAGTAATTGTGACCGCTTTTAATTTATCTTTATCATCAACATCTAAATTACAATCTACAAATTTAATTTCACCCGTACCCCAAGCACCAAACTTCTGTTTTTGTAGAGTACCTTTCGCAATAGACCCTAAATCAATTGTTGCGGAATTCCCAGCAACAATCGTACAACCTTTTTCTGTCACGGTACCTGTGAATTTAATTTGACCATCTGAACCCGCTGTTGCTTTTGGAAGATCTTGAGCAAATGCTGTTGTAGAGAGAGAGAGTGCTGCAACTAATGCTAACGATAATTTTTTCATCTTTTCATAACCTTTGTTTGTTAAATGCAAAATAGTTTTTATATAGAACTAAAAAACTCTATATATAGTAAACAAAAAGATAATTATTGTAAATATAGGTAAAATTATTATTTAATTATTTTTGCTAATAAATAGTAATAGTGGCGATGTTTACTAACAACGAACAATCGTTCTTTTAGAGAACGTGAGTGAATTGCAGATAAAATAAGAAGAGGATTTTAAAATGGAAAAAAGTTTAAATTACAAATACCTATATTTTGTGTTCTCTATCTATACTAAAAAAACACGTTAGTTAACTCAGAGGTCATTAAAAGCAGATTCTATGTCACAATATTTATAGGGATTATTTGCTAATTGAATAATTTTTTAGCATTTGCAAGATGAGTATAAGGAGTTTTTATAAAAACACCTTTGATAATAAATTACATTTTATAGTGTTATTTTTCTAAATAAGTATTAGCATATGAACTTGCAAGCGATTTTTTTTTGACAAATAAAAAAGAGATACAGAAGTATCTCTTTTCGAAAACATTAATAACTGATGTAAATTTATATCAGTTATTTTTTTGGTCTTTTGATTACATTTGGTGGGCCTTGCTGGTCTCGAACCAGCGACCGCTCGATTATGAGTCGAGAGCTCTAACCAACTGAGCTAAAGGCCCTAAAAGATGGTAGGCATAATTGGATTCGAACCAACGACCCCCACCATGTCAAGGTGGTGCTCTAACCAACTGAGCTATATGCCTATTAAGTACAAGACGGTATATTGCCTGATCTAGTTCTCTTTGACAAGTGTTTTTTTATAAAATGCTAATAATTAGTCATTTAAAATATAGAGACGAAATTTACCTGTTTTCTTATTGAAGGAGTGAAACAATAATTCTTAGAAACTGCTAAAATAGGGAGAAATTCATCTATATAAACTTTGTAATAAAGATTAAGTACTATGGCAGAAAAGAAAAAAGGTTGGTTTAGTAAATTATTTGGTGGAAAAAAACAGGAAGAAGAAATCACTCAAGATATTGAGCAGATACCATCTTCTATTGATAAAATTCCAGAAGAACAGGAAGTGGTAGCTGACAAAAGCTTAACCTCCGATTCTGTTGAGATTACTAGATTTGAGAAACTTGATGAAAATAGTACAGCTCCTTTCACAGAATTATCGCCCTCTATTAATGCAATAGAAGCAACTAAAAGCGAAGCTCTTGAGGTTGCCGAACATATCATTGATGATGTCAAGATGGTTTTTGATGAGCAAATTTCACATCACCAAGAGCTTTCTAAGGATGATTCCGGGAATAGTGATATCAATAGTCTATTGAATGAAACCGATAATATTCAGCCAGAAAGTTCGATCATTACTGAAATCACGGAGAATGCCATCGAAGCGGTAAATAATTCCGAATCTTCTTTTTCAGGTCTTAAAGATAATGATGAAACTAGTACTGATTCATTTAATGAGGAATTACTCACTAGTAAGGATAATAATTCAGATAGTCCACTTTTATCTGAAAATAAACCTGAAGTCTCTGAGGCATTCATTGATGAAATAACGACACAAGAAGCGCCTGTTAAAAAGCAAGGTTTTTTTGCACGTCTTAGTAGCAAATTAAGTAAAACGCGAAATGGTTTAACAGAAGGATTAGCTGATCTTTTCCTAGGAAAAAAAGAGATTAATGAAGAAATCCTTGAAGAGTTGGAAACGAGGCTATTACTGGCTGATGTAGGAATCAAGGTGACCGATCATATGTTGACATCTATTAGAGACTCAGTCTCTCGAAAATCACTCTCTAATGTGGATGAATTATTTGCCGCGCTTAAAGCTCAAATGAAAGACATTTTAATACCGGTTGAAGCACCTTTAGTGATTGATAATGTTACACATAAACCCTATGTGATTTTGATGATTGGAGTGAATGGTGTTGGTAAAACAACAACTATTGGTAAACTTGCTAAAAAATTTCAAGCCGAGGGGAAATCAGTAATGCTTGCTGCTGGGGATACATTTAGAGCAGCGGCTGTTGAACAATTAGAGATTTGGGGAGAGCGTAATAATATTTCTGTTGTTTCACAAAAAGAGGGGGCTGATCCGGCGTCTGTAATATTTGATGCAATGGAGTCTGCTAAGGCTCGTAAAATAGATGTTTTAATTGCTGATACAGCTGGCCGTTTACATACTGACTCTGGACTTATGCAAGAATTAGGTAAAATTAATCGAGTTATGAAGCGACATGATGAGAGTGCTCCTCATGAAGTAATGCTTGTTGTTGATGCTTCGACCGGGCAAAATGCACTAAATCAGGCTCGTCAATTTAATCAAACAGTGCCGCTTTCAGGTATTACGTTTACGAAACTCGATGGGACTGCAAAAGGTGGAATTATTTTTGCAATTGCAGAGGAGCTCAAAATTCCTATTCGGTTTATAGGTGTAGGAGAGTCAATTGACGATCTTAGACCATTTAAGAGCGGTGAGTTTGTTGATGCATTAATCTCGCAGGATAAAGACAGCTAATGAAATATATTGGATATTTATTAAAAGTTTAAAGGAATAATTCCCGATTATACTTTCGATCATAGAGCTTCTGTATTTGTAGGAGACAGCAGACATTCATCAATATTAATGCGTAATGCAGAATTTTTCTGTGTATGAAATACATAGTAGCAACAAACTATCAGAATTGTGTATCTATTATTTCATTGTAAAAAAATCCCGTATCGTGTACGGGATTTTTTAATTTTTATTTAATAAGATCTAGGGTATATTATTTGTTTAATAAATTACCAACGCTTTTTTTAGTCTCATCAACTGTTTTATTCATTGCCTCTTCAGCCGCTTTCTTCATTTCTTCAGCAATTTCCGCTGCTGCTTCTTGAGCTGCTTTCTTAGCTTCTTCGATTTTATCGACATTATCGCCAGCTTTTTTAGCAGCTTCTTCTGCTGCTTTTTCAGCTGAATCAACAGATTTTTCTACACTTTTTGCTGCTGCTTCTTTTGCATCTGCTACATCTTTAGCTGTTTTTTCAGCTGTTTTTTCGGTTTCTTTCACAACATCTTCAGCCTTTTTAGCGGCTGCTTCAGTTAATTTATTTGCTTCTTCAGCTTTTTCTTTTGCTGCATCTTCAGCTTTTTTAGCGGCTTCATCAGCTGCTTTCTTCGCAGCTTCTGCTTTTGCTTTAGCCTCTTCTTCGGCTTTTTTAGTTGCTTCTTGAGCTGCTTTTTTCTCAGCTTCTATTTTAGCTTTTGCTTCTTCAGCTGCTTTCTTCGCTGCTTCTTGAGCTGCTTTTTCCTGTTCTTTTGCAGCTTTTACCGCAGCATCTTCTGCTTTTTTAGCGGCATTTTCAGCAGCTTTTGCTGTTTGCTCAGTTTGTTTTACTGCAGCTTTTGCTGCTGGATCTTTTGCTTCATCAGAACATGCTACTAATCCTGCGAATGCGATAGAGCTGATTAAAAGCAATTTTGTGATGTTTTTCATATAAAAAAGTCCTTATAAGTTTAAGATGATTCTATAACGTATTACGTTTTTTGTATCGTTATATTTAGATTGATAAGCGATTTTAAAAAAATATCTTATTCAACAGATAATTATACGCTATTTAGATTATAAAAAAAATAGTAGGATATATCTTCCCAACTTTTAAAAATGTTAACTAGAGATTAGTTTCATTTAGTAAAGTGATTAAATCAAGATTACTTAATAAATTATCTTCCTGAATCGCGACAAGTTTTAAAATATTGTAGAGGCTTTCGACAATTTGAGTCGAATAATAGAGATCATTAAGAAGAGAGCTTGTAATAAACCCACTAATATTTTCTTCACGTAATTGTTGATATATCTTAGATTTTATTTGGTTTTCAAATATTCGTGAGGAATTAATGCATTCATTAAAAGGCTGTATTACTTGCTCAAATTCATTATTAGTAATTTGTTGTTGAATTTTGAAAGCTGTTTGGAGGTTTTCAATAATGTAGTTGCGTAATTCAATATAGAATGGGTAGGCTTCGGACGTGGGTCTGTTGAGATAATATTGCAAATTTTTTTGTAGATGATGACTATTTTTTACCGCAGAAACGAGTTTGAAGGCGATAAGTTGAGAGGTTGTCAATATTGATTGATATTCCTTATCTTGTTCTTTATATTCGATCTTGCTTATAAATGTAAGTAACTCACTATATAACCCTTTGATATAGCGTCGGTATAAAATGTCGGCATCGACAGGCGTATTGTCATGATATTGGACAATCATATTTTTGTTCAGATGACTTTCGTTTAAAATCTCAGACTTCAGTGATAAGGTATGACAAATGACTTCAAGACTTATTTTTGAAAGATGATTGAGTTCTTGCAGTACTGCTTGAGTGGCTGTTTGAATTGAAGAGAGAGCGTTATCAATAAGGTATCGTGATTGTTCTTTCTCTTCGATTATTTCTAGGTTAGTGGTAATGCTATTGTGTATATCTTTAACAATGCTTTGAGGTTCGGGGTGTTCAGGAATTAATCGTTCAAGTAGTTTTGCTAAATGACTTTTAAGTGGCCAGAAAAAAATAAGTCCAACTAGATTAAAGAGAGAGTAAAATATAGCCACTTCTATTAGTCCTGATAGATTGAGAAAAAGAGCAATTTTATTTGTCAGGATGATTAGCGCTTTGAAAAGTAGTAAGACAATTACTGCAGTTCCGGTATTATAGATTACATGTGAAGCGGCAACTCTCATTCCTGCTCGATTCCCTCCTAGAAAGCCTAAGATCCCTGTTGCTAATGCACTGCCAACAATAGCGCCAATCGTCAGAGCATAGGCTTGAATATGATTGATCTGCGAGAGAGAAAGCATTGTTAAAATCAGCATAATAGTAGCATGGCTTGATTGGAGAATAATCGTTAAAATGATACCTATGCCTAGTAACAAAAATGTGCCATACCATCCAGTGAGCTGGTATTTTAGGATATCAAAATTAGTGGTAAACTCTGCAAAACCGTCTTTAATGAGGTCAATTGCAAGTAATATAAATGCGATACCAATAAGAACTCTACCGGCAGATTTACTACGCTTTCCAGTAAAAGAGGCTAGTATACCAATCACAATCATCGGGTAAGCAAACGGCCCCAGACTAACATTTTGACCTGCTAGGGCAAGTAGCCACATTCCGCCACTTGATCCAACATTAGCCCCAATAATAATGCCAATTCCAGCCGCTAATGTAATAAGATTTGTACTGATAAAAGCAATGATTAATAATGAAACAACGGTTGTTGATTGTAATATTAATGTGGAAGTGGTGCCAAATAAGAGACTTTTTAGGTTTGTCTCTGTACTTTTTGCAAGGATTCGTTCAAGCTTTCCCCCAGCAAGTTCTTTTAATCCTTCCTGCATCGATTGCATGCCAAAAAGAAAGAAAGCTAAACCAGCACAAAGTTCCATCCAACTCGTGTTAAGATAGAAGGAATAGAGAAGTGCGATTATTATAAAAATAATAAAGCTATTTCGAAAAAAATTTTTACTCACGACAATTCCTTAATGTGCTTTAATCATTTTATAAATCATTAGATAATATTTATTATTGGAATAATTATCCAATATGATAGCGGAAATAGGGAAGAGGAGTGGATTATTATTCAATATTTTCTGGGTTAGACGTTGTTTAAAAACGTCTATTAATTTATTACTATGAATAATCGAAAATTATTAACAGCTGAAGGATACCAACATCTTCAAAATGAGTTGCAGTATCTTTTGAGAACAGAGCGCCCTGAAATTACGAAAATCGTATCATGGGCGGCAAGTTTGGGGGATCGGTCTGAGAATGCTGATTACACCTATAATAAAAGGAAGTTACGAGAAATTGATCGCCGGATTCGTTTTTTGACAAAGCTTTTCGATGTTGCTCAAAAGGTAGAATATAATCCGCAACAGGAAGGAAAAGCCTTTTTTGGGGCTTGGATAACATTAGAAGATGAAGACGGAAAAGAATTAACAGTTAGAATTGTAGGTGATGAGGAGATCTATCAACATAAACAATATATTTCACTTAATTCACCAATGGCGCGCGCCTGCCTAGGAAAAATAGAAGATGATGAAATCTTTATTAGAACGCCAGAAGCTCAAAAAACATGGTGGATCAAAGCGATTGAATATCGTGAGCTGTCACAAGAGGAATTGATGTGATTGCGAGGTTATGTGGATGTATAGTTAAAACTTAATGAATTCGGATTATCATGATAAAAGGAATATAGAGTTGCATTGCTATATTCCTTCTGCTTTTACTGCTTCAAATATGAACCCGACGGACTTATTTTTTGCGATTTTTCGGTTTGTTGCGGTTGATTCGATTGTTCTTGCGATTTGCATTATTTGAAGACTGATTCCCTGATATTCCTTGGGTAATATTTTGAATAAAATTTCCAGAAGTTGATTGGCCTAGTCCTCCTGGTGTATTAAACATGTCACGCCCTCTACGGCGATTTTCGCGAGCGATATTGGCTTCAAAAGAGCCCGTTTCAAAAGGTAAACGGTTACGATTAACAATTTCATCTTGATTTGTACTGAAAAAATCGCTTTGATTATCCATTGGTTGGTGATTATCAGATTGATTGTTAGAGCGATCATTTCGACGATTATTATTGCGTGGTTTGGTAGCTTTTTTCTTCGTTTGATGCTTATTATGTTCTCTTTGTTCCTCTTTTTCACTATTGTTTGTTTGAGTCACATCTGAGGCGGTATTCTCTTTTACTGCAGAATTGCGAACTTCTTGAGGTTTATTAGGAGATTTACTACGTTTGTCCCTATTGTCGTAATGACTCTTCGGAGAAGTAGTGGTTTCTTTCTCTGAAAGGGTGTTATTTTTGGATTTGCGTTTGGGTAACTCAATATCAATGGTGACTATTGGTTGTTGCAAGGTCGGATATTCTTCCATCATTGCTTGTATCCAAACTTTATCATTTTCTGTCATAATCGTGACAAGATGCTTTGGTGCTAATTTATCTTTAGCAAACCGATATCGATTAGCATATTCCGCATAAACAGTTGGGAGATCCAAAAAGAGGATTGAATCACATTTTTCAATCTGATCTGCATAGTCTTCAATTACATGATGCATTAGAATAAATGCAGAAAATTGTCCTTTGTTGTAACGATCAAAAAGGCTTAGTGCGGTCTCTTTATCAACTTTTTCGTGTACGATTCGGCTACGAATACGTGCACGATAGAGATATTTCTCTAGCAATCTTGCGGACTGGCGATTATGCGCAATGATTAATGTATGCTCTAAATGATGCTCTCGAATATAATCCCTAATGAATTGCCGCTGGGTATTTTTAGGAATTTGAGCAATGAAAACAGTTGGAAGATTTTTCTTTTTGGTTGACTCTTGTTTTATGGGAGTTTCATTGAATGTCTGTTTTGTCGTAGAAGTTACTTCAGTATTAGAATCTGTATACTGATTCTCAGCAATGCCAGCACTGTTTTTTTCTTTAGATTCAGTTATTTTTTTACTATTTAATGAAATTTTCGATTTTGTTGGTGTGCTTTTGTCTACTGCAGCAAGTGCTTGGTCGATTTCAACTGTGATTTGATGAAAATTAGTTGAAAGTAGTAATGAAGGATTATCAAGTTCTAATAAAGGATTGTTAATTTCTTCAATAAAGAGTAGGTCATATAAAAATGTCGGAGTAATATTCTCATCGATCAATATAAGATCAAAATCAAGGAGCGGTAGAGAATTGCTGCGAATTGATTCAAGAGAGAAAAGCGGGTGTGGAATAATTGTTACTGATGCACTATTAAAATCAATCGCTGATTGCCCTTTTTCTGTAAGTATTAAGTTTGTTTTAATACTGGGTTCAATCTGATTGAACACCATTTCAGTCATAATGGCATCACTAATATGATTGGTAAGAATTAAAATACGATTTAATTTTTTGGTATCAATAAATAAAGCGACTTTAGCTAACAGGTGAAGCGCATTCGGTGAGTCAATAAGTTTTAAGTTATGCTTTAGACGCAAAAGTGCTTTCGTTGCTAAGGAATATTCATTCCAGCGCGCGATGATCGTCTCATTTGTTGAATTCATATAAGTTTTATATCTATTATTGTTTTATGGGTATTAAAAAATTGATCTTTAATGTTGTTACTTGTTTTATAACGGATTATGTTGGTTGTATTTGAATACAGCAGACCAGTCACTAGACTAAATATAGTTTTCTAGCAAGATTTGTGCATCATATTTAATATCGTTAGTTATATATAGTATTTCAGCTTTACTACCTGTAAGAAGGTTCTAAAAAAATGGCGCCGATTTCCATAAATTAGGGTGCTTGATAAAATTTCCCGCTACTTCAAACCCCGATAACGCTTTATAATTTACCATGATAAGCGTAAAATGCAAAGCTCACAATACTATTTTATGCTAAAGTAAATAAACTTGTCTAAAATTTATGAGAAAGGATTGCTAACATTATGAAGCGTATCTATTTTTGGCTAAAAGCTGCGATATGGGTAATTATTTTTGCCGTTGTGTTTATCGTATTCTTTGTCAATCGTGATAGTACAGTCTCTTTTAATTTTCTTTTTGGAGAGACAACAGTTAATACCTCTATTTTTATCTGTATTATTTTCATAATAGGCTCAATCTTTACACTTGGAGTTTTAACGCTGTTAAATATCCCTAAAATTTTTTCAAATGTTGTTCTGAAAAATAATATTAAACGTTTAGAGAAAGAAAATTCTGAATTAAAACGTAAAACGCATGTCCTTTAAAACACGGTTATCGTAATTTTTTATAATGACCAGTATATATTATGATTTTCGCCATGAGCTTATTGGGATAAGAAACTGTAATGTTTGAATATATTTGGCTTCTTCTTCCTTTGGGGCTTTTAATTGGTTGGTGGGCCGCAAAAAGAGATAACGTTAAAAAGCAGAAGATGCTCCGTTATCTTAATCTTCGTTATTTTATCGAAGAGAGTAAAGAGGTTGATGAGTCATTATTAACGCTACCGCCAGATTATGATATTGATAACCTCAACTTTAGTTTGATGCTTGGTGATGTTTTTCGTAAACGTGGCGAAATTGATAAGGCGATTAATCTCCATGAGTATCTGTTAAAAGAAGCCCCTACTCGAGAATTAACCGAAAAGGTGTATCTCTCTCTTGCAGATGATTATCTTTCAGCAGGAATTTTAGATCGTGGCGAGAGCACCTTGCGTCAACTTTTAGAATCGGATACATATCGTGATCTTGCGCTTTTAAAGCTTGCAAAGGTTTACAAACAACAACGTGAATGGTTGCAGAGTATAACTATGCTTGAGCAATTAAGTGAAGCGCCTTCTACTCATTATGCTGAAATTGCCCATCTTTATTGTGAGTTAGCAGAAGAAGAACTATATACAGAATCTCCTAATTTAGAGCGATTGATTTTATGGCTTGATAAAGCTTATAAAAGTGATCCAAATTGTGTTAGAGCGAGTCTGATTCGAGCTTATTCGCTCTACTATTATCAGCAATATGAAAAAGCTTTAGAGTACTTGCTAATGGTAGAAAAGCAAGACCTCCAGATAGTTCCTATAATTATTCCGATGGTGTATGAAATTTCTATTTTATTAGGAAGAGAGGTTTTCTTTCGAAATTGGTTAATGGGAATGCTCACAAAAAATGAGCATATTATTTTAAAAGTGTGGAGAGCTCATCAATATATTTTTGAAGAGGGTTTTCATGCCGGAATTGAATATTTGCAAAAGGAACTTGATCAAGAGAGTAATCTTTATGGACTGATGGTATTAAATCAGCTGCAACGTTTTGAGGGTAGTTTTCCAGAAGCCGCCTTAATAGAGAAAACGTTTCGAGATATGCTTGATTATTATGCTCAGTTTCAATGTGATTCTTGTGGTTATACAACGAAAACATTGCAATGGTCTTGTCCAAGTTGTTTTGAATGGAATTGTTCGATTCCTGTAAAGGATATAGTCGCACTTAAAGCCCATCATTAGAACGATTTAATCCAAAGTTTTTGTAAAGTAGAAATATCACTGCACTTCAATTTTTTTGACTGTGTATAATAGAGCGGATCAATTTAGTGTAAATGATAACCTATTTTATTTTCACTATCTTGAAGCGCCAACTTTTCAAATCTATTATGAGACAAACATCGTCATGAAAGACCAACTCCTTTATCATTTAGAAGATAAGCCTCCGTTTTCAATCTCTTTATTACTCGCAGCTCAACATCTTTTAGCAGCACTCGGTGGAATTATCGCCGTCCCATTAGTAATTGGGAGTGCATTAAATCTCTCAAGTTCAGAGAAAATTGCCTTAGTGAATGCCGCGCTATTAGTTTCCGGTGCAGTCACTTTTGTGCAGTCCAGAGGAATTGGCCCGATCGGACTCCGTCTTCCCGCTGTTATGGGGACAAGCTTTACTTTTGTTGCTTCAGCAATCGCTATTGGGACAAGTGAGTATGGTGTTTCGGGGATTTTGGGGTCATCGTTAGTAGCTTCCTTAGTAATGATCTTAGGAAGTTTTTTTATGCCACAAATTCGCAAGCTTTTTCCGCCAGTTGTTACTGGTACAGTCGTTGCAATGATCGGTCTAAGTCTATTGCCGGTTGGGCTTGATTGGTTTGCTGGTGGTCAGGTTGGGGGCGCTCAATATGCATCAGCAGGGAATCTGTTTGTTGCTTTTTTTGTGCTTTTTGTAGTGATCGGTTTAACTCAATGGGGTAAAGGGATACTCGCATCGGCATCAATTGTAATCGGGATGGTCGTTGGTTATGTGGGGGTCATTATTCTTGAAAAAGGTTTGGGTTATTCCCTTGGTTTAACAGATTTTTCAGGCATTAAAGAGGCTGAAATTTTTGCATTTCCTACACTCTTTAATTATGGATTTTCATTCCCTATTTCTGGGATTATTGGCATGAGTATTGCTTATCTTGTAACAATTGTTGAGTCGAGTGGAAATTTTTTAGCACTTGGCGAAGCTACTCAGACAAAAGTGACCGGTAAGCGTATGAAAGGGGGGATTTTGTGTGAGGGGTTAGGATCAGCTTTTGCAGCGCTAATGTCGACAACACCGTTTTCAACCTTCGCGCAAAATATCGGTATTATCTCGCTAACAGGTGTTGCTAGCAGCTTCGTCGTAGCGATGGCTGGTGTATTATTAGTACTTGCTGGAATATTTCCTATCTTCGGTGCATTAGTAGTTTCAATTCCATTGCCAGTATTAGGTGGTGCGGGTTTAATGATGTTTGCAATGATTATTACTGCTGGAATTCAAGTGCTAGGTCGAGTAGAGATCAATAAACGTAATGGGCTAGTAATTTCCGTTTCATTAGGACTCGGCTTAATGGTGACTATGCGCCCTGAAGTACTTAATGATTTGCCAGATTTTTTCCAAGTGATTTTTAAGTCTGGAATTACAGTGGGATCACTATCTGCTTTAATTTTAAACTTAATATTACCAGGTCGCGAGATTGTTAAAGATGAAGAGAATGATTAGATATTAGTTCTTTGTGTATAGATTCTGTTCAGAAGATGGGTGTTTTTTGATTGCTCATCTTTTTTATTTATTTAAACAAAAACAATCTTTTCAAAGCGATGATTCTCATTAGAGTGATTTTCATCATATTTTAATAGTCAATAAATAGAATTTGTGTGAAAAATATTATAATAATTTTGTTTAAATTTCAGTTTGATATCTGATATATCTAATGAGTAGGTTTAATAGACAATGATAATAATGATTGAACTCTATCAATAGATAATAAAAATAAAATACTAAAGGAGTTGATATGGCAACGGATACTATGCGGTCGAGCTTGTTTGTGCGCTTTTTAAATCGAATTGAGCATTGGGGTAATAAACTGCCCGATCCTGTGATGATTTTTATAGCGCTTTGTATTATTACGGTTGTGGCTTCTGCAATCTTAAGTGGATTAAATGTAACAGCTTATAATCCCGTCACAAAAGAATCTGTGCATGTAATTAATCTTTTAACAATCGATGGCATAACACGAATATTAACCCAAGCGACTTCAAACTTTACTAGTTTTCCAGCGCTTGGTGTGGTTTTAGTAGTGATGTTTGGAATAGGTGTGTCAGAGCATAGTGGTTACTTTAAAGCATTAATGATCTCTACTGTTGAAAAAGCACCATCTAAGTTAATTATGCCGGTAATTATTCTTGTGGCGATGCTCGGTACCGTTGCCGGCGATGCATCTCAAATTGTTGTACCACCACTGGCAGCGATGATTTTTTTGCGATTAGGCTATCACCCAATTGCGGGGCTGGTAATGGCATATGCTGCGGCATTAGGTGCTTTTGCGGCTAATGCAATATTGGGAATGGCGGATGCCTTAGCGCTTTCATTTACTGAAGCAGGTCTTAAAACGATCAATATCGATGTCCCAGTAAACATTGCAATGAACTGGTATTTCATGACCGTATCAATGTTTTTATTACTCTTTGTAATTCTGTTTGTAACACATAAGGTTATTATTCCAAGACTCGGTCCTTATCAGCCTTTTGGGGAACAAGAACCTATTGTAGATTTAACGTCATTAGAATTAAAGGGACTTAAATGGGCTAATATATCTATTGTATTAGTTTTTTTGACCATTGCGATTCTCTCAATTCCTCCCTCAAGTTTTTTGCGTAATCCAGAAACGGGAAGTCTGATTGATGGGCCGCTGATACAAGGTGTTGCCATTGTGATTGCAGTTATATTTTTTATTCCAGGTTTAGTCTATGCAGCAATTACTAAGCAAGCAAAGTCATCGAAAGATATTGTTGAGATGATTAACAAATCGATGGCGGGAATGGGACCATTTATTGTGATTGTCTTTTTCTCAGCTCAAATGATTGCACTTTTTGCATGGAGTAATTTGGGGTTGATTATTGCGATAAAAGGCGCTTCTTTACTTGAAAATCAAAGTGGTGTGGTATTGATTGTTGGCTTCATCTTTATCACAAGTATTATTAATATTTTCATCGGTAGTGCATCTGCAAAGTGGGCGCTATTAGCACCTATTTTTGTGCCTATGTTCTTATTTTTAGGTTATCACCCAGCATTTACTCAAATTCTTTATAGAATTGGAGATTCTATTACTAACCCCGTTACACCGATGATGGCCTATCTACCACTTTTGCTTACATTTGCGAAAAAGTATGATAAAGATATGGGGCTAGGCACGCTCTTATCCAATCTTTTTCCCTATACATTAGCACTAGGTATTGTGTGGACAGTTTTTGTTCTTTTATGGTATTGGACAGGCTTGCCAGTTGGACCTGGAGGGCCGATTTTTCTTGAGCAAAAATATTTCTAAATGGTTATTCTAAATTATGTATTCAATAAAAAGCGCAAAGTGATCAAAATTTCTTAGCCTTGTGATTAACGATAAAAGGAGCAATATGGAACTCGTAACACAAAAAGACTTAGCACCGTACGAAGCACAGATGTTAGAGTATCGTCGCCATCTTCATGCGCATCCCGAACTTTCATTTCAAGAATTTGAAACAGCGAAATATATTGTTGAAAAAATGGCAATGCTTTCACATGCTGAGATTATTCGTCCGGTAGGTACGAGTGTTTTAGTAAAATTTAAAACAGGTAAACCCGGTCCGAAAATCGGTTTGCGAGCAGATATGGATGCGTTGGCGATTTTAGAAGAACGTACGGAGCTATCATTTCAGTCGAAAAATCGAGGTGTAATGCATGCATGTGGTCATGATATTCACACATCAATGTTAATGACAGCATGCCATTATTTTAATGATCATTTTGACCAACTAACTGGTGAAGTGTGGGCCATCTTCCAACACGCTGAAGAGCTTCTTCCTGGAGGCGCTCAAGAGATGGTGAAGACGGGATTATTTAATGAACTAGATTTTATTTATGGACAACATATCTGGTCGGGGTTGCCGGTTGGGACTGTTGATATTAAAGAAGGACCGGCTAGTTCAAACTCCGATACATATGTGATTAAAATTCAAGGAAAGGGTGGCCACGCATCCCAACCAGAAGCAACGATTGATCCGATTATTATTGGTTCGATGATTATTCAAAAATTCCAAACTATTGTTTCGCGGATGAAATCGCCTCATGCACCGGGTGTGATTAGTAATACAGTTTTCCAGGCAGGGCGATCTGAAGCTTTGAATGTGATTCCTGATAGTTGTTTACTTGGAGGTTCTGTACGTTCTACAAGTGATGAAACTCGTTCGTTATTTATTGAAAATATTAGAAAACTAGCTGAATCGACTTGTGCTGAATATGGCGCTACTTGTGAGGTTGATTACACTGTTGGTTATGGTATTACCGATAATAATCCTGAAAAAACAGCATTTGTTCGTGATATTGCGGAGAATATGGAAGAGACAACGGTCATTACTGAAAAATGTATGCTAGGTGGCGAGGATTTTAGTGCTTTTTCAAAAATTGTTCCTTCAACATTTGTTTTTGTTGGTGGTGGGAATGAAGCGCTAGATTTTAATTTCCCCCATCATCATCCGAAATTTGGTATTGATGAACGTGGATTACGCTACGGATTACAGCTCTTAGTTAATGTAGTTGAGCAATACCCAACGTATTTTAAATAATCGTATAGTTAAATTTTGTTTACTCGCTAGAGTAGAAAATTATAGCTAAAAAGAGAGCGATTATCGAAAGTTCCTTAATCGCTCTTTCAGTAATTCTATTATTAGTTAACTCGATTGTTCACTAGTATCGAGGATATCATCATCTAGATGATGTGCCTCTTGATGAATTTTATCGCGTAATGCTTGTCGATGTAGATGCCGATTATGAAGGTTATTCGCAACAATCATGCTACAAACAATAAATACGCCGAGTAACTCAAAGAAATAGACGTTATGTCCTTGAACAACCCGAATAATGATGGTAGTGACCGGGGCAAAGTTGATAAATAGTACAGCATTGATCGGCGAGAGTATCTGTACGCCTTTATTCCAGCCAAGCAGAGCAAAAAGTCCTGGGAAAAGTATCATAAAAAGTAGATGGTATTTGACCGAACTAATCTCTGAAATTGAAGGAACGGTAATTTTGCCCATAAGTGTTCCAATAGCCACCACGATGATAGTTGTACCCATACCATATAGAATACTTAACGTTGAGTAACGTAAGACGGACCATTCTGGGACGCGTGATCCACCAATGGTATATAGTGCCCAGCCTAAGGCTGCAAGAAAAAGAATAATAAAAGGAATTAATCGTCCACCTGAAAATATGGTGGCAAAGTTTCCATTTGTGACAACGAGTATAACGCCAAAAAAGGCAACAATAATAGTCATAAGAGTGAAATTGCTGGGACGTGCTCGATAATAAGCCCACATAACCATTGCTGAGATGACTGGCACGGAAGCTTCCATAATAGATGCAATTAAAACACCAGGATCACCTAATTGATCTTGCCCAATGAACATTAAAAGATTATAAACAGTGAAGCCCATTGTACCGAAAAACCAAATCATCAAGGTGTGACCTTCGGTTCTAAAGGCGGAAGCGCCTTCTTTAATAAGTAATAGTAAAGCGAGGATAACAGCCACAGGTAAATAACGCAGTAATGTAAAGTAGTAGGGATTCATTACTTTAAAGATCTCAGCTGCAACCGGGAACATCGCACCCCATGAGGCACTCGCAACAATTAGTAAGAATGCACCTAGATAGATATTTTTTCGACTACTCATTAAATTATATTCCCCTCTTTTTATTATCGTTGTATTCGCCTTGACTCTATATCCCTCTTGCATAAAGAACTTCTCTTCCCAAACTAATGAATTTATTCATCTATTACGCCTATTTTGTATGCTCACAAAAAAGGTGAATGAAATACTGTATTTCATCCTATGTTCAAAAAATTTGGGAAAACTTACTATTTGTAGATGATTCTAGCGAATATTTGAGATACTTTAATCTGCCTTAAACATCTTGTAAAATGATTTATTTTACTGATATCGATCATTTTTAGTGATGTTTGTAGTATATTGATATCAAAATATAATTATTTAGGAATCAGCAAATGAATGGTCGTGATTTAAGGATTTTCACAAAAGTCGCTGAACTTGGTTCTATCAGTCATGCAGCAAAAGCTCTGAACTATGTGCAGTCAAATGTTAGTTCTCGAATTCAAAAATTGGAAGAGGATCTGAATGTATCGCTTTTTTTTCGAAGTAAGCAGGGAATGCAATTAACACCTGAAGGGAAAGTGTTAATTGATATTGCTTATAAAATTATTGAACTATCTGATCAAATGATGCAGATAGCGAATGCAAATGGCAAGCCAGTTGGAAAATTAGAAATTGCATCAGTTGAAACGGTTATTAAGCTTCCGCTTATTTTGTCAAAATTTAATAAACAATATGCCTATGTAGATTTACGATTAGCGACCGGCGTCACAACAGAGTTACGGGATAAAGTTCTTAATTATCAGCTCGATGGAGCATTTGTAACAAAAAGTCGTCTAACAAGTCATCCGGAATTACAAGAGCTCGATGTTTTTGAGGAAAAACTTGTATTAATTGCTGATCACAAGGTGAATGATTTAAGCACTCTGTTAGAGATGCCACTTCTAAGTTTTAGCGATGGTTGTGGTTATCGGGCAAAATTTAATGAATGGCTGAAAGCATCAAATTATCAAGTGACGAAACATATGGAATTAGGAACTTTAGAGACAACTTTAGGAAGTGTGATTTCGGGTTTGGGTATTGCGTTTGTACCTTATTCTGCGGTGCAGCACTATGAAAAAAATGGTCTGATTCATTGTCATGAATTGCCAGCAAAATTTAGTGAAATTACTACAACTTTTATTTACCGTGCAAATGAGGAGGTGAGCCCTGTATTGCAAGCATTTGTAGAAACGATTTTAGCCGCAAAAGATGATGCAATTTCGCCTTTCTACCGATTTTAAAAATGATTGACTTAAAGGATTCAAATGGATCAGCAATTTATCTATATCTGTTTAATTCTATTAGCAGTTAGCGGACTTGGCTTACTCTTACGCATTGTTCGTGGGGTAGTTCGTATAATTTTTAAACTTATTATTCGATTGATACTCATTTTACTTGTAATTTTTATTACATTTCAGTTTATTGATGAAAAAAATAACGTGCTTTCTGAGATAAAAGAAAATCTTAATATTCCCAAGCATTAACAGTTGAAAATATCCCTTAAATATAATCATGTTTACATAAATCATTTTGTTATTTACAATTATTTAAAAAATAAATAGAGATGGAGTGAAAACAGATTAATGGCGATTCAACGGACAGTTCTTTCTTATAAGGTATTGAGTACTTTATTAATTCTATTTATGAGTATTTTTTTACTTTCATCAATAGGGAAAGCTCAGCAAGGTAAGAAAAGTGTTGAAGAGACTACTTTATCACTAAATCAGATACGTAGTAATCTCGATGATGTAAATGCTAAGCGGACTAAAGTGATTGAAGAGTTAAAATTCGATCATGATCCTGAACATCGTGAAAGTTTAGAACTAGCTTTAACGCAACTTGATCAGCAGAAACGAAATTTTGAAAAAATGTTCGAAAAAACAGCGTTAGGTGGGCTTGAAGTTGAGCTATATGATGTATCTGATAATGAAGAGGAAGAGATTCTTCATTATGATTGGCAAAAAGAGTTGATCAAGATTGTTCAACCTGTTTTTAGTTCACTACAAAATTTAACAGAGTCACAACGTAAACGTGATTTTATACGGACGACTCGTTCGGAACTGCAACAAAACCTTCTTTCGATTGATGAAGCGCTGTTACATTTAGATGAAATTAATGAAGCGGAGCTTTCTACATCTTCTATTAATCAATTAAATAAGATTAAAAATAGCTGGGGGATTAAGCGCGCATATTACGCGAACCAACTCGAGTTAATCAATCTGCAATATAAAGAAATAGAGAAGGAAGGAAGTTTTTTTCAGAGACTTACGCATGGTACTTGGGATTTTATCAGTCATGAAGGGAAAACCCTTTTTATTAGTTTAGGTCTTTTTTTTGGGTTACTGTATTTATTTTCATGGATTTTACGCAAGATTGTGCAAAGACATGAGCGAAAACTACAAGCTGGTGGGCATATCCATAGTACACGATTGGCATGGCGCTTAATGTTGCTTCTGTATGAATTATTCTCCTTTATTATTGCTTTTACTGCATTATTGGTGGTATTGCATTCTTCTGGTGATATGGTGCTTTTTGGCTTTGCAATTTTAATTATCCTAGCAATGCTTATCAGCTTTCGTAATTCGATTCCTGCTTACTTTAAACGCTTAAGAACTTTTTTAAATATGGGGTTAGCACGGGAAGGTGAACGCGTTATATATGATGGTATTCCATGGGAAATAGAACATATTAATCTCTATTCGGTATTTTTAATTAATCCATTACTTGACAATGGACGTATTCGTTTGAATATCGATTGTTTAGAAAATATGATTTCACGTGATGTTGATAATGATGAAGCTTTGTATCCAACAGAAACGGGTGATACGGTTATTATTGATGGAATTTATGCGACCATAACGCGGCAAACACCGGAGACAGTGTTTTTAGATAACTATGGTGCTGTAATCGAATATGGTACAGCGGAATTTGCGGGAAAACATTTTAAAAATATCTCGAATGGCTATACGCAGAGTACGCAATTTACATTATCCCATGATCATAAAACAGATGATATTGAGCGCATTATAGCTCATTTAAAAGACGCAATTTCGGAAGAGGTTGCGAAAAATAGAGAGCTAGAGCCCTTGGTAGAAGCGATAAATGCTAATTATCGAGAAGTGAATCTCTACGGTGATCTAGTCTTTGGGATGAGTATTCGAGTCGGTAAAAATGCTGAGTCATTTTATAATAGCCTCCCCCGTTTATTGCAAAAATCAGCTTTAATAGCCACTAATAAATATGGGTGGGATATTCCAAGGAAGATATTGGCAACGCTAAACTAGAAAATTGATTTTAACAGAGAATATATTCTTAAAGCCCTATTATGAGGGCTTTATATTTTGAGGATATTGATTTTCTAGATGTATAGGATGATTTTTAGGCAATGATGTCCTGATTTTGTTCTTGAAATAAGGAAATTAATCACTATCTTTCAAAAAGAAAATTTGATTTATAAGAGGCCATAGCAACATGCAAATAGTTATTTTATAGATGTTGTGAAGTGTCTTAATAATTGATACATGTAGCAAGGAGTTAATCATTATGTCTAATAAGAGACAAGCAGAAACAATGCAGTTTCAAACGGAAGTGAATCAACTTTTAAATTTAATGATTCATTCACTCTACTCAAATCGTGAGATTTTCTTACGTGAATTAATCTCAAACGCATCTGATGCGCTTGATAAACGTCGCTTTGAAGGCCTAACAGATACCTCGCTTATTGAGGGGCAAGGTAACCCTGCAATTCACATTGCTTTCGATAAAGATGCCAAGACTTTGACGATTGAAGATAACGGTATCGGAATGACTCGTGAAGATGTTATCGAAAATATTGGAACAATTGCAAAGTCAGGAACAAAAGCTTTTTTAGAAAGACTCGAAGAAGACCAAAAAAATGCATCTCAATTGATTGGCCAATTTGGTGTTGGATTTTATTCCGCTTTCATTGTGGCAAAAGAGATCGAACTTATCACCCGTAAGGCTGGCACAAAAGAAGATAACGCAACACATTGGCGTTCAGAAGGGCAAGGAGAGTTTACGCTTGTTGATACCACCAAAAAAACTGCCGGTACAACAGTCATTCTCCATATGCGTGATGAAGATGTCGATCTTCTAAATGAGTGGTCAATTCGTGATATCGTCAAGAAATATTCTGATCATATTGCATATCCAATTATGCTCACTGTTGATCGCCCTGTTCCGGCAAAAGAGGGTGAAGATGATTCAGAATCTAAAATAGAACATGTAGTAGAGCAAATTAATAGCGCAGAATCGCTGTGGCAACGTGAACGCTCAGAAATTAAAGATGAAGAATACATCGATTTTTATAAAGAATTAACACATGATTTTGAAGCACCGCTTGCTTGGAGTCATAATCGTGTAGAAGGGAATACGTCCTATACATCACTTCTTTATGTTCCGGCAGTGGCTCCCAGAGGATTATGGGATCAAGAAGTAAAATATGGTATTGATCTTTATGTACAGCGTGTCTTTATCATGGAGGGTTCGGATAAATTAATTCCTCGATATTTACGTTTTATTCAAGGCGTTGTCGATACACAAGATCTGCCGCTTAATATTTCTCGTGAAATTTTACAAAACTCAAAAACAATCGATACCATTCGGCAAGGTTTAACACGGCGCTCGTTAACAATGCTCGATTCTTTAAGTCAAGATGCAGAAAAATATAGTATTTTCTGGAAACAATTTGGGCGCGTCTTGAAAGAAGGGCTTGGTGAAGATTTTTCAAATCGTGAAAAAGTAGCAGGACTTCTTCGTTTTGCTTCAACAGTGACAGATGAAGAGATTGTATCACTGAAAGAATACAAAGAGCGTATGCAAGAAGGACAAGATAAAATTTACTACATCACGGCAGATTCTTTGAACACCGCAAAGAATAGTCCGCATTTGGAAATCTTCAAGGCAAAAGGAATCGAAGTCCTTCTGATGACGGACGTGATTGATGATTGGATGACCGGCTTCCTTAATGAATTTGACGGTACGGAAATGGTCAACGTCGCTAAAGGGGATGTAAAACTCGATTCTGACACAAAAGAAGAGGAGAAAGCAGACGAAAAAGTCTCCGATAGTGATCAATCTTTAATTGATACAGTGCAAAATGTATTAGGTGATCGCGTTGAGAGTGTGAAAATTTCTAAACGTCTCACAAATTCAGCATCGGTATTAGTCCGCAATGAACATGCGCTAAGTGGTCACTTTGAAAAAATGTTGCGAGAAGCAGGGCATGATGTACCAACGATGAAGCCATGGCTAGAGATTAATCCTCAGCATCCTCTTCTACAAGAGCTGGCATCTTGCAAAGATGATTCAGCAAAAGAAGATATTGCAATGTTGGTGTATGAAGAAGCATTGTTATTAGAAGGTGCTCAGCTTGATAACCCTTCAGAATTTGTGGCACGCCTTAATCGATTGATGCATAAGAGTTAATAGAGGTTGATGAAATCAATTTTCGCAGTTATACAAAAGACCACCTTTATAGGTGGTCTTTTTATGAGTATGTCACTGAAATTTATCTATAAGCACCGGTGAAGGTAATCTTTTATTATTTAAAATTAAAGAAAATTTTAGGTTCTTCATGATTACGTTTGAAAATAATAATCATCGCCCCAATTTTCTGAATTAATGTTGCATTAAGTGCCGTGACAAGCTCGTTTGTGATAGACTCTCTTTCATCACGATCACGTCCAGCAAGCTTGATTTTAATAAGCTCATGATGCGATAGTGCTTTTTTCGTTTCTTCGATAAAGCTTTCAGTAAGTCCTTTATCCCCTAAAATTAAGACAGGGTCTAAATGATGAGCTTTTGCTTTCAGAAATTTTATATGGTCATTTGTGAGTTTAATTTGTGTCATGAATAGTGAAAATAGTTCTCAGAATAAAAACGTTAGCGTATCACATAACGAACAACTCCGTCATCTTTTTAAAAGTCTGAAAGCCCTTGCATTTGGAATGTTTTTTGCCGGTCTTGTTTTGTTGCTTATCGTTGATTATATGCATCTCTCACCGGGAGCAGAATTTGCTGTATTACTTTTTTTTGGTGTAGCAGGGGGGCTTTATCTTATAGGCAGGGGACGATCAATCCTTCTTCAATACCATATGATTAATGCTAAAATAGAACAGGCTAAGAGAGCGAAAGAACCACCTTTAGAACAAGAAGAGCCTGATAAAATGTTGATTACCGAGCCATTAGAGAGGCAGTCAAAAGATGATCTATAATTGAAACGATAAAAAGAATTCATTTCAACATCAGTCCTTAATTAATAAGGACTGATGTATAATAATACTCTAATTAAAAACAATACAGAAAATAGACTATGGCAAAAAAACGTAGCGCAAGTAGTACACGCTGGTTAAAAGAGCATATGGATGATGAATTTGTGATTCGTTCTAAAAAAGAGGGCTGGCGTTCTCGAGCAATATATAAAATTGAAGAGATTGATGAAAAAGATAAGCTCTTTAAACCAGGAATGACAGTTGTGGATTTAGGTGCCGCTCCTGGAAGTTGGTCACAATATGCAATGCATCGAGTGGGTCATAATGGTAAGGTGATCGGACTAGATCTGCTACCGATAGACCCTCTTGCCGGCGTTGAATTTATTCAAGGAGATTTCCGTGATGATGAAGTTCTTGAATCGTTATTAAAAGCATTAGATGGTCGTTTAGTTGATGTGGTTTTATCAGACATGGCTCCCAATATGAGTGGTATTAAAGGGGTTGATCAGCCAAAAACGATGTATTTATTAGAGTTAGCGCTGGATTTTATTCAGAGTAATTTAAAACCAGGTGGTGACTACCTTTTGAAAATATTCCAAGGGCAAGGATTTCAGGAGTATTATAAGGCTCTTCAACAAAATTTTACTAAAGTGGTAACACGCAAGCCGAAAGCTTCTAGAGCGAGAAGTGCAGAGATATATCTTTTGGCAAAGGGCTTTAAAGGCACTACACAATAGCTATATATCTGTAAATGTGGTATTGCTAGATGAAAAAAGAATAAAAATTTGTGGATCAATTCTTGAAAAATAGAAAAAAAACCACAGATTATGATCTATAAGCCTTAAAGCATGTTAGACTTCTATATGGCTTTTAGGTAAATAAATGCGTAAGTAAGAATGATTAAAATAAGCAGTTATCACTACTCTTTTGAGTAGCATAAATGCCAAAATTACTTATATTTTACAATTGATTTAAACTATAAAATCGAGGTTAATCTTTTGAAGTACAAAGGAAGAGATATAGCTTTATGGCTTGGGATAGGGATTTTTGTCTTTATGCTATTCCAAGGTTTTGGCGGAAGCGGGGGAAGAGAGATCCCCTATTCAGAATTCTTGAAACAAGTTGAAAGTGGACAAATTCGCGAAGTTCAAATGAGTGGTACAAATAGTGCCAACATTGAAGGTGTGACTACTGATAATGTTCGTTTTTCAACGTATAATCCTGAAACAAATAATGGCCCACTTGTACAAAGTCTAGTGGATCATAATGTTCGTTTCACAGGGAAATCCTTACGTACTCAAGGATTATTCCTTTCGGTATTTTTAAATCTTTTACCAATCCTTCTTCTTTTAGGATTCTTCCTTTTCATGATGCGTCAATCAGGTGGCGGTGGAAAAGGTGGTCCAATGAGTTTTGGTAAATCTAAAGCAAAAATGCTGACTCAAGATCAAATTAAAACAACATTTGCAGACGTTGCAGGGGCAGAGGAAGCAAAACAGGAAGTTGGAGAGATTGTTGACTTCTTACGTAATCCAGGGCGCTTTCAAAAACTTGGCGGTAAAATTCCACGTGGGATCTTGATGGTTGGTTCTCCAGGAACGGGTAAAACATTACTGGCAAAAGCAATTGCCGGTGAAGCAAAAGTACCATTTTTCACAATTTCAGGTTCTGACTTTATGGAAATGTTTGTTGGGGTTGGTGCATCACGTGTTCGTGATATGTTTGAGCAAGCCAAGAAACATGCGCCATGTATTATCTTTATCGATGAGATTGATGCAGTTGGTCGTCACCGTGGTTCAGGAATGGGTGGTGGTCACGATGAGCGTGAACAGACATTAAACCAATTATTGGTTGAGATGGATGGTTTTAGTGATAATCAAGGGATTATTATTATTGCAGCAACAAACCGACCAGATGTATTGGACCCAGCACTTCTTCGTCCTGGTCGTTTTGACAGACAAGTAGTTGTTCCTTTGCCAGATGTTAAAGGTCGTATCGAGATCCTAAAAGTACATCTTCGTAAGGTCCCAACAAATGCGGATGTTGATATTGAACAAATTGCACGTGGTACGCCTGGATTTTCTGGTGCGGATTTGGCAAATCTTGTTAATGAAGCAGCACTTTTTGCAGCACGTAAAAATCAGAATGAAGTCTATCTTTATGATCTTGAAGAAGCCAAAGATAAGATCATGATGGGGGCTGCTCGTAATTCAATGCAGATGACAGATGATGATAAAAAATTAACCGCGTATCATGAAGCAGGGCATGCAATTATTGGTTATCGTTTGAAATCAGATCCGGTTTATAAAGTGACAATTATTCCACGCGGACGTGCTTTGGGGGTAACAATGACGCTTCCTGAACGTGATCATGTGAGTGTCCCTCGTAAATGGCTCGAAAATAAGATGGCGATGATATTCGGTGGTCGGATTGCTGAAGAGTTGATTTTTGGTTACGACTCAGTGACTACGGGCGCAGCAAGTGATATTCAACACGCGACATCAATGGCGAAAAAAATGGTTACTGAATGGGGCTTATCTGAAAAAATGGGCTTTAGAACTTACGCAGATAGCAACAACTCCTATTTAGGTGGTCAAAGTGGCAATCCCGCCGGAGTTTCTGATGAGACTGCTCATCAGATCGATTTAGAGATTCGTGCAATTATCGATCGTAACTATGCGCGCGCTGAAAAAGTTTTAAATGATGATATTGATAAACTTCATAAAATGGCAGAAGTTCTCCTCGATATTGAAACAATCGATGCAGACCAAGTGGAAGATATTATGGAAGGTCGTCCAATTCGCGGCTTAGATAAAAAACATGATGATGATCCTGCATCACTTGATATGAGTAATCCACCTAAAGTTGATATTGTCTCTTAATTATCGTTAAGATTTCATATAGATCAAAAGCTATCTTCACTATGAAGGTAGCTTTTCTTTTTGGTAGAATACTCGCTCTCCTAGGGTGATTCAATCTAGGCTAGGATATTGCAAATAGAGGAACAACAGTGGAATTAACAAAAGAGCAACAACAAGCACTCACTAAACTTGAAAAGAATCTTCGGCATCAGGTTGGCCGAGCGATCATGGACTATAAGATGATTGAAGAGGGTGATCGTATTATGGTCTGTCTTTCCGGTGGAAAAGATTCCTATACACTCTTGTCAATTTTACAAATTCTTCAAAAGCATGCCCCGATCTCTTTTGAGATTATGGCTGTGAATTTAGATCAAAAGCAACCTGGTTTTCCAGAGCATATTCTTCCTGGATATCTAACAGACCTTGGCGTTGATTTCCATATTATCGAACAAGATACTTATTCTATCGTGACGGAGAAAATTCCTGCTGGAAAAACGATGTGTAGTCTCTGCTCACGGCTTCGTAGAGGATCGCTCTATACATATGCCAAGGAGAATGGATTTAATAAAATTGCGCTTGGACATCATCAAGATGACATAGTAGAAACATTGATGATGAACCTCTTTTTTGGTGGCACAATGAAAGCTATGCCACCTAAATTACAAAGTGATAACGGTGATAATATTGTCATTCGTCCTTTAAGTTATTGCCGTGAAGCGGATATTGCAATGTATGCCAAACTGATGAATTTCCCAATTATTCCATGTAATCTTTGTGGTTCACAAGATGGTTTGCAGCGGCAAGAGATTAAGATGTTATTGCAGAGCTGGGAGGCGAAATTTCCTGGTCGTATTGATAGCATCTTTAGAGCGACAAAAAATATTCGGCTTTCACAGCTCTGTGATACTGATCTTTTCGACTTCGATAATTTCACAACAAATAGTGATTATGTGAAATCCTCATAAAACATCAGCGAATCATGAAGTTGTAAAAATATAAAAGCGATCTTTTATAAAAAAACGATCGCTTTTTTTATGAGTATTACTTTGAGTCTATTTTTAAAATCGACCACTAAATAATTAGATAGTAAAAAAGTGGTACGGTAATAAATGAAAGTGGAATACCGATTGCGGTCATGATCGATGCAAGCTCCCCATCAAGCCCTTTTTCGAGTGCAATAATGACTGCAATAACCATCGGCGCCATCCCTGCTTGCATTAGAATAATCTGATTAATATAAACGTTTGGTGATGCATAGATAAAGAGGAGGGTAAGGAGTACGGCAAATGGTAAAATAATGAGTTTGATAAAGAGACCAAGAGAGAGATATCCCACTAATTTTTTATTTTTAGGAAGTGTTAAACTCGCTCCAACGGAGATCATCGTTAGCGGAGTGATCAGTGCTCCTAAGGATTCTAGTGTATAGGCTACAAATATGGGATAAGTAAAGGGTTTGAGGGCAAAGGCTAAAATGAGCGCTACGATTGGGGGATATTTGATTAATACTCGAAGATTTTTAGTGATTGATACCCTTTCACCACTGTAAAAGTCGGCGATAAATGCACCAAGGGTAAAGAGTAAAATAAAGTTGGATTGGTCAATCCATAGTGCAATACCAAGATATTTCTCGGTACCCATCATCGCTGAAATCAGAGGAATTCCTACAAAGGATGTATTTGCTGTGCCTGCAAGTAATATTAATGTGCCCATTGTGACGCGAGACATCGGCACAACCACACGGATGAGGTAGATAAGAATAATCGTCAGACCAAAGAGTAGCCACGGCGAGAGAAGCGGGAAAATTGCCTCAAGAGAAAAAGCTTGGGAGTGAACCTTGTCAAGTATTAGCGCCGGCAGGGCTATGGTAATCGCAACGCGGTTTAGAGAGTAAATAAATTCGGTTTTGCATGTGATAGCGTGAGTAACTGCTTTACCAGCAATTAGACAGGCAATAATGAGAATGATGCCATTCATCGTAAGGTGCCTTGTGAAAAAATGAAATCTAGAAAATAACCGGTTTTATTTTACCATCTTTGAATTCATTGAGAATAGCCTTATATCCTTTTTTGAGATAACCATATTGATTACTCTGTATAATATTTTCAGGGATCGAAGTCCCCATTGCGAAGGCTTCATCAAGAGGAATATCGAGTAATTGAATTGAATTAAATACTGAAGTTGCCATGTCAATATGTGCGCCAGCAAGGGTGCCATCAGCATTGATTAATTTTCCATCACGCAGAAATATTGCTTGATCATCTAAAATAAACATCGAGTCTTTTGCACCAACAGAACTCATAGCATCGCTCACTAAAAAAAGCTTTCCTTTTGGTTTACTCTGATATGCAAGCTTTACCATTAGTGGATCAACATGAAGCGTATCATGAATAATAGATGCATACGTTTCTTTAGATTGAATGGCAAAACCAGTAGTTTTAGGATTGCGTGATTCCATGGCTGGCATCGCATTATACAAGTGGGTAAAGCCACATAGCCCTGCATCAACAGCTTCCATCAGCAGTGTTGGAGAGGCCTCGGTATGTCCGGCAAAAACAATAACGCCTGATTTGACTAATTTTTCTATCAAGGTTAAGGAAACCATTTCAGGAGCAAGTGTCACTAGACGTATAAATTCTTTTGAATAACAAATTTGATCAATAATTTCATCGGACAGAACGCGAAGATTTGGGAGGTGATGGATCCCTTTACGAAGAGGGTTAATCATCGGCCCTTCAATATGGATTCCTAATAGTCCAGAGAGTTTTTGATCTATTGCCCTTTGGACTGCCGAAAGGGCTTGCTTAATCGTGAAATCATTAGCACTGATAAGCGTTGGTAATAGTGCAGCGGTACCTCGTTTTTGATGTGCTTTTAAAATGGTAATTAAGCCATCAATTGTTGGATTATCATTAAACAAAATTCCACCACCACCATTGACTTGGAGGTCAATAAATCCCGGAAGAAGTACGCCCTGAAATAGGTGTTGTACAAAATCATTAGGAATTTGAGATTGTTCCACAATCTCTATAACTTCATGATTCTGATCAATCAAAAGGGCGCTATTGTGATGAAAAACCGCCCCATCGTAAATCGAAGGGGCGATAACTGCATTGAGTTGAGCATCCATAAAATTTATATTGGTTAATAAGGTGAGTGGATTAGAGCGTTTCAGTCACTTTTTTTAAATTTGGTGGAACGTCAGGATTGAGTCCACGATGAGTCGATAATTTTTCAATAACACGATAGTAGCCACTAATTTGCACTAATGGTTGGAGGAGAGGATGAATTTCAGGAATTACTAATGTAAACTCATCCGATCCTTTATGATCAATTGCAAATACTTGGGCACCATATCCTTCGAGTTTTTTATTAATTTCTAAGCACGATTCACGAGATGCATCAGATCCTACAAAACTAATGACGGGATATTGCGGTGTTATGAGTGATACTGAACCATGAAAAATTTCAGAAGCCGAAATTCCTTCAGCGTGGATTTGGCAAGTCTCTTTTAATTTCAATGCAGCTTCCACCGCTGCGCTCAGACCAACACCACGACCAATGACAAAAAGGTCTTTAGCGTGTGAAAGATGTTCAATAAAGGATGGCCATTCACTGTTAACGACTTGGTCAAGTACGAAGGGTAAGTTTTGTAATGCATCAGCAAGTTGACTATTTTCACTCCAGGCAGCAAAAATCGATGCGTAGATTGAGAGGCTGCCGACAAAGCTTTTAGTTGCGGCAACACTTTTTTCTTCCCCCGCTTTAATACCAAAAAGAAAATCACACTCAACGGCAAGTGGTGATTTTTCATCATTAATAATACCAATGACTTTTGTCCCTTGCTGACGCATCATTTTTGCAAAGCTAATAAGATCAGGACTTTTGCCTGATTGGGATGTCACGATGAGAATAGCATTATCGGTGATCAGTGGTTGCTCATAAATTGATGCTAAAGAGGGGGCTGCCACGGATACGGGTATTCCTAAGCCTGTCTCAAAAAGATACTTTCCATAAATGGAAGCATTATATGAACTCCCTCGTCCAAGAGTAATGATCTGTGTAGGCTTTGCTTTTTTTAGATATTCGGCAAGCTCGATTAGTGTCGCTGCATTGGATTGTAATTGTTGCTCAATGACATTCGGGATATCTAAAATTTCTTTAGCCATAAAGGTCGACATGATTATTTCCTTCTGTTTGTGTCATCCATCAATTGGAGTTAACTGTTTGTTGATTTTAAGTTGCTGAGAACCAATATAATCTTTGACAAACTGGTAAGCAATACGTCCGCTACGTGAACCGCGTATTTGTGAAAATTGGAGTGCTAAACGCGCAATTTCGTCATTATAAACTAGATCTGGATTAAATTCTTTGAGCCAGCTTCGAACAACGGACAAATATTGTTCTTGTGAATAAGGATAAAAATGTAGCCATAATCCAAATCGCTCTGAAAGTGAGATCTTTTCTTCAACTGCCTCTAAAGGATGAATTTCTTGAGTCTCATATTGTCCTTTATTATCCTGCATTCGTTCCGAAAGTAAATGTCGACGATTAGAGGTAGCATAGAGAAGTACATTTTTTGCCGGTGCCGAGAGTGAGCCATCGAGCACTGCTTTTAAAGGTTTATAAGTTGCATCACTTTCTTCAAAGGAGAGATCATCGCAGAAAATAATAAAATGAAAGGGTTGCGCTTCAAGAATGGTCAAAAGTTCTGGTAGGTCGCCAAGATCTTGACTCTCGATTTCAATCATTTTCAGACCGTTGTGCTTATAACCTTCAAGTACAGCTTTTACAATCGATGATTTTCCAGTCCCACGAGCTCCGGTAAGTAGAATATTATTAGCGGGGAAATCTGCCAAAAATTGTTCTGTATTACGTTTTACTTGTTGTAATTGAGAATCCATCCCAGTAAGTTGTGAAAAATGAATTGTGGCGGGATAGGGAATAGGTTCTACGCAACCATAAATCGAATAATTTCTTTTTCGCCAACGAAAAGCTGAATGAGTTGAAAAATCGATAGGTGTATTTTTAGAGGGGGGAAGTAATGGATCGAGCCGATCGAGCGCTTGAGAAATTTTTTCAAGGTAAGGAATAAGTTTATCCATTGTGAAACCGCTCCTTTCATTATTGAGTAGTGCAATCGGGTGTTTGGAAACTTTGAGGAATGAATCTATGAAATCAGACGATTAGATTTTTAAGTTTTAAAAATATTCCCGTAAAATAATCATACTTTACGGGAATACATTTTTAAATTTATTCAATATTTATGGCTAAAGGTTAGTAGCTATTTTGATTTAAACTGACCATAGGCCATGATTTTTTCATAGCGTTTTTCGAGGAGCTCATCGACGCTAAGCGCTGAAAGCTCATCAAGAGCATCATTGATCTCCTGTTTTATACAATCACTCATCGCTTTATAGTCACGGTGTGCGCCGCCTTTTGGTTCTTCAATAATTGCATCAATGAGTTTTGCATTCATATTTTTCTCGGCAGTGACTCCCATTGCTTCAGCGGCTTCTTTATTTTTTTCAGCACTTTTCCAAAGGATTGAAGCGCAACCTTCGGGAGAAATCACTGAATAGATAGAATATTGCAACATCATCACACGATCACCCACAGCAATTGCAAGAGCCCCACCAGAGCCACCTTCACCAGTGACAGTGCAAATAACTGGAACACGTAATTTGCTCATTTCTAATAAGTTACGAGCAATCGCTTCACTTTGGCCACGCTCTTCAGCACCGATGCCAGGGTATGCGCCTGGTGTATCAATGAACGTCACAACGGGGACATTAAAACGTTCTGCAAGTTTCATTAAACGAAGCGCTTTACGATAACCTTCTGGACGAGGCATACCAAAGTTACGTTTTATTTTCTCTTTTGTATCACGGCCTTTTTGATGACCAATGACCATTACTGAGCGTCCATCGATTCTTGCTAAGCCACCAACAATAGCAGCATCATCAGCATAAGCACGATCTCCATGGAGCTCTTGGAAATCATCACAGATCAGATTGATGTAATCTAATGTATATGGACGAAGTGGGTGACGAGCAAGTTGTGTCACTTCCCAAGATGATAATTTTGAGAATATTTGTTCAAGCTTTGCATTTTTCTTCTTTTGCAAAGCTTCAATTTTATCAGTGACATCAATATCGGCATCTTGTGCCCAGTTTTGCAACTCATTAATTTTCGTTTGAAGTTCATAAATGGGAGCTTCAAAATCGAGGTAATTCGTATTCAAATCAATACTCCTAAGAAATTTGATATGTTGTATAAAATACCATATCTAAAAGCAATAGTAAGCTAAAGAATTATACTTGAGCTGGAATCTTTTCGCGATGTTCTTTTAACTTAGAAGAAATTTGGAAAGCCAATTCAAGGCTCTGTTGCGCATTTAATCTTGGATCACAATGTGTGTGGTAACGGCTTGATAGATCATTTGAGGTAATATTTTGGCCACCACCTAAACATTCAGTAACATCTGTTCCAGTCATTTCAAAATGGACACCTCCGGCATGTGTTCCTTCTGCATTATGAGCATCAAAGAAACCAATCACTTCTGCGAGTACTCGATCAAAAGGTCGAGTTTTATAGCTATTTTCGGTTATGGTATTTCCATGCATAGGATCACAGCTCCACACAACATTGCGTCCTTCGCGTTTAACCGCGCGAAGTAATCGAGGTAGGTGCTCAAGGATATTATCAGCTCCCATTCGTGTAATAAGCGTAAGTCGACCGGGCTCATTGTTTGGATTGAGGGCATCAATAAGACGAATCAATTCATCTTCTTCCATTTTTTGGCTAACTTTAACGCCAATTGGATTTGCAATCCCCTTAGCAAAATGAACATGTGCACCATCGAGTTGACGAGTTCTTTCACCAATCCAAACCATATGCGCTGATGTATCGTACCAATCACCAGTTGTTGAGTCAGTACGTGTCATCGCTTCTTCATAACCCAAGAGTAGCATTTCATGAGATGTAAAATATTCAGTTTCACGAATAATGGCATTGTTAGGATCAACACCGCACGCTTGCATAAATTTAAGAGCATCTTGAATACGCGTTGCTAAATCGATGTAACGTTCTGCTTGTGGCGAATTATCAACAAAGCTCATTGTCCAGCGCTGTACACGGTGAAGGTCGGCATAACCACCTTTGGCAAATGCACGAAGGAGATTTAAGGTAAGACCGGATTGTGCATATGCTCTCCAAAGACGTTCTGGATCGGGTTCTCTTGCTTCTGAAGTAAACTCGATCCCGTTGACGACATCGCCTCGGTAACTAGGTAGAGTTACACCTTCAATTGTTTCTGTATCTGATGAACGAGGTTTCGCAAATTGTCCAGCAATACGGCCAACTTTAATGACTGGGCTACTTGCAGCAAATGTTAATGTAACTGCCATTTGAAGAAGAACGCGGAACGTATCGCGAATATTATCCGAGCTAAAATCTGCAAAGCTTTCAGCACAATCCCCGCCTTGTAATAAGAATGCTTTTCCATAAACCGCTTCTGCTAATTGTGCCTTTAAAGATCGTGCTTCACCAGCGAAAACAAGCGGTGGTGCTTTGCGGAGGCGGTCTTCAACAGATTTTAATGCCGCTTGATCTTTATATGTCGGTATTTGTACCGCAGGAAAGTTTCTCCAACTAGAAGGGGTCCATATATTACTCATAATGATTTCCTATTTTATTTATTGCGTATTTACTTCGAGATTTGTGAATTTTATTTCGAAAAAAATGCCTTAAGAGAAAACGCTTAAGGCATCCAGATATATTTTTAAAGTATTATGTAATGCGATTACCTAAATGATTTAGGCACTTTAAAATTAGTTTTTTGATTGATCTACAAGGCTATTTTCTGTGATCCATGGCATCATAGCACGGAGTTTAGCGCCTGTTTGTTCAATTGGATGTTCAGCCGTTAAGCGACGTAAAGCAGTCATTGAAGGATAGTTGGTCATCCCTTCTTGAATAAACATTTTTGCATATTCACCCGATTGAATACGGTAGAGAGCATAACGCATTGCATCTTTAGTATCTTCAGTAATCACTTCAGGACCGGTTACATACTCACCGTATTCAGCATTATTAGAGATCGAATAGTTCATGTTGGCAATCCCGCCTTCATACATTAAGTCTACAATGAGTTTTAGTTCATGTAAGCACTCAAAGTATGCCATTTCTGGTGCATAACCTGCTTCTGTAAGAACCTCAAATCCTGCTTTAACAAGCTCAACCGCACCACCACAAAGAACGGCTTGTTCACCAAAGAGATCTGTTTCAGTCTCTTCTCTAAATGTTGTTTCAATAACACCTGCTTTACCACCACCATTTGCTGATGCATAAGAGAGAGCAATATCACGCGCTTTACCTGATGGATTTTGATATACCGCGATGAGTGTTGGAACGCCACCACCTTTCACAAATTCAGAGCGTACTGTGTGGCCTGGCCCTTTGGGTGCAATCATGACAACATCAAGATCTGCACGAGGCACGATCTGGTTATAGTGAATGTTAAAACCGTGTGCAAAAGCAAGTGTTGCGCCTTTTTTAAGATTTGGCTCGATATCGTTACGATAGACTGTTGGTTGGTTTTCATCTGGGAGCAGAATCATTACAAAATCTGCATTTTTAGTTGCCTCAGCAATTTCTTGAACATTATGACCTGCATTTACCGCTTTATTCCAAGATGCTCCACCTTTACGAAGACCGACAATGACATTTACGCCAGAATCTTTAAGGTTTTGTGCATGAGCATGACCTTGTGAACCATAACCAATAATTGCAACTGTTGTGCCTTTGATTAAGGAGATATCAGTATCTTTATCATAATAAACATTCATTTTTGTGATCCTTTATAGTTTTTTATGTGTAGTGTCTCCTCAATTTGAATTAGAGAGGCGACACTTATATTTATTTTAGTGAATAATGTATCCAATTATGGAAACATCTTTAGAGTACTAAACCTTTCGCCCCGCGAACGAGCCCTAAGGCGCCAGAGCGAACGATTTCGATAATACCAAGTTCACTTACTGCAACGATAAATGCATCAAGTTTCTCTTGGGTTCCGGTCATCTCGATTGTGTATGAGAGTGGGGTAACGTCAATGACGCGACCTCTGAACATCTCATTGATCCGGAACAGTTCTGAACGATTTTGTCCTTCAGCTTGTACTTTAATCAACATCATTTCACGTTCTACATGAGCACTATCGCAAAGATTTGTGAGTTTGACAACATCAATTAACTTGTTGAGTTGCTTTATGATTTGCTCAACCATATGATTGTTTGCGATAGTGACGAGTGTTAAGCGAGAAAGTGATGAATCGTCAGTCGGAGCAACACAAAGGCTTTCTATGTTATACCCGCGAGCTGAGAATAAATTAACCACTTTCGATAGTGCACCAGCCTCATTTTCCATCAAAATAGAGATGATGTGGCGCGAAGTTTCTGTGTTAAATGGCATTTTTCTCCTCCCTTAAACCTGACTTAAACCGTCTTTAACGGTGTTTTCCATTTTGTCACGACCTGCAAGAATCATCTCATGATGACCTTTACCTGCTGGAATCATTGGGTAGACATTTTCGCTTGGGTCAGTGATGAAATCGAGAAAGATCGTTTTATCCTTCTGCTTGAACGCTTCTCTCAAAGCGGGTTCAACATCACTTGGTTTACGAACTTGAATACCGCTATGGCCATATGCTTCTGCCAATTTCACAAAATCTGGAAGAGAATCAAAATAACTCATACAGTAACGTTTTTGGAAGAAAAACTCTTGCCATTGGCGCACCATGCCGAGATAACCATTATTCAAGGTAATGATTTTTACGGGTGCTGCATATTGAAGCATTGTTGAGAGTTCTTGAAGCATCATTTGGATACTACCATCACCGGTAATACATGCCACATCACGATCGGGACGTGCAATTTTTGCACCCATTGCCGCCGGCAAACCAAATCCCATAGTGCCAAGTCCGCCGGAGTTTAACCATTGCCGAGGCTCATCGAATTGATAATATTGCGCAGCCCACATTTGATGCTGCCCGACATCCGCAGTAACGATGGCTTTTCCTTCGGTCACTTCATAGAGTTTTTCTATCACAAATTGTGGCTTAATGATGATATCGCTATTTTCATAAGCAAGTGATTTCATTTCACGCCACTCGTCAATCTGTTTCCACCATACTTGTAGAGCATCTTGATCAAGTTTTTCTTGACGTTCTGCATGGATAGCATTGAGTTCTTCAAGAACAGGCTTAATTTGCCCAACAATCGGTAAATCGACAGCAACATTTTTAGCAATGGATGCGGGATCAACATCAACATGAATCACTTTGGCATTAGGACAAAAATGTTCTAATACACCTGTAATACGGTCATCAAAACGTGCACCAAGTGCCACTAAAACATCGCAATTATGCATCGCCATATTCGATTCGTACGTACCATGCATTCCGAGCATACCAAGGAATTGTTTATCAGTACCTTCATAAGCACCTAAGCCCATAAGTGTGCTGGTAATTGGTAAATTTAATGCTTTTACAAATTGACGTAACTCTTCGTGCGCTTCCCCAATAATAACGCCACCGCCTGTATAAACCATTGGACGTTTTGCCTTGACAATTAAGTCATAGGCCCGCGCTATCTGTTTGGTATGACCTTTTACAATTGGGTTGTAAGAGCGCATAGTGATCTCATCAGGATATTCAAATATTGCTTCTTGAACAGTAATATCTTTTGGTAGATCAATAACGACCGGGCCAGGACGGCCAGTAGTAGCAATATAAAAGGCTTTTTTTATTGTTAATGCAAGATCTTTTGCATCCTTTATTAAGAAGTTATGTTTGACACACGGAAGGGTAATTCCCACTGTATCGACTTCTTGGAAAGCATCATTTCCAATAAGGCTTGTGGCCACTTGTCCTGAGAGGACAATCATTGGAATGGAATCCATATAAGCAGTTGCAATACCCGTAACAGCATTCGTAAGCCCAGGACCAGAAGTAACGAGAACAACGCCTGGTTTTCCTGTTGTTCTTGCGTAACCATCAGCCGCATGAGTTGCTGCTTGTTCGTGGCGGACAAGAACATGCTCAATTGTATCTTGTTTATAAATTTCATCATATAAAGGTAATACAGCACCTCCGGGGTAGCCGAAGATGCACTCCACATTTTCCTTGATTAAGGAGTGGATGATGATTTCTGCACCGCTTAATTTCACAGGATCTCCTCTTTTTTCAAAATCATTTAATAAGATTGAGGTATTTGATGTGCGTAAACAATATCCAATTTAGTATGATTGTAGGATGAATATTGGTCTTATTTTTTGATAAGACATCTAATCTTTTCGTTATTCTCAGCATAAAAGAACAGTTCTCGATTAAGAACTGCTCATTTATTATTGAAAGAATTCTATTTCACTGTCGCTTTTGGCTGGGGGTTTTCTAGAACATTTCGATCGGAATAAATTTCGCGCTCTTGATACCTTTGTTTAACATAGCACTATTAATGAGATTTTCTACATTTTCTTCTGCTATTTTCGTAGAAATTATGATAATTCTTTGATTTTCATTGTAAAGTTTAATTTTTGATACATCGATTTTCTCTTTTTCAATAAGTGATTTTATATCGCTTAAGAGTAGCTTAGAATCGGTATTATCGGTGTATTCAAAAGAAACTAAATAATTTGCCTTAAGTTGTGATTTATTGATAAAAGGCAAATTTACTAGTGCATTTTGCCTAAAGGCTAATGCAGGAGAGCTATATATCGGTAATTGATTATTTATTATCTCGATAAGGTCAGCGATAACTGCTGATGCTGTCGCTTCACTCCCAGCACCACGCCCACTCATAAATTGTTCGCCAACCGCATTGCCTTGGATAAAGATTCCATTAAGAACGCCATTCACATTAGCAAAAGCATGTGTGAGTGGAACATAGGTTGGGCTAACAGTTAAAGAGAGACCATCAATCGTTTTTTCTGCAACGCCTAAATGTTTGATGATATAACCTTCTGCTTTGCCAATAGCAATATCAACAGCATTAATTTTACTAATACCTTGCGTTTTAACCTGTGAAAAATGAAGGGGAGTACCAAAAGCGGTGGCCGCTAATATTGAGAGTTTATGCGCGGCATCAATACCTTCGATATCGAAGGTCGGGTCTGCTTCAGCATACCCGAGAGCCTGCGCTTCCTTTAAACAATCAGTAAAATTACTGCCTTTTACGCTCATTTCCGTAAGAATATAGTTTGTTGTGCCATTAATAATGCCCATCACTTTATCAATCGTGTTAGCGGCAAGACCTTCGCGGAGTGTTTTTAAGATTGGAATACCGCCGGCAACGGCTGCTTCAAATCGTAAGAAAACATTATTCTCATCGGCTATCGTCAAGAGCTCATTGCCATGTTTAGCAATTAGTTCTTTATTAGCTGTAATGACAGATTTACCATTTCTAAGAGCCGTTTTAATATAGGTTAAAGCGGGTTCAATACCACCGATAAGCTCAATGACAACAGTAATTTCCTCATTGCTAATAACTTCATCAATATTTGTGGTAAGAGGTAATTGGTGAGGATTATCTCGATCAAGTGAGCGCACAAATACTTTTTCAATAATAGGGGTGCGGCTTATTCGACGTGATAATTCATAGTGGTTTTTTGCTAATACTTCTACAACTCCCGAGGCAACTGTGCCAAGACCGATTACTCCTAACTTAAGAGGCTCCATGATAGTTTATTATTCTCCAATGATTAATGAATTAAGGATGATTTGAGCAATATTTACAGCTCAATGACATCATTAAGGATTGAAAAAGGTACTTTTATTATGAACGTTAAACCTTGTGGTACGCTTTCAAATTCAGTGTACCTGATTTTTAAAAAAGTGGAAAATCTGTATAAATCTTGTGCGATTTTTACAAATATATCCACTTATTTAAATTAAATCCATTGCCTAAGTATTTAACAGCAAGCGATGATAAAATATTGAAGCTAGAGCTTCAATGCCTTATATGCTTCCACACAAGCTGAAGCGCCGAGGAAAATTTCAAAGGGTGTTGCTTTGTCATTCATATATGCGCCATTAGTAATGAGGTGATATTTTTTATCGACATGTGCTTGATTGATAGTGGTTTCATAATGAGCAATATCCCACGTTTCAAGTGCCGTAAGAAAATTGCCAGCATTTGCCTTTTCTCCAAAGGTTATTGATCCATCTTTAATCTCTAATTCCTTAAGCGCGATTGCCAAAGCCATGGGAGCCGCACATATCGCGATTATTGGAAGCTTTGCATTAATCGCCGCATGAAGTGTGGTAGCGATATCGTCAATTAATACAGCTTTATCACCATCTTGTATAAATGTAGTGAAGTTTTTAATTACGCCAAAACCACCGGCCATCGCAATACCATCAAATTTTTGGATATCGAGTTCAGTGATTGGGGATATATTGCCGCGAGCTATTCTTGCCGCTTCAATGAAAATATTACGATTAGGTTCATCATGTTCTTTTGTCAAATGATTAACCGTATCAAATTGCATTCTATCGGGTGCAAAGAAAGAGACTTTGTAGCCTTCTTTTGATAATGCAATATTAAGCGCCACAGCCTCAGTAATTTCTGCTCCATCAAGATGACCCGAACCTGCAAGTATTAAGGCAAAATGTTTTTGACTCATTTTAGTTTCTCCATTCAATGATTTAGTCGTAATAATTAACAATTCAACATTAATTACGTTAAAATAAGGCGTTAAATTGCGTATTATCTTTAATATAGCAGAATTGAAACAGCATGTTAGAGATTGCAAACGAATAGATATAAGGGAGACTCGGCTGTATGAAGAAAATAATCAGTTTTTTTCTTATCTTAGGATACCTTGTGCAAGTATCAGCATATGCACAAGAGATGCAAGTAAGTGATAAAGATACTGCAATCAATAATGAAATTATTCAGGAAGTATCGGATATCCAAGATGAAATTACTGCTTTTCCGAGTGATGAGAGCGCAGCAAACTATGATTTTGTTGCTGCTGAGATAGAGGCAGTAAATCAAGCTGAGCTTGAAAGAGCAAATGCTGAAGCAACCGGGTTAGAGCAGAGTCAAGCTACGAAACGTTCTGTACAATTAAATTTAAGTGAAGGGAATATCGCGCAGGCATTACCTTTTATTCAGCAGTTGGTCATTCAAGATCCTACTAATATCGATAACTATAATCTTCTTGCTGAATCTTATCTTTTGACAGGGGACTATGATGCAGCAGCGATGACTTATCATCATCTCGTCGAGTTACTCTACTTGACAGATGATGGTTCAATGAATGGATCACCTTATTTTTCAATATTAAAACGTTTTCATGAATTTGAATTACCGCTTGAAGTGCAATTAATGGTTTTTAAAGAGCTCGCGGCATTGGAAGATTATGATGTATTTCCTTTGGTGTTGTTAGCAGGATTCTCAATTGATAACTCTCGTTACTCAGAGGCAGAAAGTTATCTTGAGCGGGCACTACAAATTAATCCAGAAAATGCAAAAATCTATACGCTTTATACTTTTGTCTATTGGAATCAAGGTGAGCCAGAAAAAGCTATTAGGTTGCTCGAAAACGCATATAACACCTATCAAGATCCAGAAATGGGATTAGAGTATGTCAATGCCTTGATATCAAATTTTGATTACGAGACAGCGTATCAGCAATTAATTCCACTAATGATCATTACAAATGAAGCACCTCCTGTTTTTGAGAAATTTATTGGTATGGCATATGTGATGGGAAATTACGATAATATCCGTGATATGTTGACGCTTCGTTTGAATCAGCCTGAGGTTCTGACACGCGCTGTACTTAATCTTTTCTACTTCTCGGAAATACTCGGAAATAGTGAAAATCTCTTAAAAGTTCTCCCAGAGATTCCTAATCCAACTCCAGAGTATGCGGAAGCACTTTATACAATTAAAGCAAAAGTTGCGTTGTTAGCAGGAGATATAGAGCAATTTAATCAATGTTTTGATGATATTTCAGCACTTGCTATTTCTGAACCAGCTGCCGTTACGATGAAAAAAATGATGATGCTTGAAAAAGAGCAACAGTATGTATTGCTAGATCGTGAACTTGTAGAATATAGTGATCTTTTTGATAGTAATAATCAAAGTAATTTAACCTTCTTACGTGCGATGAGCGCTTTAGGTAAAAAAGATTACGATACGATGATTCATCTCTTCGAAGAGGAGATAAAAGCAAATCCACAAGATGCCATTGCTTATAATGCTTTGGGTTTTTCCTTAGTAGAAATTGATCCAAAAAATGCTGAAAAAGCATTACCGTTGATTACAAAAGCCAATCTCATGATGCCAGATCAAGATTTTATTGAAGATAGTTTAGCGTGGACATATTTTCAATTGGGCGAACTTGAACTTGCTGATAAATATATTAGTAAAGCGTACCACAAAAATAAAGATCCCGAGATCATTGCGCACTATATTGTGATTTTAAATGCTTTAGGAAAAACAGAAGAGGCAAAAGCGCTTTTTCATAAATTTAATCTTTTCTTTGGGAACTCTAAATCTCAAAAAATTATTACAGATAATATTGATTGGGCAGCAAATTAAGGGGCTAGAATGAATCAAACTGTTTCATTTAAAAAACAGGGAGGGATTGCATTTCTACTCTTTGTCGTTTTAATGTTGTGTAACATAATTTTTGCTGCAACAGTTGTAGGAACCGGACGAGCTGAGAATCGTAATGGAGAGATGATGATCATTTTTCCTCTTAATCAACAGATTAAATTCAATAGTTTTCGTTTACAAAATCCCGATCGATTGGTAATTGATATTCCTAATGCGCAGCTGCAAAATAAGGTTACGTCTTTACCAATAACATCAAGCTTTGTGTCTGGTGTACGTTTGGGAACACAACAAGGGACAGATCTACGGATTGTGATTGATCTAATTCATTCAACGGTACCGGCGAGTGCTGCAGTAATTAAAGGAAAATTAGGTTATGAATTAGTTATTAGTGTAGGGGCATCTGCAGGAAGTGTGCGGCAAGACTTTGCACAATCAGGCCAAACAGTTGTGACACAGCCCCAAGAAATTCAAGTCGCTAAGGCGGTTCCTAAAAAGAATATCTTGATTGTGCTAGATCCCGGTCATGGTGGTAAGGACCCCGGGGCACATGGTAAAGCTGGAACTCGTGAGAAAGATGTTGTTTTACAAATTGCAAAAATTTTGCAGGAAAAGATTAATCGTGAGCCTAATATGAAAGCGATTATGACGCGTAGTAATGACACTTTTATTCCGCTTCGGGAACGTGTTTTGATCGCTCGTCGTAATAAAGCCGATATGTTTATCTCTATTCATGCAGACGCAGGTTCATCGAAAGCTGACGGAGCATCTGTCTATATCCTTTCTACAAGCGGTGCATCAAGTGAAGCGGCACGTTTATTAGCGCAAGCAGAGAATCGTTCTGATTTAATTGGGGGGGTAAAAATCTCTGATAAGGATGATGCGATTGCATCGATGCTTTTGGATTTATCGCAAGAAGCGACAATTGAATCATCAAATGCTTTAGGAAAGCATATTCTGAAGCACGTTAGTAAGCATGCTAACCTTCATAAACGTCAGGTAGAGCGAGCAGGATTTGCCGTATTAAAGGCACCAGATATTCCATCGGTATTGGTGGAAACAGGTTTTATCTCCAATCCCAAAGAGGAGCAAAATCTGCGTAGTAAAAAACATCAAACACGACTTGCAGAGGACATTTTAGCAGGGATTAAAGCATACTATAAAGAGCGTCCTGCTACTGAATTGGTATATAGTACAGTTGTTCAAAAAGCTGATAATAGTAAAGCACAAGTATTGACTCAGAATTCCGGTGCAAAATATGTTGCACCGCAGCGTAAATCGGAAGTAAAATTGCCAGAGTTACGTTTAGAATCTAGCAGTAGCGGGGTCGTACAAAATGTTACGGATAATTCAGTTTCGGTAGCAAGTGTTGATATTCCTAAAGTTGATGCGCCAGCACCAGTTGCTATCCCCCCTGTTACAATTGGTGTAGAATTTCCAGAACCGACTGCACCGATCCAATTAATATCTGAAGGAGATCTTTTACGTGAGTATGTAACGCAGCGTGGTGATAGTCTAGATGCAATTGCTCAAAAATATAATATTAATGTTACAACTTTAAAGAAGGTTAATAATTTGCCGGATAATCAATTACGTGTACCTGTTGGAACACGATTAATTATTCCGTAATATTCTGTAACTTAAGAGAGAGAAATTGCACAAAAGAGCTTGTAAACACAAGCTCTTTTTTTGATATACAGTATTTTGAATTAGATAAAAAATGTCCAAAATGATTTAAAATTTTTAATTCGCCTATGAAAAGCCTAAATATACTGTAAAATAGCAATCATTATCATTCGAGTCATTATTACATTTGTGAAAAGGTTGGTCATCAATCGATGCGAGTCTCATTTTGGATTATCGTTCTTATAGGATTATCATTAGTGTCTCTTTTTATTGGCGCTAGTGATCTTTCTGTGAACGATCTTTTTAATTTATCAGATACGCAAAAGCTGACGATTATTGTGAGCCGAATTCCTCGTCTATTGGCAATTTTAATTGCCGGAGCGGCGATGTCGATCTGTGGATTAATTATGCAAAAGTTGAGTCAAAATCCATTTGTTTCTCCAACAACAGCAGGGACAATGGAATCAGCGCGACTTGGTATTTTAGTGTCTCTGTTATTTTTTGGAAATTCTTCCATGATCATAAAAATGATCTGTGCATTTCTATTTGCGTTAGGTGGCACATTTATTTTTATGAAAATATTAGAGCGTATCCGATATAAAGATGCGGTATTTATCCCGTTAATTGGATTGATGTTTGGTGGAATTATTGGTTCAATTTCAACCTTTATTGCCTACAAATATGATCTTATTCAAAACCTTGCTTCATGGCTAATTGGTGACTTTTCTGTCGTATTGGCAGGGCGCTATGAGTTGATGTATATCTCTATTCCTCTAATGATTATTGCTTATATTTATGCTCATCAGTTTTCAATTGCCGGTATGGGTCAAGATTTCGCAAAAAATCTTGGTCTCAAGTATCAGCAAGTCGTTAATATTGGGTTAGCAATTGTGGCAATGATGACAGCATCGGTACTATTAACCGTTGGAATGATTCCATTTCTAGGATTGATTGTGCCAAATATTGTATCGATTTATAAAGGCGACAATATTCGTGCGACACTTCCATTTACCGCCGTTTTAGGAGCAATTATCGTCCTTGGTTGTGATATTGTTGGGCGACTGATTATATATCCTGCGGAAGTGCCAGTTAGCGTAATGATCGGAGTTATTGGTAGTTTAGTGTTTCTCTGGCTTCTTTTTAAAAAGGCAGCAAGCGCATGAGTGCACGTATTAAATTATTACTACTTTTTTTAGTTGCGATTGTGACCACTTCACTCTATCTCTTTTACCAGCTTGGAGATAATTGGGATTATGCACTACCACGTCGTGGTTATAAAGTTGGAGCAATGATTATTGCTGGTGGCGCTATTGCTTTTTCGACAGTAATTTTTCAAACGGTTACACATAACCGAATTTTAACGCCAAGCATTATGGGACTTGATTCGCTCTATCTATTTGTTCAGACTGTATTAGTTTTTTTTCTTGGTGGCAAGAGTTTTGCCATGATGAATAATGAATGGTTATTTTTCCTTTCAGTCGGTTCACTGGTGTTTTTTTCAATGCTTCTATTTAGAGGTATCTTAGGAAAAAGTGGGCGATCAGTCTTCTTTTTACTCTTAGTTGGAATCATTTTTGGGGCATTATTTCAAAGTCTTTCAACCTTTATGCAGGTCTTGATTGATCCTAATGAGTTTTTGATTGTTCAAGACAAGATGTTTGCAAGTTTCAATAATGTTCAAGTAAAGCTTTTGTGGTGGTCAATACTGATTATTGGGTTGACTTTAGTAGGGTATTTTCCTTGTATTAAGTTTTTAGATGTATTGTCACTCGGGCGAGATCAAGCGGTGAATTTGGGTGTTTCCTATCACAAGTTAGTGATGATTACATTAGTTGTTGTTGCGATCTTTACAGCAGTTTCAACAGCATTGATAGGTCCTATCACATTTTTAGGACTATTAGTGGCGAACTTAAGTTATGAAATTTTTAAAACATATCGTCATTCAGTTTTATTAGTCGGTACAGTACTGGTGAGTATCATTGCTTTGACGCTCGGACAAGTATTGGTAGAACGTATCTTTAATTTTTCGACCACATTAAGTGTGATCATTAACTTTATCGGTGGTATCTACTTTATGTACCTTTTATTAAGAGGGAGTAAATAATGGTTGTTGTAGAAAATGTGTCAAAGTATTTTGGATCACGTGCAGTGGTTGATAATGTCTCTTTGACAATTCCTCAAAATAAAATCACTTCATTAATTGGTCCTAATGGTGCCGGAAAGAGTACATTATTAGGAATTATGAGCCGTTTAATAGCCGCTGATAGTGGTCGTGTCTTAATCAATGGTGAGACAATTGAGCGTTGGAATTCTGATGAACTTGCAAAAAAAATCTCTATTTTGAAGCAGGCGAATCATTTAAATTTACGTATCACCGTCCGTGAACTAATTGCATTTGGACGATTTCCTTATAGCAAAGGGCGCTTAACCGAAGAAGATCAATATTTCATTAATGAAGCCATGGAATATATGGGGTTGACAAAATTACAGGATAAATATGTTTCAGAGTTGAGTGGTGGTCAACGGCAATCAGCATTTATTGCAATGGTAGTTGCTCAAAATACTGATATTATTTTTCTTGATGAGCCGCTCAACAATCTTGATATGAAACATTCTGTCGAGATTATGCAGGTGCTTCGTAAATTGGCAGATGAGAAAAATAAAACAATCGTCATTGTTATTCATGATATCAATTTTGCTTCATGTTACTCAGACCATATTATCTCACTTAAAAACGGGAGGCTGATCCATGAAGGTGAAACCGCTAAAATCATTAATAGTGCTATTTTAAAGGATATTTATGATATGGATATTCCTATCCAAACGATTGATAATCGCCGGATTTGTGTCTATTTCTCTTAACGAATAATAACTGAGATTTTTTAAAACTTGTAGGCTATCTGTGTACAGCCGATCTATTTTGATTTTGAATTAAGCTGAGGAGTTTATTGATGAAAAAATTTAATAAAGTAATTATTGCTTCAACATTGGCGGTTTTATTAGCCGCTTGTGGTGATGATAAAGCAGCACCAACAGTAACAGAGGCTAATAACGTTAAAACGACTGAACAAACAGTGTCTGAGTCGCCTAAAACAGCGTCTATTAAACATGCATCCGGCGAAACGGTCGTTCCTTTAAATCCACAACGGGTTGTCGTATTTGATTTTGGAACATTAGATACCTTAGAAGCATTAGATATTGATGTAGTAGGTTTGCCAAAAGCTAATTTACCGAGCTATCTTGCTGAGTATGATAACAATAAATATCTCGATTTTGGGAATTTAAAAGAGCCAAATTTTGAAGCAATCCATGGTGCAAAACCTGATTTTATTGTGATTTCACATCGTCAAGCACCACTGTACGAGCAATTTACAGAAATTGCTCCTACGATTAATTTAGCAATTGACAATAAGCACTATGTTGACTCAGTAACTGGTAATATGCGTACGCTTGGAGAGATCTTTGGTAAAGAAAATGAAGCGGAAAAAGAGATTAAAGCTATTGAAGCAAAGATTGAATCTGTACGTGCTAAAACTGCCAATATGGATGAAACAGCTTTAATCTTATTGGTGAATGGTGGAAAAATTAGTGCTTATGGGCCAGGGTCACGTTTTGGCCTTATTCATGATGTGTTAGGTTTAAAACCCGCTGATGACTCATTACAATCAGAAGCGACTCACGGGCAGACTGTTTCATTTGAATATGTCATGGCTAAAAATCCAGATTACATATTCGTAGTTGATCGTAGTGCGGTAGTGGGTAATAGCGATCAATCTGCTAAAGAGGTAATTGAAAATGCATTAATTAAAAATACCAATGCATATAAAAATGGTAATATTACGTATTTAGACCCAAATGTCTGGTATTTATCGGGTGGTGGGTTTAAATCAACAGAAAAAATGATTGATGATGTTGATGCTGCAATTAGCAAGTAATCAATAATATTTTTCTTTTATAAAATTTCGTAATGATGGGCGTAGCAGGTAATTCTGCTGCGCTTTTTTATATTGATTAATAATAATTTATTCCAATAAAAAACCTCGTAATGATAACGAGGTTTTTTGTTATTTACTTTTGAAGAAAGGTTACAAGTCTAACAAAAGCAGAATATTAAAAATGGCGATTTTTACTTGCGGCAATACGTAAGCGTAGAGCATTCAATTTAATGAATCCGCCGGCATCTTTTTGGTCGTATGCGCCACCGTCATCTTCAAATGTTGCGATATTTTCATCAAAGAGGGAGTCATCTGATTTACGACCGACAATGATGACATTACCTTTATAGAGTTTAACGCGTACAACACCATTGACGAATTTTTGTGATTCATCAATCATCGTCTGAAGCATTTTGCGTTCTGGTGACCACCAATACCCATTGTAGATTAAGCTCGCATATTTGGGCATCAATTCATCTTTAAGATGTGCAACCTCACGGTCAAGCGTGATTGATTCAATTGCGCGATGGGCTTTAAGCATGATAGTACCAGCGGGTGTTTCATAACATCCGCGTGCCTTCATACCGACATAACGGTTTTCAACAATATCAACACGGCCAATACCATTTGCACCAGCAAGTTTATTTAATTGCGCCATTACATTTGCAGGTGATGTTTCTACGCCGTCAATTGCGACGATATCACCATGGCGATACGTTAATTCAACATATGATGGTGTATTCGGTGCTTCTTCAGGAGAAACGGTCCAACGCCACATGTCTGCCTCAGGTTCAGTCCAAGGATCTTCAAGTACTAAACCTTCATAAGAGATATGAAGTAAGTTTGCATCCATTGAATAAGGAGATTTTTTACCGCCACGATCGATCTTAATATTATTTTTCTCTGCATAATCGAGCAATTTTTCACGGGACATTAAATCCCACTCACGCCAAGGAGCAATGACTTTAATGCCTGGTTTTAGTGCATATGCACCAAGTTCAAAACGGACTTGGTCATTTCCTTTACCAGTAGCGCCGTGTGAGATCGCGTCTGCATTTGTTTCATTCGCAATTTCAACTAATCTTTTAGCAATCAGAGGACGTGCAATGGATGTACCTAACAGATATTCACCTTCATAAATTGCATTTGCACGGAACATTGGAAAAATAAAGTCGCGAGCAAATTCTTCGCGAAGGTCATCGATATAGATCTCTTTAACACCGAGTGCTTTTGCTTTCTCGCGTGCTGGTTCTACTTCTTCACCTTGTCCGATATCCGCAGTAAATGTTACAACTTCACAGTTATATTCATCTTGTAACCATTTTAAAATGACGGAGGTATCTAACCCGCCTGAATATGCGAGGACCACTTTATTGATTTTTTCCATTATAGTCTCCTGACGACTTTGGTTTAAACGCTTTGGTTAAAATATTGTTATAAGTTATTTTATGACATAGAGGTCACAAAAATCCCTATTTCCGCAGCTCAAAAAGATCTTCCACTTCTGGAATACTCTCTTTGTCTGTGATGAATAAGATAAGGTGATCATTTTGTTCGATATACATAGAAGGTTCGATTTTGACAACTTTACCGCGACGAACAAGTCCAGCAACAACAACGTCCTCAGGCCATCGTATCCCTTCGAGTGATTTTCCAACAATTTTAGATGTTTCTGCATTACCATGTGCAATGATTTCCATCGCTTCTGATTCACCCGATCTTAGAGAGTATACCTGAACAATATCGCCTTTTCTAATATAGGTTAACAGCGTGCTTAATGTTACTTGTTGTGGAGAGAAAGCAAGATCAATATTCGATTCATCCTCAATCATCTCAAGATAAGAAGAACGGTTGATAAGAGACATTGAGAATTTTGCCCCGAGCCGTTTAGCGAGCATTGCTGCCATGATATTCGTTTGATCATCGTTGGTTAATGCACAAAAAAGATCAGTATTCTCGATATTTTCTTCAAAGAGTAATGTTTCGTCTGTGCAGTCACCATGTAAAATTAAGCTACGATTGAGTTTTGAGGCTAATGCATTTGCTCTTTCAGCGCTGGCTTCGATTAGTTTTACATGCGTAAAGGCTTCTAATGCCTCGGCAAGAGATGCACCAATATTACCACCACCAGCAATGGTAACTTTTTTCGCAATACGTTGTTTAGATTGGAAAAGTTCGATCACTTCTCGTGCATCAGAACGAGCACATAGGAAATAAACCTCATCATCCTCTTCTAGTACGGTGTCTTCATCGGGGATAAATTCACTTCCTTCGCGATAAATAGCAACATAGTTAATATTTAGATGACGGGTACGGCGTTTAATTTTTGAAAAGCGTCGTCCATAGAGTTGTGAATCTTTTTCAACTCCCATTGAAACAATTAATGCTTCACCTTTTGCAAAGCGAAGGACATCGAGCGCGCCGGGAAGTTCAATGATATTTTTTATATAGTTGGTGATCAGAGTTTCAGGACTTATCACAACATCAATATGAAATGTTGAGTCGATTTTGTTTCCAAAGAGATCGCCTGTTTTGAGATAATCCTGGGAACGAACTCGGGCAACTTTTAACTTGATACCAAATACAGTATGCGCAATTTGGCAAGCAACAATATTAACCTCATCGCTTGAAGTCACTGCAATGATCACATCCATACTTTCAGCACCCACCTCTTTTAAAAGTACTGGGGATGCTGCGTTTCCTCTAATGGTGCGTATGTCATAGCGCTCTTTAAGAGAGGCTAATGGGGCATATTGGTTATCAATGATAGTGATATCATTTTGCGCTTCTTTTGATAACACATGCGCGACCGTAGAGCCCACTTGCCCGGCTCCGAGAATTAGAATTTTCATTACTACACGTCACTCAATTTTATAATCCTGCAATCATACCGCAAAAAAATAGGGATTTGTATCAGTTTTTCATAAAGATATTTTTAGCTATATTAAAGTAAATCTTTGATAGCTTCAGGTATTTGAATTGAAAAATACTGCTTTAAAGGCTATAATTTCGCACTTAAATTTTAGGTTAATCCTGAAAATTTGAATTCAACAACTGCATTCTTACGTAATATATTTACAAAAGGGTGATTGTTTTAAACCTTGCAGGGGCAGTTTTTGGCAATTTTAATAATCTTTTCATCTGCAATATTCATATCATAGTGTAATTATTCACATGAGCGATTGTTTTTAGAGCTTCCTAGCCGCTGACATTAACTTAATAGTGTGATCAGGATAGATTGCCTAATATTCTAGGAGGATGCTTTAATGGTTCATAATCCACAAACATTGAACACAGAGCGGTTTGAAGAAGAGACCGTTGGATCTTTAATGGATTTCGATTTTATCTGTGTCCCCGAAACATTTACTGTGGGAGAAACTTTTAAGTATCTAAGGAAAAATGTCCATGGGAAAACAAATATCCATTATAGTTATGTAATTGATAATATCGGTTTATTGGTGGGTGTGTTGTCGTTAAGAGAGCTTTTGGGTGCTGAAGAAAATCAAATTTTACGAGAAATTATGTCACCTGCAACACTTAAGCTTGATTATAATCTCGACCAAGAGAAAGCGGCAAAAATCTTTCAAGACTGTGATCTTGTAACACTGCCAGTTGTCGATAGTAACGGCCGAATGATTGGTGTGCTTCATGTCGATGAGATGATGGATGTTATGCAGCAAGAGGCGACTGAAGATATTCATAAAATGGCTTCTATCTCTGTTGATGAAGATGAAGAGGTAAAAGGTTTACTAGAATCTTCTTTTGGTTGGCTCTATAAAAAACGTATTGGCTGGTTAGTTATTTTAGTATTTGTGAATCTTTTGTCCGGTGCTGGAATTGCGAGTTATGAGGAGTTACTAGGAAAATATCTCCACATTGTCTTCTTCTTGCCGCTACTGATCGCAAGTGGCGGTAATGCCGGCTCACAGTCAACAACATTAGTTATTCGTGCAATGGCTGTGGGTGATGTCACCATGAAAGATTGGTTTAAAGTTATCAGTAAAGAAGCCTTAGTTTCTTTTGCTTTGGGAATCACCATGGCAGTAGCGATTTCAATTATTGGCTATTACCGAGGGAGTGCACATCATGTAGGTACAGAAACGGCCATTATTGTCGCGATCGCAATGGTTGTAGTGGTAATGTTTGGCAGTTTGTTAGGGGCTGTTATGCCATTTATTTTTAGATTATTTAATCTCGACCCCGCAACAGCTAGTACGCCATTAATTACCTCAATTTGTGATATTGCTGGTGTATTTATCTATCTTGGTATTGCAAGTTTATTCCTTTCATTTTAACCAGGTAGTTGTTAACAACTTTTTCTGATGAAATTTTTATATAAAATGATCGATGAATCATGCATCGGTCATTTTTTATGAGAGAATTACAAGTCATTGATCTTATTTTTTGGAGTAGCAAGTGTCCGAGCAGCGTATTGGTAAAAGTTTCCGTAATTATTTATCACGGCAGAATCTTCAGGTTGCTTTGTTAGGTTTTTCTTCGGGAATTCCTATTTTAATGACACTTTCAACATTAACATTTTGGCTCTCGAAGTATGGCGTGGATAAAACATCAATTGGTTTAGCTTCTCTTCTAGGCATCCCTTACAGCATTAAGTTTTTATGGGCGCCGATATTAGATCTTACGAAATTACCACTTTTGGGGAGATTAGGGCGCCGTAAAGGATGGATCCTCTTTTTCCAATTGATCATTATGTTTGTATTTTTTGCATTTTCGTATATTGATCCGCTAAAAAATCCTTATTTACTTGGAGCACTAGTGTTTCTTTTGGCATTAGCTTCGGCGAGCCAAGATATTGTGGTTGATGCATTTCGTATCGATTACCTTGATACAGATAACCAAGCTTATGGTGCAAGCAGTTATCTATTTATGTATCGCATTGCAATGTTGTTAATGGGAGCCGGCGTTTTTGCATTATCTGATCACTATGGCTGGGATTTTATATTTCGAGGTGTGGGTTATTTAATACTACTTGTTATTATTTTGACGCTTTTTATTAAAGAACCAGGAAGTGAAGTAGTAAAAGCAAGCAGGGAAGTACGATCAGTATGGGAATCTGTGTTAAATGTGGTTGCTAAATTTAAAGGGGGATTTGAAACATTCTTTGCCCGAAAATATGCGCTGTGGTTTTTGCTTTTAGTGGTATTTTATAAATTACCTGATGCGATTTCCGGCGTTATGGTAACCAACTTCTATAACGATATGGGATATACAGGAACAGAAATCGGCATTGCAACTAAAGTCTATGGGCTCATTGCGACATTATTCGGTGCTTTTTTAGCAGCGGCGATTATCAATAATCTAGGTCTTTATCGTAGCCTCATTATCTCTGCGATATTGATTGGTTTAACGAATCTTGGTTATCTCTTGATTATTACAATGCCCGATATCATGATGTTAGTGGTGGCAATTAGTGCTGAAAACTTTATCTCCGGCTTTTCTAGTGCTCTTTTTATTATGTTTCTAGGACTTTTATGCGATCGTAATGCATCGGCGACGCAATATGCACTTTTAAGTGCATTATCAACCTTTGGATTACGTATATTAGGGGGTAGCTCGGGTTTTATGGTGGAAGAATTAGGATGGAGTAATTTCTTTATCATGACATCATTTCTCTTTGTGCCAAGTTTAGTACTGATTATCGCTCTAAAACGAGAGATTGTGACTCTTAAAGCATCGGAGTAATAGCGTAGAAAGTGTATAGATCAAAAAAACCAGTAGAAGGTATGAGCTTACTGGTTTTTTATTGTCATCTTTTATGAGTTAGATTGATGTTTTATGCAATAACACAAGAGGTATTGATAAATGGTTCCAGGGTCATTTTTAACTGATCACCGGAGTGTAATTTTCCAACACCTTCTGGTGTACCGGTGAAGATAAGATCTCCTGTTGTTAAGCCATAAGTATGAGAGAGATAGCTGATAATTTCTGCAATGGAGTAGAGCATTAGTTCACTATTTCCTGTCTGCTTCAGAACGCCATTTTGAGTGAATGTAAAACGGATATTTTTAGGGTTAGTGATTTTATCAGCAGAAATAAAAGGGCTTACAATTGCAGCGTTGGGGAATCCTTTACACTTTGTCCAAGGTTCTCCTTTTGCTTTTATAATACTCTGTATATCACGTGCTGTGAGGTCTAATCCAACGCCATAACCCGCAATAAGCGCAAGGGCATCTTCCGGTGCGATATTGCGAGCCGATTGTCCAATATAGAGCACAATCTCGGTTTCGTAGTGAATATCGTCTGAAAAAGTAGGAAGTTCTATTGTTGAGTCACAAGATGCTAGTGCAGAAGTAGGCTTTAAAAATACTAGCGGTTCTGTGGGTGTTGCATTACTCAGTTCTTCGATATGTTTGGCGTAGTTACGGCCAATACAGAAGATATTTTCTATTTTTTTATGATTGTTTTCGAGTGTGATACTTGCCATACTTAGGCCTCCTTTTAGTTTGAAATCTACTTTACAATACAGGAGTTTTTGGAAGAGCGATAGTATCGATAATCGTATTGTGAAATGGTAATAGAGCAATCAATATTTAGTGATAAATGATAATATCAAGGCCAATTTATTATTGGCAGTTTTTTATTCGACTGAGGGAATAGATTTATGACTAAAAAAACATCTAAGAAACAGAGTGGTGATATTGAAAATAGACTTAATATTTTGCGCGCGGGTGTGCTTGGCGCAAATGATGGAATTATCTCGACTGCGGGGCTGGTGATTGGTGTTGCAAGTGCTACGACCAATATAATGACTATTCTTATCGCGGGATTAGCAGGGCTTTTAGCCGGCGCTTTTTCAATGGCTGGTGGTGAATATTCTTCCGTAAGTACTCAAAAGGACGTCGAGAAGGCTGAAGTAGAGAAGGAGAAACAGCTTTTAAAAAATGATTTTGCAGGTGAACAAGCGGCGTTGACTGCTTTTTATCAGGAGAAAGGATTATCGAAGGACCTTGCTGAACAAGTCTCTTCAGAATTGATGCGTGAGAATGCTCTTGCATCGCGTGTTCAGTCAAAACTCAATATTACTTTAGATGAGTATGTTAATCCTTGGAATGCAGCATTTTCATCGATTATCGCATTCTCATGTGGTGCTGTTATTCCATTACTGTTTATTTTGTTATTACCGCAGGAGTTGAAAATTTTGGGGACATTTGTAGCAGTCTCGGTTGCTTTAGCATTGACAGGTTATATTAGTGCTATGCTTGGTGGTGCTCCAAGATTTAAAGTGCTTGTACGTAATGTTGTTGTCGGTATGTTGACGATGTTAGTTACTTATGGTCTAGGGCAGTTTGCACATATTTAAAAGTCATTTTAGAGGATAAAGTACTTTTAATTTGGATATATATATCGAACTAAATGTGTATTTTTGAATAAATATTATTCTTTAGTGCTACTGATAAATTATGGTTCATTCGTTGTTTATCAAATCCGTGATTTGTTTTGATAGCTTTAATACTTTTTGTGAGTATCGGTTAATTCATTAGAAAGTGATATAGTACGACAAATATATGATTCAGATATGTTCAATTTGTAACGAGGAAACTTAGATGCTTAAAAGTGGTTTATTTAATAGTGATATTCATCGAGTGCTTGCAAAAATGGGTCATACCGACCAAATTGCTATTGCCGATGCAGGTTTACCAATTCCTGAATCGATAGAGCGTATTGATATTGCACTAATGGAGAATCTTCCTACTTTCTTAATGACACTTGAAACAATTTTACCTGTAATGCAAGTTGAACGCGTTTTCTTAGCGGAAGAGATTAAGACTGAAAATGATGCTGTGCATCAGGCTGTGTTAGCGCTCATTGAACGTTTTTCAACGGAAGAAAAACCGATCGAAATTTTTTACCGTTCTCATATCGAATTTAAACAATTAACCGCACAACCAGCATGTAAGGCAATTGTACGGACGGGTGAATGCACCCCTTTTGCAAATATTATTCTTGAGTCTGGTGTGGTGTTTTAAATGGCACGAAGTTGTTTGTTAAGCATTCAATCGGTGAGTAAAGCTTTTCCTGGTGTGAAGGCTTTGGATAAAGCAAGTCTTAATGTCTATTCTGGACAAGTGATGGCATTATTAGGTGAAAATGGTGCAGGTAAATCGACATTGATGAAAGTATTGACCGGCATCTATTCTAAAGATGAAGGCACAATTGCTTATCTTGGAAAAGAAGTCTCTTTTAAGAATCCTCGTGAATCACAATTTGCAGGGATCGGGATCATTCATCAAGAATTGAATCTTATTCCTGAACTCTCGATTGCTGAAAATATCTTTCTCGGACGCGAGTTTACCAATAGCTTTGGTTGCATTAATTGGAAAAAAATGCACGAGGAATCAGCAAAACTTCTTAAACGGCTCAATATCCCATATAGTACCGATACGCTCATCGGTGATCTCTCTATCGGCGGTCAGCAGATGGTTGAGATTGCGAAAGTTTTAAGTTTTAAAACCAAAGTGATCATTATGGATGAACCAACTGATGCACTCACCGATACCGAAACAGAAGCACTCTTTCGGGTAATAGCTGAATTAAAAGCATCTGGATGTGGGATCGTCTATATTTCACATCGACTGAAAGAAATTTTTGAAATTTGTGATGATGTGACAGTTTTACGCGATGGCCAGTTTGTTACAGAAAAGCCTATTTCAGAACTCACAGAAGAGAAACTCATAGAATTAATGGTTGGTCGTAAGCTCGAAGATCAATATCCGCGGATTGATAGTATGATTGGCGATGTGACATTATCCGTACAAAATTTATCAGCGCCGGGTATTCATGATGTTAGTTTTGAACTCAAGACGGGTGAAATTTTAGGCGTCGCAGGTTTAATGGGCTCTGGTCGAACAGAGTTGATGAAGGCAATTTATGGTGCACATGGTCGCAAAGCTGGAAAGATAACTTTAGAAGGTAAAGATGTGCGCGTAAAATCTGCCGCGGATGCACTTAATGCTGGAATTGTCTATATTTCAGAGGATCGAAAACGTGATGGTCTAGTGCTTTCGATGTCGGTCAAAGAAAATATGACGTTAAGTTCCTTAAAGCAATTTAAAGGGGTTGCTAATAATCTTCGATTAAAAGAAGAGCTAGAAGCTGTTAAAACCTATATCACTACATTTAATATCAAAACACCTCATGCCGAGCAAAATATCGGTCTGCTATCTGGTGGAAATCAACAAAAAATTGCGATTGCGAAAGGACTGATGACGAATCCTAAAGTCCTTATTTTGGATGAGCCCACGCGAGGGGTGGATGTCGGTGCTAAAAAAGAGATCTATCAGCTGATAAATGAATTTAAAGAGCGCGGATTAAGTGTGATCCTTGTTTCTTCTGAGATGCCGGAGGTGCTCGGAATGAGTGATCGAATATTAGTGATGCATGAAGGGCGAGTTACGGCGGAGTTTAATCGTTTAGAGGCGACACAAGAGAAAATTATGGCAGCTGCCGTAGGTAAAATAGAGGGTAATGCATAATGCAACAAAGAATGATTAAAAAGTTTTTAATTGAACAGAAATCGCTGATCGCTTTGATCGTCTTAATTATCGGCGTTTCAATGTTGAATGAGAATTTTTTCACGCTCAATAATATTTTTAATATATTACAGCAGACATCCGTGAATGCCATTATTGCAGTGGGCATGACGCTTGTGATTTTAACGAGTGGTATTGATTTATCCGTAGGTTCTGTTTTTGCTTTAACAGGAGCAGTTGCGGCATCGATCATTGGACTTGATATCAATCCTTTTATTGCCGTTGGTGCAGCACTTCTTTTAGGGTCGGGAATTGGCTTTGTATCAGGTGTGATTATTGCAAAAGGTAAGTTACAGGCCTTTATTGCAACATTGGTTATGATGCTAATTATTCGTGGTGCTACGCAAGTCTATACGCAAGGCAGTCCAATAGGTTTGGGTATGAGTGATTATGCTTATATGTTTGAATGGATTGGATTTGGACGCATTTTTGGTGTGCCGTTACCCATTATTATCATGTTAGTGGTATTTATTATTGCGGGTTATATTCTTAAATATACTAAGTTGGGTCGCCATATTTATGCTGTCGGCGGTAATGAGGCTGCAACTAAACTTTCAGGAATTAATGTTGATCGTGTAAAAATCATCGTCTATATGATGAGTGGTGTTTTATGTGCTATTGCAGCGATGATTGAAGTTTCTCGTCTTTCATCGGCACAACCAATGGCGGGCTCAGGTTATGAGATGGATGCGATTGCAGCAGTAGTTCTTGGCGGAACTAGCATGGCTGGTGGACGGGGAAAAATTCTTGGAACTTTGATTGGTGCATTGATTTTAGGATTCCTCAATAATGGGTTGAATCTTTTGGGTGTTGATGCCTATTATCAAATGATAGTGAAAGGTGTTGTAATTCTTTTAGCAGTTTTAATTGATAACAAAACAGTTCGTTCGTAAATAGAAGGAAATTGAGTATGAAAAAACGTTTTTTAAAAACAGCAATGATTGCTGCATTAGGTCTAGGGTTGGTGGGTACGGCAATTGCTCAAGAGAAAATTGCGCTTGTTGTTTCAACATTGAATAATCCCTTCTTTGTGACTTTAAAAGATGGTGCCGTTGATAAAGCAAAAGAGCTTGGTTATGAGTTGGTTGTATTGGATTCTCAAAATAACCCGGCTAAAGAGCTTGCGAATGTAGAAGATATTCTGGTGAAAGGAACGAAAGTCCTATTGATTAATCCTACAGATTCAGATGCCGTAGGAAATGCTGTTTTAGCGGCGAATAAGGCTGGTATTCCTGTGATTACTCTTGATAGAGCAAGTGTAAAAGGGGATGTTGTGACTCATATTGCATCGGATAATGTGGCAGGAGGCAAAGCTGCTGGAGATTTTATCGTTGAAAGACTTGGGAGTGATGCAAAAGTGATTCAACTGCAAGGAATCGTCGGTACATCGGCTTCAAGAGAGCGTGGTGCAGGATTTAAACAATCTCAAGAAGCGAATGGTTTTAAAATCATTGCAGCGCAACCAGCCGATTTCGACCGTGCAAAAGGGATGAATGTCATGCAAAATCTTTTAACTGCGAATCCTAATGTTCAAGCAGTATTTGCAGAGAATGATGAAATGGCGCTTGGAGCACTAAGAGCGATACGCTCAGCAGGCCAAAATGATATCGTAATTGTTGGATTTGATGGCACAGAAGATGCCATTAAAGCTGTTGAACGTGGACAAATGGCTGCGACAATTGCTCAGCAACCGGAACTTATTGGTTCAAAGGGTGTAGAAGCAGCCGCGCTGATTATTCAAGGACAAACACCAGATGCTAATATTCCTGTTGAATTAAAAGTTATTACTAAAGAATAATAGAATAATTACACGTGATTAATTAGCAATTGTTAAGCAAAAGCCATTCAAAATGAATGGCTTTTTTACTGTAATCTATCTTTATCTGCTATCCAATACCGTTATTAAATAATATAGGGGTTAAAACCATGAGTTTTGTACTCATCACTATGGAGTTTTATCGCTAACGGTAATGTCAAAAGATCTTCAATAAAGGGATCTGCCATAATCTTTTTTGTGCGATCTAAGAATTTTAAATAAGTATAGCATTCATCGCATGTCTCAGCGGCCATTGGACTCTCTAATTCTTCAATCTTCATTTGGAAAAGTGATTTATTGCTGACACACTCTGTACATTGGCTACGTACAACATGCCATTTTGTTTCACAAAAGCTACAATAGAGATAACGTAAGCCATCTTCTGTATTATCGAGTACACTACTAATTGCCGGCATCTTGCAGCAAGGGCAAAGATCTTTGTTTTTGAGAGTATATTTTTTATCGACTATGAAATGCGCTGCCTCAAAGTGAAGTGTTACTTGCATGATTGCAAGAATAAAAAGACGTTTTTCCGCCGGTATTGCCTCTAGATCAAGTGAAAGTACTTTTTTGAAATAGTCTGTAACGTCTGCTTTATCTTTAAATTCATCGTTTAAAGTTTCAATCGTTTCTAGGGTTGCTGTATATTGGGTCGATTCAGTTTTTACAAGATTAGTATGTAATGTTGTGAGAAATGATATTCCTGCTTTATGAAAACGTTTGATAATCTCCTCATTCATGACAATAAAGGGCTCTTCATCTTGGAAATGATGTGTTGCAAAAGATTTTTCTAATTCGGAATATGCCACGTTTTGCGCTGTGACTAATGCTTGAAGGAACGGTAATGCTGGAGATTCAGGATGATTTTTTATAGCCGTTTTGATTGCTTGTAGACGGAAAGGATAGTGACTTCCCTTAGGAGGAATTACTGCGATGATTTCTTTAATACCGCCGGTTGGTGTCATTGTCATAGTATTGATCTCAATTGTAGAATTTTTAAAATAGTAACGCACCAACAATGTGGTGCGTTATTAAAGTATGAGTTAATAATATCATGCATTAATAGTACTGATTTAGCACCTAAAATGCTTACTCTTTTTCAGTTTTAGCATTATTAGTAATAGAATTTCCTTCCATTACTTCTTTGTACCAAAGGGGATGATGGCTCTCTGCCCATTTCTCACTGACGACTCCTTCAGTCATTGCACGAATGGTCCCTTTTACCCAGATTGCTGCGTAAACGTGAACAATGATACAAGCAATCAGAATTAATGCACACCAAGCGTGTAGCAGGATTGCCACACGGCGAAGTGGAATGCTAAATTCATTGGCAAAGTATGGTTGCCACATGATAGTTCCGGTAGTAATCAGCACTAACATCGATATCGTCATTGCCCAGAACATAATTTTTTGTCCTGCATTGTACTTCCCAACATTTGGCAAATGTTCGCCTTTGATGACTTCTTTAACCGACATTGCCCATTTGATATCGGCTTTATTGATAAAGTTACGCTTAACGTAACGGAAGAATTGAATAAAGAAACCAATAAACATAATGACCCCCACAAATGGATGCACAATGCGTGCCATTTGCGGTGTACCAAATATTTGGCTAAACCAAAAGAAACTCGGATAGAAGAATGCTAATCCTGAGAATGCTAATAAGATAAAGCATAGTGCCACAATCCAGTGATTGATTCTTTCTGATGCTGAATAGCGTTGAATTAAACGTTTTTTAGTCATGACTATTCTCCTTTACCGACTTTCTTTTTAGGATCAATAACTTCTTTACCTTCATCTGGGTCATCGGCACGGCTAGGGCCTACAGTAATGTAATGCAGGAAGCCTGTAAATACAGCTGCGGCGATTCCCACAGTTGAAAGCGGTTTAAGAAGACCTTTCCATAGACTTGTTACAGGACTGATATGAGGATCTTTTGGAAGATTGCTATAAAGTTCTGGTTTATCAGCATGATGAAGAACATACATTACATGTGTACCACCTACACCTGCTGGATCATAAAGACCTGCATTTTCAAAGCCACGCTCATTGAGATCTTTAATACGTGTCGCAGCATACTCTTTCATATCTTCTTTTGCACCAAATTGAATTGCACCTGTCGGGCAAGATTTGACACATGCAGGTTCCTGTCCAACAGCAACACGATCAGAGCAGAGTGAGCATTTATATGCTTTATTATCTTTTTTGCTCAGACGAGGAATATTGAATGGGCAACCAGTAACACAATAACCACAACCGATACAGTTCTCTTGGTTGAAGTCTACAATACCATTGTTATATTGCACAATTGCACCAGGTGAAGGACAGGCTTTTAAGCAACCTGGATCTTCACAGTGCATACAACCATCTTTACGGATGAGCCACTCTAGTTTGCCATTTTCGGTGGTTTCATTAAAGCGCATGACTGTCCATGACTCATTTGTTAAATCTGGTGGGTTGTTGTATGTGCCATCACAAGTACCGACAACATCACGAAGATCATTCCACTCAGAACAAGCTACCTGGCATGCTTTACAACCGATACATGTAGTAACATCAATAAGTTTTGCTACCTCAACACCTTGTCTTGCATCAGGTGATTTTGTTGAAGTCGCAGAACGACGTTTAATATCTAAAGATTCTAAAATCATTTTTGCTTCCTTTTATGCGTTGAGGGGTTCGACATTCACAAGGAATGTTTTATATTCAGGTGTTTGAGTATTGGCATCACCAACAGCGGAAGGAAGGAAGTTCGTTAGGAACCCTTTTCTCGCAACACCCTCAAAGCCCCAATGAAGAGGGACGCCGATCTGATGGACTTTTTTGCCATCGATCATTAACGGAACAATACGTTTGGTAACAACAGCAACAGCCTCGATAAAGCCACGATTAGAGGATACTTTTACCATATCGCCAATTTTTATGCCTTTTTCAGCTGCTAACTCTTCACTGATTTCAATAAATTGCTGTGGTTGAGTGATTGCCGCTAAACGTGCATTTTTTGTCCAGAATTGGAAATGTTCTGTGAGACGATAAGTCGTACCTACATATGGGAAGTTTTCGTGGGAGCCGAGCATCTTACGATCATCTTCGAACATACGAACAGCAGGATTATTGACTGGCGTATAAAGTGGGTTATAACCAAGAGGTGTTTCCATTGCCTCGAAATGAGTAGGGAATGGACCGTCGACAAGCTTTCTTGCAGAGAATAGACGGCCAACCCCTTCTTCATTCATGATAAATGGATCCATTTCGCTACCTGGACCTGCTGTTGCATCAAAGTCAGGAGTGTCCCAACCAATCCAGCGTTCTCCATTCCATTTAAATAGGCGGCGATGTGGATCCCACGGTTTGCCCATTCTATCTGCTGAAGCGCGATTATAAAGAATACGACGATTAGCAGGCCATGACCATGCCCATTTTAACGTAATCCCTAAACCAGATGGATCACTATTGTCTCGGCGATCCATTTGATTGCCTTCTTCTGTCCAAGAGCCGGCATAAATCCAGCAACCGGAAGCAGTTGAACCATCTGCACGTATTTCCCCAAAACCACTGAGTAATTCGCCTTTTTTGCGGATGATTTTACCTGTTTCATCATAAAGATCTTCTAATGCGTAGCCATTTTGCTCTTTAGTAATTTCTTCAGGGGTAGGAAGAAGAGGTTGGGCATAATTCCACTGGATATGATGAATTGGATCAGGGAATGCGCCACCCTCAGCCTTATAGAGCTCACGAAGCTTAAAGAGTAAAAGAGAGAGAATTTCAGCATCACCTTTTGCTTCTCCCGGAGCTTCAGCTGCTTGATAATGCCACTGTAACCAACGAGCTGAATTCACAATTGAACCACTACCTTCGGCAAAACAGTGAGCCGGCAAGCGGTAGACAGTTGTCATAATTTCTTCAGGATTGCTGTCATTATGTTTGCCATGATTTTGCCAGAAAAGCCCCGTCTCAGTCGTTTGTGGGTCAATAACTACAAGATATTTTAGTTTTGCTAGCGCTTTACGATTTTTATTGGCATTTGGAATAGCTGCTAAAGGATTGAATCCTTGGCAGATGAAACCATGCATTTCACCATTTGTCATCATTTCAAATGAGTTCATGATGTCATACATTTTGTCCCATTTTGGTAAATAGTCAAATGCAAAGTTATTTTCACGTGTTGCATAAGGGCCATAGAATGTTTTCATCATACTATTGAAGAATTTTGGTGTATTCTTCCAATAATTCATCTGACCCGGGCGGACAGCTTTAGGAGTTGTCTCATCGATATATTTTTCGTAAGTGCTTTGAGAATCACTAGGAAGGTTGAGATATGCAGGCAACTGCGTAGAAAGTAAACCTAGATCTGTCAATCCTTGGATATTGGAGTGACCACGGAGTGCATTTACGCCACCACCTGGAACACCCATGTTACCGAGAAGTAATTGTACCATTGCCATGGTACGAATCATCTGCGTTCCCACAGTATGTTGTGTCCAGCCTAGCGCGTATAAGATGGTAGCCGCTTTATCATCTGCTGAACATTCTCCAAGTGTTTTTGCAACATAGAGAAAATCTTCAATAGGCGTACCGGTTACACGAGTCACCATTTCAGGTGTATATTTGTCATAATGCTGACGCATCAAATTGAATACACAACGAGGATGTTGTAATGTCTCATCTACTTTTGCATAGCCATTTTCGTCAAGATCGTAATGCCAAGATTCACGATCATATTTTTGTGTTTTTTCATTCCATCCTGTGAAGTAACCATCTTCAAAATCGTAATCAGGATGTACGATAAATTTTGCATTGGTATATTCTTTAACATATTCAAGATTGATTTTATTATTATCAATCAACCAACGGATTAAACCACCAAGAAAAACAATATCGGAACCCGAACGAATAGGTGCATAGAAATCTGCAACAGAGGCTGTACGATTGAATCGAGGGTCAACACAGAGTAATTTTGCTCCGCGTTTTTTTGCTTCAATCGCCCATTTAAAGCCAACAGGATGAGCTTCAGCTGCGTTTCCACCCATTACTAAAACAACATTGGCATTACGAATGTCAACCCAATGATTTGTCATTGCTCCACGGCCAAAAGTAGCTGCTAAACTTGCAACTGTTGATCCGTGACAAACGCGTGCTTGATTATCAATCGAGAGCATCCCTAATGCTCGAACGAACTTGCCGGTGACAAATCCATTTTCATTGGTGCCCGCAGATGTTGCGAGAAAGCCCGTAGAGGTCCAACGGTTTACCGTTACACCATCGGCATTTTTAGTTTGAAAATTTGCATCACGGTCATCTTTCATCCAACGCGCAATTTCATTAATCGCTTTGTCCCATGAAATACGTTCCCATTTATCAGAACCTGGACGGCGAACTTCAGGGTATTTTAAACGGTTTGGGCTATGAATATAGTCAATTACCCCAGCACCTTTCGGGCAAAGCGAACCACGACTTACAGGATGATCAGGATCCCCTTCAATATGCATGATTTCTGCTTGTGAATTTTTGGGTTTACCACCCATTGTGTAGACTAACATTCCGCAACCTACAGAACAGTAAGTACAGACCGTACGCGTCTCTTTTGCCTTTAAGATCTTGTACTGACGAATGGCCGCTTCAGATACAGCTGGCATCATTCCCAAAGCTGCCAAGCTTGTCCCACCGATAGTACCGGCCGACACTTTAAAAAATTGTCGTCTTGATAATTGCATCGTAGCATCCTTATTATAATGTTTGGCCAACGGTTAAACGCGTCTCTATCTTATTGTTATTATTAGAAACACTTCGTTGGAATAAATGGAAATAAATGAAAAATTATACTTAATTTAACGTATGTTTGCTCAAAAAAATGTATATTTCTTTGCTGTTTCAGCGATTTATTTTTTTAATCAATATTAGTGATAATCATTCTCATTTAATTTTTATAAAAAATCAGCATGTTAGCTCTATTATAAAATTGTGAGAATCAAGCACATCACTATTTTAATTTGTGAAGAGAAGTATAGTAGTTGTGTTTTTATGAAGAATGTTGACTTGTTTTTGTTATTTTAGGTTAATTTTAGTTGTTGAATTGATAATGACGCCCATAATATGACTAATCAGGTATAATAAATGGTAAGACTAAAAAAAACAGGTCAGATAATAGTGTCTATTTGTCAAATACGTTTGCTTAGTAGTTCTATTGTCTGAAAATTCAGGTCATAAAATCATCCTAATGAGCAAATAGTATATGAATAATTTTGAGCTAGAAAAAATTCTTAATGAAAAATTAGCGAGTGCATCTATTAAAGATTATGTGCCGAACGGGCTACAAATTGAAGGAAAAGAAGTAGTCCGCCGCGTTATGACTGGAGTCACGGCAAGTTTAGAACTAATTGAACAAGCAATTGATGCAGAGGTTGATGCACTTTTAGTTCATCATGGCTATTTTTGGAAGAACGAATCGCCTTTGATTCGAGGCATGAAGTACCAACGGATTCGTAGATTGATTGAAGCAGGCATTAATCTCTATGCATATCATTTGCCGCTCGATCTGCATTCAGAACTAGGAAATAATGTTCAGCTTGGAAAAATGTGGAATATTCAAAATATTACAGAATTAAGTGAATCAATTCCGCTTGTTTTAACGGGTGAATTACCGCATGAAATGGATGTTGTCTCTTTTGCAAAAATGATTGAGCAAACATTGTTGAGAGAACCATTTGTGGAAGCATCCGGCCCTAAGATTATTCGTAAGATCGCTTGGTGTAGTGGTGCCGCCCAAGATTATCTAGAGGCAGCCGCTCTTGCAGGGTTTGATGCATTTATTACTGGGGAAGTTTCTGAAAGAACTATCTATATTGCCAGGGAGCTGGGGATTCATTTCGTTGCGGCAGGGCATCATGCGACAGAGCGTTGTGGTGTTAAAGCTTTAGGTGAATGGCTACAAAATGAGCATCATTTAAGTGTTGAATTTTTAGATATTAATAATCCTATTTAAATCAACAATAAATGATTGTTTAGAGGTTTTTCTACTATCTAAATTATAATAAAATAACTGCCTGTTAAATATTCTAAAGGGTAAAGATGACGAAAAAACATGATGTTCAGCCTTCTGAAATAAAGGAACAAAAAACTGAAACAGCGCCTGCAAGTGAAGAAACTGTGAAGAATAATCATGTCAATTCGAAAATTGCATCAGGCACCCAATTGTCAGAAAAAGCTGAGGATACATGCACAAGTGAATCAGTTAACGAATCAGAAGAGAATGCGTCATCTGACACAGTACTGCCCGAGAAATCACAGAAAAAACGTAAACGTCGTTCTCTTGTTGGGCGAATTTTTACGCATTTCTTAAGTACTATTTTTATCATTCTTATTTTTCTAGTAACAACGATCTACTTTTTAGTGGATACTCAGCCAGGCTTGAAAACACTCGTCAACCTTGCTAATCGTTACGCAAGCCATTATGTTTCAATAGAAAGTGCTGAAGGACGATTAGGTCGTGAGTTTGAGTTGACGGGTATTACACTTAATTTGCCGAATTACAAACCTTTGAGTCTTTCTGAACTTAAACTCTCATGGGATTATGCATCGCTTTTTTATAAGGAAGTTCAAGTAAATGAGTTAACACTCAAGGGGGGAGATTTAGATTTTACTCCTATCATCCCAACAGAGAAAGAAGAAACGTCGGTTTCTGAGCCGTTTAAGTTAAAAGATCTCAATATTCCGATCAATGCCGCAATTGATAAAATTGATATTGAAGACTCTACATTGAGAATTGATGATTTTTATCTGGCGATGAATGATATATCGTTGGAAGGAGCAGCGCTCGTAGATAATCATCTCTCTATTGAGAATTTAATTGGTAATTTACAGACATTAGTGGGGGAGAATATTGATGCACCATTCGTTATTGCCTTAAATGGTGATGTCGATACTCCAACTGAAAATTTTGATTTGAATTTAGCAATCTACGCTCAAGAAGCATTTATTAATGGGAATGAACTGAATCTTGCAGTGAATACAGAAGTGAAAGGTATTCTTCAACGCTTTGATTTAACGACTAATGGACGAGTGGATTGGGCAAATATGCTAAATGATCCAATATTGCTAAAGTTTGATAACACCATTACTGATCTTAATACTATTAAAAGTTATCTGCATGTTAAAAATTTAAGTAACCAAATAATGCTTGATAGTGAATGGTCGATGAAAGAACCATTAGATGTAGATCTAACATTAAAAATGAATGTACCTTATTTATCAGAATTTCATCCGGCAATACGGGGTTCTATCCTGGGAGATTTAATGGTTAAAGGCAATATCATGGGGCCACAACTCGTTGCAGATATTGATGTGGAAAACGTTGATGCCTTCGGTGCAAAAGTTGAGTCTTTAACCTTAAAAGGTAATCAACAAGAGACTTATGATGCAAATATTGCTCTTGAGCTCAATAAGTTTCGTTTTGATACATTCTATTTGTCCCAATTTGGTATTCATTTAGATGGGCGTCTGACAGAAGAATTTGATTTTGATCTTGTTGTTAAAGACCTAGAACGTGAAATTATCCCAGAAAATATTGATGTCGATGCAACAACAGTGCAAAGAGTCAATGTCCGAGAAAAAGATGGAATGATTGATGAAGAGATTTTTTATGCTGAAAATCAACCCATTCGCTTTTTGCCACAATATAACACAGAAAAGTTGATAAACTCGATTGAATATCGGGTAAAAGGTCGAGCAGAAGAACATAAATTCACATTCAACTTAGATAGTGGATTTGGCACGATACAATCTGATGGTATTGCAGCATTAAAAGATATTTTAGAAGATCCAACATTTACATTGTATTTACAAAATTCAGTGATCAGTTCCTCATTGGTCGGTGGCGATTACAAGTTAAATAAACCTGCATATTTCTATTTCCGTGCAAAAGAGCAACAATTTACACTGAGTTCCGCCTGTTATCAGCAGGGCTATATAGCAGTCTGTGCAGAAGGAGGTCGTTCTCCTGAGGGAATTAATACTGCTGTTGTGACGGTGAATAATTTGCCATCATCCTTAATTTCGGAATTTTTACCACCAGATTTGTTGGTAAATACTAAAGCAAATGCAACGATTGCCGGACAATTTACAACACAAGATGATTTTGTAGGTGTTGTGAATGTATCTTTATCAAAAGGAGACATCCGTTATCGATTCCAAGGCCGGGAAGTGTTAGTACCATTGGATAAAACGATGTTAGAAGTTCATGCGCTACCAAGTGGTGTAACTAGTAATTTAGATATTGATTGGGGTAAATATTTACAAGCAGATGGAAAAGGGAGTTTAACAGATCTTTTTAAAGAAAATATTGTTGATGCAAATGTAAGTGCTTATATTCCAAGCTTCGATTGGCTCTCTCCATTAATTCCTGCATTACAAGATTTGGGAGGGGAGGTTACTTTAAAAAGTAAAGTTAATGGTCCCATCACGCATCCTAATATGGCTGCAAATTTTTCTATTAAGGATGGTCATCTTTATATTGCCTCCTTAAACAGTCGGTTAAAAGATATTAATCTTGATGTTGATCTTAAAGAGGGCACGCCAGAATTCTTTATTAAGGGGAATGTAGGAACTGCCGAGGGATCATTGAATATTAATGGTTACTATAATATAGCTAATTTTAATACAGAGCTAAGAGCAGAGGGAACAAACCTAGTTCTAGCCGATAGTGAGGATATTCAAGTCACGATTTCACCAAATGTTACCTTTAAAGGCACACATCCAGCCCCTAAACAGCAACGATTTGATCTCACAGGCACAGTACGTGTCCCTAAGCTTAAGTACATCCATTCTTCTATGGGATCAGGTGGATCAGTTGTTACAGTATCTGATGACACAGTAATTGTTGGTGGAGGACGCGAGCGAGAACGTGCACAGAGTTTTATGGAAAGCTTAGTGATGAACCTTAACGTGATACTTGGTGATGATATTTTAGTCGGGGCGCAAGGTTTAAAAGCTCATCTCAACGGTGGTTTAAAGATATTAACGGATTATGGAAATCCAGCAATCAGAGGGCTTGGTGTTATAAATGTTGGTGAAGGGCAATTTGATATTTATGGGCAAGTACTTAATTTAGATCGAGGAAAGATTCAATTTTCTGGTGCATCTATTACAAATCCAGCACTTGATATTCAGGCATCGCGTCAATTTATTAATGAAATTGAAGGACGGGAACTGCAAGTAGGGGTCAAAGTTTTAGGGAGCGTTGAATCACCTAAAATTGAGTTATACTCTTCGCCAAATATGACAGACATTGAAATAGTCTCTTATCTTTTTTTAGGCAGAGGACCAAACTTAGGATCTGCTCCAGAAAATTTGATGCTTCTGAATATGGTACGGAAAATTGCAATGGGAGAACCTGTTTCAAACTCTGAAACAAGCCTTGCAAATAAAGTTGGACTCACTGACTTAGGTTTTATGGAAACACCGAATGGGCATATTGGTATCGGTATTGGTAAGAGATTTGCTAATAGTTTCTATGTGGGTGTTGGTGTAGGAATTGATGAAGGCGAAAGTACTTTTGCTATATTACGCTACCAATTTTTAAAATACTTCAATGTAAATACTGCATTTATGAGTGAAGGTGAAAGTATTAATATCAACTATACTCGTGATTTTTAAGAGGGTTCAAAATCGTTTTAGCAATGACCGCTAGCTTATTGTTTGAGTTAAATTGAATTTATACTTTTAAACTATCAGGTGAAAAACTCGATGAAGTTCAAATCAATAATTAAGAAGTGAAAATACCAGTGAGGTAGGCGTTAGTTATATACATACTATAAGTATAGTTGGTATTCGCTATTTTTTAGTTTAATCGTGTTTCTGTGAGGTGTAAAAAAGGAGCCTGTATCGCTCCTTTTTATTTAGCCTATCATTATTCAATTATACTTTTGGCACAACCACCCTTGGTTGGAATGACTCTGCTTGTGCAATATTCCATATGCTCGAATAATAGTTACTTTCGATCTCTTCGCCAAGTAGAGCGCCTTCAGGAAGATAGAAATGCATATTTGAGAACAGGCGAATCTCATTTTCAGATGAACGCATTACCAAATGTTGTGGTAGTAATTTCGATGGATGAGATACACCCGCTGAAGAGAGAATTTCTGCAAGTGCATGAAGGGTATTATGGTGAAAGTTTTTAACACGCTCCATCTTATCACTAACAACTAATGCTTTTTGACGAATGGGGTCTTGAGTTGCGATTCCTGTTGGGCAGTTATTTGTATGGCAGCTGCGAGATTGAATACAGCCAAGTGCGAACATAAATCCACGTGCTGAGTTCACCCAGTCCGCACCGATAGCCAATGTACGAGTGATATCGAACGCAGTAATAATTTTTCCACTTGCACCGATACGAATTTTTTTACGGAGTCCTGTACCAACAAGGACATTATGAACAAATAGTAATCCTTCTTGCAGCGGTGTACCAATATGATCCGCAAACTCAATCGGTGCAGAACCAGTTCCGCCCTCTTTTCCATCTACAACGATAAAATCAGGAAGAATATTGGTTAATAGCATTGCTTTTGCAATTGCCATAAATTCCCAAGGATGACCAATACAGAGTTTAAATCCGACCGGTTTTCCACCACTTAAATCACGTAGTTGTTTGATAAATTCCAGTAGCTCAATAGGTGTTGAGAAAGCGCTATGGTTTGATGGAGAAATACAATCCCGATCTCTTGGTACACCACGAGTCTCGGCAATTTCTTCACTAATTTTATCTTTTGGAAGAACGCCACCATGTCCTGGCTTTGCGCCTTGACTGAGTTTTATCTCAATCATTTTAATTTGTGGATCAGCTGCTTGAAGTTTAAATTTTTCAGGATCAAAATGACCATCATCTGTACGGCACCCAAAGTATCCACTGCCGAGTTCCCAAATAAGATCACCACCATGTTTACGATGATAAGGACTAATGCCACCTTCTCCTGTATCGTGCGCAAAGTTCCCCATCTTAGCCCCACCATTTAGTGATTCAATCGCTCGAGCACTTAAGGCACCGAAACTCATCGCTGAAATATTGAGGATAGAAGCTGAATAAGGATGAAGACAGTCATCACCGCCAATTGTTACACGAAATGTATTTGGATCACCTGCTGGCACAGTCGCCATAGAGTGTGTTACGAACTGATATCCAGGCTCGTAAGTGTTTTGAAGTGTTCCAAATGCTTGAACAGAGTCTTGAAAGATATTCTTAGCACGGGCGTATACAAGGCTCCGCTCCGCATGGGTAAAAGGTACCGCATCATTGTCAGATTCGATAAAGTATTGACGAATTTCTGAACGAAAATGTTTTAATAGATATCGGAGATTTCCGATAATAGGATAGTTCTTACGAACAGCATAGGTATTTTGTGACATATCCACGATCCCAATGATCGATAGAATTGCAGTAATTGCTGTCAATACCCACATTGTGGTTGTATGATGTGCGAAAAATATCCCAAAAATCGTGAAAGCTAGAGCAGCTATAAGGGGTAGATAACGCCCGAATCGAGCAGCGAGATGCATGTCAGGGAGCTCCTATAAAAAAAAGTAAAGGAATTTATATAAATTGCCACTATCATAACGTATTCCATGATTTTAATTTAGAAATTTTTGTTACACTAGAGTGGATATTTTGCAAGTGTAACATGCTTTTAATGGATGTTGCATGCAATAGATATATATGAGGAGATTTTAGTATAATAATGCTATGAAAGACAATGAACTAAACCCTTGGGATGATCAGATTGTTCCTCGTAAAAAACTAGATGAAATGACGATTGCTCGCACAAAACTTCGGAATGTGCAACGAGAAATTGGTCAGATGTCCCGTAAAAGATCACCGCTTAATACTTACCAAAAACTCACAATTTATTTGAAGCGTTCTCTTCAGCTCTCTTATATCGAACCATGGTTTCAATTTTTCCTTCCGCCAAAATTAAAAGGGAAATTATTTATTGCAACGATTGGAAAACGTTATTGGGTAATTGGAACGCCGATTTCAGAATATGGTGCGGCATTTAATTTTTATCAGAAAGAGATTCATCGATCATTAGAAAATCATCTAAATAAAATTTCTAAGAAAAAGTGGAAAATTCCTCCTTTTAGAATTGTAGTGATGCCAGAAAACCCTAATGATCGATCTCTAGAGAAAGAGCTTGAGTTATTGATGGAAATTAAATCAGTACCAATGAAATCAAAAGCGGAGAAATATCGAGAAAACTTGAACACTGAGAAATTTTGGGGGATGAAAGCATTACCAATACAAGCCCAAGAAAATGATCAAGTGAGCCATTTACTCTCATCATTAAAGGCTGAGGTTGATCGTTATAAAAATCGTTATGGAAAACTTCATGGGCGGGATAGTGATGAGTGATTTCTGCAACAATATAGATCCAAATAATTCTTATGATAAAGAAACTCTTGAACGTTTACGACGTTATTGGCGGGAACGTGCCATGAATTTTTTGGTGCGCCGAGAACACAGTGAAATAGAGCTTCGTCAAAAACTTACCCAAAGAGAATGTACACCATGGTTGTTGGATGAAATTATTGAATGGCTCTATGAGAAGCGATATTTAAGTTTGGAACGTTTTGCGTATAGTTATGCAAAGAATCGCGCAGATTTAGGATATGGACCGATCAAAGTACGCTATGAATTAACTGCTCAACACCAAATTCCGATTCAATATGTAGATTTAGCATTTAACGAAATTGATTGGGAGAAATCTCGGAAAATAGCACTTCGTAAAATTGGTAATAAAGCGTCAATAAAACTAAAAGCAGCACTTTATCGTCGAGGTTTTCTATTTTCTGAATTGGATAATGAATAAACAGTTACCAATATGGCTTGGCAATTGATCTAACTTCCGCTTTTATAAAAAAATCACGTTATAATAAATATAATTTAATTTATGTGGACGTATTAAAGGAATACTTTTATGGCATTAGATGCGACTTTGCAGCAGTATGGCTTAGATTTCCAAGATCTTCAATCCCGTGATGGATTGGTCGAAGTAGATACTCTTTTTCAGCAGTTTCTCCCGGAAGATGTACTGAAAACACTTCTGCAATGGCGTAGAGGTGAGACCTCATTTACGGCAATTGAAGAGTCGGAGTTTCAGATCCAGCTAGGTAAGCATCTTAATGCTTTTATTGCTAAATTATTTGGGCTGGAAGCACAGACCGAAGCGCTGATAGAGCGCGCGAACCGCTACGAGTGTTTGATGCAATTTAAAGAGCAATTTATTCAGCGAGGTGCGCGTCGTTATCGTCAAGCAATTGAAGGTGATTTTGTTACTCATCATACTGAACTTTTGCAAATGATTAAAACAGACGATTCGGATCCTGATCTTGAATTTAAAATTGCAGCGTACGCTTTAAATTTAGATGCTGAAAAGAATCCTGATGCTATCGAAAAGATCTATCAATGGGGATCACTTGCTGAATCAGATTCGGTTGGTCAAGCACGTGTAAAAGGTTGGATTACTTTTAAATTCCCTGCTCGTTTAGATTTTGATAATTTGGTTGGGACTCAAGAGAGCACATTCCAAGGTATTCCAGTAAAAATCGGGACAAATCCCCTGCGTAAACGAGATGGTTTTGCGCTAACTGATAAGCGCATGAATCGTTATGATATTGCAAGTGAAATTGCATATTGTAAATATTGCCATGATCATGATGGTGATTTTTGTAGCACCGGTTTCCCTGTTAAGAAAGGGGATCCCGCGCAAGGTTTTCGTAAAAATCCCTTCAATGAAACCTTAACAGGCTGTCCGCTCGATGAGATGATCTCAGAGATGCAGCGGCTTGAGAAGCTTGGTCTCTCAATTGGCTCTTTAGCTATTACAATGGTTGAAAACCCAATGGTACCGGCAACAGGACATCGTATCTGTAATGACTGCATGAAATCGTGTATCTATCAGAGAGCAGAGCCGGTGAATATTCCACAAATCGAGACTGGCGTTTTAACGACTGTATTAAATCTTCCTTATGGTGTTGAAATCTATAATCTGCTAGCGCGTTGGAATCCATTGAAACAGAGTGATTTTCTTCCGGCAAAAGAGAATGGCCGGAAAGTATTAGTTGCCGGAATGGGGCCTGCTGGCTTTACAATGGCTCATTATCTTTCGCAACAAGGTTGCCATGTTGTGGGAATTGATGGTCTTAAAATTGAACCATTAGCAAAAGAGCTTTTAACAGAGCCGATTGAATCTTGGTCGAAACTTGAAGAAAATCTTGGTAATCGTATTCTTGCCGGCTTTGGTGGTGTTGCGGAATATGGTATTACGGTCCGTTGGGATAAAAACTTCCTTAAATTAATTTATTTAACACTTGCTCGTCGTACGAATGTTGAAATTTATGGTGGGGTTCGTTTAGGCGGTACAATAACGTTAGATGATGCTTTTGATCTAGGATTTGATCATGTGTCACTAGCTGTTGGTGCTGGTTTGCCTCGCGTATTAAACATAGATAATTCACTAGCTAAAGGGATGAAGCAAGCTTCGGATTTCTTAATGGCGATGCAGTTGACTGGTGCTGCAAAAGATAGTTCTATTGCGAACTTACAGGTCCGTCTTCCTGCAGTGGTTATTGGTGGTGGATTAACTGCGATCGATACTGCGACAGAAGTACAGGCTTATTATGTTAAACAGGTTGAAAAAGCACTTCATCGTGTTGAAATTTTGGGTGAAGATAAAATTCGTGAAAATCTTTCGCCAGAAGATAATGAAACTTTAACGGAGTTCTTAACGCATGGACGAGAAGTCCGTGCAGAACGTGAGCGTGCAAAGGAAGCAGGGGTTGAACCTGACTTTAATCCATTAATTCAAAAATGGGGCGGTGTAATGATTGCGTATCGCCGAAAAATGCAAGAATCTCCTGCGTATACGCTTAATCATGAAGAGGTTACGAAAGCCTTTGAAGAAGGTATACATTTTGGAGAAGAACTCAATCCGTTAGGGGTTGAACTCGATCAATATGGTCATGTCAAAGCGATTCGTTTTACAAAATCTGGTGAAACAGACGTTACTGTTCCTGCACGAGCTGTACTTGTTGCTGCCGGAACATCTCCAAATACAATTTATGGTACAGAGTATCCAGGTTCACTTGAGATTGAGGAGAAGCATCATTTCCAAGGATATGATATTGATGGAAACTTGGTGCCCTTTAATTGGGGGACGAATAATAAAGAGCCATTTGCACCTTTCACATCTTATCGTCGTGGTGAGAAACGTGTCTCTTATATCGGTGATACACATCCGGTATTCAATGGTAACGTAGTAAAAGCAATAGCCAGTGCAAAAAAATCATCGCGTATTATTATGCAAGCACTTAACCGTCTTCCAGAAAATACGCTAGCGAATGATGAATTATCAGAAACAATGGCATCAGGGTTAACTGCAACGATTCAATCAATCGATAGTTCGAATCCAACAGTGTGTGAAGTATGGGTGAAAGCACCAATGGCGGCTCATAATTTTAAGCCTGGTCAATTCTTTAGAATGCAGACATTTGAAACGGGAAGTGAAATTGTTGCAGGTACACGTTTACAAATCCCGTTATTAACGGTATCTGGGACGGGTTCGACAGACGATGCAATTCGTCTGTTAGTGTTCCAATGGGGAACTGGACAACGTTTAATTCCTGCTTTAAAAGCCGGTGATAAAGTTGTATTGGCGGGTCCAACAGGTGCGCCAACGGATTTACCAACAGGCAAAACAATTTTGGTTGTTGCCGGTAAATGGGGAGCGGCAGTTATGCTTGATATCGGTTTTGCGCTTCGCAGTGCCGGTAATAAAGTGATTTATCTAGCGGCGATGGGTTCGAAGAACGATGTAGATCAGATGGATGCACTTGAAGAAGGTGCGGATCAAATTATCTGGGCGGTTGGGAAGGGTGATCCGATAGAAGCACGTCGTCCACAAGATCATTCAGTTGTTGAGTGGGATGTGATTAAACTCATCCAAGACTTGGATGATCAAGGAATTGTACCCATGAAGGATGTAGATCGCTTAATGGCAATGGGTTCTACGGGAATGCTGAAAGGTTTCCAAAATGAGTTATCAGAAGGTGGGAAACTCTATGATCGCTTTAAAGAGGATCTAGAAGTACTCGGTACTATTGGTAGCCCGATGCAGTGTATGATGAAAGGGGTTTGTGGTCAATGTTTACAATGGCAGATAGATCCGGTCACGAAAAAACGTACTAAAGCAGTATTCACCTGCTCTCAGCAAGATCAACCCCTTAAAAATGTAGATTTAGATAACTTAACGGCAAGAACGAGTCAAAATCGTCTACCCGATATTATCTCTTCACATTGGTTGACGCATGTTTTAGAAGAGAAAGCAAAGCTCGATGCTAATTAGTGCCGCTTTTTAATATTCGATAATCTTAGAATAAAGCCATTAGGATATTTCTTAATGGCTTGTTTGTTGCTAAATAGCGTTGGAATTTGGGGAAATCGCTACTTTCTGCGCTACCTTTAGCTTAAAAATTATCTCTTTGATTTAGAGATCTTCTAAGCGAATCACATCATACGCGGGGACTTCGTAAGGATGTATTGCTTTCATCGCACGAATTGCGGAGTGAATACGTGCATCTTCCACAACGAGTTCCACACGCCATTCGGGAACTTTCTTAAGTGTATCAATTTCACCAGAGTAGGGGACAGAACCTGATAATGGTTTAAATTGACCTTCACCCAATATTTGCCAAGCACAGTGAGAGTAGTTGTCTATTTTCCCACCGCCTGCATTAAATATTGCTTCTTTTACTGCTTCTAGATGTGAATCAGGGACAAAAAATACCAATTTATACATATACGCTACCTCACACTTATTTAAAGGTCGAAGAAAAATCGCTTCCAATTTATAATACGGGTTTCGCGAACGATTTATAGGATTTGTATGCCATTTACGCTTTTACTTCGTTATGTCTCCTTCATTGGGCTACTGATTTTTGTCCTGTTAGGTTGTACTATAAGTGATTTTCATAATTATGGTACTGAAATTATCGTAGCATCAGAACGTGTTGATTGTATTAATAAAGTTCCTCAAAAATGTTACCTCATCAAACGCAAAAATAGCGACAATCCAGATGGTTTTGATAATCAGTGGCGCTATTTTTTTGGCAATATCGAAGGATTTGATTATAAAAAAGGCACTGAATATCGACTATTAATTGAGAAAGATAAAAAAGAATATTCCGTTAGAGAGGGCAATAGCAATCTTCTTGTGAAAAAGATTCTTACACAAACAAATGGACGCTCACAAAATATCCCAGAAACTTTGCATTATTCCGTTCGTCGGAAGTAAGGATACAATGGAATTTTACTACAATCCGCCGACAATCCCGTGGTTAAACATTTTGTTTCAAGATGATCAAATTATGGTTGTGAATAAACCAGCTGAATTGCTCTCTGTACCGGGGAAAGGAGCAGAGCTCCGTGATAGTGTGATCTCTCGAGTTCAATGGGAATTTCCTGAAGCGGAAACTGTGCATCGTTTAGATATGTCTACAAGCGGCATTTTAGTAATTGCTCTGACAAAAGAAGCAGAACGAGAACTGAAGCGTCAATTTCGAGAACGAGAAACTCATAAAAACTATATTGCCGATGTTGATGGGATTATGAGTGAAGATGGTGGGTTTATTGATCTCCCACTCATTTGTGATTGGCCTAATCGTCCTAAACAGATGGTCTCTTTTGAATATGGTAAATCTGCTAAAACGCTCTATCGAGTATTATTTCGGGATTATGAAAAACGGTTTACGCGAGTAAGTCTTGAGCCAGTTACGGGGCGTTCGCATCAACTTCGGGTGCATTTGCTCTCTATTGGTCATGTAATTCTCGGAGATCGCTTTTATGCCTCAGGAAATGCATACCATCAGCGTGATCGATTAGCACTTCACGCAAGCTTTCTTTCATTTTCACATCCTACTACGGGTCAGAGATTATCATTTTCTTGTGATGTACCTTTCTGATGGCATGTCGTTGTACTGAAAATGTTAATAATCAATTTAATAAAAAGCGCTTCCGAAGAAGCGCTTTATAGGTATGTGATGGAGGTAGAATTTCTATCATTATTCTAAGGGTTTACCGGCGGTCTCTTTTACTAACAGCAATGCAATTAAGCTCACTAAACCAGTTGCAATAACATAAAATGCCGGAGAGATAGGATTTTCTGTCCATTTAATTAAGATAGTTACAAATGCTTGGGCAAAACCACCAAAAATCATGACTGTAAAGCTATAAGAAATTGATAAACCTGTTGCGCGAATACGGCTTGGGAAAATCTCAGCACAGAGCACAATACTCGCAATTCCATTTCCAGCTAAGAAGAAGGCTAAGATACCTACAACAATATAAAGCATATAAGGCTCAGGATATTTGTTGATTAAGACAAAGGCGGGGTAGATAAAGAGGACGATTCCCATGCGTGTCCAGAAAATCATACGTTTGCGGCCGATTTTATCCGTTAAAATCCCGTAGAAAGGTGAAAGTATGACTTGCACAATTCCCGAAACAGTGACGGCCCAAACCGTATATTTAAAGTCGATCTTTAATTGTGTTGCGGCATAATTTGCCATGTAATAGGCAATGATATAAGTTGATGCTGTGATCCCTATGATAATTAAGACACCCGCGATCAGTGTTTTCCAATAATCTTGGAAAAGTTCTTTTAAGATCGCCTTTTCAGCATCTTTGTCTTTATTTTCTTCTTTTGTTTCGGGAAGATTTCGGCGGATATAGAGAGCAATAGGAATAATGATTAAACCGAGTGCAAATGCAACTCGCCAGCCCCACATTTCTAGAGCACTTTCAGAAAGCACTAAGCCTAAGATACCACCGATTAGCGATGCGAGTAACTTGTTGAAATTTTGGCTGAACATCTGCCAGCTACCATAAAATGCACGATTATGATCATCCGCATACTCCATTAGCATTGCTGTTGACGAACCAAGCTCCCCCCCTAATGAGAATCCTTGAATTAAACGGGCGGTGATAATTAAGATTGGTGCGGCAATTCCTATTGATTGGTAGGTTGGGGTAAAGACGAATATAAGTGTTCCTAAACCCATTAAGAAAAGGGTTAAGAGAAGCGCTGGTTTACGACCGTATTTATCAGCATAAAGACCAATGCAAACTGCACCTAAGGGGCGAGTAATAAAGCCGACACCAATTGATGCAAATGCTAATAGTGATTGGGCAAATTCGCTTTCACCAGGGAAATATAACTTCCCGATTAAAACAACAAATACGGTATAAATGCCAAAGTCATAAAACTCAATGGCATTTCCCATAGTAATGCCGGCAATATTTTTAATCCTTTCGCGCCGGCTATCTGTTTTCGATACTGTAATCACAATCAATCCTCCGTGTACGTTCCATACGGAATGTACGGTACAAAAATTTAATGGGTGGGGTTGTTACTGCAAAGTTAAAAAGTTATTGAGGGCAGAAAGCATAAACTAATTGCACCCAATAATTAGCAACGATGGGTAAAATATCATCGTTAAAGTCATATTTAGGGTTATGGACTGAGCAACCATGTGTTCCTTCTAGACCATTTCCCACAAAGAGATAGCTGGAAGGACAGGCATTTGCAAAGAATGAAAAATCCTCACTTGCTGTCATTGGGGGAAAGTTTTCAATAATTTGAGAATCACCATAGATTTTTTGTGCAACTTGCTTAGCAAAAAGAGTCTCTTTTTCTTGATTCATCAATACAGGATAACTGCGGTTATAATCAATTTTTGCTTTAGCACCGAAGCTTTCCGCCTGTTGCGTTATTAATTGTCTTACACGTTTTTCTACTAAATCTTGGGTTTGTGGGTCAAGAGTTCGAATTGAAAGTTGCATTGTTGCTGTATCAGGAATGACATTAAATGTTGTTCCTGCATGAATGGAACCCACAGAAATCACAGTCATATGAAGTGGGTTAACATTGCGAGAGACAATTGTTTGAAGGTTGAGAACAATAGAAGATGCAATTACAACAGGATCCACAGAAAGATGGGGCATTGCTCCATGACCACCGTTGCCTTGAATGGTGACAGTTACTCGATCGGAAGAAGCCATTGCAGCACCCGAATGAAAGCCAAAGTGGCCGGCAGGAAAGCCGGGCATATTATGAAAACCGAACATTGAATCACAGGGAAATTGTGTAAGCGCACCAGATTCAATCATTGCTTGTGCACCGCCTAAACCTTCTTCAGCAGGTTGGAAAAAGAGATGAACAGTCCCTTTAAAGTTAGGATTTTCTGCAAGATACTTTGCTGCTGCAAGTAAAGTAGAAGTGTGGCCATCGTGCCCACATGCATGCATTAATCCGGGAACTTGGCTTTTATGTGCGAAATCATTTTCTTCTTGAATCGGTAGGGCATCCATATCTGCACGGAGTCCAATAGTTGGCCCCTCACCGTTTGATAGTTTTGCGACTAAACCTGTTTCTCCAAATCCTCGATAAACTTCATAGCCCCATTGCGTGAGCTTCTCAGCAACTAAATTACTTGTATTAAACTCCTGAAAACCAATTTCCGGATACTGATGTAGATAGCGACGAACCTCGATCATTTCGTTGCAAACTTCATTCATACCGGGTAATAAATTCATAGGAGGTTCCTTATTAGTATATTAATTTAAAATTTAACGGGTTTAGTGTTGTACTTTCAGAGCACGACAAATAGAATTATCAGAAAATTTGTAAAGAATTATTTGTAATAGAAATGTAGTCTGTAAAAAGAGCAGGAGGAATGAAATGAATATATTTCGTTTTGCTGTAATTATCTGCCATGATAAAGAGCACCTATGTTCGATCAAAACTATAAAATTTTACTAAAATAATAGAATAGTTAATTTAACTAAAAGGAGGAATCACTCATTGAGTGAAAAATAATATGGCAGTAATACGGGAATTTTTAGCAAAAAAAGGGGTGAGTTTATCACCAAAAATCTATTTTATAGATGCACTTGGCTTCATGGCATTGGGATTATTTTCATCTCTATTAATGGGATTAATTGTTAAAACCTTAGGCCAACAACTTCATATTGATTTTTTTGTTGAACTTGGCAGCTTTGCAATGGATTCGAAAATTGTCGGCGCAGCAATTGGAGTGGCGATCGCTTCTAGTCTTAAAGCACCTCCCTTAATTCTCTTTTCAGCTGTGTTTGTGGGAGCGTTTGGTAATCACTTAGGTGGGCCAGCTGGCGCGTATGTATCAGTTATATTTGCGGTTGAGATTGCAAAATTGGTCTATAAGCTCACCCGGATTGATATTATTATTGTTCCATTTGTAACTTTTTTTGTTGGTTATTGGGTCGCTAAATGGATTGGGATTCCTATTAGTGATTTGATGCAAGGATTGGGTCAATTGATTAATTGGGCAACAGAACAACGACCCTTTATAATGAGTATTATTGTTGCGACTATCATGGGGTTAGCACTAACCGCACCTATCTCTAGTGCCGCGCTCTCTTTTATGCTCGGGCTCGATGGATTAGCCGCAGGTGCTGCCGTCATTGGTTGTAGTGCTCAAATGATTGGTTTTGCAACAAGTAGCTATCGTGAAAATGGCTTTGGTGGTTTTTTGGCTCAAGGAATTGGGACATCAATGCTTCAAATTGCGAATATTATTAAAAATCCATTAATTTTATTACCGCCGACAATGGCTGGAATAATTGTAGCACCGATTGGTATTTTGTTATTTCATATGACCAATAACGCTGCCGGAGCCGGAATGGGAACGAGTGGGTTTGTTGGACAATTTATGGCTTTTGAATCGATGGGATTTAATTTCTCAACGGTTGCCGCTGTTTTTTTGTGCCATCTGTTACTTCCAGCTTTAATTAGCTATTTAATTGCATTCTGGTTCTATAAAATTGGCTGGATCAAAGCTGGCGATATGTGTTTAAACTATGGGGAATAATTTATTTCGAAAATAGGCTTGTTAGTTTTCATTAAATTTAAGTAATTTTTTGGTAAAAAATATAAATAAATATATCTTGAGTAATTGATTTATACTACTTTAATCTGCTTATTAAGTATTTAATGTGATGAATCATGAGCGATATGTTTGCAGAAAAATATTTTATGTGAGCCATGTTATAAGCTCAATGCAGGTTTATTGAATGAATAAATAATTGTTTAAATTGCCATCTATTAAACTGACTATTTTTTTAAAAAAATTGGAGAAATTATGAAAAAGTTACTATTAGCCACCGCGACAGTTCTATTAATTGCGGGTTGTGCTTCAGAGCCAAGAATGGAATATATTCCATCTATAAATCTTGCAGAAGTAACTCAATATAAGCAAATTCCTTATACTTTTGGGGATGTGAAGGTTGTTTTAGCGCCTGAGGATCGTGGTAGTGAACCATTCTTTTTTGGAACTAAGGGGAGTAGTTATGAATCATCATTTGAAGGGCGATTTATTGATGCTTTAGAAAAAACATTTAAAGAATCGGGTGTTTTTTCTCAAACAGCTTCTAAAAGCGTCAGCTTAGAAGCAACAGTAACACGATTTAGTCAATTAAGTGTAGGACTAACATTCCCGACAACAATGACAGTGAAGTATAATTTAATTGATAATACGACCGGACGAACCTTATTTACAAAAGTGGTTACTTCAGAAGCTGATGTTAACTTAACGCATTCATATTTTGGTAGTAATAGAGCCGTTGCTGCTCGTAATCGCGCTGTACAAGAGAATATCACTCAATTACTCAATGAATTACAACATGCCAATATTCGGTAATTGAAATAATAGGAAAAGGGGTATATAGGCATATAAAATGGCTCAAAGAGATCACTAACTTTGAGCCGTTTTTCATAGTTTGATTTTTTATAATAGGGTATTTATAGAGGTGAGACGTTAATACTACGACCACCACCAGTCATACGAACGCGCTGACCAGGTGAAAATACAGATACGTCTTGTTTTTGTACAACAGCAATTGATTGGCCACTATCTGTTTTAATATCGAGCTCAACTGCGTTGACTTTATTGACTTGCTGTTCAATTTTGTTACCAGCAATACCTCCAAAGATTGCACCAATCGCCGTTGCAATATCGCGTCCATGGCCACCACCGACAGCATTACCTGCAACTCCGCCGAGTACAGCACCAGAAATTGCACCTACTGGTGAGTCTTCAGCTTGAATTGTAACAGGGCGTACACTAATTATAGTCCCATAAGAGACTGATTGTACTGTTTTCGCTTGGTTACCACGATAGACATCACCAGAGTAAACACCTGTATTGGTACAAGCGGCTAATGCAATTACAGCTAATCCTGCGATAATCACTTTTTTCATATTTTGTCCTTTCTTAAATCTTTTCAGATTAAACACTTTGTTATTATAACAAAATATGTGTTATGGATATATTTTTTACACAAAATATATTTTATGGATATCTATTTGTTTATAAAATAAAAAATCGATTGCTGAGAATACTCAATCAAAGCGACAACTATCCACATTGATGGCTTTTAAACGGGGAAATCGTGGGACGTTATTATTTGTTAATCCATTATGTAAGTAACGGATAGCACTGCCAATTTTAGGTGGATTTTTTCGTACATCATCGGTAAGACCTGACCCGACATTAAAAAATACAGTCTTATTTTTGATAATAGTTTTTACGCGGAATGATCCGAGTAAATTTTTATATTTTCCTTTGCCTTTATTATAGCCCGTGATAATGGCACAGCCTTCATCAATCACTTTTAATTTGATTAAATCCTGATTACGTTGATAAGGTTTATAGAATGAGTTCCTATGATGAAGCATTAATCCTTCACCGTTTTGACGTACCGTCGTTAATAGTTTTTTCTTAAGTGCGCCATAGTTATCTATTTTTTGTTGAGGAATCATCTTTAGATGTGGGTTTTTATGTGATTTTCTTGCGATATATTCTGCCATATAATCAATTCGTTCTATGAATGGTGTTTTAAGCGCCGGCATATCGAAAATATTATAAGTGACATTTTTCCAAAGAGGGTGGTCAGGATCATTATTACTAATAAGACTCGAGATAGTTTGAAATGTTGCTCTCCCAAGCCAGATCTCCCCATCGAGCGGTTCTTCCCCTAAATTTTCAGTAAACCACTTCGGAGTACTGATAGGGTAACCTTGTCTTGAAAGAAGCTCTTTTCCATTCCAATATCCACGTATGCCATCAAGTTTTTCACTCACAAAATATTCATTGATTGGAAGAGCTTTTAATTCGCTCTCAGTCAATGATATTCCATGCTGAAGAGGCATTGCTGAAAATGGTTGAATGCTAATAGTAGATAAAATGAGTATTCTAAGAATGAGTGAATGAATATTTTTGAGAAAAGTATGTATATAAAATGAAAAATTCATAATTGTATTACTCTAAAGTCTGATAAGACAGGAAGGAAGAGTAAGAATAGAACGTAAATTTATTTTTATGGGATTAAACAGTGAAAAGCGGGAATAAAAAAGGATCTTCCTAGTGCGGGAAGATCCTCTGAGTAATGTGGTTTAATGACTAATTTTATTTAAAAAAACTTAATGTATTTACATGAAAAACCTCAACGAGAAGATGAGAGATAATTGCGATGACTCCATAAATAATGATAATGATTGGCATGGCTTTACCACCAAATGCTTTAAATACCGATTGATCACGTTTTTTATGACGATTGCGAAAGCTTATAACCATTGCTGCGGGAACTATTACAGACCAAATAGCTGCAAATAATCCTGCAAATCCAATGGCTAGTACAAATCCATTAGGAAAGATCATACCAAGCACTGTTGGCGGAAGGAATGTAATCAATGCAGTGCCTAAACGTCCTTTGGGGGTATCACTTATTTTAAAAAGATCAGCAATATAATCAAACAACCCTAGTCCCGCTCCTAAGAAAGAGGTGACAACGGCAAAAAATGCGAAGAAACGAAGCGACAGATCGGCAAATTGAGATGCATTAACTTGTGTAAGTAACCAAGCAACTTCATCGCTGCCGACAGAAAGAAAGTTTACCCTGTCGATACTACCCATAATTGCAATCATCCAGCAGAGATAGAAGAAGAATGTAATAATCATGCCCCATAGGATGGCTTTACGAATTTTCCTACCTTCAATCCCATAATATTTTACAAAGCTCGGCACACTTGCATGAAAGCAGAAGGATGTTAAGAAGAATGGGAGGCTCGCAAAAGCGTAGATTGCAAATTTATGTTCACCGCTCGGTTGTATGAGATAAGAGATATTAATTTGGCCGAGTAATCCTGTGACTGCTGCAAAGAGAGTTAAAAACATGCCGATCATTAAAATAGTCGAAATTCGATCGACCGCACGTGTACTCCACCAAACAATTGCAGTAAAGAGTAACGCGAAAAGGAATGAAGATTGATAACGTGGTAGTGAAATATTAAAGTTTGTCGTAAGCGTGTTACTGATGACTGAGCCAGATCCAACCACATATGCATAGAGTAAAATATATAGAACGAAAGCGATGGAGAAACCATTAACAAAACGCCAAGGTGTTCCGAGATTATCTTTGACTAAAGTGTCAAAGCTTGCCCCTGGTCGGTAGTTAAGATTTACCTCTAAAATTTGTTCGGCAGCAATATACATAAAAAAGACAGTCATAATCATAATAACTACTGTCCAACCAATCCACATCCCAGCGGACGCAATAGGTAAACTCAACATTCCTGCACCAATCATTGTACCAGCAGCAATCATAGCGCCACCGACTACCGATGGTGTTTTTTCACTATTCATTTTAAACCTTCATTTATCTATAAAATTGTCGGCGCAAAAGCAGAGTGAGCTTTTACGAAGCCTTTTAGTAATTGCTTGATATTTTCATTAAAAACCTAAAAATTTTTTTAGCAAAATCTCTCTAATCTTATCATGAAGCAGATGCTCTGCAATCTGAAAAACTCACTCTCCAATTATTTTTCTGTATTATTTTCAATCACAAAAAAAAGGGATTTTATTTTGAAGTATGCTAGACTTCTCGCATGCAACATGATGATCTAATAGTTCTTATCACTCATATAACTTACTGCACCGTATCTCTTTGGGTTCCTGTTTTTAATAATGCGTAAGTAGGCCGCCACATTCCATTGTTGCTACATATTGACGTTAATGGGCGCTATTTTGCTTTCTGAATATTTTATGAAATAACGTTTAGTAGAAGAAGCGAAATAGATTTTCTCCTCTTATTAACCTTGTGAGGAAAATATATAAGTATGACTATTGAAGTATCTCCCGTTGAAGCAAGTTCAACAAGAATGCCAACCATTATCGAAGCTTTAATTCCAATTGTTTTTATGATGTTTGCGTTAGTAGTTGGTATTTTTTTTTGGGGCGTAAGCCCACATATTCCACTTCTTTTAAGTGTCTGTGTTGCAATTTTAGTAGCGATGAGGCTCGGATTTAAATGGAAAGCGATTGAAACAGGAATGCTCGATGCTGTCCGCTTAGCATTACAAGCCATCGTTATTTTGATTGTGATCGGGACAATTATTGCTTCTTGGATCGCTGGAGGAATTGTCCCAACATTGATCTATTATGGGTTAAATCTGCTAGCACCTGAATATTTCTTAGTCGCCGCTTGCGCTATTTGTTGTATTATCTCCATTGCTTCAGGGAATGCTTGGACCGCTGCCGGAACAATTGGGATTGCAATTATGGGGATTGGTTTTGGGTTAGGAATTCCTGCACCAATGGTTGCAGGTGCGGTTATTTCTGGTGCTTATTTTGGAGATAAGATCTCTCCGCTTTCAGAGTCGACAAATTTAGCTCCGGGAATTGTAGGTGTTGATCTCTTTGAACATATTCGTTATATGCTCTATACCACTATTCCAGCATTAGTTATTTCTTTAATACTCTTTACGATTTTAGGAATGACCGTAACCGCAGATTTAACAAATACCGAAGCGAGTAACTTTTCATTACAGCAAGATCTTAAAGATATATTTGTCATTTCACCTTGGTTACTTCTTGTTCCAGCATCGATTATTATCGTGATGATTTTTCGTATTCCGGCATTTCCAGGATTAATGATCGGGTCAATTTTAGGCGTCCTATGTGCGATATTTGTGCAAGGTGCAGAACCAAGTATGGTTCTAACAGCGTTGTATGATGGTTATTCAATTCATGTTCAAAACGAAACGCTTAATGAGTTGCTTAATAATGGGGGAATTGTCTCTGTATTTGCAACGGTTTCATTAGTAATTATTGCAATGTGTTTTGGTGGTATTTTAGAGTTTACCGGTATTTTTCAAACAATTGTTTTTAGTATTGTAAAATTAGCACAGACAACGAGAAGTTTGATTATTACCACTGTTGTAACCTGTATTACCGGAAATATTGTGGGGTGTGATCAGTATATGTCGATTATTATACCGGGGCGTATGTATGCCGAAGAGTACCGTAAACGTGGTATTAAAGGAAAAGTGTTGTCTAGAACATTAGAAGATGCAGGTACAATGACATCACCACTAATACCATGGAATACCTGCGGTGCTTTCATGGCAACAACACTCGGTGTTGCAACATTTGATTATGTTCCTTACACATTTTTATGTCTTTTAAGTCCCTTAATTGCGATTGCGTATGCATTAACAGGATTTACCATAGAGTATTACGAAGATGGTGAAGCTCCTAAAAAAGTGAGACGCTTTAGAATGTCTAAACGAATCTAGATAAATTGATAGGATACTTCACTAAAAAACCCAACAAGCCCAATGATGTTGGGTTTTTGGGGTAACTATTGAGCTTTGGTTATAGACTGTTGGCGTGTGAAATGCTGTTTTATACGATTATAAATAAAAGCCATTATAAATAGCATCGACTGAGTTAACACGATACAAGGGCCTGTTTCCGCATCAATATGAAAACTCACCAATACACCAATAAACGAAGAGAGCATTGCAGAGATGATGGCGATAATCATCATTATTGAGAAACGTTTTGTGAGCATGAAACCTATAATGCCTGGTGCTACTAACATCGCTATAACAAGGATCACACCAACTGCTTGTAGGGAGGCGACAATGCTAAGTGCTAAAAGAATTAAGAGTGTATAGTGTAGAAATTTTACTGGCAGCCCTAAAACTTGTGCTTGTACAGGATCAAAGCTATACAGCATAAAATCTTTTCGTTTAATAAGAATGATGATTAACGTAATAACTGTAATAACAATGATTTGCCACAATTCTTGCGGTAGGATGCCAAGAATATTTCCAAAAAGAACATGGGTTAGATGTTGATCTGTTTTTACAAAAGAGAAGAGAAACAGTCCTAGTGCAAAGAGTCCAGAAAAGACAATACCTAGCACAGCATCTTCTTTTACTCGGCTATTTTGCTTAATATAACCTGTGGCAACGGCGCAAAAGAGTCCAGAAACAAATGCGCCTACTACTAAAGGAGCTCCCAAAGTAAAGGCTAAAACAATCCCTGGCAAGACAGCATGTGAAATTGCATCTCCCATTAAAGCCCATCCTTTTAGGATAAGATAACAAGAGAGTACTGCGCAGACAAGTCCTGCAATGACAGCACCTAACATTGCTTGTTGCATAAATGGGTATTGTAGAGGGTGGAGAATAAGACTATCGATCATGCCATATCTCCTCTTTGTGTTTGATTTTTGAGATGCTGCTTTAAAGCTCTTCGTTTAGCGATTTGCCCATGCTTTGGTGCAAATAGGAATGTGATTAAAAAGATTGATGTTTGGAATACCACAATCAGGCTTCCGGTTGTTCCTCCCGGAAGAAAAAAACTAATATATGCCCCTAGAAGTGATGTTAAGCCGCCGATAATAACGGAAAGTAGTAACATCACGCCAAATCGATCCGTCAAAAGATAGGCGGTTGCTCCAGGGGTAATAACCATTGCAATGACCAGTATCGCACCAACTGTTTGTAAGGCCGCTACCGTACAAGCACTTAATAGTACAAAGAAGAGAATTTTTAGACGATTAATCGACAGACCAATAGTGGTTGCTTGAACTTCATCAAAAAAGAGCAACATTAAATCTTTCCAATAAAAGAGTAAAAGAGTAATGGCAATAATTGTAATAATCGTTGCTTGTAGCGCATCACTATCAGAGATCCCCAATACATTTCCAAAAATAATAGAGTTGATATTAATGTGTGTCGGGTTAAGAGAGATAATTAATAATCCAGCAGCAAAGAAGCTACTAAAAACTAGACCAATAATGGCATCTTCCCGTAATTTGGTGAAATGTTTAACAAGTCCCATGGCAAGTGCTGCTAATATACCTGTGAAAAAAGCACCAATAGCATATGGTAGATTAAGCGCATAAGCCCCGGCAACACCTGGCACAACTGAATGAGAGAGTGCATCTCCCATTAATGACCAACCTTTTAAAACGAGGTACGCGGATAAGAATGCACAAGAAACGCCAACAAGTAGGCACATGATGATAGCTTTCACCATATACTCATATTGAAAAGGTTCTAATAGAAAATTCATTATTCATTCTCCCTATCTTTGCAATTTGCCGCTTTAAGAAAGGCATTTTTGCGAGATTTTTTGAGATTTTGATTATTTTCACAACCATAGAATACTGCTGGACGCTCATCATCTGTTAAAACAGTAACGCTGCGAGGATCATCATCATCGTGAAGATGATCACCATGTAGCGAGATTTCTCGTAATACGCCCCCAAAAGTACGTGTTAGATTTTCTTGTGTATAGGTTGTTTCAGTCGGGCCTTGTGCGAGTACAGTTTGGTTCAACAAAATTACTTGATCGCAAAATTCTGGAATTGATCCAAGATTATGCGTAGAAACAAGCATAAGATAGCCTTCATCTCGTAGTGAAATCAGGAGTTCAATAATGCTATCTTCTGTTTTCAGATCAACACCTGTGAAGGGTTCATCAAGAAGTAATATTCTGCTTTCCTGGGCAAGAGCTCGTGCTAGGAATACCCGCTTTTTTTGCCCACCCGAAAGTTCACCTATCTGACGCTTTCGAAAATGAGTTAAGTCGACGCGTTCAAGGGCATGATTGACCATTTCATGATCTTTTTTAGATGGGATTCTTAAAAAACCCATTTTGCCATAACGACCCATCATGACAACATCTTCAACCAATACAGGGAAGTTCCAATCAACCTCTTCGGTTTGTGGAACATAAGCAATTTTATTTGTTTTTAAGGCTTCTTTAATTGTCTGCCCATCAACTGTAATTGCTCCTTTGGTGGGGCTGACTAATCCCATAATGGATTTAAAAAGGGTAGATTTTCCACTCCCATTAACTCCAACAAGTCCGCATATTGTGCCGGAAGTGAGTGTGAAGTTTACATCAAAAATAGCGCGGTGACCGTTATTGTAGGTCACAGATACATTATCAACGATAATACTCATTCTAGATCAAATCCTTTCACAATGGTTTCGACAGTTGTTTGTAATAGGTCGATATAGGTAGGTACAGGGCCATTTTCATCTGAAAGCGAATCGACATAAAGAACACCACCATATTTAGCGCCGGTTTCTTTAGCAACCTGTTTAGCAGGTTTATCGGAAATCGTACTTTCACTAAAAAGGACAGGGATTTCGTGTTTTCGAATGGTATCTATAAGACGTTTAACCTGTTGCGGAGAGCCTTCCTCATCGGCATTAATCGGCCAGAGATAAGCTTCTTTAAGGTTATAATCTTGTGCAAGATAGCCAAAAGCTCCTTCGCTTGTGACAAGCCAACGTTGCTCTTCTGGAATTTGATCGAGCTTGGCGCGCAATGGTGCATCTAAAGCGCGGATTTTGTCTGAATAGACTGAAGCATTTTGATTATAGATCTCTGCATTATCAGGATCATATTCAACTAGCGCTCGGCGGATATTTTCGATATAGATCAACACATTGCTTGGACTCATCCATGCATGTGGATTAGGCATTCCTTCATATTCACCTTCATAAATGGATAATGGAGTAATTCCTTCCGTAACAGTAACAGAGGGTACATTACGTATGCTCTGAAAAAAGCGGTTAAACCAGCGTTCAAGATTGAGACCATTCCATAAAATCAGTTGTGCATCTTGTGCTTTAACAATATCTTTAGGCGTTGGTTGATAATCATGAATCTCCGCTCCTGGTTTTGTAATCGATTCAACAACAGCTGCATCACCGGCGACATTTTGGGCAATATCTTGAATGATCGTGAAGGTTGTAATAACTTTAAAGGGCTCTTTTGCGATTGAATTTTGGGTGAAAAACATCAAAAAAAGTAGTGTGAAAATTTTTAGTGTGGGGTGAGTAATACGTTTTCTAAACATCTAAAATAGGCTCCTCGAAACTTTCTGTAATAATTATCAGAACCCTCTATTTCTAAGATGCTTTATCTAAAAAATAGAGGGTTTGATTATTATCTTAATGTAAAAACATTATAAAGTTTAAGGATATTTAAAAAAATATTTTAAATCATCGATATTAATAAGAATTATTGCTTGAGCAATTCTATATATCGATGATTAGAAGCTCAATCCAACGCCTAAAAATAGATTGTTATTCTTAGAATTACCATGTTTTGCTTTAATGCGCTCAAATTTATAGCCAGTATTGAGTGACAGTCTTTCATTGAGTTTATACGCTAGCGATGTCGTAAAATTAAGATCTAAACGAACATCATTATTAAAACTACGGCCAATGCTACCATTAGAGATAAGACGAAGTTTTTGATTGTAGAGATCTTGGCTATAATCCCATTTGAGCGCCATCTGTGGATTATGATCTTTATCTCTGCTCTGATAAGTAATAGTCTGATAGTTCAGGATCGTTGCAAGTGATAGGCTAGAGCGAGTCGTATTCCAAACTTGCCATCCAGGGCCAATTCCAACCACAAGATTTTCGCGAATATCTTCAATCCAATCATGTGTATATTTGATTGATCCTTGCCAGAAAAGATAGGGGTTTATAAAACGATCAACGGTATAGCCTGCGCTATAATTGTATGTTTTTGTCTTTCCATCATCGGTTTTACGATCAATATTCGCCATGGTTTTATGACGCCATAAACCATGTTCGAGCTGATAATCCCCTTTAAGACGAAAGTACTTTGTATTAGAACTATCATTATCGAGGCTGATACTGCCTTCTAAATTACCTGAGTGGCGTAAGGTTGTCTGATCGAGTGATTCCCCATCCTTGATTTTTGCGATGATAATTGGTTTATCAAGTGGGACTTCATGTTCACCAAAATTATCTTTGATACGCATTTCAGTTGCGCTTTCATTTGCAGCGTAAATTACTTCTGATGCTCGATAACTATGGCCAAATCGACTTTCATTAATAGCAACCGGTGAATTAATAGTAAAGCTTCGTATTGCCGATTGGTTAATCGCTAATGTTCCAGCGTATTCTGTTTCAATATGAATAGTCTCTTTTTCGACTAATACAATGTTTCCAGTAACACGATCCTCATTTTTAAGAAAAATAGTATCAGCAAGAGTTACAGAAATAGTAGAGCAAATAATTGCAATGCTAAGAAATAAACGATTTTTAAACTGTGATTGAAATAGCATAAATTAGAACTTCATAAAAATGGAATGAATAAAATGAACATATTTTATAATTTTTTAAAAAAATAGCACTATTGAAATTTGTTCTGATGGCAGAAAATTTTGATTGGCAAAAATATTATTGTTTTTCAATGATCCAATGGAGATAGCGTGCGTGAGCTTGATAATCAGGATTAAGAGAATATTTTAATTCCATTGCAAGATGATCTTCTTCGCTGATTCGGTTTCGAGCTTCATGATTCATAAAATCGTAATAGGTACGAATGCCACTTTTATGAATAATTCCGAAGTTATTTTGATAAAGGTATTCTTCTAGTTTATGGGCATCAATAGGTGAGAGTGGGGTAAATCCTCCATGTTCACCACGAAAATTTTCTTTTGTGATATAGCGAAAATTTCCACGAATAAGATTGTGATAGATTAGTCCTTCACGATTATAAAAAAGAAGAGACAAACGGGTACCAATAGTGAGGTATTGAGCTAAATGATCAAATAGATCAAATGGGTTTTCAAGCCACTCAATTACTGCATGGCAAAGGATTAGATCAGGTTGTGGTAGCTGCATTTTTGAGAATTCTTCAAGCGATATATTTATGAAGTCTGCAGCAAGATTATGGATTTGAAAATTTTTTTCAGCAATCTCTAGCATATTTTGCGCCGGTTCGATCAGTGTTAGATGATGACCTTTTGCTGCTAATGTCTGTGAAAATTGCCCTTGACCTGCACCAATATCGTAGATAGAAAGCGGTGTCTGGTGAAGTTTTAATAACTCAAAATCACGGTTTAAAATTGCAAGTCTTAAGCGCCCTTTAAAAGTGGCATAAATATTACGATTAAATTTTTGCGATAATTCATTAAAGAGTGGTTTTTCTTGCACGATCGATCCAATTTAAAGAGCACAGTTGAATGTTCAGTATACGTGATATTGAATTGATTAAATACGATGATAGTGCGGATACTGAAAAACTTCGGCAAGCATAGATGCTGGAAATTTTGAGGTAAACTCTCGATAATCATGAACCGTATCATTGTAAAAAGATGCCGATTCATCAATATTGCGATTAGTAATTAGCACTTTTGTCCATAATTGTTGAAGGTTTTCTAAATCTTTAAGTTCGGGATGGGTTAGAGAGCGCTTATAAAGGAGTTTGACGTTTTTTCGTAATCGTAAAATCGCTTCGACTTGAGCTGCATGATTTTTCTCAGGATTATTATTGCTGATATCCTTGAGTTCTGAGAAAAGTTTTTCCTCATCTCTTAAAACTTTTTGGGTAATATCAATGATGGGCGACAGTCTGCTGACAAGTTGAGATTGTAAGTTTTCAACATCATTGAAGGCGGCGTTGCAAAGATTTTTAAGCGTTTTTAAATGTTGTGCTGTTTTGACAAAATAAAAGAGTAACGCTGCAGCAAAAAGGGCAGTAAGTGAAAGTGATAGTACGGTAGTAACCATGATCAATAGATTATTTTTGTCGAGTTGAATAAATGGAGGCTTATATCGGCGTGATACCCAAATAAGCATTGATGATCTTTTGTATTATATTACATAAATAGGTTTATGATTAGGCTTATTTCCCTTAGAAATATTTACTTTTCGGTAATATATTATATAGTGCAAAATAATGAGTAGTATGAAGATATTTCATAATTTCTAAAAAATAAATTTAATGCTTATTGACTAAAATTGAACTTCCCTATAAAATTCAAAATTCACAAACCGACATCTAGCTTCGGTTTATAAATATCTTATTTTTAGGTTGAATTTCTTAATGAAAAAACAGAAAGTCGCCATTATTATGGGAAGCAAAAGCGATCTGCCAACAATGCAGAATGCCGCGGAGATTCTCAACCAATTTTCCATTAGTTATGACATGAAAATTGTTTCGGCACATCGTACGCCGGAGCAGATGGTATCCTTTGCGCTAAATGCCAAGGATACTGGTTATGATGTCATTATTGCTGGCGCAGGTGGTGCCGCACATCTTCCTGGAATGGTTGCTTCCTTAACGCCATTGCCTGTTATAGGTGTTCCCATAAAGACAAGCACTTTAAGTGGTATTGATTCCCTCTACTCCATAGTTCAAATGCCAGGCGGTATTCCCGTAGCGACAATGGCTATTGGAGAATCCGGTGCGAAAAATGCGGGGCTCTTTGCAGCACAAATTCTAGCCTTAACAAACGATGAATTGTACGAAAAGCTCAAGACATTCCGAAAGTGCCAAACAGAGAATGTATTAGCTGATAGCACGATAGAGGAGAAATAGTCATCATGCACATTTTACCTGGCAAAACAATTGGAATTATTGGTGGTGGTCAACTAGGTAAAATGTTAGCAGAAGCAGCAAATAGGATGGGATATTATGTAATTACTCTCGATCCTGCTTCAGATGCACCGGCAGTTGCAGTTTCTCATAGTCACATCACATCAAGCTTTTCAGATGAAGAAGGATATGAAACTTTAGTATCTCGATGTGATGTTGTTACGTATGAATTTGAAAATATTAGTGCGGAGTTAGTTCGTCATCTAAATCTCGAATATCATAATATTCCTCAAGGAGAGTTGCCTCTCTATCTTGCTCAAAATCGAAAAAGAGAAAAGCTCGCATTAGTAGAAGCTGGACTTCCGATTGCACCATTTGTGATTCTCGATGATCCGGAGACCTCCATATGTGAAGCTGTTAGTGAGCTTGGCTTTCCTTTCGTCGTGAAAACACAGGAAGGTGGATATGATGGGAAAGGCCAAGTTATTGTTCGATCAGTGGATGATCTTCCAAAAGTTGCAACGTTATATGGTATTGCTTGTGTCGCGGAAAAATTTATTCCTTATGACTGGGAATGCTCCATTATAGGGACTCGTTCCACGAGAGGGGAGTACCGCTACTTTCCAATTGCCGAAAATCTTCATATCAATAATATCTTATTTCGTACGGTAGCAGGTGGTGAGCGAGTCACTGCCCAATTAGAAGCAAGACTAAATCAAATGCTACAAATCTTTATGGAGAAACATAATATTGTTGGAACATTAGCCATGGAGGCTTTTATTGTAGGTGAAGAGATTTATGTGAATGAGCTTGCTCCAAGGCCCCATAATTCAGGGCATTTCACGATGGAGGGTTGTGCTACAAGTCAGTTTGAACAACATATTCGTGCAATTTGTGGTTGGCCACTTGGTGATACAACATTGCAGCAAAAAACAGTTATGTTCAATATTCTAGGGCAGGATAAAGATCTCCTTTTTGCTTATTTACCCCATTTATCACCTGATGCACATCTGCATCTTTATGGGAAAAAGGAATTTAAAAATAACCGTAAAATGGGCCATGTCACCTTTACGGGTTCAGAAGGCTTAAGTGCTTTTGAAACACTATTGGCATATCGTGTTCGTTAATTTTATAAATAAGGACCCCAATGAAAAGAAGATTTTATATTGAAAGTGCACCACACTATTCAACGGAAGCTGCTGCTTTATTGAATGAATTGAAAATAGCTTTAAACGTTCAATCATTAACGAAAGCTCGTCTTATTTATGTATATGACTTTTTTGATCTGAATGAACACGATACTGAAAAAATTGAGAGTATTTTAATGCAAAAAGGCCGTCATGAACAGATCAGAGAAGATGTAATGCTAGCAGAGCTCCAATCAATGCCTCATTTTGCAATTGAGAGTTTGCCGGGGCAGTATGATCAGCGTGCATATAGTATTGAAATGGGTATGAAAATGTCTGATATATCGCCAAAGACCAAAGTACTTACAGCGACGTTATATGGATTTAACGATAATTTAACACCAGAAGATCTGCAAAAGATTCAAGATTATCTCTTCAATCCGATTAATTCAGGACTTAAAGATTTAACTCAAGAAATCAGTGATGCTCGTTTTAAAGATGATCATCGTCCTAAGTCTGTGGAAGATGTGAAAGATTTTATTCATATGGGCGATTCCAAACTTGCGGAACTTAAATTATTGATGGGTTTAGCAATGGATTATGATGACTTACGTTTTATTCAGCAATATTTTAGAGATGAGGAACGTCGTAATCCAACAGAAACAGAAATTCTAGTATTAGATACATATTGGTCAGATCACTGCCGTCATACAACGTTTGAGACGGTTCTGGATAAAATTGATTTTACTGCGAGTCAATTTAAAGAACAGATTCAACAGGCTTATGAAACTTATATTGAACTACGTAAAGCAACAGGCATTACCGATCGACCAGAAACCTTAATGGATATGGCAACTATTTTTGGACGTTATCAGCGTAAAACGGGTGAATTAGACGATATGGAGATTTCCGATGAGGTAAATGCCTGTTCTATTCATATTAACGTTGATGTCGATGGTAAAGATGAATCGTGGTTATTAATGTTTAAAAATGAAACGCATAATCACCCAACAGAGATTGAGCCATATGGTGGTGCGCACACTTGTGTTGGTGGTGCGATTCGAGATCCTCTTTCAGGTCGAGCCTATGTCTATCAAGGAATGCGTATAACAGGGGCGGGCAATATCTTAGAACCTGTTGAAAATACAATTCCTACTAAGATTCCACAACGTCGTATTAGTCGTGTTGCAGCACAAGGCAATAGTGATTATGCAAATCAAATCGGTGGAACAACAGCATATGCGCGTGAATATATTCATCCTGGATTTGTCGCAAAACGAATGGAGCTTGGTGCTGTTGTTGGTGCTGTTCGTGAAGATTATGTTGTTCGAGAAAAACCTAAGCCTGGTGATTTGGTACTACTCATCGGTGCTAAAACAGGACGCGATGGTGTTGGAGCGGCAACAGGTTCATCGCAAGTACAGACTGTTGAATCTGTTGAAACAGCAGGGACAGATGTACAAAAAGGTTGTGCAAGTGAAGAGCGTAAAATAGTTCGTCTATTTCGCAACAAAGCTGCAACAACTTTAATTAAAAAATCGAATGATTTTGGTGCAGGTGGTGTATCAGTGGCTATTGGTGAGCTTGCTGATGGTGTGAAGGTGAATCTTGATCATGTTCCTGTCAAATATTCAGGATTGAATGGTACAGATCTTGCGATTTCTGAATCACAAGAGCGTATGGCAGTAGTTGTTGCAGCAGAGAATGCTGAAAAATTTATTCAACTTGCCAATGATGAGTCTGTTGATGCTGTTGTTATTGCAGAAATCACCGAAGACCCAAGATTAGTAATTGAATGGGAAGGTAAAAAAGTTGTTGATATTGCGCGTTCATTCCTTGATACCAACGGGATTCGTAAACATGCAGAAGCAGTTGTTGTTGACAGTAATAAGCCATCTCCGCTCCTCAAGCATACTGATTATAGTGATATTGAAAAAGCATGGCGAGAATTACTTGCTGATGTGAATATTGCAAGTCAGAAGGGTATGAATCAGAAATTTGATTCGACACTCGGGCGCTCAACGGTCTTATTACCCTATGGTGGTAAATGCCAAGCAACCCCAACAGAAGTATCGTTGCAAAAAATACAAGTAGGCAAAGGCGAAACAACGACGGCAGCAATATTAGCGCATGGTTACAATCCATATATTGGTGAGTGGTCACCATTTCATGGTGCGGCTTACGCAGTCATTGAATCGCTTTGCCGTACAGTTGCAGCGGGTGGTGACCCACGAAAAGCCCGTCTCTCTTTCCAAGAATACTTCGAACGTTTAGATGGAATTCCAGAAAAATTCGGAAAACCGGTTGCTGCGTTATTGGGTTCAATTGAAGCTCAAAAAGCATTCAATGTGCCAAGCATCGGCGGTAAAGATAGTATGAGTGGTTCATTTGAAAATATCGATGTACCACCGACTTTAGTCTCTTTTGCTGTAACAACTGTTAAAACTCAAGATGTAATTTCTCCAGAATTTAAAGAGAGTGGGCATTATCTCTATCTTTTACCAATTAAAGAAGATGTTACAGGACGAATCCCGTATGATGAAATTAATCATAATTTCGAAGTATTCCGTCATATTCATCAAAAATATCAGATTCATTCTGCTAGCTCTGTGCGTCAAGGTGGCGTTGCTGAAGCACTTGCTGTAATGAGTTTTGGTAATAGAATTGGCGTGAATATTGAAAATATCTCTGAACATGACCTTTTCCGCCCACAGTACGGTGCTTTCGTAATTGCAACACGTCAAGCGCTCCCTGAGTCAGCAGATTATATTGCGATCGGAACAACCTTGAGTGAATACCGCTTTGATTACGGTCAAACCACTATTTTAGGCACAACATTACAAGCGGCATCAGAAGATCGTTTTGAGAAAATCTATCCGATCTATTGCAAAAGTGAAGGATTTGTTGATAAAGTCGCGGCGAAAAAAGTAGAGAGTATTGTTAATCGCTTAGAGTCGCCAAATCCAACAGTGCTTATTCCTGTCTTTGAAGGAACGCACAGTGAAGAAGATATGGGACGTGCATTTGAAAAAGCCGGTGCGACTGTGAATATTCTTCCAATTCGTCTGTTAACAGAAGCAGATTATCAATTATCGATTCGTGAGTTTACCAAAGCGCTAGAAGCGGCGGAAATTTTTGCATTAGCATCCGGTTTTGCAAGTACTGAGGAACCGGCAGGAATGGGCGCAACTATGGCACTATTCTTAGAACGTTCAGAGGTAAAAATCGCAATCGAAAACTTTATCCAAAAAGGTGGATTAATCTTAGGTATTAATGCAGGATTCAGCGCTCTATTAAGAACTGGTCTGCTACCTTTTGGTCAATATTGCGAGAATAAAGAGGTGATTTTAGCAACAAATCAATCGGGCGAGTTTAAAGCACAGATGGTGACAACAGAAATTGTTAATACTAATACACCATGGTTGAGTGAATGTCGTGTGGGGGATCAACATGTATTGCCATTTGCATCGTTAGAAGGGCGTTTAGTTATGACACCAGAATTCTTCGAATTACTGAAAGAAAAGGGGCAAATTGCTGCACAATATGTGGATCATAAAGGTCGAGCAACTCTCGATAGTCTCTTTAACCCTGCTGTATCTGCGTATTCCGTAGAAGCGTTAACAAGTCCAAATGGTCAAATTTTTGGAAAAATGGCACAGAGTGAGCGCTATGAAGCGGGACTGTTTCTCAATATACCAGGTAATAAAGATCAAGCAATTTTTGAAAGTGCTGTGAAGTCAGTAACAGCTAAAAAGCACTAAATGAGGGAGAGGATTTAAATGTCAAAGTTATTATATGAAGGTAAAGCAAAACAAATTTATAGTACTGATAATGCCAATGAGGTATTAATTCATTATAAAGATGATGCCACGGCAGGTAACGGCGCTAAAAAAGCACAATTTGAAGATAAAGGTGTTTTAAATGCGGCAATTTCCACTATGATTTTTGAATATCTCATGGAAAATGGTATTAAAACGCATTTAATCAAGCAGATAAATGGTCGCGATGTTCTTTGTGAAAAAATTGATATTGTTCTTCTCGAAGTAATTATGCGCAATATCGCCACAGGCTCTCTTTCTAGTCGTTTAGGCTTTAAAGAAGGTACAGTCTTGAACCCGCCTATTTTAGAGTTCTGCTATAAAAAAGATGAACTAAATGATCCATTAATTAATGCTGACCATGCTTTAGCGCTTGGGCTCGCAACTCGTGAAGAGATCGAAAAGATCTCTTCAGAAGCACGTAAAATCAACGAGCTTTTAAAAACTCTTTTTGCTGAAATCGGTGTCTCTTTAGTGGATTTCAAAGTCGAGTTTGGTCGCAATCCTCAGGGGGAAATTGTTCTTGCCGATGAGATTAGTCCAGATACATGTCGCCTATGGGATATCCAAACTCAGAGCAAGTTAGACAAAGATCGTTTTCGTCAAGATTTGGGAAATGTAATTGAGGCTTACCGTGAAATTCATGCGCGTCTGTTAGCTCGCAAGGAGAAATAACGAGTGTTTGCGGTTATTGGAAATTCTAATGCCGCATCTTTAACCTACTACGGGCTGCATAGTTTGCAGCATCGTGGTCAGGAAGGTGCTGGCATCGCCGTTTTGAATGAAAAAGGGGACATTGATACGATCAAAGGCGAAGGGCTTTTATCGGATGTTTTCCCAGATTCATCCATTTTTCAAAAACTTCCCGGCAGTTGTAGTATTGGCAATATACGTTATCCATCTAACGGTGAAAAGGGTTATGCAAATGTGCAACCTCTCACAATGAAGATGAGTGATGAGCAATTTGCAATTGCCTATAATGGTAATATTACCAATACAAAATTGTTGCGGGAATCACTAGAGAGTCAAGGGAGTGTGTTTCATGCATCGGGAGATGCAGAAATTATTGTGCATTTGATGCGCCGCAAAAAGGGCTCGTTTATCGAACGTCTTAAAGCATCACTGTTAGAATTAGAAGGAGCGTTTAATTTTTTCATTCTCCATAATAGTGGTGTCTACGCAGTCAGAGATCAAAGAGGCATTCGTCCACTTTGTATCGGAAAACTGACAGATGGCGGGTATGTTTTTGCCTCTGAAACATGTGCCTTAGGTATTGTTGGGGCAACCTATATCCGTGATGTGATGCCTGGAGAAATTGTTCATATCGACGATGGACGGATTATTTCAGATACTTATAGTAATGATAATTTTCATGCAATCTGTATGATGGAATATGTCTATTTTGCACGACCAGATAGTGACTTAGAAGAGCGAAATGTGCATAGCTTTCGTAAACAGAGCGGAGTAGAGCTCTATAAAGAGACTCATGTTGATGCAGACATGGTTATTGGTGTCCCTGATTCTTCTATTTCAGCAGCAACGGGATATGCGGAAGCTGCAGGTTTACCTAGTGAAATGGGGTTAATTAAGAACCGTTATGTTGGACGAACTTTCATTAAACCAACTCAAGAGCTCCGAGAGCTTGGTGTGCGAATGAAGCTAGCACCTTTACCATCCGTAGTAAAAGGAAAGAGCTTAATTTTGATAGATGATTCTATTGTTCGAGGAACTACGAGTCGCCGCATTGTAAAAATGCTTCGAGATGCAGGGGCAACAGAAATACATATGCGAATTTCTTCACCACCGATCAAGTATCCCTGTTTTTATGGCGTTGATACTTCACATCGCGAAGATCTCTTAGCTCATCAGCTTAATATCGAAGAGATGCGCCGTCATATTAAAGCAGATTCTTTGGCATTTTTAAGTCGTGAAGGCACTGTAAGAGCATTAAAACGATCTGAATCTTTAGGATCAAATTGTGGAACATGTATGGCGTGTTTCACCGGAGAGTATCCTACAAATGTGGATCAACATCTTCAAGATTAAAAGCATGCTTCGCTAAGCGAGCAATATTCAAATATTATAAATTCAAAAGGTATCAGAATGAGTGATGCATATAAAAAAGCGGGTGTTAGTTTAGAAGCGGGATATGAGTCCGTCGAACGAATCAAAAAACATGTAGCAAGTACGATGCGTATTGGTGCGATGGATATTTTTGGGGATTTTGGAGGATCTTTTGACCTTTCAGAACTCAATTATCAAAAGCCTGTTCTTGTTTCAGGAACTGATGGTGTAGGAACTAAATTAAAGCTTGCCTTTGAAATGAATATTCATGACACAATTGGTATTGATGCAGTTGCAATGTGTGTGAATGATATTTTAACGCAAGGCGCTGAACCACTTTTTTTCCTTGATTATATTGCTTGCGGTAAAAATAATCCGGCACAAATTGAAGCGATTGTAAAAGGTGTTGCTGAAGGATCAAAATTATCGGGTGCCGCACTTTTAGGCGGTGAAACTGCGGAAATGCCTGGTTTTTATCAAGATGGTGAATATGATATTGCAGGATTTGCGGTAGGTGTTGTTGAAAAAGATGAGCGTGTTAACAAAGCAAATGTAAAAATCGGTGATTCAATTATTGGTTTACTATCAAGTGGTGTTCATAGTAATGGATTCTCGTTGGTGCGTCATATTATTAAAGAGAATAATCTTGATTTTAAAAAGACCTATGAGGGGTTTGATAAGCCTTTAGGTGAGGTCCTCTTAACGCCGACAATGATTTACGTTCAGCCAATTTTGGAACTCTTGAAATCAGTAAAGGTGCATGCAATGGCGCATATTACCGGCGGCGGTTTCTATGAAAATGTGCCAAGAATGCTCCCCGAAGGGTTAGGTGCATCTTTTAGCAATAGTTCATGGCCTAAACCAGCAATTTTCCCATTCTTACAAAAACAAGCAGGTATTTCGGATCAAGAGATGTTTACAGTTTTCAACATGGGAATCGGCTATATGATTGTTGTGAATCCTAATGATGAAGAAAAGATACTTTCGATCTTAAGAGATGCCCGTAAAATTGGTGTTATTACAGATAGTGGAAAAGTTGAGATAAACGAATGAAGAATATCGCTATTTTCGCTTCAGGAACGGGTTCAAATTTTGATGCGATTATAACCGCAATCGAAAATGAGCAGCTTCATGCAAACGTTGTGTTGTTAGTTTGTGATAAGAAGGATGCTAAAGTCATCGAAAAAGCAGAAAAAAAGAGAATTCCAATACTTCAATTCTCGGCAAGAGATTATTCTGATAAGTCGACTTATGAAACAATGATTGTCTCTGCTTTAAAGGAACGATCTGTTGAATGGGTCATACTCGCAGGCTATATGCGTCTGCTTGGCGAAACACTTTTGGCAGCTTATCCTAATAAGATCATTAATATCCATCCGTCACTTCTTCCTGCCTATAAAGGAAAAGATGCCGTTCAGCAGGCATTAAGAGCGGGCGAAAAGGTGGTTGGCGTTTCAATCCACTATGTGGATGCCGGAATGGATACAGGTGAACTAATTGCACAAGAAGAGATTAAGCTAACAGGGCGCGAAAGCGAAGAAGAGGTACTTGAAATGGTACATCATGTTGAGCATCGCCTCTATCCCAAAACATTAGAAACAATTTTAAATCGATAAGAGAATTTAGGCATAACGATTGTTATCCCTATGTAGCGGAAAGTATCGCTACGCTATTTTAATATGGTTATTTAGAAAGGACAGATCGAATGGTAATGAAACGACGTGCGCTTTTGAGTGTGAGTGATAAAACTGGAATTACTCAATTTGCAGCAAAATTAGTGGAATTGGGTTTTGAATTAATCTCTACTGGTGGCACAAAAAAAGCGATAGCGGATGCGGGGATTGTGGTAAAAGATATTTCAGATATTACAGGTTTTCCGGAGATCATGGATGGCCGGGTGAAAACACTTCATCCAATGGTTCATGGTGGGTTACTTTCGGTGCGAGGAAATGATGTTCACACGAAAGCAATGATTGATAATGGCATTGAATATATTGATATGGTTGTGGTGAATCTTTACCCATTTAAAGAGACTGTTTCAAAGCCCGGCGTAAAGTATCAAGATGCCATTGAAAATATCGATATTGGTGGTCCTTCAATGCTCCGAAGTGCCGCTAAAAATCATGAATCGGTGACAGTGATTACCGATCCACAAGATTACGATAAAGTACTTGAAGAGATTCGAACGAACGGTGATACAACTTTTGAAACTCGTCAAAAATTAGCATTAAAAGTGTTCCAAGCAACTGCCGCTTATGACGCATTAATTGCCCAATATTTTGCAGATGAAATTAATGACCAATTCCCAGAAAAATTGACGTTAACCTTTGAGAAGCAACAAGGTCTACGCTATGGTGAAAATCCTCATCAAGAAGCGGCTTTCTACCGTACACCGCTTGCACAGAATAACTCACTTGCACATGCAACACAGATTCATGGTAAAGAACTTTCGTACAATAATATTCAAGATGCAAATGCAGCAATTAATATTATGTGTGAATTTAAAGAGCCTGTCGTGGTTGCTGTTAAACATATGAATCCATGTGGAGTTGGTTTAGGGGATAATCTTTTAGATGCGTGGAACAAGGCGTATGAAGCTGATTCGACTTCAATTTTTGGTGGTATTATTGCAACGAATAAGGAAGTAGACGCAGAAACAGCTAAAAAAATGAGTGAGATTTTTCTAGAAATTATTATCGCTCCGCGTTTTTCAGATGCAGCAAAAGAGATTTTGATGGCGAAGAAAAATCTACGTCTTTTAGAGAATAATCCACAAGAAGAGAGTATTACAGAGACTCTTACTACAACTGCTGTCAATGGCGGGCTCTTGGTGCAAACATTAGATCGCCATTCAATTAAGCCTGAAGATTTCACGTGTGTTACGGAGCGTAAACCCACTGATGCAGAGATGAATGCTCTTCTATTTGCATGGAAGATTGTGAAGCATGTGAAGTCAAATGCGATTGTTGTAGCCAAAGAGGGTAAAACCCTTGGCATTGGCGCAGGCCAGATGAATCGTGTAGGTGCTGCTAAAATAGCGCTTGAGCAAGCGGGCAGTGAAGCGGAAGGAAATGTGTTAGCATCAGATGCATTTTTCCCAATGCCGGATACGCTAGAAAATGCTGCGAAAGCAGGTATTAAAGCTGTTATTCAGCCAGGTGGCTCTATCAAGGATCAAGAATCGATCGATGTTGCAAATCGTTACGGCATTGCAATGATCTTTACAGGCGTTCGTCATTTTAAGCACTAATAACTCAATCATTTTTACGATCGAAAATTCAACGATACGGTGAATGAATTATTATGAGGTTAATACATTTTAATAGTGTGGTGCTTTTGGCGTATTACTTAGTCGTAATTCATTCAACAAAAAATGCCGGGGACAATAGGGTCTCCGGCATTTAGTTTGGAATAAATTTAAGGCTACTTAGGATTGTGATAGTAGTCTTATGCACCATTTTTACATCTGACTATATCTGCCATAATAGAGAGTGCAATTTCTGCCGGTGTTTTACTGCCAATAGCAAGCCCGATGGGGGCATGGATTCGAGCAAAATCATCTGGTTGAAAATCACTTACTTCTTTTAGGCGAGCAAAACGATTTTGACTATTTTTTGTCGATCCCATTGCGCCAATATAAAATGCTGGAGAATCAAGCGCTGCAAGCATTGTTAAGTCATCGATTCTTGGGTCATGGGTAAGCGAAAGGATAGCCGTTTTAGAGGTAACGCCTTGTGTTTCAATATATTGCGCTGGAAAGATATTGATAAAAGAGACACGTTCTGAATAATTTGCTGCTTTAAATTGCCGAATCTCCTCTTGACGGTCATCCGCTACAATCACAGAAAAACCTAATTTGTCAGCAAAATCGATACAGTAGAGTGCAACAGGGGAAATGCCTGCGATAAAGATAGTAGTATAACTTTCGATAGAAATCGTAAGAGTTTCACCATTTCGTTTGAGAAAAGGGAGGTTGTGGGTACTAGTATTTTCAGTAACAGTTGCTGCATCGCCTAATGTTACTTCTTTAATGATTGTTCTCCCTATACGAAAAGCATTAAGCATATCGGTAATATATGTAATATTTTCTGGTGTTACCGTAATTCGCTCTATTAAAAGATCAATTGTTCCACCACAGGGTAGAGAAATATTGGGACGAAAATCCTTATTTACTTCACCATAAGTAATGATTTCACTTTTTTTAGTAAACCAATCATTCTCTATTTTTGTGAGAAAATCCTCCTCAATACATCCACCAGAAAGGGAACCACAATAATGCCCCAATTCATTTGCAACAAAAAGTGAACCTGGAGAACGAGGTGCTGATCCGTAAGTATGTAAAACTGTTGCAAGCCATATTTTTTGACCTTTTTGTAACCATTTTAATGCGGATTCAAGCACAAGTAGATCAAGCATTTTCATGTTAAATGATTCTCACTTTTGATGAGGAGGATATTTATAGATTGATTTTTATTGAAAAAAATAATTATTATTGAACTTTAGCGTATATTAAACAAAATAATAGAAAATATTCAACTTATATAAAATAGATCTTTGATTAAAGAGGTTTTAAATTAAATGAAAAAAATGAGCGGCAAAATATCGATGCTGTTGATACTTACTATTATGAATATTGGAACAACTTTTGCATCTGATTACATTTTAGCAACGCAGGCAAAAGAATATGAGGGTTATCCAGGTCGTGTGTGTGGAATAGTAAAGAGTATTGAGAAAACATCGAAAGGTACTTTTATCTATTTTGATTATAAAAACGTTCATCAACGCTTTTATGCCGTCATTTGGAGTGACAAAGAAAATATTATCAACAAACAGGTACCTTTTCACACCCTAAAAAATCAGGAGGTATGTGTTACGGGATTGATCGATAGTTTTAATAATGTCCCGTTAATTATTGTCGATAAAGCTGATCAACTAGAGTTAATTCATTATTAAATGAAGCTCTAATTGATCATTAGTTTAAACGAAAATATTAATCATCTTTTTTGATTTAATTTTAGCCGATTAAGGCTTACAACTTAATACCGCTTTATATTCTTCTTTTAAATTCGGAGTTAGTACTGTTAAGGTACCTGTTTCAGAAGCAACAAATTTATCTTTGTAAACTTCGTCTACATCAAGTGTCATGATTAAGTCGCGGTCCATATTGCTCCAAATATGAAGATGTTCAGGTTCTAAATGGGTTTTCTTAACGTGAATTGGGGTATTACCGATTTTAATAATCATGTCATCATCTTTTTCACCCACTCCCATTGCAAGTTCTATTTTCTTTTGATTATCAATCGCGAAAGGTTGTGAAAGAGAGATATCACAGCGATATTTGAGATCTTTCTTTTTGATGGTAGGAAGAGACTTATCTTGCTCATTATCTGTGTTTTTAATAGCGTCTTTATTAGCGATGGGTGTTGTCGCTTTGTTTGAGTTTTTTTCGTTTTCTTTAGATGTATCAGTTTTAGTCTCATTTTCATCAATTAATTGAAAACCAAGTGCTTGGGCGTATTCGGCATCATTCATATTAGGCGTTGTTAAAAGAGGGGTTTTTGCCGTTGCAAATTGTAGACCAATAGTAAGAGCAGAGAAGGCAAAAATTGCGGTGATCTTTTTCATGGGTATTCCTATTTTTCAAATCATTGGATAGTGGTTACATAGGACATATTAATATGGTCACTTTTAAATTTTTCAAATAGATGTATAAGGAGAGTTCATTACAATTGAACAAAATAGTGACAATCATGAGAATAATTGGGATATTCCGCCATAAAAATGCGCATTTTAAATAAAAAAATTGACCTCTATAAAGATATGCGTATAATTACGGATTCCCATCGCCCTGTTGGTTCATAATTTGAGATTATGACATAAGTGTACTTGACACTTATTTGAGATTCGGTCGATGTTTTTTATGGCTGAATGTTCAAGCGCATTCCATTACAAATTAATAAAGGAAATTCCATTTTTTAATGGGATCTATATGTTTATGTCTCAATTTTCTGATTTAAATTTAAATCCAACTCTTCTCGCAGCTATTGAAAAAACGGGTTATGACACCCCAACAGATGTACAAGTTCGTGTTATTCCTGTGGCAATGGGTTGTCAAGATGTGATGGTTTCGAGTCAAACCGGTAGTGGAAAAACTGCTGCGTTCTTATTGCCGATTCTGCATCAAATTATGGCTGATAAAGAGCTCGAGGCTAAAAGTACTCAAGGTTCTGAAAAAGTTGACGATGTGCCGGTTCCTAATCAAAATCGTCGTAATAATAACCGTCGTGGCGGTCGTCAACAACAGCGTTATCAAATGCCTGCTCCAAATGCAATTGTAATGTGTCCAACGCGTGAACTTGCCCAACAAGTTGCGCAAGAAGCGATTCAGTTAAAAGGAAATCATAAAGATTTTCGTGTCGCAACAGTTGTCGGTGGTATGCCTTATGGCCGTCAAATTCGGGAATTACAGAATGTTACGCTTTTAGTTGCAACACCCGGTCGTCTAATCGATCTCTATAAACAACGTGAAATTAGCTTCGATAATGTCCACTATTTTATCGCTGATGAAGCAGATAGAATGCTTGATATGGGGTTTTCTGAAGATTTAGAGACGCTTCATAAAAGCTGTATCAATAACCGTCAAACGCTTATGTTCTCCGCAACATTTCCACCAAAAGTGATGAAACTTGCTGAAGGAATGATGCGTCACCCTCTCCGTATTGAGATTTCTCCAAAAGATACTATTAATAAGAACATTACGCAGATTTTGCATTGGGCTGATGGTCGTGAACATCAGAAGAAAATGCTTTTCCATTGGTTAGAAAATGCCGATATTGATCAAACCGTGGTGTTTGTACCAACACAAATTGATGCTGAAGAGATTGCTGATGAGATCAGGGATCTAGGTTTATCAGTAGATCATCTTCATGGAGGCATGCAACAACGAGTGCGTAATCGTTGTTTAGATAATCTTCGTCGTGGTCGTACTAAAATCTTAGTTGCGACCGATGTTGCTGCTCGCGGCATTGATGTTGAAACGATTACTCATGTATTTAATTTTGGTGTTCCACGTCAAGCAGAAGATTATGTTCACCGTATTGGTCGTACAGGGCGTGCAGGACGTGAGGGGATTGCAGTTACATTTGTTCACTTCAAAGATAAGCGTCTTTTAGATGCGGTTGAAGACTTTATTCAATTAGAGATAAAACCAAGTATCATCGATGGATTAGAACCCAAGAAAGAACCTGTTCGTAGTGCGCCAAAAGGTCGTGGCCGTGGTCGTGGTAATGGTAGTGGTGCTCGTACGGGCCGTGGTCGAGGAGAGGGTCGTCGTGATTCTAGCCGTACTAAAGGTGAAGGTCGTTCGACAAGATCTCGCTCGGAGCGCGACGGTAAACAAGCATCAGGTGAATCGCGTAGAGATGGTAGTGCTCGTCGTGCAGAGGGTCGTAGTGAACGTCCGGCAAGTGCTCCAAGAGAAAATCGTTCAGGCAGAAGACGTGAAGGCGGTTCAGCAGTAGGACGTCCATCAAGAAGAGCTTCTATTGCGCGTTAAATTAAATTGATAAAAATATTCAAAGAGTAATTATTGTTAATTACTCTTTTTTTTTGAACTCAGTAAGGGTATAGTGGTGCTAGATTAAAAATAATATATTTATCTTTGGGGCAGGGTGAGCAGTTATGCAATTCCCGACCGGCGGTTATAGTCCGCGAGCGAAAGCTGATTTGGTGAAATTCCAAAGCCGACAGTAAAGTCTGGATGGTAAAAGATAAATCATTATAAAAATAGAGTTAATTGCTTTAATGTCAATATTTTGGCATTGAAGTGATATATAAAAAAGTAGTAAGCGATCCTCAAGAGGTCGTGAAAATTCTATTTGTAGTGATTATAGATTCCAAGACCCCATAGATATTAGATCATGGGGTTTTTTGATGTCTCAAAATAACGAATCTTTAAATTTAAAAAATGATATTAACTATCTCAAAAAAGCATTTGAACTAGCGAAAAAAGGTTATGGGAGGGTATCTCCTAATCCATATGTTGGAGCTGTGCTCGTGAAGGGTGGCATAATCATAGGCGAAGGCTATCATCAAGAAGCAGGGCTCGCGCATGCAGAAGTTAATGCAGTGAAAGATGCGAGTGAACGTGGGCATAATATTGTTGGTGCAACGCTCTATGTTACACTTGAACCATGTTGCTTTAGTGGCAAAACACCTGCATGTACCGACTTGATACTCAATTCTGGAATAACTAGGGTTGTGACTGCAATGGAAGATCCTAATCCTAAAGTTGCTGGTAAAGGGCATGAAATTCTTCGAAATAAGGGTATTAATGTCACAACGAACCTGATGATTAGCGAGGGTCATGATTTACTTCGTATTTTTACAGTTAATCAATTGTTGAAACGGCCTTTTGTAACACTTAAAGCAGCAATGAGTCTTGATGGAAAGCTTGCTACCCAAACGTATGATTCACAATGGATTACTGGCGATGAAGCTCGTAAAAAGGCGCATTATTATCGGGGATTGCACGATACAATTTTGGTCGGTAAAGGAACCCTTTTAGCTGATAATCCATCACTTACAGTTCGTTATGGCTTTCAAACCAAAACACCTTATAGAGCGCTTCTTCTAAATAACTTTGATGGAATAACACCGGAAATTATTAATGAATATCATTTTTTTAATACTCGCTTAGCGCCCTCTTTAATTCTTTATCACCAACAAAATCAACCTGATGAGGCTTTAGGATATTTGTTGAATCAAAAAGATATAGAACTAGTACCACTTTTTAATACTCAGCCTGTCTCAGTAATGAGTACGCTTTATTCCAAAGGATTTATGAGTATTTTTATTGAAGGTGGGGCTGGAATTTATGATGCCTTTTTAACAGCAGATTGTATTGATGAACTTCTATTATTTTATGGTCCAAAATTGATTGGAAATACTAAAGCTTTAGAGTTATGGCGCAGTAGCCCGATTACTAATTTGTCAGAAGCGCCAGAAGTCACTATTAAAGAGGTCGAGCTGTGTGGCGAATCTATTTATTTGCGAGCACAAAGGGAGCACTAAAATGTTTACAGGGATTATTGAAGAGCGTGGAGTGATTGATGCAATTGTACATCAGTCACATATTTCTCGATTAACTATTACAGCATCAACGGTTCTTAATGATGTAAAGCTTGGCGATAGCATTGCAGTCAATGGTGTCTGTTTAACCGTGGTTGAATTTGGACAAAATCATTTTAAAGCAGATTTAATGCCGGAAACGCTAAAGCGCACAGGTTTTGATCAATATCGCAAAGGGACATTGGTAAATCTTGAGCGAGCATTGCGAGTTGGTGATCGTCTTGGCGGACATATTGTGAGTGGTCATGTCGATGGTGAAGCTTTTTTACGGAAAATCGATGATCTCGGTGATATACATGAACTGAGTTTTGAGCTTAGTGCACCGCATGAAGGACTCATTATTCCAAAGGGGTCGATCGCCATTGATGGAATCAGTTTAACGGTTATTAGTGTTAGTGATAAAGCCTTCAAGGTTGGGATTATCCCCCATACATTCGCGGAAACAAATCTTGAAAAACTTACAATAGGTGGGCGAGTTAATATCGAATTTGATTTAGTCGGGAAATATATTAAAGCACAACACCAAGAAGAGAGTGGTATTGACTATCAACAACTTTCAAATTGGGGTTATTGATACTTAAAGGTCAATTTGAAAAAAGAATGATCAAAAATTGAAAAAACAAGGATTAACAATGAAAACGTTTACTCATGATTTTGGTTCTATCGAGAAAGTGCAACAGGCTATCGATTTTATACAAAAAGGTGGCATGATTATTGTCACAGATGATTTATCTCGTGAAAATGAAGGGGATCTCATCATGCCGGCAGAAATGGCAAAACCAGTTGATCTAAACTTTATGATTCGTCATGCCGGCGGACTGATTTGTGCACCATTATCGAAAGAAATTGCTGAGCGTTTAGAGCTTGAACAGATGGTTATGAACAATAAAGACTCTTATAAAACAGCCTTTACTGTTTCAATTGATCTTGCAACAACTCATACTGGAATTTCTGCCTTTGAGCGAACAGAAACGTTAAATGCATTAGCAGATTATAATAAGGAAGCGCACGATTTTAATCGCCCTGGACATATCTTTCCATTAATAGCTAAAGATGGTGGTGTATTAGAACGACGGGGGCATACTGAAGCAGCCATTGATATTGTAACTTTAGCGGGTTTTAAACCAGTGGCAGTGATTTGTGAGATTTTAAAAGAAGATGGTGAGATGGCAAGGGAGCAAGACTTAATTCCTTATGCAAAAAAATATGGTTTACCACTTATTTCTATTCAAGATATCGTCAATTATCGAAAAATGCTTGAAGACACAACCGCTCTATTACCATTAAGTGATGCGAATTTACCGACGGAATTTGGTGATTTTCATATCTATTCATTCCCGAATAAAAATGGCAAAGAACCGCATATTGCATTGGTTAATAAAGATCGTGATAAATCCCAACCTGCAACTGTTCGTATTCATTCAGAGTGTCTGACGGGCGATGTATTCTCATCGATTAAATGTGATTGTCATGCCCAACTACAATTTGGTTTGAAGGAGATTGCAGAATCCCCGAATGGCATTTTGCTCTACCTTCGGCAAGAAGGTCGTGGAATAGGGATTGTGGAAAAGTTGAAAGCTTATAAATTGCAAGATCAAGGGATGGATACAATTGAAGCAAATCGCCAGCTAGGTCATGGTGCAGATGAACGTACGTATGAAGAGGCGGCTGAAATTTTACAATTCTTTGGCGTTCGGGAAATCAATCTTTTATCGAACAACCCCGAGAAGATTGCAGCAATGAAGTTAGCAGGTATCAAAGTAGTAGAGAAAGGCACACCACGATTTGAGACAGATGAAAATCATGATTATCTAGATGTAAAAAGAGATCGTATGGGGCATAAATTGTAACGATGTAAAAGTCATTGTGATTGTTGAATGGCATCGCCTGCAAAACAAAGTTAACAAAAGTATTTAAATATTTTAAAGTTTTATTATTTATAAGTTAGGAGAAACAGTATGAAAGTATTAGAAGGCCAATTAAATATTAAGGGTAAAAAAATTGCAATCGTTGCAGGGCGCTTTAATAGCCTTATTACAAAACAGCTTATTGATGGTGCAAAAGATGGTTTAGTCCGTAGTGGACTTAAAGAGGAAGATATTACTCTTGCATGGGTTCCTGGAGCGTATGAGATTCCGCTTATTGCGAAGAAATTTGCTGAAAAGAAGGACATTGATGCTGTCATTTGTCTTGGCGCAGTTATTCGAGGAGCAACAGCTCACTTTGATTATGTCGCTGGTGAATCTGCGAAAGGTATTAGTAAAATAGGATTGGAAAGTGGTAAGCCTGTGATGTTTGGCATTTTAACGGTTGACTCCATTGAACAAGCGTTAGAACGAGCAGGGACAAAGGCAGGAAACAACGGATTTGCTGCTGCTATGGGCGTTGTTGAGATGCTGAGTTTGATTGATGAAATCGCTTAAGGTAAAGGGATTTACAATTCCTTTTATGACTTAATCTTGCTATTATTGTTGGAATCATAGAAAAGGTATGGCACTAATAACAAAAACTAAGCCTAGAAACTTTTATAAAAGAATATATTACGATTTTAAGCAGATTTTTTTATTAAACTTAGGAGGTCAACATGAGTAAACTAGACTCATATAATACTCTCTCAACCCTCAATGTAGGTGGCAAAGAGTATCATTATCATTCAATTAAAAAAGCAGAAGAGAAATTGGGAGATCTATCAAAACTCCCAAAATCGATGAAAGTACTCTTAGAAAACTTACTTCGCTTTGAAGATAATATCACTGTGAACGCTGATGATATTGCTGCGATTGGTGAATGGGCAAAGAACCGTACATCAAAACGTGAAATCCAATATCGTCCAGCGCGTGTTTTAATGCAAGACTTTACTGGTGTACCTGCGGTTGTAGACTTAGCAGCAATGCGTGATGCAATGGTAAAAGCAGGTGGTGATGCAAAGCATATTAATCCATTAGCACCTGTGGATCTTGTTATCGACCACTCAGTAATGATTGATAAGTTCGGTACTAATGCAGCATTTGACGAAAACGTAAAGCTCGAAATGGAACGTAACGGTGAACGTTATGAGTTCTTAAAATGGGGTCAAAGTGCGTTTGATAATTTCCGTGTTGTACCACCAGGAACAGGTATCTGTCACCAAGTAAACTTAGAGTTTTTATCGCAAGTTGCTTGGACAACTGAGAAAGATGGTAAAACTTGGATTATGCCTGATACCTGCGTTGGGACAGATTCTCATACACCTATGGTAAACGGACTTTCTGTCCTTGCATGGGGTGTAGGTGGTATTGAAGCAGAGGCGGCTATCTTAGGTCAGCCAATTTCAATGGTAATTCCTGAAGTTATCGGCTTTAAATTAACGGGTAAGTTAAAAGAAGGTGTTACTGCAACTGACTTGGTTTTAACAATTGTTGAAATGCTCCGTAAAAAAGGTGTTGTCGGCAAATTCGTTGAATATTATGGTGATGGTTTACAAGAGCTGCCACTTGCAGATCGAGCAACAATCTCAAACATGGCACCGGAGTATGGTGCAACAGTTGGTTTCTTCCCAGTAGATGAGACCACTTTGAGTTATATGCGTTTAACAGGGCGTGATGAAGAAGTGATTGCGCGTACTGAAAGCTATGCAAAAGAGCAAGGTCTTTGGGGAAATGCTGGCGATGAACCTGTATTTACAGATACATTAGAACTTGATTTAAGCACTGTTGAACCAAGTATGGCAGGTCCTAAACGTCCTCAAGATCGCGTAACATTGCCAAATCTTAAAAATGCATTTGAAAAATTTGTCACAGACAATAATGAAGATCTTTCAAAAGCTGCAGATATTTACGTAGAAGGTAAAGAGGTAACACTTAATCAAGGGGATGTCGTATTTGCGGCAATTACATCTTGTACCAATACATCAAATCCAAGCGTAATGATGGCCGCTGGCTTAGTCGCTGAGAAGGCCGCAAAACTTGGCTTGACGCGTAAACCATGGGTAAAAACTTCATTAGCACCTGGATCTAAAGTGGTTAGTGAATATCTCGACAAAGCGGGATTGACTAAATATCTCGATGAAGTTGGATTTAACTTAACAGGTTATGGTTGTACAGCTTGTATCGGTAACTCAGGTCCATTGATTAAAGAAGTTGGTGAAGCAATTGATGAAAATGATTTCACAATGGCCGCTGTAATTTCTGGTAACCGAAACTTTGAAGGACGTATTCATCCACAAATTAAAACAAACTGGATTGCTTCGCCGCCGCTAGTTGTTGCATTTGCAATTGCTGGAACAACGCGTATTGATATCGCGAAAGATCCAATTGCACAAGATAAAGCGGGCAATGATGTTTATCTTAAAGACATTTGGCCTTCAAATCATGAAATTGCAGAAGCAGTTGCAAAAGTTGATGGTACGATGTTCCGTAAAGGATATGATGGCGTATTTGATGGTGATGAGCATTGGCAAGCACTTGATGTTGCAAAAACTGAAACATTCCAATGGAATAAAAAGTCAACATATGTACAACATCCTCCATACTTTGAGAAAATTGATCAACCAATCGAAGCGGTTAAATCAATTGAGAACGCAAATGTATTAGCATATTTTGGTGATTCAATTACTACTGACCATATTTCACCTGCTGGTGTCATTATGGCAGGTGCACCTGCAGGGCTTTATCTCCAAGATAAAGGGGTACAACCTAAAGACTTTAACTCATATGGTTCACGTCGTGGTAATCATGAAGTGATGATTCGTGGTACTTTTGCGAATATACGTATTCGTAATAAAATGTTAACGGATGTTGAGGGTGGTTATACCAAGCATATCCCTTCAGGTGAAACTTTACCAATTTATGATGCAGCGATGCGTTATGCTGAAGAGAACACTCCGTTGATTGTTCTTGCGGGTAAAGAATATGGATCAGGATCAAGTCGTGACTGGGCAGCAAAAGGGCCGAATCTTTTAGGGGTGAAAGCTGTTATTGCTGAGAGTTATGAGCGTATTCACCGCTCTAACTTAATTGGTATGGGTATTCTTGCACTGCAATATAAAAATGGTCAAAATGCTGAAAGTCTTGGTTTAACTGGTGAAGAGTCATTCTCGATCAAACTTGATGACAATATTAAACCAGGTCAAGATATTGAAGTTGTTGCGAAAAAAGCAGATGGTTCTGAAGTTAGATTCACAGTTCTTTGCCGCATTGATACATTGAATGAAGTAGATTACTACAAATCGGGTGGTATCTTGCATTATGTTCTTCGTGAAATGATTGCTGAACATAAGTAAGTCGATATTACTGATTTAGCGATGAAAAAGAGAGTGCAATTTGCATTCTCTTTTTTATTTGCTGTGTTATTATTAATATAATCAATAAAACTTTATAACTCCAGATACGATTTGAGGTGAATTATGAAAAAAATGTTAAACGTAATGACTGTATTTGCAATATTCTCATTTTTGGCTGCATGTTCAACATGGGACGGAATGAGTAATAAAGAGAAAGGTATGGTTATTGGTACTGGTGCAGGGGCAGTTGCCGGTGCAGCAGTAACAGATACTATCCTTGGTACTGCCGGTGGGGCTGCTGTTGGTGGTTTAATCGGTAATGAGATCGGTAAAGCGCTCTGATTTTTGGTCATCTGTTTTTTGTAACCGTTTGATCGAATATAATTAGATATTAATGTCGTCATGATAAATATCTAGATTTATTCAGAAGTTTGAAAAAAGCTCAATGATTATTTTCATTGAGCTTTTTATTCTTCATATTTTAAAAATGAATGATATTTTCATCGATTTTTTTATGAAGGATTTGCCGGGATTTGTCGATTTTGATGATCACGCATTTCAATATTTGTAAATGGTAATTCCCATCCTTCTTGCTGGGCACAACGCAAACATGCTTCCTGTAATTTACGCCCAGATTGGTAGTAGTAAGGGGCAGAAGAACCCTTCATAGCCACGATTACTGTATAAACAAGAGATAAACCTTCGTTAATCTTACGGAACTCTACACTGATAGAATCATACTGATCGTGCAGTGCGGTTTTCGATAAAAAATCAACAATATAGGTTTTCAATTTTTGGAATACTTCATCCACAGGAGTGTTGAAATGTTTATAAGAGAGTCCAAAATCTACGGTTGTATAATAGCCGCGCGAGAGATTTGTTGGTGCATTAGCAATAAAATCTGCCGTCGGGTAGATAATCATACTATTAAATGAATCTAAATAGAGTGATTCAGGTGTTTGGCGTTTTATTTCAACATATGTGCCATTAGGTAGAAGGAATGATTCTCCAACTTTAGATGGGAACCAAATTTCATCATTATCAAATGGTCGTGAGGTTAATGTGCTGAGTTCAGGTAGCATTAAACGGATACGACCGTTATCGAGTGATGGATTATAAAGTGTTGCTGAATAGAGCGTAATACGCTCAATAATCCATGGAATACCACGATAGATAACACGTTCACCTTGACGAGCTGATCCTAAATTAAGAAATTGACGAATCTCAGAGAAATATTTTGGTAAATAATTGCGGAAAGCAAAAATTAATGCCAACAAAATTAAGATAGCTAAACCAAAAAGCACCATATCGCCCATTGCATGAAGGACAATTAAGAAAGCAATAACGGACACAATAACAGAGAAAATACGGTAGGTTAAAAGTAGTAAACGTGCTTTAAGATTAACTTTTTGTTGTCCTTTTAAATTACGATTACGACGCTGAATAAGGAAATCGACAACTTTGGTTAATAGATAAAGAACGATAAAAAATGTAGCAAAGGATGCAAGTAGAATTAATCCTCGCCCTTTAATAAAGTTAATCGTTCCATCTTTTAGCGACTGGAAGAAAGTCTTATCAGTCGTTAACGTTTCTAAAATAGCAAGATTTTGCTCTTTGTCTCGTTTTAACTCATTGAGAAATACAGTCCAATTACTATTGATCGTTTCAAGACGCGTTTTCAGCTGAGGGTCTAAATTTTGCTCCGGAATATTATTGAGATACTTTAAACCTTGCTCAAGTTTTGTGATTTTTTCATTAATGATCGTGAGTTCTCGATTAATTTCTTCACGTTCACGAGTTGTTTGTGTGAGGCGTTGTATCTCTGAGAATACAGGTTGTACAATTTGGAGCAATTCTGCCTGCCAATCGTAATTCATTGTCTCTTCAGTATTACTTTTAGTAAGGAAATTTATATCAATTCCTCCCAGAGCATACTTTTCAAAATCAACACGAGCTTGATTTAAACGAGTTTGAAGCTGTTGTAGGCGCTCTTCAAGAGCAGCCTTACCTTCGTCTGAAAGTGTTTGAGCAAGTTCGTTTTTAACATCTGCAATACTTTTTTGTAGTTCTGTAATCGATTCTTCGGTTGTTTCTAGAATCTGACAACATTCAATAGCTGGTTGTTTAGGCGGTGTCGCTTCACTTTGAGCATAGGTATAAGAACCTATAACAAAGAGGAGGGTGAGGGGGTATCTCAAAAAATTTCTCATATTGATCATAATCTCACAAATTCTTCTTGTTTAGTCTTAAAGGGATATATATATTATCAAAAAGTCGCTATAAAATCATTTGACTAGCCATAATTAGTACTAATTCTTATATTGTTCAAAAATATTTAAAAATGAGAAAATAACTTAAGAGTTTGTTTTGTAATATATTTTTTTAATTTATTTGAAATTAAAGCTTAGTCAAATAACACAGCGATTGAGATGTTGCTACGGTTACAAGATTATCAAAAAGATTTTTCACGCGCTTCAATGATCTCTTCAATTTCATCATGTCCAATTTCTGGAATTGGTTTTTTGAAGAATTTAGTCATATAAAATAGATAGAACATACCGCCAGCAAACCATAATAACCCGATAGTCATTGCATGACTGTCTAGACTAGTCCAGAGCCAAATTGTCAACAGAATGCCAATGACAGGTAGTAAACCGTAAGAGAAAAATCCTTTGAGATGGAAGTTTTCGCGATTTTGAGTAAAGAGATGACTTTTAATGACGCAAGCGTTAACTGCGGCAAAGGCAACTAACGCCCCGAAGCTAATCATGGAAACAACGAGATTTAGTGGGATAACTAATGCGATAAGAGAAAAAGTAGCGACACATATTAAGGCTAGATGCGGCGTATTATATTTAGAATGAAGATTATAGAAAATTTTTCGTGGCAATACTCCTTCACGGCCCATCGCAAAGAGAATCCTAGAGACACTTGTTTGAGATGTCATTGCTGAGGCATAGACGCCGGTAAGATAAGCAGCAAGGAAGAGATCAGAAAGTAATTTGCCGCCAACTCCGCTCTTTTCACCGACACGACTAATAACATCTAAACTAGCCGTATCTTGACGAGAGATATCAATAAAGTCGGTCCATTCAGGATAGGCGATATTCGCAAAGTAGGCGATGACTAAAAAGATTGATCCGGCGATGACGACCGTTAGCATGATTGCTCTAGGAAGTGTTTTAGGTGCATTTTTTGTCTCTTCTGCCATTGTTGCAATGGCATCAAAGCCCAAAAATGCAAGACAGAGAACAGCTGCGCCAGAAAGTAGTCTACCAATTTCTCCACTATGAAGAGTTAGCGGTTCAAACATTGTTTCAGCTGTAAATTCAGAGCCTTGGAAACTTAATATCAAAAATAGGCCGATAAAGATTATTTGTAATGCAATTAATATAAGGTTGACCGGTGTAATGAGTTTAATCCCAATATAATTCAGGATTGTTACGGAAATTATTGAAATAGTAATAAAGACTTCGGTTGGAATCGCGGGAAATGCTTTATTAAGATAGAGTCCTAAAACAACGTAATTGACGATAGGTAAAAAAAGATAATCTAAAATCTGCACCCAACCGACAGAAAATCCAATAGCCGGCCCGAAGGTGCGTTGCGTATAGGAATAGGCCGAACCGGATAAAGGGAGCAAAGTAGACATACGGCAGTAGCTCAATGCTGTAAAAAAGATCATAATGAGAGTTATAATGTAGGCAATTGGTAAATGCCCGCTACTTAGTACAGTGACTTGTCCATATGTTGTGAATATTCCGAGGGGAACCATGTATGCAAGGCCAAATAAAATCAAGACAGGTGTTGTTAAGACACGGTTCATTGCAGGGTTGGTCATTATTATCATCTCCTATTGACCGCCCACATTTCATTGAGGGTGATCCGTTATTATGGCGTTTATCAGTCGCCTTGAAAGAAAAGACCGTTGCTATCTATTAAATAGCAACGGCATCTACTAAAATTTGTTACTAGCGTCTATTTGGCAGTTTTGGGGTAGACTGTTTTTCCCCCGATGACTGTTTCGACAATTTGAACATTTTCAATATCGCTTGGGTCATTAGCAAGTGGATTACGATCAAGAATGATATAGTCAGCAAATTTATCAGGTTCAAGCGAGCCAATAAAATCATCTGCACCAAGCATAAAAGCTGCTTCAATCGTTGCTGAACGAAGAACTTCAGTTAAAGTAACATTGCGATCTGTATTGAGACGGGGATTATTCGGTGCTTCCCCTTGTCGTGTTACTGCTACTTTAAAATCGAACCATTCATTTAGAGGATCGATTGGCCAGTCACTTCCGAAAGAGACACGGATGCCTGCATCATAAAATTTTCCTGCTGTCTCAAGATAATTGAAGCGCTCTTCTCCTAAAATATCATGCATTTCTTGAGCAAATTCTTTGGTATACCCCGCCCACTGGAATGAAAGACAAGGAATTGCCTGAAGTGATTTAAAGCGAGCATATTGATGGGGTGCTACAAGCTCGTTGTGTGCAAGGCTTGGGCGAATATCTTTTCCGGGTAATTCATTGCGCATCGATTCAATTGCATTAAGTGTTACTTCGATCGCTCCTTCTGCAACGGTATGCATATGTGGGTGGAATCCACGGCGGCTAACTTCGGTAATTAGTCCTGTTAAAATTTCATTACGATAATAAAGATCCCCATAATTATTAGAAGATTGCCAGTTAGGTGCTTCTTTAGTACCAATATTTGTACGGTATGGTTGGAGAAGTGCTGCTGTATTTATTGGTGATTGCATCACACCATCAACAAAGAATTTTGCATGGGAGACAAAAATATTGGGGTCAGTTGTCCATTCTAAATCGCTATATTTTTCAGCAAATTCAATCATAGTATCAACCGCTTTAGGGATATCTTTTACTTCAGGTGCCTTATCAGGAGTGATTTCACGAGCACCAAAGAGGCGTAATGTTAATGTCTTTTCCTCTTTAAGAACCTTGAACGCATCCATTTGCAAATCAACTGCGCGAGCATCCATAACCGTCGTCACTCCTTGACTATTGAGTAATTCTTGAACACTTCTAGCAACGGTCACAGCACTTTGGGCATCAAGCACCGGAATGCTTTCAAAGGCACGCATGGCTGGAGCATCTTCTAAAATTCCATTAAGTGAACCATCGGGGTAACGCCGAATTGTCCCATCAACGGGAGTTGGGGTATTTTCATCAATTCCAAATAGTTCTAATGCTCGGCTATTCGCCACTAATGTATGGCAATCATTGGAAAACAGGATCACAGGACGTTGAGTATTCAAAGTATCTAAATCGCGGCGTGTAATATCAGTACCTAGTGGTAAAACCGCTTGGCGCAAAAAAGCTCGTACTTGCAGCCAATCTGTATCTGATCGATGATCACGATCTTGATCGATATAGTCTTGAATAAATTTTAAGGTATCTGTTACCGTTAAGCTCGCATAATCGAGGTTACATCCAAATAATTGTAATCCGCCCCAGAATGGATGTAGATGTGAGTCTACAATGCCGGGCATCAACATTTTGCCATCAAGATCGATCATTTCGGTTGAATCTGATTTGAGCTGTTCGAGTTCAGTTTTATCGCCAACTTTTAAAATTTTCCCATTGGCAAAAGCAATAGCGCTAGCGATGGTGTTTTCTTTGTCTGAGGTGAAGATTGTACCGTTATAATAAATTTTTTCTGCTTGTTGTGTCATTTCCTATCCCCTTATTATTGTCGCGGTTCTTTAGTGCTACTAATTCTTGCACAATATTTCCATATTACTGATTTATTAAAAAATTACTAAACGTTTTTATTTTTTCAGAAAAAAGCTTAAGGTGATATTGCCTTAAGCCTTTGTAAAGATGGAGGTTAGTAAGATGTATATAAGATGAAATTCTTTCAAAAAATATCTATTTTGCCTGTTTTATTTAACGATTACGATTATTTTTTTTATTACGAGGAATTCCTTGATGATTGGTGGTAAATTTATTACCTTTAATCGGCGGTTTTACATTACCTTTTCCTGTTAATCGCGCTCTTTCTCTGCGGCTTTCTGCGGGTACTAAACATTCTTTTCCTGATCCAATCAAATCAACTCTCCCCATATAGCGTAACGTTTGGCGCAATAATGGCCAATTTTCCGGATCATGATAGCGTAAGAATGCCTTATGTATTTTGCGACGCTTCAGGCTTTTAGCAGTTCCTACCTGTTCAGAGTTTTTACGAATAGGTTTCAATGGATTGCGTTCTGAGTAGTACATAGCCGTTGAGAGCGCCATCGGTGTAGGTAAAAATGCTTGGACTTGGTCAGCACGAAGATCATGCTTCTTAAGCCACAAAGCGAGATTCATCATATCTTCATCAGTTGTTCCGGGATGTGCTGCGATAAAGTAGGGAATGAGGTATTGCTCTTTGCCAGCTTCTTTTGAGTATTTTTCAAAAAGTGTTTTAAAATCTTCATATGCTTTCATAGAAGGCTTCATCATTTTTGATAATGGTCCTTCCTCTGTATGCTCAGGCGCGATTTTAAGATACCCCCCAACATGGTGGGTAACGAGTTCTTTGATATATTCGGGGTCTTGTGAGGCTAAATCATAACGGACACCAGACGCGATATGAATGCGCTTAATTCCCTCAATATCCCGTGCTTTGCGATAGAGCTGAATAAGCGGCTTGTGATTGGTATTTAAGTTTTGACACACGCCGGGGAACACACATGATAACTTTCGGCAATGTTTTTCAATATTTGGGTCTTTACACGCCAAACGATACATGTTGGCAGTTGGACCACCAAGGTCTGAAATATATCCGGTAAAATCAGGGCTACGATCACGAATCTCTTCAATTTCATTTAAAATTGATTGCTCCGAGCGACTCTGGATAATTCGCCCTTCATGTTCTGTAATTGAACAGAAAGAACAACCCCCAAAACAGCCACGCATGATACTAATGGAATGTTTAATCATCTCCCAGGCTGGGATATGCGCGTCACCATAGTCAGGATGGGGCGCTCGCTCGAAAGGAAGTGCGTAAACAGCATCCATCTCTTTAGTCGAAAGTGGAATAGGTGGCGGGTTAAGGAATACATCTAAATCACCATGTTGCTGTACCATAGGGCGTGCATTAAAAGGATTTGTTTCGAGATGTAAAATACGGCTAGCATGAGCATAAAGTGCAGGTGTTTCGGAAACATCCTCAAAGCTTGGTAGTCGTATAGTCACATCCATTCGTGTGATTTTTTCGCTTTTACTTGCTTCTAATTCTGTTGGTGCTTCAAGCGCGACATTGGTATCACACTTTTTAGCATCTACTGAATCACCATAAGGATTAATATAGGGATCGATTTTACCAACATGATCAAAATGGGTTGAATCAAGTTCGTGTCGATTAAATTGATGCTTTGCATGGGGACGAACTAGTGCTGATCCGCGAATGTCGGTAATCTCTTCGATACTTTCACCATTTGCAAGTCGATGACTCAGTTCTGTAATAGAGCGCTCACCATTACCAAACAATAGTAGATCAGCAGCACTATCGATAATAACCGAGCGGCGGATACTTTCTGACCAATAATCATAATGTGCCACACGGCGAAGAGATGCTTCGATTCCACCAATGATAATAGGTGAATCTTTAAATGCTTCACGCAATTTTTGTGTATAAACTATCACAGCACGGTCAGGTCTTTTTCCATTAACATCTCCAGCAGTATAGGCATCATTACGGCGAATTTTACGATCGGAAGTGTAATGATTCACCATTGAATCCATGTTGCCAGAGTTCACGGCAAAAAAGAGATTGGGTTTGCCTAGTTTTTCAAAATCTTCGAGAGAACGCCAATCAGGCTGTGAAATAACACCAACGCGGAATCCTTGTGCTTCAAGTAGACGGCCTAAAATAGCTGTACCAAAGCTTGGATGGTCAATATAACTATCACCAGTAACAAAGATAATATCGCAGCTATCCCAACCTAGAAGATCCATCTCTTCTCGAGACATTGGTAAAAATGGTGCGGTACCAAAACGGTGAGCCCAATATTTACGATAGGAAAAGAGTGGGGTGACATCTTCAAATTGACGCATAATATGTAATCCAGTTACTGTAAGATGGAGAGTAAAGTAAGATACTGATGATACAATTTTTTTAGAATAAATTCATTATGATTGCGGATGATCAAATCCCACTATTTTTTGCGTAAATATTACACATTCATTAGAGAGTATTTCTTTTTCTTATCTGTAAATAATTTTCATTATAGAGGGTTAAAATTTTTAAGGAGTTGTAAATCCTTCACTTCTTCAGTATCTAAAAATGGAGTGGCAATCATCCGTATATGACAATCGTTTTTGTTTGTAAGGCATTGATTAAGGCAGTTAATCTCAACTCGTATTTCGGGTATTAGTTGTTATACTGTAAAGAGGTTCAAAGATTATAAATTTCTAAAGGGAATAAAATTATGCAAGGAAATAGAGAAGTTATTGATTATTTAAATGTGCTTTTAGCAGGTGAATTAGCTGCAAGAGATCAATATTTCATCCATTCATCAATGTATGAAGAGTGGGGATACATGAAGCTCTATGAGCGTATTTTTCACGAGATGGATGATGAAACAGATCATGCAAAACAGATCATAGCGCGTATTTTGTTATTAGAAGGTACGCCGAAAATGGTACCCGATCAAATCCATATTGGTGCGACAGTTCCAGAAATGCTACAAAGTGATTTAAATCTTGAGTTGTCTGTTCGTGAAGCTCTTAAAAAAGGGATTACACTTTGTGAAGAGAAACAAGATTATGTAACTCGTGACATGTTGGTAGTGCAGTTAAAAGATACCGAAGAGGATCATGCACACTGGTTAGAAAAACAATTGCGCTTAATTGATACAATTTCATTACCACTGTACCTTCAAAAACAACTTGGGAACGAATAATTGACGTTTTCTAGGAGGTAATTATGAAAATTGAACGAACTGTTTTACAGCATCTCAATAAGGTATTAGGGCAATATTTAATATCCATTAACCAATATTTTTTGCATGCTCGTATTCTCAAAAATTGGGGGTTTGAAGAGTTAGGTCATCCTATTTATAAAAAATCGATTGATGATATGAAGGAGTCAGATGAAATCATTGAACGTATTTTATTACTGGAAGGTCTGCCAAATCTTCAAGAGCTCGGAAAATTACTCATCGGGGAAGACGTGCCTGAAATCCTCAAATGTGATCTTGCTAGAGAATATGCAAAACGCGCTTCATTAGTTGATGCCATTGAGCACTTAGAATCTATGCAAGATTATGTCTCTCGTGAACTTCTAGAAGAGATGCTCGATGATAGTGAAGAATATATTGATTGGCTTGAAACTCAGCAAGAAAATATTAAGTTAATGGGGCTTGAAGTCTATCTTCAAAAGATGATCGCTAATAAATAAGTAGTTTCGCATAACGCTGTTAAGCTTCATTTTTTAATTAAAAGAATAGGTGAGCCCGATCTAGTAAATCGGGCTTAATTTTGTTTTTTGTTACTGGTTTTCATGATAGAAGTAGAAAATTTTTTACTGAATTTCATAGATCATCGCTTGTAATCTTTTTCGATCAATCAGTATCACGTCAAGTTTAATGGCTGCATCAATTGCTGCTCTTGTAAAACCACTATTGGTAATAACAACTGCACGATCAAGTTTATAGAGCTCTTTTGCAGTATAGATCTCCTGAATGGCTGAAAGAGGAATATTTTTCTTCCAGCGCTTACATTGAAAACCGTAGTGTAACCCTGCGAATTTAGCAGATACATCGAGTCCATTATCTTGACTATATGAAGTCACTTTAATATTTTTGAAATTGGACTTAGCTAGTAGATTCGCGATGTAATGTTCAAAGCATTCGCCATCCATTTCATCGATCTCTTCTATTGTATACACCTCAACATGGCGATAACGTCTATAACCTTTGTGTTTTCCGAGAAAAATAAAAATATTTTGTAGCAGTTGAGAGACATAATCGCCAATTATTTTAAATGCGGGAACAAAGGAGAGTAGTAAAAATAGAAAGTTATAAGCGAAACTAAAATGTGAAATAGTAGCGATATAAAAGAGAAATCCATTTAAAGCAAAAGCAATCATAAAGGATTCTGAAAGAGAGAGTTTCAGTAAGCGGCTCAACTGCCATAACGGGAATAGCATTAATACGATACCAATCGTAAGACCTAAAAAGGCTAAAATAATATTCGTTGAATAGAGTAGTGTTAATGAGAGTAAGCTCGTTAGTATAATTGTGATAGTTGGACTCACAATATAACTAAAAAGAAATTTTGAAATTGAAAATGCGCAATTCATATTTTATTTTCTGCGCCAGATGCCGCTATTCATGAATGATTTGAGCTATTCATCATAGCATTAAATCTGATTTTTAGATAATAAAAATCGGGAAAAGCCTCTAAATATCGGAGTTGTAAGAACTTATACGTTAATTTTTGCATTAAAAGAGTAATTCATTGTCGTATTGTTATCTCAAATAGTGAATAGTAACCATTTATTTGTTGGTTTTTGTGTTAAATTTATACTTTAGTAATTTGGAGATAGCAGACAGGGATAAATAATGAAACATTATGAAAAAATCGCAAATGAGATTCGAGAACTTATTCATAATGGAACACTTTCAGCATTAAAAAAATTACCTTCGATCCGTAAAGCGAGCCAAATTTTTCATGTAAGCCCATCAACAATACAGCAAGCGTATTACTTACTTGAAACGCAAGGGATAATTTATGCAAAAGAGCGCTCGGGCTTTTTTATTAAAGGTGTTTTTAATGGCTCGTTAGAGCCGGATGCATCGCATAAATTAAAGGTCAAAGAGACGGATGTAGAGATGAGTGATTTTATCTTTTCAGTGCTTAACGCCCATAAAGATCAAACCAATATTCCGTTTGGATCAGCATTTCCAAGTCCTGAGTTTTACCCTATAAATCATTTAGCTGATAGTATGTCCAAAAGTTTCCATAACTTGGCATCTATACCGTATGAACTGGTCACAGATATGAATGGCGGAAGTACAGAGCTGAAACGCCAAATTCATCTTCGTTATCTTCTCAATGGATTTCAAACAGAAAAAGAAGAAATTGTTATCACAAGTGGTGCAATGGAGGCGTTGAGTCTTTCTTTGCAAGCAGTGACGCAACCAGGGGATCTTGTTGCTATCGAATTTCCTTGTTTCTATGCAATATTACAGATTTTAGAGCGTTTGCAATTAAAGGCAGTTGAAATACCGGTTTATAGAGAAACAGGCATGCATATGGGATTGCTAGAACAATCGCTTGAAAAGATGGAGATTAAAGCGATTGTATTAATGACGAAATTTCAAAATCCTACTGGTGCAACTATTCCTGAAGCGAATATTAAACAGCTCTATTCTTTGATGAAAAAATACCAAGTTCCAGCGATTGTTGATGATGTCTACTCTGAGATCTATTATGGAAAACGTGTACCATTTTTTTTAAAGTCACTCGATTCTGAAGGATTAGTATTACATTGTGATTCTTTCTGCAAATCGCTTGCCCCTGGATTTCGGGTTGGTTGGGTTGCAGCAGGGCGTTATGCGGAAAAGATTGAACGGTTAAAATTAATGACAACTATTTCGCCTTCAGTGCCATCACAGCTGGCCATTAGCCACTATCTTTCACATAGGAATTATGATCGGCATTTAGCAAAGCTTCGTGCTGAGTTTCAAAAGTCACAGCGAAAAATGTTTAAAGCGATTGAACGTTATTTTCCAAAAAATATTCAAGTCTCCCAGCCAGAAGGTGGTTATTTTCTTTGGATTCGACTTCCTGAGGGTGTTTTGGCGCTTGAGCTCTATCGGCAAGCATTGGATCACCACATTAGTATTGCACCGGGACCTATTTTTTCAGCATCTCAGCAATTTCAGAATTATATTCGGCTTAATTATGGAATGCGGTGGAATATGCAGCTTGAATTAGCAATGAAGAAATTGGGGGCGCTTATAAAAGCGGCTATCGATTAAATTTTACCCAAAATAATTATTTCGCAAAAATTGAGCAGTACAGTTGTATTGATTTTTATAGTAAAAGTTTTAATTTGTGAATCTGTACTGCTTTTTTTGTGAAATCTGTATCTATTAATTGGGATAAGTCATTGTTACGCTTGTGCTCTTAATTCTTATTTACTAACTTAGGAGCGCTAAATGTTCGGCATTGAAGCACTGGATCTTGCACGTATACAGTTTGCATTTACGGTCTCATTTCATATTATCTTTCCAGCGATTACTATCGGTCTAGCTGCATATTTAGCGGTTATACACCTTATGTGGTACAAAACTGGAAAAGAAAAATATCGAAATATTTTCAAGTTTTGGAGTCATATCTTCGCAGTAAACTTCGGTATGGGTGTTGTATCAGGCGTTGTAATGGCATTTCAATTTGGTACTCATTGGAGTGAGTTCTCTCGTTTTGCAGGTGGTATTACTGGACCACTTTTAACATATGAAGTAATAACTGCATTCTTTCTTGAAGCAGGATTTTTGGGCGTAATGCTCTTTGGGGAAAAACGTGTGAGTCGTGGTGTTCATCTTATTGCAACATGGTTAGTTGCACTAGGAACATTCCTCTCAATGTTTTGGATTCTATCATCAAATAGTTGGATGCAGACACCAGCAGGTTATGAAATTATTGATAATCGTGTTGTACCGATTGATTGGTTAGCAGTTGTCTTTAACCCATCATTTATTTATCGTTTAATGCATATGGGCTTTGCAGTATTTGTGACAACTGCATTAATGGTAGGTGCTGTCGCTGCTTGGCATCTTCGTAAAGGTGATCAAGCACCTGAATTCAAAAAAATGTTTTCAATGTCGATGTGGTTTTTAGTATTAACCATACCGGTTCAGCTTTTTATAGGGGATTTACATGGTTTAAATACTCTACATCATCAGCCAACAAAAGTTGCGGCGATAGAAGGGCATTGGCGCAATGAAGGTGATGAGCCAACTCCATTAGTTCTCGTAGGTTGGCCAGATATGGAAGCTGAAGAGAATAAATACGCAATAGAAATCCCTATGTTAGGAAGCCTGATTTTGACACATAGTACAACAGAGCAGGTTCCGGCGTTGACCGATGTGCCAAAAGCCGATCGACCAAATGTTCCTTTAGTATTTTGGTCATTCCGTGTAATGGTTGGCTTAGGTGCTTTAATGCTCCTTGCTGCTGTTGTGAGTCTGTATCAACGTAAAAAAGGTACTTTCTATACCAGTAAATCTTGGTTAACTTTTATGGTTTGTATGGGGCCAGCAGGATTGCTCGCAATTTTAGCGGGTTGGTTTGTGACAGAAGTTGGTCGTCAGCCATGGGTTGTTCAAGGATTACTTCGTACCACTGATGCCGTATCGCCACATTCAACATTACATATGAGTTTAAGTTTAATTAGTTTTGTCGTTATTTACTGTTTGATTTTTGTAACGGGCTATTTCTATATGCTCCGTCTAATGGGTAAAGGTATACACCATGACAAATCATCAGCAAATGATACGAATAATGTGCTTTCAAAAGGAGCTAAATAATGACTTTTGACCTTTCATTTGTCTGGGCGCTAGTAATTCTTATTGGTGTGACAGTCTATATCGTTGCAGATGGTTTCGACCTCGGTGTTGGTATTCTTCTTCCTTTCGTAAAAACAGAGAAGGATCAAGATGACTTTGTTAATTCCATAGCTCCGGTTTGGGATGGAAATGAAACATGGCTTGTATTAGGTGGAGCTGCATTAATGGGGGCATTTCCCGTCGCTTATGCGGTGATTCTGAATGCTTTTATGTTACCGATAATCATTATGCTTTTCGGGCTTATTCTTCGAGGTGTAGCATTTGAATTTAGAACGCATTCTCCTCGTAAACATAAGAAAATTTGGACACTTGCATTTGTTGTTGGTTCATATGTAACCACTTTTATGCAAGGAATAATGGCCGGTGCTTTTCTTGAAGGATTTACAATTGTTCAAAACGCATCGGGAATCCATTTTGCCGGGAAAGATTTAGATTGGATCTCGCCATTTTCATTCTTCACAGGCGTAAGTCTAGTAATTATGTTTGCATTATTAGGTACATATTGGGGTGCAATGAAAGGGCACACAAGCTTGAAAGCACAGCTACTTTCGCGTTCAAAAAGTATCATAGTCCTATTAATGCTTGTTTTACTAGGCTTAATGATTGCTATGTTCTTTTCTGATCGTTTATCGCCACTTTTAACAGGCATACGTCTTTACTTAGTGGTTGGCACAATTGTATTAATTGCATTTATCTTATTGTTACTTCTACAAAATAAAACGTTCTCTAACGGAGTTCGCTTTACATTAACGGTACTTTCGGTTGTTATTGGTATGGTTGGATTTGTTTCACTCTTCTTCCCGTATATCGTGCCACCAGAGATTACGTTACAGATGGCATCATCGGCTGCATCAAGCCAAATGTTTGGCTTAGTGGGAACATTGATCTTATTACCATTTATTATTGCCTATCTTCTTTGGACTTATTATGTATTCCGAGGAAAAGTAGTTTCAGGTGAAGGCTATTAATCAAATGAAAAGCCGGCATTAGTCGGCTTTTTAAAAATTGAGAAAGGGAAAGAACAAAATGCAAAGTTCATCAAAATTAAAGCAATTTGGTTGGTTAATTCTACTTTGGTGCGGTGGCGTTGTATCGCTTTTTGTTATTGCCACAGTTATTCGTTTCTTTATGACTTTAGCGGGTCTTAAAAGCTAAAAGTAAATAAACTCAAAAAGATAAAAAGCAAGTTTAAATGATGATTTTGACTGAATGGTATAAATTGTAAGCAAGTTGGAATATAGTGTTGACAGAAAGTGTGATACCCTATAAAATCCTTTTCAGTTCTTAGGACATATAGCTCAGTTGGTTAGAGCACAACACTCATAATGTTGGGGTCGCTAGTTCGAATCTAGCTATGTCCACCATATACAATATTGAAAGCCCGCTGTTTAGCGGGCTTTTTGTTTGACTGAAATATATGTGACGGGAATTTTGACGGGAATGCCTTTAATTAGAGATGCACGTAGTATCCTAATCAAATCAGTATTTGTATAAATATCAAACAATATTATTTTTTTGACCTCTTACCCTAAATACGCTATATTCAGTTCAAGGTCGTCAAAAGCCAATAAAGTAGCGGAATATTCGCCCCGTCAGCGCGGTTTTTTTGTGCTATCAATTTTTCTACGCCGAGAGGGTGAGGAATACAATACCCGTAAGGGAAATAACTCCGGCCGTTCTACTTGTCGGCTTTTGAACCTCTTGGCACCCAATTCCTTTGGGGTCTTATTTAACTTCAAAATTAACAAGTAGGTCAAAATATGAGTAAGCACGCAAGAAGAGCACAAACGCTCTATGAATTAAAATCTGAACTTTTTTCTTTAAATCTTCCAGAAAAAACAATAGAAGAGATCAGCCAACTTGAAAGGCGATTAAATGATACGGCTGAAGATGTCCGTGAGCTTTCAATTAGCTTAAAAACTATCGTCGAACTCTTTGATTTTAGCCGCGAAGAAGCAATGTCGCTTGAACAATTGCATGCCTTGATGAATCCTTATATGGAAACATTGACTAAAAAGTCTACCGAATTAATCGATATTCTAAGTTAGGAGGAAAGTATGCAATTAATGTCAGTACCATTTCACCAAGATAATCTTGTTTTAGTAAATCAGGACAATGAACCCTTTGTGGCAATGAAACCAATCGTGGTTCAAATGGGGTTAGATTGGAAAACTCAGTATCGAAAAATTGAAGAAAAATTCAATTCAACTATGGTCATTATGACCACAGTTGGTGAGGATGGAAAACTACGAGAAATGGTTTGCCTACCACTTCGTAAATTACCAGCATGGCTATATTCCATTAGCCCTAATAAAGTCGCACCGGAGCTCAAAGATAAGATCATTCAATACCAGGAAGAATGTGATGATGTGCTTTGGGAGTATTGGACAAAGGGGTTTGTCGGAAAACAACCGCAAAGAACAAGCGTTGCACTTTTAAGATATCGTCTTCAACTTATTGAAAAACTCGAGAAAGAGAGACATAGCGTTAAAAGAGAAGCTATTTATGAACAACTTAAACTCGTATCCCAAGAGCTTGGATTAACTACGCCGGAAATGGATAGCTTAGGATTTAAGAGTGCTTATGAGGAAATATTAAGTGAATTCTGGGAGTTTTATAGTGAAAATCAAGATCGATTTAACCATTCAACTAACGATAATATGATCGCTATTAATTTAAATGAGGTACTAAAACCCTTTATTGAGTATCGAGGGAAAAGTTTGACTCGAAGCACATTACAACAGGCTTTTCAGTCATGTGAGTCCCCCAAATATACCGAAAATAAAAGTGTTTTTAGCGTACTGAAAAGGGTCGCTGTGAGGTGTTATATTTTTGCGGGGAATGTCTAATTGATAATTATCTAAATAGAAGCCACTGATTTTCAGTGGTTTTTTTGTGTCTTTAAATAGGGAAATGATCTCAGCGACTTGATAATTTTAGTGAGTTGTTTGTTCTAAAAGCGTCAAAATCGAAAAAAATGCACATTTAGAGTGGTAAAACCGTTGAAAAATTTTTTTAATCGGCCCCTCCTCGCGCACCGGCGGCTTTTTTCTGTGCTTATTTGTTACAATTGGGATTTTTAGCTAGATGTTGCGATTGCTACTGAATAGTAGTTTAGGAGACTTACAGAGTATTACAGATAATTGCAGCAGTCAATTTCTAATCAAACATTCATCTCCGGGTTACATTACGTAGAGGAGATATTCTTAAAATATATATAAATGATAATAGCCCAAAAGAGGCTATACTAGGCTCATTTACTAGATTGAATCTATCGGATGGGGGGTCTTCGCAAGTGCATATTATTCATAATGTTGTTTTTTGAAGTTTAAATTGATTAGGTATTGCAATACTTTTAAAGAACTTAAGATTTGTAATATTCTGATAATGTCACATAAGAAAATTATGCAATGTTTTGTAATTAATATCGTTTTAAAAACCGCATAGGAATGGGGCTTTTGAGGGTCGTGTAATATTTGTTACTCCACATTATGTGAAATAATCATATTCGTGATTGCCGAAAGTACCGATTCTAATCGCTTTGATTTTTAGTTGAAAAATCACATTACGTGTAATATGCCCGTGCGAAGGTCGAAAGTTTTTTTAGTCCTCTATTTGATATTTATTGAATTGAAAAGCCTTGATTCCAAGTTCACGATTAAAGCCTTGCAATAGTATTTGTAACGGTAAGATCTCATTTTTATAGAAGACGGTTGCATGTTTCGCAGGGTCGCCAAATCCGCCCGCATTTTTAGGTGTGATTCCCATCAAGACAGGTGGCACTCGGTGAGCGGTATTAATATCTTCATCAGTGATGCGTTTGATATTGAAGAATTCATCCTTTGCCGCTACTTCCGAGATCGGTATTAATTGGATGCTTTTATCGTTGCCTTCGGGGATGTTCAAAACGAGGTTGCGGAAATTACCATCACCTTTTGTTTTTTGCAGATTATCTGTAATACGATCCATGATCTTTTTATCGATCTTCCCATTAATTGAGAGAATGAATCCCGCATGTGAGCCGTTTCGATAATATTTAATGCGGAAGTAGGTGGCTTCACGATTCAGATCCACAGAGCGCAATGCAGAAAGATAATTGGGTCGTCCGTAAATGTTTTGCACTGGATCATAACTTGAGAAGACAGCGACCTCATCTTTTTTAAATTCGGTTATGTCATCCACTGTATTCGCTACAAAATAGTAGTTATCTTTACGGCCAACACGCATGTAGTAAGCCATTAGATGTTGAAGTGAAAGATTATTGCCAAGTTTTGATTTCGTTGTATAGAGATACCCAGATCCGTAAATCAAGTAATCGGTAATGAACTTATTGAAATCTATCGCTGATAAATATTCATTTTCAATAAAGATTGAGGTAATGATTCCGGCTTTAAAATATATAGATGATTCATGCAATGACGCTGAATATGTAGCATTATTGAGATCTTTATAGTTATAGCGTGGAGGATAGTAGAGATCCGCATTATAACCATCTCCACCGATCAGGAAATCATAAAACTCACGATCACTAATGTGTTGTGCTGTATCAAATGTAAAAACATTCGCAGTATAATCTTTCATTAAATCCAAACTCCTGTTGCTTCGTTGTCTTCTGACGTTGTGCCGTCGATATTGATGTAACTTAATCCATACATAATTGCCCATGAGAAATCAGCATGTGCGGTTTGAGTGTTGCGCACTGTTTCATATAAGATCTGATTGCGACCAACTTTTGGCCTGATTGCAAGATATGATTCAAAGACATCGGTCCAATCTTTTTCAAAGCGGAGCATTTTCTCTTTAAACATCTTGCGCATCTGCATTACGAGATAATTTTTCAGCTCGGCTGAACCTTTCATCTCTTTAATTGGAATCGTTTTACCAATTAATGAGCGTTCAACACGAGCAGATACCGCAGCACCAACGCCGGTCGTGTCGATACCGATATGCTTGACGTTATAACGAGTGGTAAGATCAACCACTTTCGCAGCTTGATCGTCGTAATCTTCACCAAACCAATTGAACTTTTCGATCACGCGGTGATAAGGATGCTCTTTTGTTGGCAGGGCAATAACGACACAAGCGGATATATCAAGCTCTTTTGCCGGATCATAACCAATAACGACCTCTTTATTACCATAGGGTCGATCGAGTCCTTGCGAGATCCATACATCTGGCCACTCTTCAAATGTATCAACCATACACGATAAGATTTGTCGTGCATTAAATGCAGATTCACCGGCTTTCATCCAAACACCCATAAATAGCATTGGGTAAGTTTCGGGATGTCGTCGTTTTAGACGCTCAACATTAATGAGGTCATTGCCTTGTGCCACAGCATCTTCAACCGTAATAATTTTCCGGAAGATACCATCACTACACATAATCCCTTTTTGAGCTTCTTCATAGCTGAACTTCACCGCAATTCGATCTTCACCAATTCCCATCCAAGCATCATAAGCAGGATGTGATTCGTGGCTTGGTGTTGAACTCATCACAATATTAAATTGTGAGAGTGTTGCACATGCTTTTACAACTTCGGTTAACTGTTCAAAATCGAGCATCCATGCATATTCATCGACCGTTACATCCGCAGAGAATCCTTGTGCTGTACGATAATTCGCTCCTAAAAATTCAATCACTTCACCACCGGGCAATTGGATCCGTTCAACACCGGGAACTTTGATTCCCCATATATCGAAAATAACGCGTTTAATATCATCTCGCGCTTTAAATGCTTGTCGTTGTGAAGCAGAGATATAGACTTGATCATTCCCTCTGTTTATCGCTCGGCGCAGTGTTCTACCAATTGCCAATGCCCATGTAAATCCTGTCTGTCGTCCTTTCAGGATCATTGCTTGGCCATCAGATTCTGGCAGATCTAAATAATAATCTGCCTCTTTGATAAAGTCTTTTTGATAAGGGAATGCATGTTCTTCCCAATATTCGTTAATCTTTTCTCTGAATTCTTCAGGATCAATCTTCATAAACGCTTTAATGCGTTTCTTATCTTCTTTCTCTTCTTCGCGAACAGGGAAAAAGAGTTGTTTGAGTGTCTTGCATATTCGATCAAATTCTTTGTAATCGGCATTACTCTTATTTTCTTTAAAGAGCAGATGCATATACCGCAGTTCTGTACATGCTTGTAATCTGTCGAATGTTGTTAATGTTTCCCACTTCTGTTTATCCCGCCAATAAGCGACGGTGCTCACAGCGGTATCAAGCCGAGTAGCAATATCACTCAAGGTCCATCCAGCAAAGAAGAGGATCCTTGCTTGGTGATCTTTGGGCAGTGTTAGTGGTGGTAAATCAATCATGACATCTCATTTATTCAGTTATTCAATGCTGTTCATTGTCTATTTTTTCGTGAAAAGCTGTTACTGATCGCTGCTTGTATTTCTTGCTTGTATATTTTTTCGAATCGTTAGCGTGCTATGCGGTTTGCGAGCATTTTTTCGAAAAATAATACAAGCAGAGATAACTCGCATAAGAGTTGCAAAAAAGTAAATATGTGTCTCAAGGCTTGGTGTGAGCACGATTTATCAATTTTTATGGAGCTAATTATGAGCGAAGCAATTCGACATGGATTAAAGAAAACAAAGTTTTTCCGAGTAGCAGTCTCGGGTAAAACGGTTGATGGCCGCGAAATTACAGCGGAACAAATCGACCAGATGGCGGCAACATACAATCCTGAAACGTATGGTGCGCGAGTAAACATGGAGCATATTCGCGGTATCACATCGGATTCTATATTTAAAATGCTTGGTGATGTGATCGCACTGAAAGCCGAAGATGTCACGATCAATGGAGAGCAGCGTCGCGGACTATATGCGCAATTAGCTGTTTCGGATGACCTGATTGAAATAAATGAAAAAGCACAAAAGATCTATTCATCTATTGAAATGATCCCTAATTTTGCCGGCACAAATAAAGCTTATTGCATTGGCTTAGCGGTGACGGATTCACCCGCGAGCTTGGGTACGGAAGCATTGCAATTTTCTAAGAACTTCAATATCGAAACGTTCAAAAGTGAAGCGCTGGAAGGTGAGTTAGCCTTTGATGAGAATGCAAAACAAACAGATCAAGCACCTGAACAGGATGCGAATTTCTTTACAAACTTGGTGAAAAACCTCTTTAAGAAGAAATCTGCATTTGATCGCAATGATCTTGAACAAGCATTTACCCAAATTGCTGATGAGTTCACAAAACATGATGCAAAACGTAACGCCGATATTTTAGAGCTTACAAATAAGTTGCAAGCTCTCGAAGAGAAGTACACATCACTTTCCAAAAAAGTCGAAACGTACAGCACAACGCCGGCCAATAGTTATCAAACGCCAAAAATCAGTGATCCTGAAGGCGAGTATGAAAAATCAAAATTTTAAGGGGAATCAATAATGACAGTTTTAACACGAGAAGCTATTGCAGCAACAGAGCAATTCACACTTGATCAAGCAGAAATGCACTCAATTACGCCAGAAGCAGTGAGCGCAGGCGCACGTTTTACACTTGCACCTGATTCAGAGCGCAACTGGTTAACAGCAGTACAAAACAGCAATGAGTTCTTAGCAAAACTCGATGTCGATACTTGTGATGCACAAGTTGTTGAGAACCTCTATTCCGAAGAGTTGGGGCTTGTTTCTGGCCGTACCGATACGAATGAGAAAGATCGTCCAACCTCAGATCTAGCGGGTCTAATGGGAATCAGCTATACAGCGGTAAAAACCCAACATGATACCCATATCACTTTTGATGAATATAACCGCTGGGCACGCCGTAACCGCGCGAAGTTCCAAGCTTATATTGCAGAGAAGCGATCAGCATCAAAAGGCAACGATATGATGAAAATCGCATGGCACGGTAAAGAAGCCGCTAAAACAACTGACAAGGCAAAAAATCCACTTGGACAGGATGTGAATATCGGCTTTATCGAACGTGTTCGCAAGCATTATCCGCAAAACATTATCGATGGCACTGAAGAAGGGATCACGATTGGTAAAGGCGGTACTTATGAATCACTCGACCAAGCAGTAATTGCGATGAAAGCAATGATTCCAAAAGAATTGCAGAACGGCTTAGAGCTCTATGCGTCGGATGAATTCTTTGTTGATCGTGATATGAAAATGGTTGAGAAAGTGACGGTTACAGAAGCGGGCGATAAGAGCTTGCAGAAAGTATTTACCACTGTTGCCGGCGGTATTCATGCTGAAACACCACCATTTTTCCCGGACAACACACTCATTTTAACCAGCCCGAAAAACCTTGCGATTCGCACCCAAGAAGGATCGGTACGTGTGGGAATGCAGAAAAACCATGCTCGCTCTCGTGAAGAGTTCTACAACGAAGCGAATGAGTTTTATGCGGTTAAAGACTATCGCAAGATCGTCATTTTAACGAACGTGAAATTGGTAGATGCGGAGGAAGCATAATGCCTTTAAGACTGCGACAAATTCAGCAGCGTAAAGCAGCGAGATCTTGTAAAGATCAAGATCCCGCGCTCTTAAACGAGACGGTTTCATTGCTTGCTGATTTACATAATGATTTAACGGTACTCAAAAGCTTTGACGGTACACCACGCAAAGTGGCTTACAAAAAAGAACGTATTGGCCACTACATGCCATGGGTGAAAGGGCTTATTGAAGGTGATCAAGGTCATGAAGATAAGATCTTGCAACACATGTTGGTTTGGTCAATTGATATTTGTGACATCGATCAATTCTTGATGATTGCTGAATATATGGCAAAGCATGAGCTTAATCCACCGTTTGAAACCAAGCTTGCAAGTTTTGTATCGGACAATGCCAGAGAGCAGATTGCAGCGATGTCGATTGATGAAGCATTAGCGATTGAGTCGTTCTTATCGGATAAAGATGTGAATGAAAAAACGCATGCGCAATTCTTACGATTACTCGGTGAAAAGCTCTTAGAGACTGATGAACCAACCGTTGAAGTTGCGGATGAAGTTGAAGCGTTTTGGGCAAGAGCATTAGAGCTTGATCAAGATGTCGGCGTTAAAACAAAGCTCAAAGCATTAACGAAATCGATTGAAGAGCGTAAAGCATTAGAAACAGCAGAGTAATTATCGCCCTCGCGCGGCGTTGGGGGCTTGTGCAAGTGCTGAATAATCTATTGAAAGCACGAAGCACATCCACCCCCATACCTATTTATAGATGAGGCAAATATGTCAGTTATTGCAAAATCAGAAACAAGTCATCAGCTTACATTAACCACTGGAGATTTTTGGCCAGATATTAATGTGAAGGATTTTCGCGATAAAGCCAGAGTCCCGACCATTGTTGAAGATAAAGCGGCACGCTATTTCTTAGAGCGCGCTTTTATTGTCTTTTTAGATGATGTTGCGGATTACGAAGAGATCCAAAGAACAGCAGGCTATCAACATTTGAGTGAAGTGCCATCTGCAAGCGTTGGAGATCGTAACCGACAAGAGATTCTCTTTGAATCTGCCATTTTTGCGTATGCAAAGAAACTTACTTGTGATGACTACAAAGACATTGATCTTGCTCGCAAAACAGGGCAAGACAAAATGCAAACTGTCGATGAATCCGCAGACGCATGGAATGCGGAGTATCTCAAAATGGTACGGATGTTTCTTGGAGAATCACAATCATTTGCGGAGTTGATATGAACGTCGCTCGAGAAATTACAACAAATGGTTTTGAAACGATTGATGGCTGTATCTACCGCAATAACATCAATGTCGCTATTGAAGATGTGTTGAATCTCGAAGCGAATCGTCATCTTGCCACATTACCGCCAATTTTACCGGTGCGAACGGTGATCTATATCCCGCAAGAGCGCCCAAAGAATAAGGAAACAGTTAATTTATGGGATTAGATAAATATCAAGAAGCCCGATTCCAAGCATATACGGATGAGGTGATTCGTATTGAAGGCGGTTATGTGAATGATCCGCATGATCCCGGTGGCGAAACAAACTACGGAATCACTAAACGACTTGCCGAAAGCTATGGTTACAAAAAACCAATGATCAATATGACCAAAGATGAAGCGAAGGAATTGTATCGCAAAGCATTTTGGAATGGATCGTTAGCATCAAGCATCATGCATGATGCGGCATTCAATTTGTATCTGCTCTCTATTCATAGCGGGAATAAACAAGCTGTCTTAATTCTACAAAGAGCAATTGGCGTAAAAGATGATGGTGTAGTTGGCCCGAATACATTGAACGCAATTTCTAATGTTTCAGAGTCATTACTGATAGAAGCGCTGTGTTACAGGACTTTAGATTTTTACGTCATCATCTCACCAAAAACACAATATCGATATATCCAAGGATGGCGCAATCGTTTACTTGCAAGCCGTCGGATTAATTGGAAGGAGCGTATCAATGAATATGAAAGAACACTTTAAAGTCTTAATGATGACGTTCGCACTCGCAATAGTCGCGATCGTAATCGTTGCATGCTCAAACCCACGACCAGAGTTTAGCGGTGAATTGATGGAGAGTCACTTTTGCGAAAACTATCAAATGCAAGTGATCGAAAGTAGCGACAACAACGCAGAACGCATCCGCAAATTACAAGAAAACACAAACTTTCAAAGGATTTGCTCATGAGATTACAGCTTTTAGAACTGCTGAAGAATAGTGAGAACCGCGTCGATACCAACAAAGGATTAGCACTTATTGGTGCTCTGGTCGGCGCTGTGATTCTGATTATCGCAACACTTCAAAAATATGAAGGCATTGAATGGCTGTTAACAGTTTACCTCATCGCAACAATGGGGCAATTGCCATCAAAGGGACTGAATGATCTTGGGCGATTGAAGATTGAGAAAGAGCATGAAAAAGATTAAATCACTACTCACAAGCGCCGGGCTCTTATTTGTTCTGATCTTTGGGCTTCTCTTCAAGCGAGAGCAATCGAAGCGAGAGCAAGCAGAGAAAGAGCTTGAAGCGAGCAAACAGCGAGTTCAAGCAGCGGAGAAAACACACAAGATTTTAAGGGAAAAGAGAGATGCACAAATTCGCAATAGTCTTGATGAGCGCTCTGTTACTGAACGCATGCGCGACAAAGGTTACTTACGAGATTAACCCCGATCCTTGCATTATCTTTGACCCGATTATTGGTTCGAGCAAAGATACCGAAGGAACCAAAGAGCAACTCGAAAACTACATGGATTTATACACAGGAATTTGCAATGAAAACAGAATTTAACGCAGTTTTAGATCAGCGCTTACTCAAGATCGTGATCGCAGTTTTAACGATCTTAGTATCGACTCTGATATCGATCGGGACATGGCATCTCAATAGTCAATCGAATCAGATCAGAACTTTAACAGAAGCTGTGAATGAGTCTGTTATTCAGCAACGTGAACTCTTTATCAAGCTTGAGAATTTCGAGAAGCATTTAATGCGATCAGATCAAGTGATCCAAGATTTAGAGCGACGGTTAAATTTGATTGAATTACGCGTTGAGCGTTTTGACGAAAAATTCAAAAAGGATAATCGATGATTAATCAGTTAAAGAAAGTCTTTAAGCCTTATGTGCGATCTGAAGCGGATATCGACGCTTGGATCGACGAAGGACAACCAAGAATGATTGGCCGCTCCTTAATAACGGATGAGGATTTTGTAGTAAACGTTCGTCAAATCACCGCAGATACACATGCTGTTATCGCGGCGGCTGCGATCTGGTACAGAGATAACGCCGGCACAATCACGGATGAGGATTTAGAGAAGGGCTTAACCTACGATGTTTCAATCATTAATGAAGATGAATATGAATTGCAGTTTGTCTTCAAAGTGAAGCGTAAATTCATCGTGAATGAAGGAGATCAGATCAGTGTTCACGAATGCATTGAATGAACAATTTGGTGAGATTCTCAAACGAGTTAGCCCGGCAGAGCGTCGGAAGTTTTCACGAAAAGTGGCCATTGCTCTAAGAGCTCATCGCTCTGATGAGATCCTTGCAAATAGAAATGCCGATGGAACACCGATGACACCGCGAAAGCCCCAACGTCGAAGCAAAAATAAAAACATGAAGATGTTTCAAAAGCTCGGTAGAAGAAGCTCAATGAGAGTCAGAGCAAATGCAGGTTATGCATCAGTTCGATTTCAGCCGAAAAATCACAAGATTGCAGAGAATCACCAATACGGCAAACGAGTACAAGTGAATGAGCATGCACGAGTGAAGTATCCAGAGCGAACGCTATTAGGAATGGATAAACAAGAAGAGAAGATCGTATTCGATCATCTTTATGAATTAATTAACGAGGCTTTTTAATGTTATTACCAACCGACCAATTACGCAAAATCAATGAAGTTATTAAAACGGCGGAAGTTGCAAAAATCCGCACGAGTAATGGCTTTATTGAAGTGCAATGCGAGTTTGAAGAAGGCGTAATGTCGCCTTGGATGCCGTATTGCTTGCCGTTTGTGGGCGGTACGTCAATCTTCTGTTATCCACGAGTTGGTCAAGGTGGCGTAATTATGTCGGAAGGTGGCGAGAATAATCTCAATCGCTTTCTGCCAGTACTCGACACAAGCCAACAATTCGCCGGGCTTGGGGAGTTTGATTTTAAGATCTTGTTTGAAAATGGTGATTTCATTCATCACAACAGCGGAAACCTCACGATCAATAGTGCGTCAACAGTTGTCGTGAATACGCAAGATGCAACGGTCAATGCTGAAAGTAGCGCAACAGTCAATACGACTAAATCAGAAGTAAATGCCGATACATCAACCGTTAATGCGAACCAATTTAGCGTTAATGCGCCGACCATTAATTTAAACGGGAATGTCTTTATATCGGGCGGAATCAGTGCCGGCGGCGGTACAAGTAGAAACGTTGTTAGAGCGGTATTTAATTACCCGGTGATCTTCCAAGCCCATGTCGAAGCAAATGCGGGCGTAACAGTAACGCCGGATATTGAAGTCAGTGGCATTTCATTCACTGGACACACTCACAACACACCTGCCGGCATGAGTGATGAACCGCAATAAGGAGCTTAGCAATGATTAGCAGAATTACAGGACATACGATTACAGAAGATGAACACATCATCCAATCAATGCTCGATATTGCACTCACAGCCAAAGGTACACGCGTAATGCGCCGTAACTACGGAACGCTGTTAGTTCCGAAGATCGATGCGCCGATGAATGATGAATACCGAATGATGCTGATGAGTAGCTTGATGATCGCGTATGCAGAATTTGAACCTCGTGTTGAGGTGCGAAGAATCAACATCAACATCGACACACCGGGCAAGCCCACATTTGAGCTTGAAGCAGTGAAAAAAAATAGTAATGAAGTTTTGCAGTTTAACCGAGGATTTTATCAATGAGATTTCAAGAGAGTAAATACATTGTTGATCTACCAGAGCCGACGATTTACAAGACGATCGACTTTGAACAGATTCTTGCAGAGATCATCGCTGATTTTGTCGCTCGTGAACCTGAATATAACGAAGTTGTGCTTGAGAGCGATCCGGTCAAGAAGGTATTCGAATCTTGGGCTTACGATCGCATGATTCGCAATAACGAATATAACGAAGACCTGAAGCAGACGCTTTTGAAGTATGCAACGGGCGATAACCTCGATGCGATTGCAGCAAACGTCTTGATCTATCGCAGATTGATTCAGCCGGCAGACGATAAAGCAAATCCACCAATTCCGGCAATTTGGGAAGATGATGAGAGCTTACGATACAGAGCGCAAACCGCTGACAGACTCGAACAGACGGCGGGACCAAAGTCAGCTTATGAGCGTTTAGCACTCGAAGCGAGTGAAGAGGTAAAAGAATCATCAGTGCTTTTACCAACGCCAACGCCCGGTGAAGTGCATGTTGTGATTCGATCAAAAGAGAATAACGGCCAAGCAAGTGCCGGACTACTGAAGCAAGTCAAAGAGTATCTTAGCGCGGAAGATAAGCGTCCGCTCAATGACATTGTGATTGTGAAGAAAGCGACATTAGTGAAAGTTGATATTGAGCTAATCGCAACATATTACAACGGTTACGCAAAAGAAGAAGTCGCGAAAAATGTGCAAGAAGCATTGTTGAAGTTGAACGAGCGCATGACATTCGGTGACTCGCTCACATACAACTTGATTCACGCAACAGCACGGATCCCTGGCATACAAAATATTGAGATTGTGAAGCCGATGGGTGATGTCGATATCGATCAGTCATCTTACATCATGATCAACTCAGTCAAAGTCACTGAAAAAGCGGAGGAAGAGTAATGCAGACGCTTCTACCCAATACCTCAACGAAGTTTGAAAAAGATCTTGAGCAGACCGGATTTTTCGCCAATCGACCGCCTGAAGGATTTAAATTCCAATGGATTTGGAATCCGCATCTCTGCCCGAAAGAACTTCTTCCGTGGCTTGCATGGTCGCTCGATGTGGATGACTTTCAGCATGATTGGCCAGAGCAGAAAAAACGCGATGTAATCGCCGCAGCACCAACGGTCAACCGAAAGAAAGGCACGCTCGAATCGATTCGCAGAGTGATTAGATCGGCAGGACTCGGCGAGATCACAATTACGGAAAATTCAGAACATTGGGCTGAATACGATGTGCAATTTGAGAATCATCTCACACTTGCGCAATACAAGAACGCAGTCAATCTCTTGTATTACACCGCACCAGCGCGAAACAAATTACGAGCTGTACGCTACGAGCGAGCATTACTACATAATCGCCGAGCGTTACACAACGGCAAATATTTATATGGAGGCATGTAATGATTGATACAGAACGCAAAGAAGATCTGTTTCTCGATACAAAGCTGATTAAATCAGAAAACAAACTCGGTAAGCTCCGAATTATTGACGAATTACACCCTGTACTTGGCGGACAACCGACGCATGAAGCGAACCAACCGAACGACAATAATCCTTTTTTGGATCTCGCTTGTACGATGCAATTCACAATCGACAAAGTCAATGCCGTCGATAAGAAAGCAGATACAAAACTCGCCAAAGCACAAAACCTAAAAGATGTCGCAAACGTCGCAATCGCTCGAGATAATCTCGGCTTAGGCACATCAGCAACGATGAACGCAACATCAACACTATCTGATCGAACAGATCAAGTTGCAACGATTAAAGCCGTGAACGATGTGAATCGTGCAGCATCAACAGCGCAGAAGACAGCAAATACGGCAAATGATAAAGCGAATGCAGCACAAACAACTGCAAATCAAGCAATAAGTGCGGCAGCAACAGCAGATTCGAAAGCAGTGCAAGCACAAACGAGAGCAGATAGTGCTTACAATCTTGCAAATTCAAAATGGTCACCGCAAGCAACAACAGGTACTGGAAATATTGCTCGTATGAGTGAGGTTAATAAAAAGAGAAATAACACAGACAATCTTTTTCTAGGTAACGTTGTAAATAAGAGTAATTCTCAATGGTCTGGATATATGTTCCAACGAAGCAATGGTGTTTTATCAAAATATTTGGCACTCGATAGCAATGGCGATGCTGTAAGAATGTATCACTATGATGGAAATGGTAAAGGTACTTTTAATCAAACATTTCCCAATAAGTCTGGAACATTAGCTCTTACAAGTGATATCCCTGCAAACCAACAAATAGGGGTGAGTCAACGTTGGCAGAATGTAAAAAATCAAAGAAGTGCCAATACTAATTATGTAAATAATACAGGCAAGCCGATCTATATCTCTGTAAGAGATGGAGGAGGAGGAACTCGGCAGCTACAGGTAGATGGCATTGTGGTTGCAGATTTAACAGGGGTCGGTTATGCCCCATACATGTCTACTTTAGTGCCTGTTGGTTCAACTTATCGATATGTATTAGGGTCAGGAAATATCAGCTATTGGTCTGAATTAAGATAGGAGTAGATCATGAAACACTACACAAACAAAAAAACAAACGAAGTATTCGGTTATGAATCAATCGAAGATGCGCAAGTATTCAATGATGATTTTAAAAATCTCGTTGAGATGACTGATGCGCAATTCATTCAGTTTCGCGATCACCGTCCACGAGGCGGCAAATGGACTTATCAGGGCTGGATTATTGATGAAACGCTTCTTGCAGAAGAAGAAGCACTCGAAAAAGCCCGTGAGCTTCAACAGCTAAAAGACAGTTACGACGCGATTGAGAAAAAGATCACACGTCTTGAGCGCATAAAACAACGTACAGAATTAGAAGAGCAAGAGCTTGATCAGTTGATTGATGAATCAACCGAGCTTTACAGAGCAATTACAGCAGCAGAGGGAGAGCAAGCATGATTGTAGTTAGAGAGTTCAGAATCGGTAACCGCCGATTCACCAAGGGTGAAACTTACACCGGTAGCGATGCGAAAAAATGGCTAGATGCAGGATATCTGCAAGCCAAAGCGGCAGAGAAATCCGCAACAGTTAAGAAGGAGACGAAGTAATGAGTACAGCATTTCAACATGGAGTTCGGCAGACGTTTAATAAGTCTGGCTGGACAAGAACACCGACAATTTCAACATCAGTGATCGGTGTTGTGGTCACTGCTGATGATGCAGATACAGAGATGTTTCCGCTCAATCAGTGTGTATTGGTTACAAACTTTGATACTGCAATTGCAAAAGCAGGTAAAAAAGGGACTTTGCGCAGTACGTTACTCAATATTAGTAAAGAAGCGATCACGCCGACTGTTGTGGTTCGAGTTGAAGAAGGTGAGGATCTTGAATCAACGATCCCAAACATCATGGGGAAAGTGACTGATGATGGCAAACGCACCGGCTTAGAGCTCTTGGAGCTTGCGAAAGCGCAAACAGGCATGCAACCGAAGATCTTTATTTGCCCGCAATATGACGTGGTGGAAGTCGTTCGCTTGAAGCTTGCAGCGCTTGCAGAGAAGTATCTTGGTTTTACTTACTGCTCTATTGAAGATCAGAAGAGCGTGCAAGATGCTTTAAAACTCGCGGATAAGGTTGTATCGGATAACCTGATGATTATCTACAACAATCCCATCGCATACGATCAGGATTTGGAAGCAGAAGCGGAGCAATATGTATCTGCACAAGTTGCGGGATTGCGTGCAAAGCTCGATGTGGAAGTGGGTTGGCATCGTTCGATTTCTAATAACTTCTTATCGCAAGCCACCGGAACAACCAAAGAAGTGACATTCCAACCGATCAATCCAGCCGGAACTGAAGCGAATTCACTCAATGAGAAGAAAATATCTGTGCTGGTTCGTGATGATGGTGGAATCAAGGTTTGGGGAAACCATTCTTGTCACGCATCTGATTCATCTCATATCTTTGAAGTTTATACTCGCACGATGAATTTCTTGGGTGAAGAAGCGGCGCAAATGCTGAAAGATACAGTGCAAGATAAGCCGATGACGCGAACATTACTCGAAGAGTTCGCAATGCGCTATAACAATCGCTTAGCTGAACATCAGCGCGCCGGCAGAATCATTGGTGGTTATGTCGATCTTCATCCGGATAAGAACGGCACAAATGATCTGATGGAAGGCCGACCAGATTGGCTGTTGAAAGTAACGCCAGTGCCACCGGCTCAATCTCCGGGCATTGAACTTGTATTAACCGATGAATTTATTAAGCAATTAGTGTAAGGGGCGAATGATGAGTCAGAATTTTCCAAAAGTCCTAAAGAACTTTGATCTTTATATTGATGGTGATTCCATCGGTCGTGAAGTAGAAACGGTGAAATTACCCTCTACAACGATGAAGTATGAAACACTCGAAACAGGTGTATTCAGCCGTCCGGTTGATATCCCTGTTGGCTTTGAAAACTCGATGGAGTTAGAGATCGCCACCAAGGGCATCAACTTTGATCTGCTTGTCCCGCAAGGGTGCGGATTGGCAAGTACAACATTGCAATTAAAAGGGTTTATCGAAGATCCCGGCACTTGCGACAAGATTTCTTTCACGGCCAATTTTACCGGTCGTTTTGGTACTGAATCCGATGCGCTGAAGAAAGGTGAAGCGATGGGCGGAACAGTTACATTCAAAGCGGTAACGGCGGAATATATTGTCAATGGAACTTCGATCTACGAAGAGAGAGTGCTTGAAAATATACTCGTTGTGAACGGTGTAGATCTTAAAGCAGAAGAGAATGCAGCGCTGGGTCGTATGTAAATTAACTCGAACTGTTCGGGAATCCCGAACAGTTCACATCAATAATTAAATATCGAATTAGGAATCAATTATGAAAAAGATTAAAACAATCACCGTAGGTTTAAACCAACCTTTAACCATTGCCGATAAAGAGTTTAAAGAGATCTCTGTTCGTGAACCAATTGCCGCAGATTTACGCGGAATTTCGATTACGCAATTACAAATGAGTGAAGGCGATACAGTTATCAAACTATTAGAGCGAATCACAGATATTCACGCTGATAATTTAGCTCGTCTTTCTATCTCGGATGTAAGTTCACTTGGCAATGTGATCTTGGGGTTTTTATTTCCGAAGCAAATGAACACTATTTTAGAGAGCATCGAAGCGGGCGGAACAAAAGTGAAGGTGGCTTAAACGATTCACTCTATGTGGAGGATATAACGATTGGTATCGGCTTAACGTTTCCATTTATGGATTACAAAAGCATGATGCAGCTTTATGTTTCGGAGTTGTTCTTATGGCATTTTAAAGCCATAGAACATAACGAGCGGATCCGCGAAGAGCGTGAAAAGCACAATCAATAATGAAGAGAGCCAACCCACACCAAGCCGGCTCTCTTTTTTTATAGGTAAAAGATATGGCGAAGAATTTAGAGTTAAAAGTCGTACTCACTGCAATCGACAAGATGACAGCGCCGTTGCGTGGCATCCAAAAGCAGATGGGAATGACAAAAACAGGCTTTAAGCAAGATATGGGGCAATTAAATACCGTTTTAAATGCCACTCAAAGTGCTTTGAAAGATGTGCAGAAAGAACAGAAACGGTTGGCATCTATTGGAAAACCTGTATCAAGAGAATTAATACAAGCAGAGCAAGAGCTTTTACAGCAGATCAATAACACCAACAAAGCCATTGATGTGCGTAAAACGAAAATGAATGAAGAGATGGCCATCATTCATAAACGTCAAGCAGCTTTATCACGTGGGAAAGATCAATTTCGTTCGGGTGCAATCAAAGTTGCCACGGCAACAGGTTTAACATATGCAGGCGCGAAGTTCATGCAACCAGGCTTTGATTTCGATGAGCAGATGAGCAAGGTTCAAGCGCTTACTCGTCTTGATAAAAATGATCCGATGTTTGCAAAGTTACGAGAACAAGCAGAGTATCTCGGTGCAACGACTTGGGCAAGTGCAACGCAAGCAGCAGACGCACAAGCATTTTATGCGATGGCTGGTTTTACACCAGAAGCAATTATGGATGCATTACCATCTACGCTCGATCTTGCAAAAGCAGGGGATGTTGATGTTGGACGTGCGGCTGATATTGGCTCAAATATTCTGTCTGCTTTTGGCTTAGATCCATCAGAAATGGATAAAGTCGCCGATATTCTTGTTAGTGTTTTTACTCGTACAAATACAAGCATTGAGATGCTCGGCGATACGATGAAATATGTTGGGCCTGTTGCTCGGGAATTAAAGATTCCGCTAGAAGATGCAACCGCGATGGCGGGGATTCTTGGGAATGTTGGTATTCAAGGAACACAAGCGGGTACGGCAATGCGTGCGCTACAATCTCGCCTAGCAGCTCCACCTGCAGGCGCTAAAAAAGCATTAGAAGAGTTGCAAGTTAGTACGAAAGACACACTTGGGAACTTTAGATCCATGCCCGATATTTTGGCGGATATCATGAAAGCAACAGCAGATATGGGGAATGCAGATAAGCTCGGATATCTCAAGGCAATCGCAGGGGAAGAAGCAGGTTCAGCATTTGCTGCTTTTGTTGATAAAAATAGTTTTGAAGAGCTGCTAAAGGTTATTGAAGCGGCGAACAACTCCCAAGGGGAATCATCTAAAGTTGCTAAAACAATGTCCGACAATCTCAAAGGCGATTGGGTTGGTTTAATGTCGGCTATCGAATCGGTACAGATTGCTCTGTCAGGGCTAGAAGGTGGTCCAATGCGGAAAATAATTCAATCAATCACCAAAATAGTGCAATCAACGAGCAACTGGATTAAGGAGAATCCAAAGTTAGCCAGTGGCTTATTAAAAGCCGGTGCAATTATTACCGGGATTATTGGCGGACTCGGCGCTCTTTCAATGGCAATGGGTGTGTTTAATATGGTTGTTATGGCCAATCCTATTGTATTCATTATCGGTGCAATAATTGCCGCGATTGTGGCATTAATCTACTTTAAGGATGAGATTTGGGAATTCTTCAAAACCTTTTTCACAGCTCCGATGACCTATATAAACAAAGCCATTGATTTTCTCGATGGTTTGTATGAAACAATCGTGAATTTCATCGGGGATATTCCCGTTATTGGCCCACTTTTAAAAGTAATGTTTGAGATCGCATCAGCGCCTATTCGTCTTGTATGGGAATTGATTAAACTCATTTTCAAAGCATTTGAATGGTTAGGCACAAAATGGGGAACAATTAAAGGCTGGTTAGTTGCGATTTGGGCACCAGTTGGTGCGGTAATTAAACCTGTGATCGAATGGATTGGCGATGTTATTAGTGGATTTATGAATATGATTAGTTATGAAGGGTCAATTTGGGGCTTCTTCAAATCATTTTTAGATGCACCTAGTAAATATATAAAAGCGGCGATTGAATGGCTTGCCGGCATACATGAAAAGGTGAAAAACTTTTTAATCGATCTACCCGTTGTAGGACCTTTGTTTGAAGCATTCTTTACTGTTACGGAAAAAGCAGCGTCGCTGTTACTTAAAGGATTTAACCTCATTATTGCGGGGATTAAGTATATATGGGATAACATCGGAAATGTCGGCAAGATATTCGCGGACTCATGGAAAGGCGTTAAGGTTGCAATGCAACCCGTGATCGATCTCTTTGATTCGATCTTGGGGTTGATCAATACACTGATCACAAAGGTCGCGGAATTTTTCTCATTTGAAACGCCCGAATGGATTAAAGAGGTGAGCGGTTGGGTCGGTGATAAATGGAATAGTGCAACATCAAGCGTACAGGAGTTTTTCGGCGGTGCATCATTAACGCCAGCACAGCCTGTTAGCAATGATAACCGTACCAACAATCTCACAATCAATGTTGAGACAAAATCAAACGCATCGGCAGCGGTAATCGCTTCGGAAACAGTGAATGCGCTCCACAGTAGCGGTTTAATAGGAGATCTACGATGACACAATTAATCTGGGGCTTTGTGCTCTTTCGCTCTAATTCATTAATTTATAGCGAGCTGAATAAAACATCCAACTATCGACATGTGCAAAATGAACGTATTGGCCGGCGTGCTAGTAATCAATTTATCGGGATTGGCGATGAAACAATCATTATCCCCGGGAAGCTCGCACCGATTGTGACGGGTGGGCGAACAACGCTGCAATTGTTACGGGCGCAAGCAGATTCAGGTTTACCATATCCGTTAATTGAGGGCAACGGCTTAGCGCATGGATTCTATGTGCTTACCGACTTAGAAGAGGGTGGAAAACATCACCTAGCAGATGGCCGACCAAAGATTATTGACTATACGGCCACTTTTAAACGAGTGGGTGACGACAAGATCGACTACTCGCAAATTGCACTTGGAATGGCGGGGTTACTATCATGATAAAGGATGCTTTAGAGATTTTTGATAATCGTCCTAATTACTTTTTAACGATCAATAACGCTTCTGCACCGTTTTTGAATAATCATATTATGAGTATTCAACTTACAGAGAACCGGGGGTTTGAGGCTGATACGCTTCAAATTACAGTTGATGATTCAGCAGGGAATATTCTATTGCCAGAGCGTAAAGCCGAGATCCATTTAAAGCTTGGCTTTGGGATGAACCTCGTGGATAAGGGGAAGTTTATTGTCGATGCTGTGGCACATTCAGGTCCGCCTGATGTGATTACGATTGGCGCACATTCTGCCGACTTTAAGAAAGATTTTATCGAGCGTAAAAGCGCACTCTACGAAGAGATGACGCTTGAAAAATTGATCGAAACAATCGCTGGGAAATACGACTACGAATTTGTCATTGCGGAGAGCTTAAAATCGATAATGATTACTTCAAAACAGCAAGCGGATGAATCCGATGCGAATCTTCTTACGCGTCTTGCCGAAGAGTATGATGCTGTGGCTACCATCAAAATGGGTAAATTGCTTTTCTTAGAACGTGGAGCGGGGAAGACCGCAAGTGGACAAACGATGCCGGTGATTCATCAGGATCGATCGGACGGGGATCAGCATAATTATGCGATCAATGATCGTGACCAATATACCGGTGTTGAAGCACGCTATTTACTACAAGGGGAAGCCAAGCGAAAGAGCATCATCATCGGTGAAGAAGAGCGGCTCTATCGACTACGCACTATTTACGAGAGTGAAACAGCCGCAACAATCGCCGCCGAAAAAGAGCTACAACGGATCCAACGCAACAGCGCCAGTATCAATGTAAAATTCGCACGAGGAAATCCCGAACTCACAGCAGAAAGCCCGCTAAAACTCACGGGCTATAAGTCAGATATTGAAATACTTAATTGGGTGGTCGTTACCGTAACGCATAAATTAACCAGTGGCAATGGATTGGTTACGGAGCTGACGGGGGATGTTAAAATATATCCTTAGAAGTTTGCTTTTATTATTTTCTTGCATTACCCTAATACTTATTGTGTATGGGCTAATTTGGATCAATTAGCAAAATTAAGACGAACTTTATCTTTAATATGTGGATCGTGGTGATCAATGGTTACACATATTATTTCCCCTAAAGAATAATTATGAGTAGAGATTTTAGAATTATGAATTAGTCCATCGATTAAAAATTTATTATCTGTATTAAGAGTGACAAATATACCTAAATGAGGAACTATATTTTTTATAGTTCCTTTTAATTTTGTGCCAACTGGGTATTCATTACAGAATTCAATCCATTTTATAGACTCATCGTTAGTGAATAAGTTTTTAAATCTTTCGATAGTTGCCTTTGGTTTTTCCATGGAAATTAGGATTTCTAATTGCTCCAGTTTAGAGTATGTGCGATAGTTACTTAACATTTTTTGAACAATATCATCGATGTATTCTATAAATTTTGAAGCAATGTAGTATACTTCAGGCAGTCTAAAGCTTTGCTCAGGGTCTACTATAAGTCCTTTTATATCATTAACAAGATTTTCATCAGTAATTCTAGTATCTTCCGCGATTGTGGCTAAATAGGTTATATCATTTTCTAATAATTCTAGGTGTGCATACCCCGCTGGAGCTAGCTTTATATTTGTATATAAATTAATATTTTCATATTCAAAATCTTCTGTTGTAATGCACATTGCTTTACCTAGATAACCAATTTGATTAATGATAGGGTCCTGTTGAAATCCAAATTGCCCAAGTGTGTTTAGTAGTTCTTCAACAGTGAAGTAGCCTTTTTTTGCACTTCGTTTTACATCACTCCGTACCATCATTTTTAACCAGCGAAGTATACATAAACGTATTAAGTAGACAGGTATATCTTTCTCATCCATTTCAGCATCGAGGAGATTTTTTATATGAGAAAATTTACTTATATAATATCGACGATTTCCTCTCATTAATGCCCTAACTGCAATATGCCCAGGCATTGTATAACTGTCTGATGACTTTCTTATTTTAATTATTTCTTCATTAGGAATGTGCCCACTACTACAAAAGTTAAGAAACATTTCTAAAGCTATTCTTATATTACCTCCGGATAGTCCCGTTAGTAGTCTTCTAATGGAATTTTCATTATTGAGGACTGAATTCAACATAGATAGTAGATAAGTTGACCCATCATTATTAGGATCAAACATGACATACATATCATTTTTTAATCTAATTTTACTTTGTTGGGGCTTTGGGTCATTATTTTCTTTTGATATTAGATCTAATGCTAGTTGTACTCTTCTTGTTAAAACTGTTTGAAATCTAGGGGCTTCTATTCTGAAACTATATTGTTTTATCGCTGTATCTAAAGGCTTTTGATCTTTGTAATTATCATAAGTCTCATCACGTAAAGGTAAAAAAACAATTGATTTTAAAGTATCTTTTGCCCAGTTTGCTACTTCAAACATTAATAATTGAGAGTCTTTATTTTTCTTATCACAATTATCAAAGACAATTATTACCGACTTAGCTCTTTCATTTGCTAAATATCTTATATAGCATTTTAGAGTTTGTTCTAGATTATTTTCGCATTCCTGTAGCTTATCGGCTAAACCTATTTTATATTGCTCGGAGTCTTCTGGAAAAATAGAACCTCTGCCTCGTTTATAACTATTAATTTCAACTGAGTATAGTTTTAGTAAAAAATCAAGACTTTCGAAATCAAATTCATCTTTAAATTGCTCTTGTAGATTATTAATTATTTCTTGTTGGATCCAACTATAAATTTTCTCTTTTTCTAAAGGAGCATTATTGAGATTTAATCTGACCCATATTAATTTATCCTGAATAGGTTCAGGAATAGTATTTGTATACTGTAAATAATCAATAAAAGTTGATTTTCCAACACCGACTTTACCGATTAATAAAATTATTTGATTATATGCGTGTTCTGAGAGAGCTTTATATATTTCAACAGGTCTATCAGTCCTTTGTATCTCTTGAGATATTAATTCACTAGCAGAACTGGATAACCTTACTAGTTGATCAACTTCATATCTATTTCTTTTATTTAAATCAGTAGATATGTATCCATTACTGACTATATATTGACGATGTATTTTATTGTCGGGATTAAATATCCATTGATATGTATCGCTTATAGTTTCCCCTAATGGGTTTTTTTTAATTTCTTTTTCCTGAAAAGCTTTGCCTCCTAAAACCATTCTAGGTTTTTTTATAAATGGAGGTACTAAAGTTTTAGAAATAGTATTGAAATGCTTTTCTAGCCCTTCAATACCCATACTGTCGGATAGCATAACTAAGTATTTTGACCCACATATTAATTCTTGTACTTTACATTTAATTAATGGTGTACTGGAGCCAACTTCACCAAATTGCAAACTAATTCCATTTGTTGCTAAAAGAAACTTAACAGGGTTTAATTCTTTTGGAAACTTATCATTAACTTCATGAGCGTATAACCTTGCTTCTCTATAGGCTTCATCTAGATTTAAATCAGATGGCTTTTTTGCTTCAATGATGGCCATGGGAAATCCGCGATTAACTAAAATATAATCAGGATAATAAATTTTTTCTGATTGCCCTTTGCCTATAGGATACCGATTGATATTAGTTTTGGTTAAAAAGTTAGTAGTAGATAAATTTAAACCATAGGGTTCGCTAGAAGTTAGAAGAGGGGTAATAAACTTTTGTTCTACGTCACTTTCAGTTGTTGATATATTAAAATTTAAATTATTTATATCTAGGTTTTTTTCTGACATCTTATATAGCCTTTTAAATCTATTAATTTTCTTTTATAGTTTCGTCTGAACTTTACTAATCTCTAAAAAGTGAAGAAATTCATCCTCTTTTATTATCAATCCATCTCATCAAAAATAGTTTCACTGTTCCCAGTAAACCTTGCGATTCTATCTATTCTAAAAGTCCGTTTTTCTTCTCTATCAAGACAATAGCCTTCTAAATATTCATCATCGCGATAGTAGGGCATGATTGCGCGCTCTTGTTTTGCGATGACTTTGCTAATATTATTCATTCATAAAATCCTTTATAAATTAATTTCATAATTATTCTTTTAAGTCGTTTAGTATTTGTTCAATAAATAAATTAGCCCCAAAATATGATAGATGAGATCCGCCGTTGTATAGTCCTCCAGCTTCACTAATCGTCATACATTCATTTTGATTGAGACACATTTTATTGTTTAGACTAATAAACTTTACATCGAGCCTATCTAATAAGGTGATAATTTCGTTATCAATATCTTGGGTCGATATAGCATTAAATTCGTTTTGGAATGTTAAATTGCCATGATTAACCTTTTTTTGGAGTTCTAAAGCAACATCTTGTTGTGGGATTGGCGGTTGTAAAATAATTATCGGGTGATGTCCTAGACTTAAGAGTTTTTCTATACTTTTTCGGAAGCTATTCATTACAGTTTCTTTAGGAACTATGTCTTGGATATTGGAATCTCCATCTTTTAAATTATTCACTGACTGTTTTGCTGCTCCAAAAAAATAAAAATTTGTGCCAATAAGAACATTCGCTGGAGGCATTTTTTCGAATTCCATCCATCTTTGTTTATTTATTTCCCAACAATTTTGTTTATCACCAAACCATATAGGCATTGACATGAGTGGGCATTGTTCATATTGAAAGATGCGTAAAGAGATATGTTGTTCCTTTAAAGCTCTTGTAAAAACTCCAGCAAAAGAGTCACCTACTACAATTAGTTCCTTCGTGTTTTTATTGAAAAAACACGCATTCTCTGGATTTCTCGAACTACATGAATTCCCATTTTCATCTGTTAATGCTCTATATTCTGGCTCATTAAAAAAGGTCATAATATCCCTTATCTCTTCTGGTTGTCTTTTAGAGTACCCACCAGTATTTAATGCTCCATTAATAAATGAACCAATGACTATAAAAATTAAAGCCAAAATAATGTATTTTGATTTTTTTTGACTACGACGGATTGGATTTTCAACAAAATAATATGAGCATACAGCTATAACAAGGGTTATTAAAAATAACAGGACAAAGGATTTTCCATTAACTTCAGCGAAAGTTACCCTGTAGAAAACTAAAATAGGCTGATGATATAAATATAATGAATATGAAATTATGCCTAGGAATACAACATATTTATATGACAATACTCTATAAACAATTGTGCCTTTTTGTGTGAAGAGTATAAATAAACTAGTGCCCATAATAGCTAATAAGCTAATCAGACCAGGTATATGATCTGTATCTTTAAAAAAGATAATTGAGTAAATCAGTAATGCTAAACCAAGTAGCGATAGATACTTACCATAATTTTTTTCAGAAAATTGTTTTGATACGGTATATGTAAGACTACCAGCAAATAATTCCCAAATTCGCGAAGGTGTTGAATAAAACGCCTCGGTACTGTCTATACTCATTAAATACAAGCAATAAACGAATGAAAGGCTAAATAGAACAGCGAATATCAAGTTACATTTTTTTATAAAATACTTTTTAATATAGTAAATTATAAAGGGAAATATCATGTAAAATTGCCATTCGATTCCTAATGTCCATGTATGTATTAATGGCTTGTATTTACTGGCATCAGAAATATATGCATCTTCATTCATAAAAATATAATTGGAATAAAACCCTAATGCACCTTTTAAAGAATCGATATAAGTCAATAAGCTTTTAGGAGATAAAAAGGCATATGCGGCAAAACAGGTTAAAAACAGCATTAACAATAACGCGGGATAAATGCGGTCTATACGAGATTTATAAAACGATAAGATAGGGATATTTTTCTCTAATAAAATTCCCGTAATAAGAAATCCTGATAGAACAAAGAAAATATCGACACCGAGAAATCCCCCTGAGAGGATGGGAAATCCTTTCCAGGTTAATTCTGCATGATAAATGAATACAGCAATGACAGCAAAGGCTCTCAAGCCATCAAGTTCAGGTCTATATTTTGACATTTGTACTTCTCTAAAACTGATACTTAAAAGCTCTGTGAACGCCTACTGTAAAGTAGTTGACATCATCCCTCAAATTTCGATATGTAAATGAAATGGCATTGGTACTCATGACTTTCCTTTAGGGGTAATTATTATTTTATTAGTGATGCATATCTTCTGAAATCAGTAAAACTGTAGTTTTCGTTCAAGAATTTTTTGCTGATTTCTTTCTATATATGCGATTAACTCTATATCGATCATTTTTGCGAAAATTTTATAGAGTTTTAGAGAAACGGCAATTGGTACAAAATTTACAATTAAAAGTAATAGAACGAATTCTAAATGGTTTTCAGTAGTTGGAATGGGTCCTATTTCTTTTATAGCCCAAACAGATAAGAGGATGGCTCCTAGCAATAAGAATTGTTTACAAAAGTTAGCAATAGTAATAGCCTTCTTAGAGATGCCTTTTATTTCATTATTTCTTTTTTCCTCTGCTACTCTTTTCTTTTCATCAAACTCCGCTTTTTCTTCTAGAGTTGGGGCCTTGACGTTGTAGTATTCATACTTAGTAATATTATTTTTATTGCTATCTACAGTAATATCACCTATAGAGCCAGCTGCCTTAATATTAGAAACATTATTTGAACTTCTTGATTTTGGCGGATCTTGATCATCTTTCTTTTTGTCGATTCGCCCTTTTGGTTTGTGTAGACTTGCTTTAGCGATTGATTCAAAAGCAGCTTTGTGATCTTCATCAGCATTTTCATAGGCATTAACTATTTCCATTGCTTTTGCTGAAATTAAATTTTCAGGAGTTTTTTCACCTGTTAAAAGGTAATGAATATCAACGCCATTTTTTTTGAGGTTTAGTAGATATTTAACATCTGGATATCGTCTATCTTCTTCATTTTCTCGTTCATAAGCTCCTTGAGTTGTTGCACTAACATCACCTAAGTCGCCAAACTCCCCCATAGTTAGGTTCATGGAAGTACGAATTTCTTTAATTCTTTTAGCAAAATCATTGAGCATAAAAAACCTCGTCAATCAACGAATATGAATTTAGTGGTTGATTATCACCGTTTTCGTTGATATATTTGATACAGTTAAACACTTAAATAGACTCTAAGAGTTTGTATAACCCTTAAAGAACCTATTAAACCCTTGTCAGTATATAAGGAAAGCCTTTGTATTTCATCCTTGTATAGAGGATTTTTAAATAATGAAAAAGAATAATACGAGAAAATATATTCAAGTAAGTATTCATCTAGAGCCGAAAACCCTTGAAAATTTAAAAACGATGGCTGAGCAGTCAGAGCGTAGCTTATCTGCACAAACTCGATTTTATATTGATAAAGGGTTGAGAGATGAACAGCAAAGATCGCAGAAGTAGGCTTAATTGCCACATGTGTGGGAATACGGCACGAATGATCTACAGCCGGCGAATTTCCCCAAAGACCCGAGAGAAAACTTACTACTGCAAACATTGCAATATGTACATCAAATCAATCGAAGAGATCGTACAAATAGCAACATTTAAACTCGCTTAATTCAATCAACATCAACAGTTAGAAAAAATGCAATTTCGGTTGCAGGGATTTTTTTAACCTTAAAAAAGGAGAACAAGTAATGGCAACACTCATTCAAATATCGGAGCGGAGGAATGCAATGCAACAAGAGATGAAGCAAGTCGCCGAGAAATCGGCAATTTCAGGGATGGAAATCCCGTATTCGCTTGCACAACGCTGGATTGAGATAGAGCGCGAATATCAAATCAAACTCGCAAATATCGAATCAGTGAAACAAGCAGCAATCATTAAAGACTTAACAGAACAAGTGAAAGATCTAAAACGAGGAGTAAGAGCATGATGCCCATCAAAAAGACTTTTAAATATCAGAAGATCACCGATGAAGGCTTAGAAACAATTGCGGTGGTCGAAGCACCAACAAAGCGAAGAGCAAATATGGTCGCGAACTTTCATCCGAAAATGAGCAAAGAGTTAAAACTCAAGATCACTGAAATCAAGCGATATCCATTCCACAGATATTCTCGCAAGCTCAACGGATTTAAGTTTCTATTCTTCTAAATAAAAAACGACTTCCGAAGAAGTCGCCACTGCGAGCCTTACACATCTTGGCAGATCGGCTCGCCAACAAAACTATTCTAAAGGATTCGACATGCAAAAGCTATTACAAACACTTAATTTTTCATCATTAGTACGTCAAAACATCTTTGATTTAGATGAACTTCTTAATTATGCAACAGCGCATAGTGATGTATTGCAAGTGAATCGTCGCATTCGTTACTTTCAAGATGAACTCAACATCCGCCGCCGTCAAAAAAATGGTTGGTGGAGCAAAATCGAACTCTATGCACTGCAAAAAGAACTTAACAGATTGCGTCGTAAAGTCGCTTCTTTAACTGTGAAATTCTTAAATGAGGCAGCGTAATGAAAAAGATGGATGAAACAACACGTCGCAATGTGATATCGGTTTTAACGAACCAATATCATATGCGGCCGCAAGGTGGGGGCGAACGCTATAAATATGGTGTTTGCCCAGGATGTGGTAAACGTGAGCTTTGGGCATTTGCGAATGACCCTTGGACGATTCAATGTGATCGTGAATCGAACTGCGGTTATAAGCAATCTGTAAGAGAGCTACATCCCGAGCTTTTTACGACCGTTACTGAACGAGCGTTAAAAATAGAATCAGCAGATCCAAAGATCATTGCTAAAACTTATTTGCAAGAAGAGCGTGGGCTAAACACGACACGTTGCGGTGAGTTTGAACAAGCAACTGCATTTAATCATAATAATAAGAAGAGCTCGGCAACTGTTCGATTTGCTCTTCCAAATGGTGGTTATTGGGAACGGATTATTGAGGATATCGATCTCCCAAAAGCACTTTTCTCAAAAGATTGTCCTTATAAGGGATTTGGTTGGACTTCGCCAGAGTTTGATCCTAAAGCAGAAGAGATATGGATCGTTGAAGGAATCTTTGATGCTTTAGCACTTCAGCAAAATGGGATCAATGCGATCTCGGCAATGACATGTCATAACTTCCCGAAAAAGACTTTGGAAGCTATCTATCAGGATAATCCATTCGCGACCGTTGTTATTGCGTTAGATAGTAATAAGGCCGGCAGAGTTGGCATGCGGAAAATGGCAAAGCAAGTCGAAGAGCTTGGTTTTAAAGTCCGCGCGGCACTCACCAATTCAAATGATGATTGGAATGATAAGCATATTAAAAAGCGCTTAACCGCTGATGATATCCGTACTTATAAATATTACGGAGCGCTTGAAATCGCAAAAACGCCGAGCAAGAAAGCCTTAATTATGTGGGCGAGAAATGGCGGTAGTCAGGGATTTTGGTTGGAACATGGCCACAAAACATATTGGTGCGATATCAATATGGAAGCATTACGAAAAGCAGAATCAGATTTAACGGAAGAAAAACTACTAGCAACAGGTGCTGGCGATGTGACCGAACTACGAGAGGAAGAGCTCGAGGAGATTCGCGAACAGGCATTTACCAAAAGTGGTTCGGTATTTCCGATTGCAACATGCATTATCGACTTTCTCTATGCAGAGAAGTCGATCGTTACTGATGAAACGCAATATTACGTCAAAATCAGTAATCATCGTGGATCAACTATGGGAACATTTAGCGGCCGTCATATTAAGTCAGCATCGGAATTTGGTGCGAGAATTATCGATACATTACCGGGTGCAAACTTCGATGGAACGCCGAAACAGCTCGGTAAAATCTATGATGATAAAACTTTCGATATTACAACTGTTAATACGATTGATTACGTCGGTTATTGTCCGGAAGCCAAAGCCTATATCTATCCAACATTTGCCGTTAAAAATGGCAAAGTGTATGAGAAAAATGAAGAAGATTATTTCACAATTGATGGTTATAGCATTAAATCAACGCTTAATGTTGCACGGTTTGCGCCAGAACTAGAATATCGAAACACTTGGACACAAGATTTTTTAAGCGCATTTGGTCCGCAAGGTTTAATCGTTTTAACGTACTTCTTTGGCTCGCTCTTTGCGGTACAAATTCGGGAGAAGTTTAAATCTTTTCCGTTCTTGGAATTCACAGGTGAAGCAGGATCGGGGAAAACTTCGGTGCTCGATTTCTGTTGGTTGCTCATGGGCCGTGAAAACTACGAAGGGATTAATCCTGTAACTTCAACTAAAGTTGCAAGAATGCGTACATTGCGCCAATTCTCCAATATGCCGACTGTTTACTTAGAGGGGCAAGGTGATGAAAAGGACGCAAAACAGGGACAAGCTGTTTGGTTAAGTGAAGCGAAACAGCTCTTCAATGGTATCTCACCACGAGCAACGGGGGTCATGAACTCCGGTAATGAAACGAGTGATGAGCCTTTCTACGGATCATTGATCGTTTCGCAAAACCGTAAAATATACGGTGAAAAAGCTATTCTCGGACGTTTCATCTATCTGCACATGACAAGAGAGCATCATAATGAAGCAGGGCGATTGGCATCAAAACGCCTAAATAGTTTAGGAGTAGAAGATGTATCGGGCATTTTGCTCCATGCAATTTCGAATGAGCAAGCGATCCTTGAACATCATGCCAATGTGTACGATCAATATCATAATGAAATTATGAATATTGACGGTATTAACACAACACGACTTGCAGACAATCATGCAACATTGCTTGCAATGCTCGATTCGCTCTGCAAATTACTCAATATTAATGATGTCTTTAAACAACAAACAAAAGATTACATCCTAAAAATCACCAAAGAGCGTGAGCAAGATCTCGACCAAGATCCAGAAGATGTGTTTGAGTTCTGGCAACTTTATGAGTTCCTCGAAAATAACACCGCTGCCAAAGTGAACCACAGTACGAATCAAGATCTTATTGCCATTAATCTCAATGAAATCGCCGAGATTGCAAGAAATCGAGGATCTGCATTGGGCGATATCGCACAGCTTCGAAAACTATTACCGCACTCTAAACGCTACAAATTTGTCGATAATAAAAACGTCTATTCACGATATGCCGAGAAAGCCGTTCGTTGTTATGTATTTATGCGGAGTTCAGGACAATGATCGATAAAGAGGACCTTTTTGGATTTCCCAACAACTGGGAGCAAGAGAACAAACCACCAACCTTTAAAGAAACGATCGTAGGTTTCATCATAACGATCACCGCATTATTAGCCTTAGTCAGTATCATCATAGTTATCGGAATAATCATCAAAATAATGAAGGGATAAGCAAATGCACGAACTTATCGAAGAAATAAAAGAAGTTTTAAAAAATGAACGTCGATACAGAGAAGCAAAAATCAAACTTCTATCATCCAACGAAGTTGCAGAAAAGCTCTCAATTTCACGCACTTATCTCGAAAAGAAAGTGATGTATAAAAAAGACTTCCCAAAACCAATCCAACTCGTCGAAGGTGGCCACAAACGTTGGTTAGAGCATGAGGTGGATGAGTATATTATGAGGAAGAAGGGGTAAAGAAAAAGGCTAGTGAGTATAACTAGCCTTTTGGGTTTTGAGCTTTTGTCAATAATAATATTATAATGTTACTAATTTTATGAAAATTATATGGAGAGATTATGCAAATAAAATTAGGGCTTGTAACATCATACAATTTACTCAACAATTCAAAATTCGCATGTAGTCCTATTCGTTTTGGTCGCCCTAGTTACTGGGTTTTGTTAGCTACTTCCTTATTTAATCAAGAAATTGACAAAGCAAAGCTAAATTTAAAAGATGATCAAGTAACGTACTTGCGCACTATAAATTTTTCAAAATATATTTTTAAAGAAGAACTACCATCTATTAATCGTACATATAAACATGGTCGATATTATTCAACTTTAGCCCCTTTAACTAGCGAAGAAGTTGTTAACGAGGCTAATGAAATAATTAATAGTTGTATACGTTTTAATATAGGTGAAATAGCTAAAAAGCCTACAAGTGCAGAAATTATCAGTAATATTGTTGGTGAGTTACATGACAATGTTTGGTCTCATGCTTTTTCTACTGGTTTTTCTTTATTTCAAAAAACACACAGTTGCGGTGAAGATTATTTAGAGTTTGCTATTGCTGATAGGGGATGTGGTTTTTTAAAGGAATTACAGCGAGTACAAATAGCAGTTAAAGATGATCAAGAAGCTATCCTATGGTGTTTAAAAGAAGGTAATACTTCTAAAAAAGCAAAAGAAGATGATGGATGGACGCAACAACTGCCACCAGATGTTATTGGTAATCCAATGGGTGGGAGTGCTGCTTATAATAATGGTAACCACCATCAAGGTTTAGGGTTAGCAAAACTAAAAGAGATGATAATGAATGCAGGAGGCACATTAAATATTGCTAGTGGTAATCAGCTATATACCCTAAATAAAGGCGTAGAGGAATGGGAGGATATTAGTAATTATCCTTGGGAAGGTGTAGCTATAAGTTTTGTTATTCCATTAAATAATCTTGAGAATTTAGAAAAAAAACGTAATATAGATGAAGAAGAGAGCAAATCTTTAGATGAGCTAGAGGAACTCTTCGAATAAATATTGGAGGTAAAAATGTTTACTTTTAATGATACAGATTTGTCATCGAGAAATTCTGCTGCTCAAGAGCGTGCACGCTTGATGGCCAGTATTTCTCAGAAACAAAAGATTGAGATAGATTTAATTAATGTTGAAAGTATGTCAGAGTCTTTTTCTGACGAATTTTTTGGCGTCATAGTTTTATCAAAAGGATATGACTATTTACGTGAAAATATTGTAATTAAAAATGCAAAACCAAATGTGAAAACAAGTATTGGAAGAGCTATTTTAAGACGTAAATAATAATTTAAGTTTTTTTGTTAAAGTAATTATCTTTTATAAGATAATTACTTTTTTTATCCCAAACGATTCGCAATCTCAGTTGCGGTTGGGTTGTAGTAAATCATTAATGATCGTGGATCTCTGTGCCCGATCATCTTTGCTAAATCAAGAACATCCAATTTTCTCGCTAAACGGGTACATGCTTCGTGACGCGTGTCATGAAAAGTTAGATCATTGATATTTGCCTGTTTTACATATTTTTTAAAAAGTGCAGATGCTTTATCAGCAGATGCTCGATAATCTTTATAAAAAACGGGCATAGCGCGGAAAACAGTTTTACGGCCAAACTCATCAATCACTTCTCGCTCATGGACCAGCGTTCTTGAATGGGCTTTCATCATTTCAAGCAATTCGATCGCACGAGTTGAGAGCGGTATATCCCGGGCATCACCATTTTTCGATACCAGGACTTTTAAATAACGTTCGTTGAGATAAATATTATTCCAATCTAAATCACATATTTCACCAATGCGCATTGCTGTTTCAAGTGCCAAGAGAAACATAATGGCAATACGATGCCGAGCCTGTGATGGTGGAATACCTTCTTCATACGTTAATGATTCCAAAATCCGAGCTTGTTCAGATTCGGAAATACGGCGCTTGCGAGATGGTGGCTCTTTCAATCGTTCAATTCCATCAAACGGATTATGATCGATCCATTTTTTCTTTCTGGCCACACGAATGGTCGATCGTAAAATCGAGATCTCTTTATTCACCGTCGATGTCATCACATCTTTTAATCGATATTCCATATACTTCTCGAAAAATTCAGGAGTGAGTGAACGTAGGCGAATATTCTCATTGAGAGCAGGGCAATTCAGAAAATATTTCATCCGTAATTTTTCAGTTCTAGCAGATCGTTTCTTAGGAGTTTCATTTTCAAGATAATATTCGATCGCATCTTTCAATGTTTTGTTATCATCTGTTTTATAAGCACGGCCATCCATGAGTTCTTTCTCACGCTGTGCTCCCCAAACCATTGCTTCAGCTTTTACATCAAAAGATTTGGATTCACGTACACGCTCACCATTTATAGTGAGTTCAATTTCTACAGTCCATTTTTTACCGCGCTTTCTTACATACATGCGCAAATCCTCCTGACGGGAAATTTGACGGGAAGATAGTTACTTTTATTACCTTTAATAACTACTTTTATGGATAGCATTATTAACGAAATAGCCGAAGATTACTAATTTTAACCTTGAAAAACTCAATATATTATTTTTAAAAATAACCAGCTATGTCCACCATATACAAGAATGAAAGCCCGCTAAACAGCGGGCTTTTTGTTTGTCTGAAATCCGATTAGTGAAGTTTGTTGCAGAAGATTCGTAATCTAAATAGTGGATAACGAATGGGGTAATTCGTCAATAACTTACGGATAGGTTATTTCTGTCTGTTTTTTTTCTTAGTTTTTTGATCGAGATAATACTCACTTAAGCAGACAATGAGAATGCCTATTATCACTAATACGAATATTATTAATATAAAAGCATCACTACTTGGGTCATGGGAGCTGTGGTATTTGCGTATTCGTATTGCATAAACAACTGGAGTGAAACTTATTAATATGATACTTATTAACAATCTTTTAATCATGATCTAACTTCATAGTTTTTTTATATAAATATTTGTTCGAAATAGCAGTTATCGAAATCTTTTATCTTAAAAAGTGTAAAGAGGATTCATAGATAAAAAAGTAGTAAACAATAACTAACCCATCAAGTATATAGTTGTTTGATTTAAAAGGAATTTATTTTAATCTTATTTTGATAAACACTTGATCCGACAAAAAGTGAATTGAAAAATCATTGATGATATTAGGCGTTTTAAAGTAATTTACGAAAGGCTTTATAAAATAAATTTACTTTTAAAATTAAATAGTTATAAAGGGCTATTAGAGAGGACAGACGAGAAGATTGTAATTATTAATGAGAGTAATGAAAAACCTAAAGGCTATAACGATACATTGTTAGTTTATATCCTGTATGGGTTAAGTTTGATTATCGGTATTACATGGATTGCAGCACTTATTTATGCGTATATCAAAAGAGATGATTTAAGAGATACAATCTATTACAGCCACATGAATTATGTAATCCGTACATGTTGGTGGTCTTTATTATGGATGGTTATTGGTATTTTAACATTAGCTTTTTTTATCGGTTTTTTTGTCATAATTGGCGCAGCTGTTTGGACAATATATCGTGTAGTTAGAGGCTTTATTAACTTTAAAGATGGTAAAGCAATTAACTAAAGTTTAAGATTTTGGGGAATTATTAACCGCTGATAAAGGCGGGTATTTATTCGTCTATAAGCTGTACGATGTTACACAATTAAAAGCACACTTTATTTTAAGTGTGCTTTGTTGCCTCTTTTAAGTAATTACGCTACTCATAATTACATAATTACATAATTACATAATTAATATTATGCTCACATTACTAAATTAATATTCAGATTGTAGGATTATGTTGAGATAGAACTTTATAGAAAGATCTTAGGCTAATGCTTTCTCCCAAAATGGATCTTTATCCCAGTTTTCAGGTATCCGCATCGCTTTATGAGGAATGTTGGGGTATTTTTCTAATAGAGACCTAAATCTTTTTGCCCATTCAGAACTCGGGCTTATTTGATACATAATAACTTGCAGAGCTACTAAAATACCATATAAACGCCTAGTAATGATCTCATTATCAAATTGTGAAGTTTTTTTAATCCAATTTATTTTTGCAGATGTAGGGATCGCGAGAGATGTTCCCAAAACGCGATTCCATAGCCTAGAGTGGTGGGCAACAATATTTCTAATGTCAGATAGTGATAATACCCAAGATCTTAATAATGGGGCATTAAGACCTAAATTCGTAGCGATAGCTTTTTGAATATTGTTATTTTTTAAATTTCTGTATAGATGACTAATTTGTCCAAATGTAAGTACCTCAAATGTCATCCAAACAGGAGGGTTAGGGTTTGTATAAGTATCTTTAAAATGCTGTATTGGTATTTTGAATATATTAGTTTTAGACTTGCTAGATTCATTGTTAATTTTATTTTGAAGTTTGCTTAATAAATATTGATGACTTTTTTTGTTAAAAAAATAAGATTCTTCAAAAATCCAAAAAGGGTCATTTGTTTCAGCACACATTAAATTGCATATTTGGGATTTTAGTGCGACTTCGATCCTTTCAAGAGCATCTAGTACTAATAATCTCAACTCTCTATCAAAGACATAAGTTTCTAAAATAGCATCGAAGTGAATATCATTGAGAAAGGTATGTGTTGGATCATTTTCAACCTGAAAGGGGATTATGTAGACAGAAAAACGATAGTAATTAATATAATTTAAATATTTGGCCGTTCGTTCTTCATCAGAAATTATAAACCTCTAGATTTCCATTGAGCTATTAAATCAGCTACTGACATCTGAGGTTTAGTAAATATTTTTTTAGTCATAAAAAAAGAGCTTTAAATATGCCAATAAAAAACCCGTCTATTTGTGCATTAAGCTACGAAGACGCAGAGTAAGAGGCATGACGGGCATGATGTTTATTATGACATCAATATTTATTACGAAAGTCTAAGTGAATTTAAAGATGCTCAATTCTAAATCTTTGACTATATAAATGTTCATTCATTATTTAGTATCCTACTAGTTAAAATTTGCATCTAGTTAAAGAGTTTTTTATGCTTTTTTATTTACAAACATGCATGCCTTCATTAATCCAAAATGACAATGATTTGTTAAGCCCCGTCTCCGGATTCTCTAACCATTTAGGAGAGATATCAGTATGTGCCATATTCTTATCAGCATGTGCTTTAGCTAGCCCATTTAGTGCATACCATTGATCTTTCTCAAACTCAACAACATGAAGCTGAGATCCATTTAAGCACCATATTGCAACCTCATCAACAGTAAATGCCCACTGATCAGGATAATCACTCTGTTCAAATGTTTTGGTGGGTACAGCGTAAGACATCGTTGCTATTGAGAATAATAAAATGAATATCTTTTTCATATTTACCTCTAATCTAAATCTGTTTGAACTTCACCAGTCTTTAAAAAATGCAAAAATTAATTATTCATCCATAATCTCAACTTTTATTGCACTAATCACAGCCCTTTCAATTTTTTTGGGCTAACATTGTATCCACATAACAATAGTCGTTAGTAATTATATATTTTATGATGATGTTTCTAGTATATAGATAAAACAAATAACTTCATTGAGCTAGATACTTTTAATAGCATCTAATACCTAGCTGATCAAATCAAAGATTTATTCATACAAGACATAAAATATAAAAAATAAAGAATCTAAACCCTTGGCACCTTACTAAAAACCAATTTACTATTACCGGTGAAGTACTCGATTTTATCAGTTCGGAAACGGCGTTCTGCTTTGCGGTCGAGATCAAAGCATACTAGATATTTATCGTGAATATATTTCCCCCGAACAGCGCGCTCTTGGGTGGTGACGTTGTTGCCGTAAATATCTGTGCGCCGGTAGATAAAGGTAATGATTTCAGGATCATCGCGGTATTTTTCGGCAACAGTTTCAATCTCATCAAAGAGTTCAATATCTTGCAATAATTGACTATTTTTCTTTTCGAGTTCAGCGCGATATTTGACACGATCAGCGTACCGTTTTTGTCGTCTTTGTTCCGATTTTTTTGCGTTTTCTTCTTGCTCATAACTCCATAGAATAAAACTTAGATAAGCAAAGATCGTAAAGAGAAACAAGATGAAAGATGTGGAGTTACCGCCCATATAAATCCTAAAGCTAGTTTTAAGAATTGATAAAGAGTCCTGTTATTGTGCCATATCTCTTTGTTTAGCGGCTAAAATTTTGTCTACATACAAAAGCCCATTCATATGAATGGGCTTTGTTAATTTATATGCATTAATAATGCTTAATTCGCAACGATGTTTACTAAGCGGTTTGGAACAACGATTACTCGGCGAATTTCCCCTTCGATAAACTTCTGGGCATTTTCATTCGCAAGCGCTGCTTTTTCGATTTCATCTTTGCTAGCTGAGGCAGGAAGAATCACTTCACCACGAAGTTTACCATTGACTTGAACCATATATTTCACCTCATCTGAGAGCAATGCTTTTTCATCAACTTTTGGTAGTGCATGTTCAAGGATATTATCCCCGAAAAGGGTACTCCAAATAGTATGAACGATATGCGGAACAATTGGGCTCAATAGGCGAAGAAGGATAGAGAAACCTTCACGCTTAACGGCTGCTTCATCACGAGAATCTCCAAGTTTTCCTAAGGTATTTAGGATGATCATATTCGCGGAAATTACAGTGTTAAAGTGGAAACGTTCGTAATCATAGAGAGCCTTTTTCAACTCTTGATGAATATCACGACGTGCATCCTTTGCGACTTTTTCCTCAATAACTTCTGTGCTTAAGGTTTCATCTTTTAAGATCGTCTGATTTTCATAAGCGAATGTCCAAACGCGGCGAAGGAAACGGTCAGCACCTTCTAAACCTGATGCAGACCATTCTAATGTTTGCTCAGGAGGTGAGGTAAACATCATGAATAAACGTGAGATATCAGCACCATATTCTTTAACGATGGCTTCAGGATCAACCCCGTTATTTTTCGATTTACCCATTTTTAGGATACCGTAATAATTTACAGGTTCACCATCGGCTTTAAGAAGATATGTCTTTTCGCCATTTTTATCAATAACTTCGAGGTCCTTGATGTTATACCACTCATATCCTTTACTGGTATGACGATAAAATGCTGGAGAAACCACCATCCCTTGAGTTAAAAGTGCCTTAAATGGTTCAGGGCCGACTTTCTCTTTATCGCCAAGTAGACCTTCATTACGCATTAATTTATGGAAGAAACGCGAATAGAGAAGATGCAAAATCGCATGCTCAACACCACCGATATATTGATCTACCGGCAACCATGCTTCCGCAGCAGCTGGATCCACCATGCCTTTATCAAAATTATTGCATGTAAAACGTGCGTAGTACCAAGATGATTCCACGAAAGTATCCATGGTGTCTGTCTCACGCTCAGCATCGCCACCACATGTTGGACATTTTACTTTCTTGAATGAATCAAGTTTATTCAGTGGGTTGCCAGATCCATCCGGAATACAATCAGTAGGTAAGACAACAGGCAAATCTTGTTCAGGAACAGGAACTTCGCCACAAGAAGGGCAGTTAATAATAGGAATTGGGCAGCCCCAATAACGTTGACGAGAAATTCCCCAGTCACGAAGACGATATTGTGTTTTCGCTTCGCCAAGGTTTTTAGCTTTGAGAGCCGCACCAATTTTTTCAAATGCTTGCTCAAAATTAAGACCCGTAAATTCTCCTGAATTAATCAGCGTTCCGTGTTCACCTAATGAATCATGCCATTTATCTAAGCTATTGTTGCCATCAATCGGTTCAATGACCATCTTCATAGGAAGGTTATATTTTTTCGCAAATCCAAAGTCGCGAGCATCATGGGCTGGTACTGCCATAACAGCCCCATCGCCGTAAGACATTAAGACGTAGTTTGCGACCCAAATAGGTACTTGTTCGCCCGTTAATGGATGTGTTGCAAATTCGCCAGTATCCATTCCTTTTGCTTCTTGCGTTGCAAAATCAGCTTCACTTGTACCTGTTTTTTGGCACTCTTTAATAAACTCGGTAAGTGCGGGATTATTTTCTGCTGCTTTTGTTGCAATAGGATGTTCAGGTGCAACAGCGACATACGTCACACCCATTAAGGTATCTGGGCGCGTAGTGAACACATTAAATTGCCCATCTTGATGATGGAATGTTACTTGCATTCCTTTCGATTTACCAATCCAATTCGCTTGCATTGTGCGAACTTGTTCCGGCCAATCTTCGAGCAATTCTAGATCATTTAGAAGCTCTTCAGCATAATCAGTGATTTTAAAGTAATACATCGGAATTTCACGACGTTCAACTAATGCATCTGAGCGCCAACCGCGACCATCAATGACTTGCTCATTTGCCAGAACTGTTTGGTCAACAGGATCCCAGTTCACCATCCCTTTTTTGCGATAGATAACCCCTTTTTTGTAGAGTTGTAGGAAGAACCATTGTTCCCAACGATAATATTCAGGATCACAGGTCGAAAACTCACGGGACCAATCAAAACCAAAGCCGAGTTCTTTAAATTGTTTACGCATATAAACAATATTTTTTTGCGTCCAATCGTTCGGTGAAACTTTATTATCAATCGCTGCATTCTCTGCCGGCATGCCGAAAGCATCCCAACCGATGGGTTGCATAACATTGAAACCGCTCATTTTCTTGTAACGAGTAATAACATCGCCGATGGTGTAGTTTCGAACATGCCCCATATGCAATCGTCCTGAAGGATAAGGGAACATGGAGAGGCAGTAGTAGTTCGGTTTACCCGTACTATTTTCAACTTTAAAAGAGTTATTCTTTTCCCAAAATTGTTGTGCAGCTGCTTCGATCACGGCAGCTTCGTAGGTTGGTTTCATCCTAAAAAAATCCTTTGTTTTCGCAAGAAGATTTAACAAATATTTGATTGTTGATTATCTTTTAATCATAGATTGTAATAAGACAGCGTACATTGGCCTATATGGCGAAAATTAGCTGTTTTTTAGCAACGTGATATTTAATAATCGTTTTAACTTCGCTAGTATACACCAACTTTTAGCGGAAATGTCTTATTGCTGTTTCACATTTATAAGAATTGTTCATCCGTTTAAGTGGAATATTGGTATAATGTTCCACTTGCTTTGAGTCACAAACCTGTAGGAATTTTCATATTATGCCAAGTCAGCCCACTCTGGTCGTTAACAATATCCATAAATCATTTGGTGATCGAGAGATTCTAAAAGGAATTTCATTGACCCTCAATAAAGGCGATGTTGTCTCGATGCTTGGAGCATCTGGTTCTGGGAAGAGTACATTCTTGCGCTGTATTAACCTCCTTGAAAACCCTGACCAAGGTGAAATTATCCTCAATGGTAAAAAACTAGAATTAGTGGATGGCGATAAAGGACTTGTGGCGAAGCATCCAAAAGAGCTTCAAAAAATGCGTTCAGAATTAGGGATGGTGTTCCAAAACTTCAATCTCTGGGGGCATATGACTGTTCTTGAGAATATGATTGAAGCGCCGATGCATGTCTTAGGGTTATCCAAAAAAGAAGCGAAAGAGCGTGCCTTAAAATTATTGGCAAAAGTTGGAATGAGTGAGCGTGTGAATGATTACCCTATTTCACTTTCTGGCGGTCAGCAACAACGAGTTGCGATTGCTAGGGCATTAGCGATGGAACCGAGCGTTATTTTATTTGATGAGCCAACCTCAGCACTTGATCCGGAATTAGTTCATGAGGTGTTGACTGTTATGCAAGATCTTGCGAAAGAGGGTATGACAATGATTGTGGTAACTCACGAGATGGATTTTGCCCGTAATGTTTCTAATCGAGTGGTCTTTTTTCATGAAGGGAGAATCGAAGAAGAGGGAGATCCACAAGAGCTCTTTACAAATCCAAAGTCAGAGCGATTTAAACAATTTATTCAACACTATAATCGTTAATTTGTACATCAATTATTCTGTATAAAGAGCTCTTTAGGAGCTCTTTTTCGTTATACTACTACTAATGAACATTAAATTATTAGAGCTTAGAGATGAAATCAATATTGGAAAGTTTAGGAATTGATCCTTTTAGTAATGAAACTGGAAAGAGAGAGGATGCTGAACTAAAACAGCAGCTACCTCAGAAACCACAATTTTCGAATATGATCTATCTCGACTATGCCGCGACAACACCGGTTGCACCGGAAGTGATAGAATCTATGGTGAGTGCAATGGAGAGCGATTGGGCAAATGTAAGTAGTCCACACGAGCTCGGTGTAATGGCAAATCAATCTATTGAAAAATCAATGGCAGAGATTGCCGCACACTTTAATGTGGCACGTGATGAAATTATTATTACGAGCGGTGCAACCGAATCGATTAATCATGCCTTAAAAGGGCTGTTAGCTGCACAAAAGAAAAAAGAGATTATTACAAGTACGATTGAGCATAAAGCAACAATAAATACCGTCCAAGCATTAATGAAAGAAGGATATCGGGGAAAGTTTATTGCACCTAATGAGGATAAAACGATTACACCAGAGATGATCCGAGATGCTATTACGGATGAAACCGCAATTATTTCATTAATATGGGTGAATAATGAAACTGGTGATAAATTGCCTGTTGAAGCAATTGCCAAAATTGCACGCGAGTATAAAATCCCTATCCATATTGATGCAACACAAGCTGCGCCTCATTTTCAGTTTGATGCATCACAATTTGATCTTGTTAGTCTTTCTGCTCATAAATGTTATGGCCCTAAGGGGATTGGTTTGTTATATCGCCGGAATTTCCCTAAATTACCGATGTTACCACTAATTGATGGTAGCGGTGGTCAGTTAGGATTGAGGGCAGGGACGATGGCAAATGAACAGGTCGTCGGTTTTGCTAAATCGCTGGATCTTATTGCTAAAAATTGGTCTGAGGAGCGTCATCGCTTAGTACGTTTAGAAAGTTTATTACTTAAAAGACTCTTACCTTACGGGGTAGAAGTCAATAGTGCAAGCCCCAAGGTAGAGCGAGAACCTGGTGTTTTAAATCTCTATATTCCAAATGTGCATGCTGATGCTTTGATGGCTTTGACCCCAAAACTTGGCATAGCCAAAGGATCTGCTTGCAATAGTGATGAGACGTTGCCGTCGTATGTTTTAACAGAAATGGGATATGATGATCGCCGGGCATTATCATCGATTCGTATTAGCGTTGGCCGCTATACCACTGAAGAACTTATTTTATCAGCTGGCGATCATCTCGCGGCTGCTATTGAGTTTTTGCAAAATATTGCAAATGGTAAAAAAACAGCATGGTATGGTGAATATAATCTTTATGATCGTTATATGGGATCATGTCTTGAGCCTAATTTTACTGAATGCGACCAAACAGAAACGGGGCATAATAAACGATTGTTGACTATTGATGAGCCCCATTTTTCATTTAAATTATGGGGAGAGAAAATAGCTCAAAACCTTGATGATGGAACGGTAACATGTTTTAAGAATTTATCTGTCGCTGCTTTTGGCGCACCTTTTTATCTAGCGCTGTTTAATGACTTAGTGATCGCTTTGAGAGATGAACCTATTAGTAAAGCGGTATCCATTGAAAAGCTTTTAGGTGTAAAAATCCCATCTAGTTATTTACGAGATGTAGTAGCTGTTGAAAAGGGATTAAGATCGTTGGTGTAAAGCGATAATTGAATGCAGTAGTAATCTCATATAAAAAGCCCATTCATCAATAGTATGGGCTTTTTATATGAGTATGTTCTTTTCATTTTTACGTTAGCGAACTTTCAATACTTTCCATGTTGAATAGAGATATTGCACCATTGACCAAAGAGTTAAAATAGTTGCAATTAATAGGAAGATCAGTCCTGTTTCATAAAGGGGTATTCCGAATAGTTTTTTACCATAGAGCAACAAGGTAATTGCAGTCATTTGAAAGGTTGTTTTCCATTTACCAATCCAAGAAACCGCAACAACTCCTCTTTCTCCCATACTAGCCATCCATTCGCGCAGCGCAGAAATTGTGATTTCTCTGGAGATAATAATCATGACAGCCACGGTCAAATACCAACGATGAGGATCATTATCAATAATAGCAATAAGGGCAACGGCAACTAATAATTTATCTGCAACCGGATCCAAAAAAGCCCCAAAACTTGAAGTTTGATTCCATTTCCGTGCTAGATAGCCATCAAGCCAATCTGTAAAAGAAGCTGCCATAAAAAGAAGTGCTAAAACTAAATTTTTATGGGGAGTCGGGAGGAAGTAACAGAGTACAAATACTGGTATCGCGACAACGCGAGCCCAAGTAATAAGGCTTGGAAGATTCATTGTTTGTTATACTCCTCAAGGATTTTTATAGGCGCCGTTGGTTATTATATCAAAAAAAAACAAACTCTCAAATCGCTGATAAAATCTATTCTCTCGAAAAATAAATGTGGTAAAATACAGCTCTTTTAAAATTGCGTTCTTGGAGAGAGATATATGCTTAGAATAATGGAGAAAGGTTTAACCTTTGATGATGTTTTATTAGTACCAGATTACTCTGAAGTTCTTCCTCGGGATGTGTCGCTTAAGACGCAATTAACAAAGAAAATCGCGCTGAATATTCCTCTTTTATCGGCAGCAATGGATACCGTTACAGAAAGTAAGATGGCAATTGCATTAGCACAACTTGGAGGAATGGGAATTATTCATAAAAATCTCACTCCCGCAGAGCAGGCGCGGCAAGTACGTAAAGTAAAAAATTATGAAAGCGGCGTATTGACGGATCCTATTACTGTAACAACAGAGTGCACATTAGAAGAAGTACGCAACATCATGCGTGGACGAAATATCTCAAGTGTCCCAGTTCTGACAACCGATGGAAAAGTGGCGGGAATTATCACGACACGTGACTTGCGATTCCAAACGGATTTATCTCAAAATATAACAAAGGCGATGACGAACCGTGATCGCCTTATTACTATCCATGAAGGAGCGACAAAGGATGAAATTATTGAGCGCCTTCGTGCGCATCGATTAGAACGCCTAGTTGTCGTAAATAGTAATAATGAACTACGTGGATTAATTACCGTAAAGGATCTCTCATTGACAGATGCATATCCCAATGCGATTACAGATGACCAAGATCGTTTATTGTGCGGTGCTGCTGTTGGTGGGGGTGAAGGGACAGAAGAACGTATTGAACAATTGGTTGATGTAGGTGTTGATGTTATTATCGTGGATACAGCGCATGGACATTCAAAGGGTGTGATTGATCGTGTTCGCTGGGTGAAAAAAACGTATCCAGAACTCCAAGTAATTAGTGGCAACATTGCAACCGCAGATGCTGCAAAAGCACTTTTAGCAGTGGGCACGGATGGGGTAAAAGTAGGGATTGGTCCGGGCTCAATCTGTACTACACGTATCGTTGCGGGGATTGGTTTTCCACAAGTAAGTGCCATTGCAAATGTTGCTGATGCGCTTAGAGGCACTGGTGTTCCTGTTATTGCCGATGGTGGTATTCGTTATTCGGGTGATATGGCAAAAGCTTTAGCTGCTGGAGCAAATTCTATTATGGTTGGTTCAATTCTTGCTGGTACAGATGAATCACCTGGCGATATTGAGTTTTACCAAGGTCGTGCCTATAAATCATATCGAGGTATGGGTTCAATTGGTGCAATGAATGCAGGCTCCTCCGATCGTTATTTCCAGGAAGGATCTAGTTCAGATAAGCTTGTTCCTGAAGGAATTGAGGGGCGGGTCGCATACAAAGGATCAGTGGCTCCAATTGTTCATCAATTGATGGGGGGGATTCGAGCTGGTATGGGATATGTTGGTTGTGGCACAATCGAAGAGATGAACACAAAACCACGTTTTGTAGAGATTACAAGCGCTGGCATGAGTGAATCACATGTTCACGATGTAACAATTACGAAAGAAGCGCCTAACTATTCTCGCTAATTTATTAAAAATAAAATTGCGTTATGTTTTATTCAGGAAAATCACTGCAAAATAGTGGATAATGAAGGAAAGTTAACGCTTAGAACGAATTAAAATCTCGGGAACAAGCATCCCGAGATTTTCTAGTTTTTATAAAAATATTGTTATTCAATATGTTATAACAATTATAGGGTAGAGTTTTAAACTCTAATAGTATTTAACAAGCATTTGAAGTAGATATCAATAATGACAAAAGAGACTGTAGTGAACGATCACGATCAAAACGAAAATCATCTTATTACAGAGCGCCGCGAAAAACTTGCAAAGATTCGTGAAGAAAATGAGGTCGCATTCCCAAACCATTTCCGAAAAGATAGTTACGCTAAAGATCTTCATCAAGAGATGGAAGGGTTAGACCGTGATGCACTGAAAGAGAAGGGAAAAATTGTAAAGCTTGCTGGTCGTATCGTTGCTAAGCGTCTCTTTGGTAAAGGTGGCTTTGTAAGCCTTCGTGACCAAACGGGTGATATTCAAATTTTTGTCAATACAGGGCTCATTGGCGTAGAAGCATTTGAGGATTTCACGACATGGGATGTAGGTGATATTATCGCCGTTGAAGGTCAAGTATCGCGTTCGGATAAAGGTGAATTAACAATCAGAGCACAGACACTCATACTTTTAACTAAATCACTTCGTCCTTTACCCGATAAGTTTCATGGATTGACAGATGTTGAAGCGCGCTACCGTCAACGTTATTTAGATCTTATTACTAATCAAGAATCTCGTGAAACATTCCGTAAACGCAATTTAATTGTGCGTACAATTCGTAATTTTATGGATAATCATGGATTTGAAGAAGTTGAAACGCCTATGATGCATTCAATTCCTGGTGGCGCAAATGCAAAGCCATTTATCACGCATCATAATGCGTTGGATATGGAGTTTTATCTTCGTATTGCGCCCGAGCTTTATTTAAAACGTCTTGTAGTTGGTGGCTTTGAACGAGTATATGAAATCAACCGTAATTTCCGTAATGAAGGTGTCTCTACTCGTCATAATCCAGAATTTACAATGATGGAGTGGTATTGGGCTTATGCTGATTATAATGACATGATGGATATGACTGATGCGATGATGAAAGAGATTGCATTGAAAGTTAATGGTTCTACGGAAGTTTCCTATCAAGATTATGTGATTGATTTTGGAAAACCGGCAGAGAGAATGACCGTGCAAGAATCAATTCTTAAGTTCTGTCCTGAGGCAAAAGATTATGATCTTTCAACACGTAAAGGTGTTGCTGCTTTAGCAGACAAGTTTCATATTAAATATGATAAAGAGAATGATTGTTGGGGCAAAATTCTTATGGAAATCTTTGATGAAAAAGTTGAAACAAACCTACTTCATCCAACATTTATTACAGGCTACCCACTAGCGGTGTCGCCACTTGCGCGCAAAAATGATGCAAATCCACTAATTACAGATCGATTTGAGTATTTTATCGGTGGTCGTGAAGTTGGAAATGGTTATTCGGAGTTAAATGATGCTGAGGATCAACATAAGCGCTTTATTGCTCAAGTTGAAGATAAAGATGCGGGTGATGATGAAGCAATGCATTATGATAAAGATTTTGTTACAGCTCTTGAGTTCGGTATGCCACCAACAGCAGGAGAAGGGATTGGCATTGATCGTTTGGTGATGATTTTTACGAATGCACCTTCAATTCGTGATGTACTTCTTTTCCCTCATATGCGCGTTAAAGACTAAGTTGAAAATTTTATTTTTATGAGTGATAAAAAAGGAAGCGATGAGGCTTCCTTTTTTATTGGTCTGACTGAGTAATTAACGATCTATTCTAGTTTTAGCAATCAAAAAAAGCTAAATTATTGTCCAGCTTTTAAGATACATTTGAAAGGAGTCTTATTTGTTACTCTCTTTTGTATTTTTTTCTGTATCGACAAAATCGAGCGGTTTACCACGGAGTATTCTCCAGATCACCATTTTTAGTGACCAGATATTAATTAATCCAACAATTAATAGTGCAATAATAATAAAGTAGAAGAAATAGAGCTCAGACATTTCAGGTACATTAGCTAAAAGACCTTTGAAGTGAATGACGAGAAGTGCAATAACTGAAATTATAAAAATAATTAAAAAGAGTACCAGCCAAAGTTTTTTAACCGATTCTTTCTTTAAACAGAAAAAAGAGACAACATAGCCAATAACTGCAATGGCAAAAAGACCAATAATTAAGACTAATTCCATAATACGCTTTCCTTTAGTAAAAATTTAATTAGGCATTTGTAGTTTTATTTTTTTCAGCAAGGTAATCAACGAGAAAGCTATGAAAGTCTTCTACTTTTTGAGCACCTTGAATCGCAACTTCATTATCAATAACAAAGAAGGGTACGCTTTGGATATTAATTCGATGAGCGATTGCCTCATCATCTCGAACAGCATTAACATATACTTCATCGTCAAGTGCTTTTTTCACATCTGTAAGATCAAGTTTTAGCTTATCTGCTACCTCAATAAGAGCAACCATATCACTGAGATTCAGCCCATCTTGGAAATAGCCTTTGAATAAAAGATCGGCACATGCTTTGATTTTACTAGGTGCTTTATTCGCTACATAATGCAGTAATTGGTGTGCTTTAAACGTATTTGTGGGAACAACTTTATCGTTATTGATTGTTAGTCCTACGGTTGCAGCCATTCCAGCAGAATTAGTCGTTAATTCCTTCGCTTTCTCTAATGATGTCTGGTAGCGCTCAGCTAAGACTTCTGCAAGTGATTGTTCAGTGAACAGTGGTGCATCAGGTGCGAGTTCAAAGCTCCGATATTGAATTGTAATTTGAGCCATTTCTTCTTCGGTCAATCGCATAATTGCTTGTTCGAGATTGTGTTTGCCAATATAGCAAAAAGGGCAGGAAAAATCGGACCAGATTTGAATATTCATAGATATATTTTCCTTTTTATAGGATCAATGAGAAGATTATTTATATCATTGTACCGTAAAAGCACTCAATAATGGAGGAGTTCTCCCCGCTTATTCAGGATAAAGTGGGAAGATCTTTGTAATGATCAAAGGTAATGATTAAATAAGTGTTATTTAAAACACTGAATTTCATAAAAATAAAAAGGAAATCAATATGTTAGGAGAAAGAACGGTTGAACGAATTAATAATTATCAAGACAAAAATTTGCTTCAAACTTTATCTATTAAAATACAGATACTTGATGATCGATATGCACAGGCTACCATGCCAGTAACCGAAAATCATCAGCAGACAATGGGGTATCTTCATGGTGGTGCGACAATAGCCTTAGCCGAAACAATAGCCGGTCTGGGTTCTTATGCAATATTGCCGGAAGATAAAGGATGTGTCGGAATGCAGATTAGCGCAAGCCATATTTCATCAGCTCGATTACATGATACTGTGATAGCAAAGGCAGATCTATTGCATCAAGGAAAACGGACTCATGTTTGGGGTGTTAATATATACTCCATAGAGAGTGAAAAATTAATATCAACAATAACGGTGACAAATGCAATCATTGATCTAAAAAAATAACTATTTTAAATTATACCCAAAACTAACACGGCCATAGACTTGGTTGCTGTAATCATTACGATAATGCATATTGGGGCTTGCAGATGAGCATGCTGTAATAGTAGAGATAATGAATACGATAAAGGTAATTTTTCGGAACATGGAGATCTCCTTTAAAGTTTAAAACAGTACATGTCTTTATATTACTATTAGACTAAGTTTTGGTTCTACTTATATATAATAAATATTATAGTCTTGTAGTTTTTGCTGCGTAAGCTATAACTTTATAGCTAATAAAAAAACCCTAGAAATAAATCTAGGGTTTTTACGTTACTCAATCGCTGAGTAGTTAAAAAACTAAGCAACAATTAGTAATAACGTATTCTACGGTTAGATTCGCGCATTATACGTTTATAATGGCGCTTCTGAGCCGCAGCCTTCTTACGCTTTCTTTCAGTTGTCGGTTTTTCATAGTACTCACGTGCACGCACCTCAGATACGATACCTGCTTTTTCGCAAGCACGTCTAAAACGACGCATAGCAACGTCAAATGGTTCATTCTCACGAATTTTGACGGAAGGCATTGAACATCACCTCAATTTATATAAAGTTTAAAAAATTGCCCTTTGAATAAAAGAGCACCAATCCATAATACTAACCTGTTTTATCTATTTTATCAATGAAAGCAGGTTAGTACTGATGAATAAAAATTATCGTTGAGATTGATTCATCAACTCATCGAAAGATTTCTTCTCTGTAACAATCGCTGCTTTTTCAGCTAAAAGATCGACGATTTGATCTTCTAAAGCGATGTTACGGATATTTTGCATTGTATTTTTGTCTTTTTTAAAGTGCTCAATAACTTCAGCAGGGTCTTCATATGTAGAAGCAATTAGTTCTAAACGTTGATCAACATATTTCTCGTCTGGAGCAACTTTATTGTCTTCAATAAACTGGCTAACAAGAAGGCTCAAGCGCACTTTTTGTTCAGCCTGCTTTGCAAAAATTTGTTTTACAAGTTCCATTAATTGATTCGCTTCTTCTTGCGATTTAGGCTGCGGGAAGTTCGATTGTTGCGCCATAGCTTGTGCTTCAGAAATAACCATCACTTCAGGAACTTCTAACTCATGATTTTTTTCTAATGACTCAAGTATCGATGCTTTAAAACGGCTATGGATAACGCTATTTAATTCACGTTCCATATTTTTGCGAAGTTCTGCGCGAAGTTTTTCAACATCACCACCCTCAATACCAAATCGCTCTGCAAATGTTGCATCAATTTCAGGTAGTTCACCTGTCTCAACACTGTTGACAGTGATATCAAACTCAGCTTCTTTACCTGCAAGATGTTCAGCTTGATATTCTGCTGGAAAAGTAACTTTAATGGTTTTTTTCTCGCCTTTTTTCATACCAACGATTTGGTCTTCAAAACCAGGAATCATTGAATTAGATCCGAGAAGAAGAGGAGTATTTTCAGCTTTACCGCCATCAAACTCTTCACCATCAACGCGACCAACAAAATCAATATTTACACGATCTTCTAATTGCGCAGCTTTGTCGCTCGCTTTCCAAGTTTGGCTCTGCTTTTGAAGTGTTTTGAGCATATTTTCAAGATCTGCCTCTGTAACTTCTGCTTCAAATTTGACAGCTTCTAATTTATCAAGATTATCGAGTTTAACCTCAGGCATTACTTCAAACTCAGCAGTAAATGAGTATTTATTATCATCTTTAGGCATGTCAATTACAGGTTGACCAGCAGGAGATAATTTTAATTCTTCAATGATTGATTGGTATTTTGCGCCAATAGCTTCACCGATTACTTCATTCTCAACTTCTGCACCATGCATACTGCGGACGACTTTCACTGGAACTTTACCAGGGCGGAATCCATCTACGCGGATACGACGAGCAAGGTTTTGAAGACGATTTTCTATATCTTCTTTAACTTTCTTCTCATCAAGTTCAATCACTACACGACGTTTAAGGCCTTCTAATGTTTCTACTGACATAATCTTATACCCGACTTTCATTAAAATTCTAATATTGCAAATATAAAAAAAGGTGCTATTTAGCACCTTCTTAATCTTATTAAGGTGAACGGTTGTCACCATAACTAAATATGGTGCGAGCGGAGAGACTCGAACTCTCACGGATGAACCACTAGATCCTAAGTCTAGCGCGTATACCAATTTCGCCACGCTCGCATAAGTTGTGAATTATACCGAATTATCAATTCTTGTCAAACATTATTCATGCTAGAAGAAAGTGTTTGAATTGTTGAACTCAGTAAAACTATGAATGAAATGATAATTGATTTTCATAAAAAAACAAGCCTTTTTATTGTAGAAATAATGCGCTATTAATTGTGAAGCATTTACCTTACGTAATTAAAGGATAGGTGGATGGGTGTGATATTGTATGGGTGTTTTATATTAATTTCTTGGTTCAAGAATGGTATCGTTATAACTAATTTACAAAGATTGTAATTAAAAATACTTTATACGCTTATAAAATTGTATAATTAGATCACTTATTGCTAATAAAAGTCGATATATGTCATCAGATTATAAAAAGCACCTTACCTATATACATAGCTTTTTAACTTCTCCAAGAAGTGTTGGTACATTAATTCCATCTTCGGTAGCGCTCTGTAAGGCTATGGTATCCGAAATAGATTGGAAGAGGGATAACTTACTTGTTGCAGAACTAGGTGCTGGTGATGGGGTCCTTACTAAACATATTTTGCGAGCGATGCCGAAAGATGCAAAACTTTTCGCTTATGAAATTAATTCCCTTTTTTTTAACTCACTCGAAAAAATCGATGATAAGCGGTTAGAAATTTGTAAAATATCTGCCGAGAAATTAGATAAACCCTTTGATGTAGTCTTTTCATGTTTGCCTTTTTTGTCATTGCCATTACGGATATCTTTGCGAATCCTTAAGGCAATTGTCGCAATTTTGGAACTATCTGGTGGTTCGTTGGTGCTGTTTCAATATACGCAAAAAATGGAACATGTTTTATCGCGTTATTTTGATTGGGAGCGCAAGCGAGTTTTTAAAAATTTACCTCCAGCATATGTTTATCATTGTAGAGTTAAAGGTTAAAGTGTCTTAATGATCTTAATGATGGAATCAATGAAGGTCTCTGGAAGCGTTGTTTTCAGCGGTACAGCCCATATATTCGGATTGTTAAATGTAGTACATTTAACAGCATCTTTTTCAGTCATTAATATAGGTGTCTCAATTGAAGAAAAATCACTTTCTATATATTGATGATGGTCTGGAAAAGCTTTAATTTGAAGTTCGAGTCCGTGAGCCTGAAGCATATCATAAAAATTTTCAGGATATGCAATTCCTGCAATAGCCGTTACTTTGATATTTTTCCAGTTTTGTAATGGTGATATCTCTTTTGTAACTAAGTTATAAGGGCTACCAAGTTGGTTTTTTATAGAGAAAATTGGCTTTTTGCTATATTGCTGAATGGTTTTTATGTCAAAACCATTGTTAATTAGAAAATCGGTGCTATTTAAACGGAATAGAGGTTCTCTTAAGGGGCCAGCAGGGAATAGGTAACCATTACCAAATCCTTGTTTACCAATTACTACAATCTCGATATCTCGTTTCAATTGCTGGTGCTGAAGGGCATCATCGCATATTAAAAGATCTAACTTTGAGAAAGCCTCTAATAGTGAAAGTCCAGCTTCGTAGCGGTTACTATATACCGCCATCGGTGCCTGAGTTTTTTGAAAAATTAACAATGGTTCATCCCCTATCTCGTTGACAGTATGTTCGGTGTTGACAATAATTTTATTATTGCTACTACGACCGAAACCGCGTGATAAAACACCGACATTGAGGCCTTTATTTTGAAGGGATTTAATTAAAGCAATGGTAACGGGGGTTTTCCCTGTTCCACCAATATTAATATTTCCAATGACAATAACAGGAACCGGTAACTGTGATGAGTTTTTACGCTTATGAGCTAGGTTAATAAAAGAGACAAAGTTATAAAGGGCAGAAATTGGAAGTAGTAAACGGGCTAAGAGCGTCTTTTTTTGCCAAAATTTAGGAGTGTGTAGCATTTTTTGTCTTATTTTAAATAGATGTATTTGATAAAAAAGATTGTTCGGCCAGATAGATAAGACCGTAAAAAATTAAATTTTCGTCATAAAAATGCGCATCAGTGACTTTATCTATGTAATAGTGGGCATTCCCTCCCGTAAATAGGATGTGATCTATTGTGTATATTTCACGCATTTTTGAAATTAACCCTTCAATCATATAGTAATGGCCATTGATTGTACCAATGCTCATTGATTCAAATGTATCAAAGCCTAACGGCTTTTCTAAATATTGATACTCCATTTCTGAAAGCAGCGCCGCTTGAGCAAATAAGCCATTTAAACTTGTTTTAATACCCGGTGAGATTGTGGTGCCTATAAAGTTCCCATTTTGAATAATAAAGATTGTCGTTGCGGTGCCTAACGCAATAACAGCGCAGTTTTCAAAACGATATTTCTTTTGTACCCCGTAAAAATTAGCAATAAAATCGGCCCCTAAGAGGTGAACATTCTTTAATTTAAAACGATCCCATTCAATTGGCAGATCTTGTCTAAGGCTATAAACAGGAATTTTAAGTAGGTTGCCTAATTCTCTGATAGTGTCATTAATCTTGGGTACAACTGAAACATAGGCAATAGCATTGAAAGAATAAGGGAATCTGCTAAGTTGCTGGGATATTTCTTGAGAGTTTTGAAGCTTTGTATCTTGGCTAAGAGGGCGAAATAATGGTACTAGAATTTTTGATTCGCTATCATAAAAACGAAAATCTGCGGTTGTATTGCCAATATCGACAAGAAGTAGCTTCATAGTTGTTTGCTCTGTTTCTTTGATTATCATAATTTCGCTATTATACTGTTTTTATTTTATTAGAGCGTAAGATCTATCGTTCGAATAATACAAGGATAGTTTTTAATAAAAATTTTAGTGATTGATGAATCATTTTAGGAGACCTGATGAAAATTTTGATACAACGCGTCACTCAAGCAAATGTGAAGGTCAATAATCAAATAACTGGAGAAATAACGAAGGGGGTTTTGGCATTGATAGGAATTGAACCTCATGATAATAAAGAGCTTGTCGAAAAAGGAATTGATAAGCTGGTTAAATATCGTCTTTTTTCAGATTCTGAAGGAAAGATGAATCTTTCATTGTTAGAAATGGATGCCCAATTATTATTAGTTTCTCAATTCACATTAGCAGCTAATACGGCTAAAGGACTACGTCCTAGTTTTACCAGTGCAGCTCCTCCGGTGTTAGGGCATGAGCTTTTTGAATATGCAGTTAATTATGCTCGAACAAAAGTTAAGAAAGTAGAGACAGGTCAATTTGGGGCAGAGATGCAAGTGACGCTTACCAATGATGGACCTGTAACCTTTCTTTTAGAGTTTTAGTCGTAATTTTTATTAAGCATTAATTTTTTTCATCACTTTGCTCAATAGCTCAAATGAGTAGAGGCGTTTCTCATTGTCGTAAATCATTCCTGAAAACATTAGCTCATCGACTTCGATATCTTCGAGTAATTCACGAATATATTCTTCTGCGTCTTCTTTCGTTCCTACGGTCGAAAGTTTTAACATCGTAGACGCATGGCGTTTTTCAAGAGGATTCCAGAAGCTTTCAATGTCATCAATCGGTGGGGGTGTTAATTTTCGTTCATCACGGATTAGCAATGAAAAACTTTGTTGCATAGTGGTAAAAAGATAATTCGCTTCTTCTCGAGTATCAGCAAGAACAGCATTCATACAGAGCATAGAATAGGGTCTATCAAGATATATAGATGGTTGGAATTTTTCTCGATAAATGCTTAATGCGGTTTTCATCTGAGCTGGCGCAAAATGACCTGCAAATGCATAAGGTAGCCCAAGGTATGCTGCTAGTTGTGCTCCGAAGAGACTAGAACCTAAAATCCATACAGGGATATCTAAATTCATTCCTGGAATAGCCTGAATACGTTGATTGTCTTGTGGATGAAAATAGGTGAGCAGCTCAGCAACTTCATTAGGAAATTGTTCAGCTCGTGAAGGATCGCGGCGAAGCGCGTAAGATGTTGCTTGATCTGTCCCTGGCGCTCGTCCAAGACCGAGATCAATACGGTTAGGGTAGAGTGTTTCTAGCGTACCAAATGCTTCGGCAACCATTAAAGGTGCATGATTAGGAAGCATAATACCTCCAGCACCTATACGAATTTTAGATGTTTTTTCGGCAATATGACCGATTAAAACGGCGGTAGCAGAGCTTGCAATATTAATCATATTATGATGTTCTGCAACCCAAAAACGAGTATAGCCACTGTTTTCGCCTAGTCGAGCAAGATCAACAGCACGATCAAAAGCGGATTTTGCAGTTTCATTTTGATTAATATTGGCTAAATCTAAAATTGAATATTTCATGCATTATCCTTTGATGAGTCTCATCGGTGATTATTAAGGGAGGGGAATTAATACCAAGCTTCTTGCATCTCCTCAATCAATAGAGTAAGTTGAGTGTCATTGAAGTAGAGTGGTCTAAAATTGAGAACAAAGCTTTTGATATCATCAAACTCTCCACGAAGCTCACAACTTTCTTTGTCTGGTTCGTAACTAAATTTTCCTTGAAGATCAGTTAGCTCATTTTCTAAGTAAAATTCGATAATATCGACCCAACTATAACCGCTGTTTTCAAGTTCGAGCTGGTCAAAAATCTCATATCGATCATCTGCTGGGAAGAAAAGACCAAAAAAGTTATTATCATACTTAATCAACTCAAATGGGTGTATTCGCTGAAGATCTTGCATATTGATTCCCTCCTGATAAAAATTGGTATTCTTATTCAGTAACAATATCTTACCAAATAAGTGCTCTAAAAAGTTATTTTACTTAGTGAGTTATATTTATCATATTCATTTAAAATGATTAAAGGCCTCATGATAGAGGCCTTTACATTATAGATTGATGATTCTGTCAACTATTGATCCGGTGTGCGTGAGCGACTTAAGAATTCTTTCGGATATTGCGTGAAGCCTTTAGTCACAAAGGCAAGATAAGCAATACCGATAATTCCCCAAACAAGGCCAATAATCAATGCTTGATATTCTAAGCTATACCAGAGATAGCTGATAAACGCCATGCCTAGCACTGGGAAGATTAAGTACTGTATATTGCTGTTAACGGAATACCGTTTTTTATCACGAATGTAATACTGGACAACAACACATAAATTAACAAAAAAGAATGCTGTTAGTGCCCCAAAGTTAACAAGATGCAAGGCAAAACTAAGATCAAAGAATCCAGCAGTTAGGCAGACAATTCCTACAATAATAATATTGATTGATGGGGTTTTGTATTTTGGATTAATGTATGCAAAAATCTTAGGGGGTAAAACACCATCACGCCCCATTACATACATCATTCGTGAAACTCCGGTGTGAGCAGCAATACCTGAAGCACAAACAGCTAATATTGCTAACCATAATCCTACTGATTGAAAAAATGTTGCTGCAACAAAGCTTGTCAATGAACGTTCACCTACATAGAACAGTACTTCTGGTTGGCTCTCTTCAGGGTTTTGAAAGACATAGCCTTCAAAATAGAGCTGCATAAAGTAAGTCATGCCGATGAAAATCAAACCGCCTATAAATGTGGTTAAAAAGATTGCGCGAGGCACAGTTTTAGCTGCATTTTTTGTTTCTTCAGATAGTGAGCTTAAGCCATCAAATCCTAAGAATGAAAAACATAGGATTGCAGATCCTGCTGCAACTGCACCTAACTGCATATCAGGTGTAAAAAATGGCGATGTACTTGCAATTGTTGCTTGCCCAATTCCATCGACCATAAGTCCTTTAATCACAAGTGCAAGGAAAATACCCATAAGTAACAGCTGACAGAAGACAATTAGTGTATTGACATTAGCCACTAATTCTACGCCACGATAGTTAATATAGGTCATAACAATGGCTAAAGGAACAACATAGAACCAGATGCTAATATCACTGCTAATTAATGTCTTAAGATAGATCGTTGCAAGTAAGATGTTAATCATCGGATTAAATAGATAATCAAGCATCGTACACCAGCCAATCACAAAGCCAAGATTAGGGTTGAGTGAACGTTGTGCATAAGTATATGCTGACCCCGCCGATGGATAATAGCGAACCATTTTTCCATAGCTAAGAGCAGTAAACATCATCGCGATAAGGGTGATGATATAGGCTGTTGGTACATGGCCACCAGATTGTTCGCTAACGATACCAAATGTATCGAAAACAGTCATGGGCTGCATGTATGCTAATCCAATCATAATCAATTGCCAGAGCACAAGTGTCTGTTGCAATTTTGCAGGCGAAGATGGTGTAGAAGTAGCGTTAGGAGATAACGCTCGAGATTTAAATAACATAAGTTTATTTCCCCCAGCCTTTGGGCATGTTAAGAGAGATAAATTAGCCGCGTTAATTCAGATGAATTATTGCCCCCTTGTATCAAATATGGAAATAGTATTTCCATAAAAAAACCCCATTTACTTTTGAGGTTTGGGGAATTTTACACTTTTTTTCAGAGATGGCTATCTTTTTTTAAATTAACTCATGTGAGATTGTCCTTAAATGTGGGAATCCATTCTCTTAAATCAACCATAAATAGCTTAAAATCAAAAAATTAACATTATTGTTATCAGTGGGCGTAAATTTTAGTCAAAGTGTGTTTATGTACTGTGTATCAAAGCTCTCCTAGAATTTTTAGAAATACCTATTTCTTCTTGGGGTAAAACCAGAAATATTATCTTTCCAAAGCTGCTGGGTGTTTTGTCCAAAGCTTCCCATACCATCAAGTTCAAATTCTAAATATAGGCGCCATTGTTTATTATTGTCATGTACGTTGTTACGGTAGTATCGTGCAGCAACACGGGTCGCAACACAACAATCTTGATACTCAAATCCAATGACACTTTCAATCATTTTAGACTCTGATAGTGCATAATTATAGCGTCCGGCAATTGCCCATTTGTTGTTGAGTTGCCAAAAAACAGAGGCATCGATGTAATCATTTTTAGTATCAATGTTCCATCTATCGTAACGATAGCTGATAGTAAACATTTTGCGAGGAGCAGGTCGATATTTAAGATCAATATTTCCATATGAAACGCGTTTAGTCGTAGGTGACCACTGAATATTGCTATCAAAGCGTAAACCAGAAATAATATCAAAGCCTAATTTCCCACTGAGATCAGAACGACGTATTTTTTCACGATTTTCATCTAAATCGTTGCCAAGTGTAATTCGTGGATTCTCAAAGTATTGAGTTTGGCCAATGGAAAAGTTGAATTTTTCTGCGCCAGTTTTTGCATTAAAAATTCTTGATGTTAATGCCGTTGTTACTTGATTGGCATTGGATTGTCTATCAGCACCATAAAAAGCATTATAAGTGAAGAGATTGTAAAAGTTATTGGATGCATTTGAGGTATCAAAAATTGGAATATCACTCTGTTTTCTGTAAGGTGCATATAGATAATAGAGTTCCGGCTCTATTGTTTGTATAAATTCCCCACCGCCAAACAGCTTGTCGAATTCAATATTTTTTTCAAAAAACATTCCAGTGCGAACACTAAATATTGGGAGTGAGCGTGTAATACTCGTCTCTTTACCTTCATTGTATCGTTCATTTTTATATGAGAGGTTGTAGTGTGTATAACGGAATCTTGCAATCGGTTCGATATAGCCCCAAGCATTTTCTAAGCGAGTGCCAATATATGGCATGATATCAATCCTTGTCGCTTTATAGGGTTTTCTTTTATCGAGTAGATGGTTATCTTTAGCCTTGAACTGTACAAATTCTGCATCAATGCCAATATCAAATCCTTTGAGATCCCAATTCCCTTTAAAAAGAAATTGTGGGGCTCGTCCATAGGGATTATTGGGGATAATTTCTCGATCTGTGACTACAAAATCTTGAAGGCGTAATTTGGCTGCCCAGTTTTCAGTGCGATAATTTAGCTCAGCATTACGATCTAATGTAATCTCTCTTAATAACCCGCTTTGGTCATTGACCTCTTCTTGGTAATGATCATCAGAAATTGCATGATAGAGAATATTACCGGTGAAGTTTTTTGTAAATCTTAAATCTTGTTGATATCTGAAAATCCATCGTTTTTTATCATCATACAAACGATCTTTAAAAAGATATGTTCCATCTAATTCTAATGTTTGCCATTCATTTAGATAGCGAAAATTTCCTTTAACAGCCAATCCTCGTTTTTGAATAATCCCTGGGGCTAGGATAGCATCCATATTAGGAGCGATATTAAAATAGTATGGGAGGAAGAAAATAAACCCATCGCTTTTACTCATCCCAATTTCAGGAGTTAATAATCCACTGTGGCGTTTACCATCAATCGGAAGTGATATGTAAGGTGTGTATAGAAGCGGGATACCGAATATATTTAACGTTGCATTATGTGCTTTAGCGCGACCAGCATTATGATCAACTTCTATGGTACTAGACTTCACTTTCCACACTTCATTATCGATGCTGCAGGTTGAATAGGTGGCATTTTCCATAATCGAAATTCGAGTATGTTCATTATGATCGATATGTGAGGCACGTCCTTGTATATTCGGCTCGGCCACCAAATAATATTGTGTGTCATTAAAAAACACTTCATTTTGATTAAGTAAATAGGTTCCCTTACGTCCCTGTAAAACAGCATTGGGTGTTGCGTATGTTACATTATCCCCGGTAGAGGTGACTATTTGGTCAATACGATTAAGGTGAAAGCCTTCACTCGTGAGTTCATCATTTCCGTAGATAAATTTTGCATTCCCCCATAGACGGCCTTCTATTGGTGTTAACTCACCATCATTAGCGATTGCCTTCACTTCTGCTTTTGAAGGGTTCTCTAAAGGTTTAGTGAGCAGTTTTGCAAGAGGCGATATTTCGCAAGCAATTGGTGATGCATTTCCTATAATAGGAAACGCAAATGCCATAGCTAAAATAATTCTATTGGGTTTCAATTTATATTTAGGCACGGGGATGCAAACTCGTAGTAGTTAATTTTGAATCGATTATTACATTAAATGAAGGGTAGAATCGCATTTTTTTACTTCTATTTCAATTGAAATGCTCGCAATAATTCATACGTAAATGGTATAATGGTGCAAATTCAGAGCGTTTCGCTTTGAGCATTTTTTTCAATATTTGTTGAAATATGATAACCCTAAGGAGTTATAACAGATGAATAATTATTATCAAACAGACGCAATGGGAGCGGTTCAAAGGCAGGGGATGAATAAAGTATTACGCCAAGCATATACTTTAGTTGCACTCTCTTTGATTCCAACGATTATTGGCGCATATCTCTCAATTCAGACAGGAATAGTATTTTCTTTGATGCAATCAAGTCCCATTCTATTCTTCGTAGGTTTTATGGTCGCTTTTTATGGTCTTTCATTTGCAATCGAAGCGAATAAGACCTCAAATGTTGGTCTTGCGCTTATGTTCGTTTTTACATTCTTAATGGGAATGATGCTTGGTCCACTTTTAACTGTCGCACTTTCTCATCCTAATGCATGGCAATATATTGGGATTGCTGCTGGTGGAACAGCAGCTTTGTTCTTAGTATTAGCAGCGCTAGGAAGTGATGCGACAAAAGATTTCTCAGCAATTGGAAAGTATGTTGGTGCATTGGGCTTAGTCATGATTGCGACGATCGCTTTAAACTTCTTTTTCTTGAAAATGCCGTTTATCAATTTATTACTATCGATGCTAATTATCCCTTTCTCTGGCGCAATTATTTTGTGGAGAATTAATAGTGTTGTTCGTGGTGGTGAAAATAACTATATCAGTGTGGCATTAGATATTTATATTGCGCTGTATAACATTTTCTCTAGCTTGTTACGTTTAATTTTAGCAAGTAACGATTAATAAAAAGAGATGACATTTCGTTCTATTATAAAAGGCACTAATCTTATTAGTGCCTTTTTATTGAGCTATAATTTGAGTGATAAATTTTAGAAAATAATGAGTGATAGATGACACATTACGACAAGAAAGAAGTTCTACAACGATTTGATAATTATTATATTTCACCGATCTCTCGGTTTTATGTTGAATTGGAATTTTTAAAACGAAAACTAATGGGGAGACCTCAAGGTATTCACATTAGCCAACCAAGTAGTTGGCGTTCATTGACGCTACAAAAAAAAGACTCGCCGGATGAGACTCAGAGTATTATTAAACGATTATTACTTTTGGAGTCATATTTACAAAATGCAACCGTTTCTCCTTTTGCGCAGAACGAACCGTTGCAACTGGGGAAATCGTTACCATATTTCGAAGGGTTGTTGCGACAAGATTTGATCGGTACACATCATCTTCTTGGTAAAAAAAATATTCTCTATTTTTATCAAGGTAACGAAGAGCTTCTATGGAGTGTTTTGGACAATGTGCGTGAAGCAGGAATACTGAAATGTTTGTATGTCATTGGAGGCTATACTGAATCTTTAAAACGATTATTGCAAGAAAACGATATATCCTTTATTGAGAATGTTTCAAGACATTCATTTTTAAATATGAATCGTAATCGTGGTTTAACAACATTTTTTAATCCCCAGATTGATCTTATTTTGTTAGATGAAGAAGGTGGCTACGTAAAGCACTTTTCTCGTCCAGACTTTTTAAAACAACTTCAAAATATCAAAAGTGAGCATTTTTCTACTTTATCTGACGATAAAACCCTTGATTTACTGTGATATATCCCTCTAACTCCAACGTCATTAAATGATTTGTAAGCGTTGCACTAGGTAGTTGTAGTTGTTCAACGAGTTGATTAATTGTTTTCGGGGAAGCGAGTTGATGATACGTATTGATGTAAGGATGATCATTTGCAATTGGTGGTAAAAGTATTGTTTCAGTTTCAGGTATTGATATTTCCTCATTTTGAGTAGATTTCGTTGAAAAAAGCGACAACTGTTCTATTGGTTCATTGGCCTTCTCGATTGATATCCCCCAGGAATGAATAATCGTGCGGATATCATCACAAGATTCAACTAAAGTTGCACCTTCCCGTATTAATTGATGGCATCCTCGTGATTGTGGTTTATGGATTGAGCCTGGAATCGCAAATACTTCACGGTTTTCTTCCATACTCAAGCGCGCCGTAATTAAGGAACCGGATTTAACCGTAGCTTCAACAACTAATGTACCAAAAGATAGACCTGAAATAATTCGGTTACGTCTCGGAAAATTTTGAGGTTTAGGGGGCATTGAAAGAGGGTATTCACTAATTACAGCTCCATAATTTTGAATAATCTCTTGATAGAGGTTTTGATGATTTTTTGGATAGATCTCATTAAGACCTGTTCCTAAAACTGCGATAGTGGGGTTATGAAGGTTGACCGCCGATTGATGGGCAATTTTATCAATTCCAAGTGCTAGCCCACTGGTAATAGTCAAACCTATTTTTGAAAGCTGGCGTGCAAAAATTTTAGCATTATATATCCCTTCTTCAGAAGGTTTTCGTGCGCCAACAATTGCAATTTGTGGACTTGAGAGTATTGTGCTGTTCCCTTTAATAAAAAGAAGCATCGGCGGAGCATAAGTTTCTTTTAAAAGCGCGGGATAGTGTTCATTATCATAAGCTATGATTTCTCCCTGATCACTGTCAAGCCATCGCATGGATTCACAAAAGTGTTGTTGGTTCATTTTGTTGCGGGATTCAATCACTAATTTTGGCATTTTTGCTCTATACCAATCGAGATCATCAGCTAACAATGCATTTTCTGCTGTTTCAAAATATTCTAGCAATTTTCTTAGTCGTTTCGGACCTATATGTGGTGTATGAAATAACCTTAACCAATGCTCAATCATCAAAATTTTCCTTTATGAATTTCATGCTAATATGAATAGAGTGATAAGATTTAGCTCATGTAATATGTTGCTTCAAATCTTCGTTCACTCATTAAAATATAGATAAAGGAGTAGCTGTTATGGAAAAAGTTGCAAAAGAGATACTGGATCAACAATTTGAAACGCAGACAGAAAAGAGTTCACTATCTAGCCAGAAAGGTGATTTTATTGTTGTTTATTTCTATCCAAAAGACAATACACCAGGATGTAGTAATGAGGCTGAAGATTTTAAAGATCATTTTGAAGAGTTTGAAAAGCACAGTTGTTCAATCGTAGGAGTATCTCGCGATAGTAAGAAATCTCACGAAAACTTTGCCGAAAAATTTAAATTACAATTTCCACTATTTGTAGATACAGATGAAATTCTCTGTAAAACATTTGATGTTATTAAAGAGAAAAACATGTTTGGCAAAATTGGGCTTGGAATTGAAAGAAGTACTTTTCTAATTGATAAAACAGGACAAGTTTTACAAGAGTGGCGTAAGGTAAAAGTTCCTGGGCATGTCTCGGAAGTATTAGCGTTTGTAAAAGCCTTTAAATAGAATTTAAAATAGGTAATAAAAAGGCGAGCATATATGCTCGCCTTTTGGTTATTTTGCATGTTTAATTTAAAAATGAATAAATGGTATTGCTTTGAGAACGACAAGAAATACTACTAATACCAATATTAGACTTGGAATTTCATTAAAATAACGATAAAACTTATGTGTATGGCTATTTTGATCTTTACGAAATACTAATACGTAATGGTAGCAAAAATAGTGATAGATTAGCAGTAAGAACACAAGCGTTAACTTAAAATGTAACCATCCCATCTTGAGTAAATCAGGATTTTTCATAATCAAGATAAGCCCAAAAATTACGGTCAAAGCACCACCAATATTAGTCATGATCATTAGTTTACGCTCCATGACTTTAAATGTTTCGCTTGTTTCAGGGGATTTATTCATCGCGTGATAAACAAAAATTCGTGGTAGATAGAAGAGTCCTGCGAACCATGTAACCATGAAGATAATATGCAGAGCTTTATAGACGAGATATGACATAATGTTCCTAATGTGTCGATAATGAATAGAAATTTTAAGAATATGAATGTTGCCGATTATATCAAAGAATCGGACTTATATCGCTCTTGTGATTAAACGTTCTTTTAGCGATAATAAGCTTCATTATTTTTTCGAAAAATAAAAGGAATACTTCATGGTTTTTACCATCAAACGCCGCCAAACTAGTCAAGTAATGGTTGGAAATATTGGCATAGGATCTGAGTATCCAGTTCGCGTACAGTCAATGACTAATACCAATACGGAAGATATTGATGCAACCGTTAAGCAAATTATTGAACTTGCAGATGCTGGTTCTGAGTTAGTGAGAGTCACCGTTAACAGTGAACTTGCGGCAAAAGCAGTGCCTTTTATTGTCGAAAAATTAGATATTGCAGGATATACAACACCAGTCGTTGGGGACTTTCATTTCAATGGTCATCGCCTTTTACAAGCAGAGCCTGAATGTGCAAAGGCGCTTGCGAAGCTGCGGATTAACCCTGGAAATGTTGGTCGCGGAGCTCGTAAAGATGAGCAGTTTTCCTCTATTGTCGAGGAAGCTTTAAAATACCAAAAACCTGTTCGAATTGGCGTCAATTGGGGAAGTCTTGATCCCGAAGTACTCAAGCGCCTTGTGGATCAAAATCTTAAGTGTGCTGTACCACTAACAAATGATGAGTTAATGTGTGATGCGATGATTGTTTCGGCATTAGAAAGCATTGCTTTTGCAAAAGAGATTGGGATGACGGATGAAGATATTATTTTGTCTGTAAAAGTAAGTCAAAGCCAGCAATTAATTCGCGTATATCGAGCGATCGCAGGGAAGATTAATCTCCCCCTTCATCTAGGATTAACGGAGGCTGGGATGGGAATGAAGGGAGTAGTAGCTTCAACAGCTTCGCTTGCCGTTCTGCTACAAGAAGGAATTGGTGATACAATTCGAATCTCTTTGACACCGGAACCAAATGCACCGAGAACTGAAGAAGTATTAGTAGGGAGAGAGATCTTACAGAGTTTACAAATTCGCGCATTTACCCCAAAAGTTGTTGCATGTCCCGGTTGTGGACGAACAAGTAGTGATGATTTTCAATATTTAGCACAAGAGATACAGGGTTACATTGATAACAATATGCCGATTTGGAAAAATCAATATGATGGTGTTGAAAAAATGGTAGTTGCAGTCATGGGGTGTATCGTCAATGGTCCTGGCGAATCCAAAATGGCTAATATTGGTATTAGTTTACCAGGAAATGGGGAAAAACCAGTCGCACCAGTTTATGTAGATGGAGAGCGATCGGTTACATTAAAAGGCGATAAGATCGCTGATGAGTTTAAACAAATTATAGCTGAATATATCGATGGAAAATACAAAAGACACAACACGCCCGCTTAGAACTATTAAATCGTTTGTAAAGCGCGAAGGCCGGTTAACGAAAGGGCAAGAGCGCGTTCTTACAGAAAGCCCCTATCTCGTTTCGCATGATCAAATTAATGAAAAGTGGGATCTAGACCAATTATTTGGACGTGTTAACAATAAGCGGACATTGGAAATTGGCTTTGGTGATGGAGCATCTTTATCCCAAATGGCGGAGCGTGAGCCTGAGCGGGATTTTTTGGGAATAGAAGTTCATCGCCCCGGTGTTGGAAGACTTTTATTAGATGTAGAAGAGAAAGAATTAACGAATATCCGTGCAATCGATTATGATGCAGTTCATGTGCTTAAAGAATGTATCCCTGATGAGAGTATTGATTGTATTCAGATTTTTTTTCCGGATCCTTGGCATAAAAAGAAACATAACAAGCGTCGAATTATTCAACAGGAATTTGTTTCTTTATTAGCAAAAAAATTGATCTCTGGAGGCCGTCTCTGCTTGGCAACCGATTGGGAACCTTATGCCGAGCATATGATGGAAGTGATGCTCGCATCAAACGACTATAAAAATAGTGTTGATGGATTTGTAGAAAATCAAACCCATCGTATGCCTACTAAATTTGAGGCGCGGGGTTTACGTTTAGGACATGGTGTTTGGGATCTAGTATTTCTTAAGCGATAAGAAAATTTCGTAGAAATCATTCCCCTATAACAGGTTTATAATCATAAAAACTATAAAGAATACTCTTTATAGTTTTTATTTTATTTACGGGAAATTGCATACAATAGCTTTCTTCTTTCAATTATGGAATAAATTATGTTATTAGCCATAGTCATCTTTATTTTTACTTTGACGCTTGTAATTTGGCAACCCAAAGGGCTTGGTATTGGGTATAGTGCTATTTTAGGTGCGTTACTTTCACTGACTTTTGGTGTGACCGATCTATCTGATATAGTTACAGTCTGGGGAATTATTTGGAATGCAGTGCTGACCTTTGTGGCAATTATCATCATTAGCTTAGTTCTAGATGAAACAGGTTTTTTTAGATGGGCAGCACTCTATATCACGCGTCTTGGGCAAGGAAGCGGTACACGCCTATTTATTTATATGATTATACTGGGCGCTACTATCTCGGCATTTTTTGCAAACGATGGTACTGCATTGATTCTTACACCCATCGTGATAGCGATTTTATTACAATTAGGTGCAAGCAGAGCCACAACTTTAGCATTTATTATGGGTGCAGGCTTCATTGCCGATACAGCTAGCCTTCCATTGACGGTTTCCAATCTTGTGAATATTGTTTCAGCAGATTATTTCTCGATAAGTTTTAGCCGTTATGCCTCGATAATGATACCGGTAAATGTAGTATCAGTTTTTACAACCCTATCTGTCCTTTTACTCTTTTTTCGAAGAGATATCCCATTTCAATACCAATTAGCAGCGATGCCTGAAGTCATTAATCCTTCATTGGCAATTCAGGATCGGGCGGTCTTTTTCATTGGCTGGGGGATTTTAATAAGTCTATTATTAGGTTTTTTTGTATCTGATATCATCGGCATTCCCGTAAGCTTCATTGCAATGATCGGTGCACTAATATTGTTAATTGCATCTAAAAATAGTTCCAAAATCTCTTCTAAAAAAGTATTAAAAGCAGCGCCTTGGCAAATTGTCATCTTTGCATTAGGTATGTATCTAGTTGTTTTTGGACTACGAAATGCTGGAATAATGACGTATTTAGTCTTAATATTAGATAAATTATCGCTGCAAAATCTTGGGATTAGTACTATCGGTACAGGATTTATCATGGCGATCCTATCGTCTATTATGAATAATTTACCAACCGTTTTAATGGGCGTACTCTCTATTGAGACATCATATGCTAGTGGTGTCATTAAAGAAGGGATGGTCTATGCAAACGTTATCGGGAGTGATTTGGGACCGAAATTCACGCCAATAGGAAGTTTAGCAACACTTTTATGGCTACATGTACTGGCAGCCAAAAATTTGAAAATTTCTTGGGGCTACTACTTTAGTGTTGGAGTTATTTTAACAACTCCGGTGCTTTTAGTGACATTGATTGCTTTAGTGATTCGTTTATCAATTTAGATATAGTCATCTAGAAAAAACATAATTCCATGAAAATGCTAAAATATTTCATTAATCGTTAATGGTTGGGAGGAGTAATAATGATTAACAACAGGGGAGATGATTTACTACTAAAAAAGTTTGGTGAGAGATTGCTTTTTGAACGAGGCGCAAGCGCTAAAACAGACGATTCTTACACTCATGATCTTAAAAAGCTTCAGTTTTTTGCTGCATCAAACAATACGGCATTAATTAATCTTACTCATGATCAATTAAATCATTTTTTCGCTCAAGAACTTGAAAAGCAAGTCAATCCACGAAGTCTTGCGCGTTATCTTTCCTGTTATCGGCATTTTTTCCGATTCCTCATTCAAGAAAAACTTCGTAGTGATGATCCAACTGATGCGATTAAACTTCCCAAATTCCATAAACCGCTTCCTGTTACATTATCTCCTGAGCAAGTAGAGGCACTCTTAAATGCACCTGATTTAAATACCACATTAGGGCTAAGAGATTACGCTATGCTAGAGTTGCTCTATTCTTGTGGTTTTCGGGTATCAGAATTGATCTCGTTAGAATATAGTCAGATTAACTTTGAACGAGGATGTATACGAGTAGTGGGTAAGGGGGATAAAGAGCGTTTAGTCCCCATTGGAGAGGTTGCGATGGAGGCGGTAATGGATTATATTCAGCAATCACGCCCACAATTATTGAAAGGTTTCTCGAGTGATATTCTATTTGTGAGTAACCGTGGTGGTGCAATGAGTCGCCAGGCATTTTGGTATATTATTAAAAAATATGCTAAATCGATTGGTGTTGCGGGGGAAATTTCTCCGCATACATTACGCCATGCATTTGCAACCCACTTAGTAAATAATGGGGCTGATCTACGTGTTGTGCAGGTGTTACTTGGGCATAGTAGCCTTTCTACAACGCAAATTTATACTCATGTTGCTAAGGAACGATTGAAGAAATTACATGCACTTAACCATCCTCGTGGCTAGAGCTTTTAATTAATGCTTGTTAAAATTGATTATCACTGTTTACGAATTAAAACACTCTATTTAATTTGTAAATGAAAAAAACTAAATTATCGTCATTCACGTATAATGACGCTTACTTCTTAAATAATTAATAGAGGACTTTATGAAAAAATCGCTCTTATCTGGGCTTGTACTCTTAGGGATGACGAATATTGCTTTAGCAGAAGCAGATTTAACGCACTTTAATAATCTTATTACAGGTGTGACGATTGAAAAAACTCAACCTTCAGAAATAGAAGGTTTTTATGAGATTTTTCTAAAAGAGAGTCCTTATCCTATCTTCCTTTCTAAAGATGGGCGTTACATGCTCGAAGGCAATGCCATTGATTTGGTAAAAGGGATTAATCTAAGTGATAATTATGTCAATGAACGTAATAAAGAGAAGATTGCTGGAGTCGATGAAAAAGATATGACGATCTATCGTTCTCCGAACGAGAAGCATGTGATCACAGTATTCACGACTACGGATTGTCCTTTTTGTCGTATGCTTCATTCGCAGCTTGATGATTATCTTGCAAGTGGGATAACTGTTCGATATTTAGCATTTCCTTATCGAGGGTTAAACTCCAAAGGCTATGAAGATATGGTTTCGGTGTGGTGTTCACCAGATCGTAATGCGGCGTTAGATCAAGCTGTTCAATTAGCTGAAGCTAAAAGTAGCGAATCTATTGAGACTCATTCTTGTAAAAATCCTATTGCAGATCAATACAAACTCGCAATAGAGATGGGAGTACAAGGTACCCCTGCAATTATTTTGGAAGATGGTTCAATGATTCCTGGCTATGTTTCGCCGAAAGATCTACTGCAAAGAATAGAATCTCGCGGTCTATAATCTAAGATTTTGTTGGTAACTTTTTGTGCATATAGAGCGTTGACAGATTTTAATTTCACTCTATAATGTATTTCTGTCTAGCGGGAATAGCTCAGTTGGTAGAGCACGACCTTGCCAAGGTCGGGGTCGCGAGTTCGAGTCTCGTTTCCCGCTCCAAATATTAAACCGAACTTTAATAAGTTCGGTTTTTTGTTGCCTTAAATTTTTGATACTTCAAAATCTAGAAAAATCTATTTCAGGGTATAATAGTGAGAATAATATAATTTAAAGATTGTAAGGAAAGCATGAATTCTGAAGAGATTATCCAAGATTTAATCGCACGTGTTACTGAACTTGAAAGTCGAGAAGCTTTCCATGAGTACAATATTGAACTATTAAATCAAACAATTATTGAACAACAAGGGAAAATTGAATGTTTAATGCGAATCTCTCAGCAGTTGATCAATAAAGTTAAAGAAATTCCTGGTAATGATGATAAAGAGTGGACGTTAGAAGAAGAAATTCCTCCTCATTATTAAAAGAGGCAACGTTCTAGATACATTTTCTTTTGACAATATTCTCGATTAGAAATTATAAAATATGGATGCACGTAATAAAATAGCACAATTAGAAGCATTACTCCCTTTTACGCAAACGAAAGATTACTTTTTCTTAAATAGAGAATTGATGCGTCTTAAGAAAATGCTAGCTCCTTTTCCTGAGCAACAGTTTGAGATTATTAAGCAAAAAATTGTTGATTCAGCCTCCAAAACCGATGAAATTCGTGCACAATTCCCTGATTTAAATTATCAAGAAGACCTCCCGATCTATCAGGCTCGAGAATCAATACTTGAAGCATTAAAGAAATATCAAGTCTTAATTGTCTGTGGTGAAACGGGGTCGGGTAAAACTACACAATTAGCGAAATTTTGCTTAGAGCTCGGAATGGGTTCACGAGGGCTTATTGGTCATACTCAACCGCGAAGACTTGCTGCACTTTCCGTAGCTGAGCGCATTGCTGAAGAGTTTGAGCGTCCATTAGGCGAATTTGTTGGTTATAAAATGCGTTTTAATGATAAGACGGATGACAAAACTGTCTTAAAATTAATGACGGATGGAATTTTATTAACGGAATTAACCCATGACCGTTTCTTGAATCAATATGAAGTCATTATTATAGATGAGGCTCACGAACGAAGTCTTAATATCGATTTTCTATTGGGGATACTAAAAAATATTCTTCCTCGCAGGCCTGATCTCAAACTCATTATTACTTCGGCGACGATTGATCCAGAAAAATTCTCAAATTATTTTGGTGGCCCAGATAAAGCACCGATTATTGAAGTATCAGGGAGAACTTTCCCGGTTGAAATACGATACAGGCCACTCCATTTAGAAGAAGAAAATGACCCAATTGATATAGAAGAAGGTATTATTCGAGCAGTAGATGAGCTTCAAGCTGAACCTGCCGGCGATATACTAGTGTTCTTGCCTGGTGAGCGAGAAATTTTAGAGACGGCGGATCTATTGCGTAAAACATTTCACGATTATGATGTTTTGCCTCTTTTTTCTCGATTGAGTCAGGCCGAGCAGAAAAAAATCTTTAACCCATCTGGGCGTAAACGCATTGTACTTTCAACTAATGTGGCTGAAACCTCGATCACTGTCCCGCGTATTCGTTATGTAATTGATACAGGTGTTGCAAGAATCAGTCGTTATAATCCCCGAAGTCGTTTACAAAGTCTCTTGATTGAGCCTATTGCGCAAGCATCGGCTAATCAGCGTTCAGGACGTTGTGGACGAGTTGCTGAAGGGATTGCTATCCGTCTATATAGTGAAGAGGATTTTAATTTACGACCGGAGTTTTTGGATCCTGAAATATTACGAACTCATTTAGCAGCAGTAATTTTGCAAATGGGGCATTTACGACTCGGTAATCCTGAAAACTTTCCATTTATTGAGATTCCGGAACAGCGACAAATAAAAGAGGGTTTTCAAACACTTAAAGAGCTCAAAGCTGTCAAAGACAATGGGCAATTAACGCCGCTTGGAAAGACGCTAGCGCGAATTCCAATTGATCCAAAATTTGGAGCTATGTTAATTTATGGGGCAAATAGTGGAGTTGGACATGAAATATTGGTATTAGTTTCAGGTTTATCGATCCAAGATCCCCGTGAACGGCCTTTGGAATTGCAGCAGCAAGCAGATGAAAAACATCGTATCTTCAAAGCAAACAATTCGGATTATATAGCGCTTTTGAATATTTGGTCTTGGTATCAAGGGAAAGTAAAAGAGGAGAGCCAAAATCAGATGCGAAAAATTAGTCGCCAGCATTTTCTTAATTTTATGCGGATGCGCGAGTGGTTCGATCTCTATCAACAGTTAAAAACGATTTTTAAAAAGCAGAAACTAAATTTAAACGATTTCCCTAAATCTGATGCGAATAATCAACCTTCAGGTGTTAAAGAGGGGGCGTATTGTTTTCCACTATTTAATGAAGAAAAAATTCATCAATCAGTATTGGTAGGTATTTTGGATCAGATTGGTGAGATCGGTGATGATAAAATTTATACTGGGGCTAATGGTCGAAAATTCCGTATATTTCCAGGTTCATCGCTCTTTAAAAAACCACCTAAGTGGCTAATGTCATTAGAAATTATTGAAACAAGCCAAGTATTTGCGAGAACGAATGCCGCTATTAATCCTGAATGGCTGGAAAAACTTGGAAGTCATCTTTTAAAACGTGAATATACTGAGCCATATTGGAGTAAGCAACAAGGTCAGGCAGCTGCCCATGAAAGCGTACGACTTTTCAATCTTGCATTTATTAAAAATCGAGTGGTTTCATTCGGTAAAATAAAACCTTCATTATCTCGAGAATTACTCATTCGTGAGGGATTAGTTGAAGGGGAGATTCATACACGAGCTGATTTTTATCGTAAAAATCGTAAGACTATTGAACGTGTTGCTGAGATGGAAGAAAAAACACGTCGACGTGATATTCTAGTAGAGGAGTGGAAGTTATTTGAGTGGTATAACAGACGTCTTCCTGCAGATATTTTTTCTGTTGCTGCACTCGAGAAGTGGTGCAAGAATCAACAGAACAATGATTCCTTAATTTTCACAGAGCAAGATATTCTTGCGAATGATGATGCGCTGAACTTAGAAGATTTTCCAGCGGTAATCAATTTTGGACAATTGCAATTAAATGCTGTTTACCTTTTTGATCCAGCTTCTGAGCACGATGGAATGACTCTTTTAGTACCATTAGCCGCACTGAATTTACTCGATAAGACGCGGTTAGATTGGCTTGTTCCGGGGTTACTCAAAGAAAAAGTCACTGAAATTATCCGTTCCTTACCCCGTGCTATTCGTAAAAACTTTGTGCCTTTACCGAATGTTGTTGAAGAAATTTTGACAAAATTAACGTTTGCAGATGGAAATCTCTATTATCAAATCGCGCAATTTTTGAGTAGAAAATCAGGATTGGAGATCGAACCACATCTCTTCAATGATGAATCACTTGATCGGCATTTGAAGATGAATATTCGAGTCATTGATACCGGCGGTAAAACAATTGCTGAAGGACGTGATGTATCATTGTTAACTCAAAAGTTAAAAGGTCAAGCTGAGTCTGCATTTAACAAATTAGCAGGTTACTTTGGTAATGAGAAAAACCAGCAACGTAATCAAAAAAACAATCAAAGAAATAACACTTTTAATCATAAAAAAGAACAGCATAATTCAATAGTAGAATCAGCAAAGAATGAAGTTTTTACGCCAGATAACTGGCATATTGATCAAGAAGAGCGATTTATTCGTAATGGAATTGAGTTAAAAGGGTATCCCGCTTTAGTAATTGTTTCACAACATCCTTTAGAACTTAAAAAACAACTCTTTGATAGACCGCACCTGGCTGAAACAACACATCTAAAAACATTAACAACTTTAACAATTAAGGTTCTCAATGAGCAGGTAAAATATCTACGCAAACAATGGCCACAATTTGGAAAGCTTGCATTAATGTTTCGTCAAGTAGGCAATGAAACTTTGCTCCGTGAAGATCTCATGCATGCAATTATTCAAGACTTTTTAGAGTTAAAGTCTTTACCTAGAAGTGCAGAAATATTTAATCAGCAAATAGAATCCATTCGAAAGCAAATTATCTCTGCTGCAAATGATCTTAGCCAGTTGCTCGTTGAGATATTTGAGGCTGTTAAAGAGGTTCGTAATGAGCTTAATACATTGCATCCCATGAATAGAGCTTTAATTGAAAAACAAGTTCAACAAACAATTGATCGTCTTGTGTATATCAATTTTATTAGTCAAACACCTAAAGAATGGCGAAAAGAATTGCCAAGGTTTCTCGAAGCCTTGAGAGTGCGTATTGAACGTTTCCCAAAAAATATTTCTCGAGATCGTGAGCAAAATTCTGTGATTGAAACACACTGGTCAAATTATCAAAATGCTATGGATTTCTTTACAAGAAGAGATGAAATGCCGGGAGATTTAACGGAGTATCGCTGGATGATTGAGGAGATGGCTGTCTCTTTTTTCGCACAACCGATGAAAACTAAAATTACAATTTCCGAAAAACGATTAGATCAAATTTGGTCTGATATTGACTTACGAATGAAGAATAGCGCGCATCGCTAATTGAAAATTATATACAGTGATACCCACTATAATATTTTGTACAGTCAAGTAAATTATATGTAGTATTCTCTAAATTTGAGTAAAAATTGATTATTATCAAATTGACAATTATGTGCTATCATTCGCACTTGTAAATTTTTTATAACAATTATCAATTTTTATAACTGGGGTTTTATATGGGAATTTCTCGTAGAAAGTTTCTCTTAGGAGCTGGAGCGGTTGGAGTAGTTGCTGCAGGTGCAGCCGTTACACCAATGATAAGACGCGAAGGGACTTTGGTTCAGTCGACATCAAGAGCACTACATGTTAATGGGACAGAAGGGCCATTACCAAAAGAATCGAATGTTGTCATTATTGGTGGCGGCATTCAAGGAATTATGACAGCAATTAATCTTTGCGAACGTGGTTTAAGTGTCACAGTTTGTGAAAAAGGAGAGATTGCCGGAGAACAATCTGGTCGAGCTTATAGCCAAATTGTCAGTTATAAAACATCTCCAGAAATTTTCCCATTACATCATTACGGCAAAAAATTATGGCGTGGTATGAATGAGAAAGTTGGAGCTGACACTAGCTATCGTACTCAAGGACGAGTCGAGGCTATTGTCTCTGAAGATGAGTTAATGAATGTGCAAAAATGGATTGATCTTAATTCAGAGGATCCAGGATTTGCAACACCTCTTAAAACTCGTATTATTCAAGGTTCGGAATTAGCTGCGCGTTTACCAAATGCACAAACAGCATGGGAAGTTGCTGGATTTGAAGAGGATTCTGGGTCTGTGGATCCTGAGACTGGTGTTCCTGTGTTAGCTGATTATGCCAAAAAAATTGGCGTAAAAATCTTCACAAATTGTGCGGTACGCGGTATTGAAACCGAAGCAGGAAGAATCTCGGACGTTGTTACAGAGAAGGGGAGTATCAAGACAAACCTTGTAGTACTTGCTGGTGGTATCTGGTCTCGTCTTTTTATGGGAAATCTTGGGGTTGATTTACCTACGTTAAATGTCTATCTTTCTCAGCAGCGTGTTTCAGGAGTTCCTGGGGCACCCAAGGGAAATGTGCATTTACCTAATGGAATTCATTTCCGTGAGCAAGCAGATGGAACATACGCCGTTGCACCACGTATTTTTACAAGCTCTATTGTAAAAGATAGTTTATTACTTGGCCCTCAGTTTATGCACTTATTGGGTGGTGGTGAATTACCGCTTGAGTTTAAATTAGGACCGGACTTTTTCAGTTCATTTCAGATACCGACTTCATGGGATCTTGATGAAGTATCGCCTTTTGAAAACAATCGTATTGTAACTGCGACTCAGAATAATGAGCATTTAGATGCCGTATTTAATAGAATGAAAAAGGAATTCCCGCAATTTGAATCGTCACAAGTAGTTGAGCGTTGGGGAGCAATTGTAAGCCCAACTGCTGATGAATTACCAGTGATTTCAGCAGTTGAGCAATATCCAGGTCTCTTTATTAACACTGCCACTGTTTGGGGAATGACTGAAGGGCCAGCAGCGGGAGAACTTACAGCAGATTTAGTGATGGGACGTCAGCCCGTTATTAACCCTACACCGTTTAGTCTTTCACGATTTAGCTAAGTTAATTATTAATTCATAAAAGGAGTATAAGCTATGAAAAAAACATTGTTATTAGCACTTCCAATGATGTTCGGTCTTGCTTTGGCAGATGAAGCAATTATCTATAAAAAACTCGAAGGAATGCCAATCTCTGAATCGGTAGAGATTCCAGCAGGCCATAATCTTGTTTTTTTAAGCGGGAAAGTACCTATGCCGATCAATGCAGATGCACCGGCAAACTCATTAGAAGCGTATGGTGATACGGAAGCACAAACAATCAATATTCTTGAACAGATCGAAAAAAATCTTCAAGCACTCGATTTGACTATGGATGATGTTGTGAAAATGCAGGTTTTTTTAGTAGGTGGCGAAGAGACTGATGGCATGATGGATTTTCAGGGCTTTATGAAAGGTTACAGTAAATTCTATAATCCAGAAAAATCGCTAAAATTACCAGCCCGTTCTGCATTTCAGGTAGCGAAGTTAGCGCATCCTGCTTGGAGAGTTGAAATCGAGGTAACAGCTGTTCGACCAGAAAAATAAAAAATAATGATAATAATTTTGTTCCACTGAAGTAGAGCAGAATAGAGTACTAATTATTTTTTAAGGAGCCTTTAAGTCCTTTCCCTCTCTTATAATTTAAAACATTTTTTAGATTTATAAGAGAGGGTTTTTTTATTCGTTAAAAAGAAGCATTCAGGAGGAAAGCCTCATTCATTCTAGGAGCAAATTTGCGGATACGTTCCATCTCCGCAGGGATTTTGATTAATTCATTTGTCATTTCAACGACACATCGATCTAAACCATCGTTACCACTACTGCGAAAAATTCCTGTACGAAGTGGGTTCTCAAATATCATTACTGCTACTTGGAAACGTCTATTTTGTCCCTTAATATAACGCTCATAACATTGACTTGATTTTAGAGCAACATTATATTCTAAGCGCTTAATTTGGCTATTAGCAGCATTCAAAATATTCGTTGAAAACTGTTTTTCTAACGCTTCTTCATTTTTAGCGGCTTCATTTTCTATGACGGATTCTTCTTTTGCCATGTCAATGAATGTCGCAATCAGCGTAACTGGCTCATGACTTTCAAAAATAGTCGTTTCTGTAATTTCTTCTGTCTCAGGGACGGGAACTTCCGTTTCTTCAAAAATCTCTTTTTGAATCGGTTCTTGAGGATTATATTTTTTTATAAGATCAATAAATTCAGATGAGTAATATGTAGGAGCTTCTTCATCCTCTTGGCTATCATTCCATTCTCTGTCGAGAAATGGTGTATCTTGCAGCAGATGAACTGCATTTTCAACCATCTTTTGATAGGGATCATTATCTGTTGTCACGACTCGGCGATATTCCCCATCTTCTTTTGGCGGAAGAATATTTTGCTGCATTAAATCACCACCAGCTGTTAAATTTTGTTTATAAGCGGGTTCCTGTGAATATTCTGATTCCTCATTATCAGTTTTTTCTAAATTATCTGCACTATTTTCTTCTTTATTTGAATCATTTTGCTGCGACCCTACTTCTTCAGTAACAGATTCTTCAGTAATAGATTCTTCAGTAACAGATTCTTCAGTAACAGATTCTTCTGCTTCTAAGTTATCTGCTATTGATACTTCATCTATGGCGATATCAGCATTTTCTTCGACTAACTCTGCAATTTCCGGTATAGAAACTAATGTTACCGGTACTAATTCATCAGTCTGATATTCAATGATACGATTTTTCTCATCACGAACAAGCAATAGGCCAATACTAATATGTAGTATTAACGCAATTACTAAAGCGATTAGAAGAAGACGATTAAATTTCATAAGAGTGATATCTAATTAGATGTTAAATCAATGGAAAACTATTTTAGCTTATTTTTGCTTTTTCGATGAGATATATGAATGGTGGATTGTTTTTTTGATTCACAAATGCTTCTTGCAATACATGAAAATACTTTTGATCGAGAGATTGTAGATAATTTTCGATAACTACTTTTTCTGTTTTTCCTGCCTCATGACCATGATAAACGGTAATTAACATTACACCATGTTCTGTTAAGAGTTCTAAACCCACTTGAATACTCTTCAAAGTGGAGTCGGCAACCGTTGTAATCATTTTATTACCACCGGCAAATAACCTAAATTATAAATAATAAAATCAACAGGTTCAGTGATGTATTGTTTGAAATTTTCATGGCTATCGTGAATCAGGGTGATTTGGGGTTGTACATTTTTGATTGCGGCAAGCTTTTCTTCTGTTTTGTGAATCGCTGCTACTTGGATGTCAAATCCATATATTTTTCCTTGGGGGGAAAGATGATCGGCTATTCGAAGTAGATCGTAACCATTTCCAAGCGTTGCATCAATAACAGTAGCATTCTGTTTTATAAAATAGTGTAGATGCCGCTCAATTATAGGATGGATTGAATTTAAATATTGATAATGCATAAAGTATTCTAAATATCGGGTTTTATCTAATCATTCGACTGATTTAAGTAACAATATTAGGTATTATTACGTAGTTTTATAGGGTGAAAATAAATTTTTAGAATCGTTGTTAACAAAGAATATAGGCTTATTATTAAATCAATAAATTTAGATAGCAAATTGTCATGCAATAAATGAGGGTTATTTCAATGAAAAAAATACGTATTACCGATCTTCAACTTAAAAAGGAAGAAGGTGAAAAAATTGCTATGTTGACTTGTTACGAAGCCGCTTTTGCAAGTGAGATGGAGCGAGCAGAAGTCGATACGATTTTGGTCGGTGATTCTTTAGGAATGGTTGTACAAGGTTATCAGTCAACTTTGCCAGTAACGTTGTCGGAGATGGTTTATCATACTAAAAATGTCGTCAGAGGTAATAAAGTGGCCTTTATTATAGCAGATCTTCCCTTTGGTACTTATGAAGCAGATTTAAAAGAAGCATTTTTAGCAGCTGCACAATTAATGAAAGCCGGCGCTGAAATGGTGAAGTTAGAAGGAGGACTAGAAGCGGTCGAATTAACAAAGTTCTTAAGTAGTCGTGGGATCCCTGTATGTGCTCATATTGGTTTAATGCCACAATCCGTGAATCAATTAGGGGGGTATAAAGTTCAAGGACGCGATTTACAGATGGCTGCTAAACTCATTGATGAAGCGAAAGCCCATCAAGATGCTGGAGCTCAATTACTTGTAGTTGAATGTGTCCCAGCAGAAGTTGGTGAGGCTCTATCGATTGCACTGACAATTCCTGTCATTGGTATTGGTGCAGGTCCAAATACAGACGGTCAGGTATTAGTTATGCATGATATGCTCGGTCTGTCTGGTAAAGTCTCGCCAAAATTTGTGAAGAATTTTTTAAAAGCAAGTATTGATAATGGAGATGCTTCGATTCTCAACGCATTTAAGCGATATGTCATGGAAGTGAAGAAACAAAGCTTTCCTGCTGATGAACACTCTTTTTTAAGCACCATAAATTAGGGAGTATAAAAATGCAGATTTTAAAAACAATCAATGATGTTCGTAAATGGCGGAAACAGTACCAGAATATTGCATTTGTACCAACAATGGGAAATCTTCATAACGGTCATCTGTCTTTAGTAAAAGAAGCACAGAAATATTCTGAAAATGTGATTGTCTCGATTTTTGTGAATCCACTACAATTTGGGGCCGGAGAAGATCTTGATAATTACCCGAGAACATTAGATCAAGATAGAGAAAAATTAATAAATGCCGGTGTGAAGGCACTTTTTTTACCGACAGAAGCGGTACTTTATGGTGATAGAGAACCTTTTATAATTACGCCACCAAAGTCTTTGATTGGTGATCTTTGTGGTAAAGACCGCCCAGGACATTTTGAAGGTGTTGCAACGGTTGTCGCAAAATTTTTTAACATTATCACTCCCACATATGCGTGCTTTGGAAGAAAAGATTATCAGCAATTAAAAGTTATTGAGAATATGGTTCAAGCGCTTAATTTTGATGTAGAAATAATCTCCGTAGCGATAGAACGAAGCGAGGAAGGTTTAGCATTATCAAGTCGTAATGGCTATCTTTCGGCAGATGAAAAAAAGGATGCATTGTTATTAAACCGTGTACTTCGAGAGATGAAAAGTGAGATTGAGCGGGCATATCAAGCCCATATGATTCATGATTTAAGTTTTAAAGCGCTTGAAGAACATTACAGTGTTTTGTTAACAAAGAAGGGATTTATTGTGGATTATCTCTCTATCCGAGAGCAGTCGACTCTCAAAGTAGCAGAGAAGGAGGATAGTCGCTTAGTGATCTTAATCGCCGCAAAGATCGGTAAAACAAGGCTCTTGGATAATATTGAAATCATTTTGCAATGAATGATTTTGTAGTTTTTTCATACAATTTCCCAAAAAAAGTTTTTTGTTACAAAGTTGTCATAATTGATTTGTATACTTTCAATCAGTCGCGGGAATGAAATAAAACTTACCCGTCTCCTTAAATCATAAACTTTTACTTTGTACACTTAGGAGCGTTAAATGAAAACATTAACTACTAAAATCGCAAAATTAACAGCGGCGATAGCATTAGGTGCAGCAATCACTGCTACCACAGCAGCTGCACAAACACCAGTGACTGTAACAGGTGCGGGCGCATCATTCCCAGCTCCAGTCTATGCAAAATGGGCAGCAGAATACGAAAAAGAGACTGGCAATCGAATTAACTACCAATCGATTGGTTCATCAGCAGGTGTTAAGCAAATCGAAGCTGGAACTGTTGATTTTGGTGCTTCAGATGCTCCATTATCTGAAGAACAACTTGCACAAAAAGGACTTATCCAGTTTCCAACAGTAATCGGTGGTGTTGTTCTAGCGATTAATGTAGAAGGCATTAAAACTAATGAATTAGTTTTAAATGGAGAAGTTTTAGGGGATATCTATCTTGGAAAAATTAAAAAATGGAATGATCCAGCAATTGCAAAACTAAATCCATCATTAACGCTCCCAGATCAAGCAATTTCAGTGGTGCGTCGTGCAGATGGTTCCGGTACATCTTTCATCTTCACTGGTTATCTTTCAAAAGTTAACAGTGAATGGAAAGATAAAGTAGGCAGTGGTTCAACTGTTAACTGGCCTGTCGGTATTGGTGGCAAAGGTAACGATGGCGTTACAGCATTTGTGCAACGTGTTGAAGGGTCAATTGGTTATGTTGAGTATGCATATGCTAAACAAAATAACCTTAGTTATACAAAATTAGTTTCTAAAGATGGTGAGATCGTAAGCCCAGGCATTGATTCATTTAGTGCTGCGGCAAAAGAAGTGAAATGGAATGAGTCATTTGTACAAGATATGACTGATAAACCAGGTTCTAATGCATGGCCTTTAGCTTCAACAACATTTGTTCTTCTTCATAAAGATCAAAAAGATGCAACGATTGCGAATGAAATCGTAAACTTCTTTAATTGGGGCTATGGTAAACAAGGTCAAGAGATCGTTATCGGTCTAGACTATGCACCACTCCCAGCGAATGTTGTAGAAATTATTCAAAATACTTTAAAAACAGATCTTAAAATCAAGTAATTTGATGAAAGATTCACTGAAGATTTTGTATCAATAGTGTGACATTAGAAGACCCAATCGTAATAGAGAGTAGTACGATTGGGTTTTCGTCTTACCCTAAATAACAAAATCAATCATAAAATGTTACTCAAAACGACTTTTAAAGTAGAGATTCTATGAATAGTATTAAAACTCCACAATCAGCCGTTCCCGATAAGATATTCGCGTTTAGTGTGAAAGCCGCTGCCATATTTGTGTTGCTTCTTCTCACGGGAATTATTGGATCTTTGATTATTGCTTCAATGCCTAGTATTAAGGAATTTGGCCTTAGTTTCCTTTGGAAGAAAACATGGGACGCCCCGATGGATGAATTTGGCGCGTTAGTACCGATTTACGGCACTATCGTTACCTCTATAATTGCCCTTCTTATTGCAGTGCCTGTCAGTTTTGGGATTGCAATTTTTCTTACAGAGCTATCACCCCCTTGGCTTCGTCGTCCGATAGGGGTTGCGATTGAACTCTTAGCTGCCATTCCAAGTATTGTTTATGGAATGTGGGGGCTTTTTGTTTTTGCACCACTTTTTGCTAAATATTTTCAACGACCACTTGAAAATTTCAGTGAAAATATTCCGATATTAAAAGCGTTATTTAAAGGACCATCTTTTGGAATAGGCATTCTTACCGCAGGAATTATACTCGCGATTATGATCATTCCCTACATTGCGTCTGTTATGCGAGATGTATTTGAAAGAACACCCCGTATTATGAAAGAGTCAGCATATGGCTTAGGCGCTACGACATGGGAAGTTATTTGGAAAGTAATTTTACCATATACCAAACGGGGTGTATTTGGTGGGATTATGCTTGGTTTAGGTCGCGCATTAGGAGAGACAATGGCTGTCACCTTCGTCATTGGTAACACCTATCAGTTCGATAGTTTTTCGCTTTTTGCACCAGGTAATAGTATTACCTCATCATTGGCAAATGAGTTTGCCGAAGCCTCAAGTGAATTACACACCGCAGCATTAATGGAACTTGGATTACTACTCTTTGTGATTACCTTTATCGTATTAGCAATTTCCAAAATATTCATGAAACAGGAGCGTGCATAATGACTACTCAACGTTCGGAAATTATTGCCAGTCGCACTAAAAAACAGCAGCGTCGTAAATATATTAACCAAGTTGCTATCTCACTATCACTTATCGCTATGACTTTTGGTCTATTCTGGTTGATCTGGATTTTATGGACTACTGTTAGCAAAGGAATGGGAGGAATTTCGTTAGATTTCTTTACCGAAATGACACCACCACCAAACAGTGAAGGCGGCGGTTTACTCAATGCCATTGTGGGAAGTGGAATCATTATTCTCTGGGCAACGGTTATCGGTACACCTTTAGGAATATTGGCGGGGATATATCTTGCTGAATATAATGCAGAAGGTAAATTGTCAGCGATTATTCGTTTTATTAATGATGTTTTGTTATCAGCACCATCAATTGTAATCGGGCTTTTTGTTTATACGGTTGTAGTGGTAAGAATGGGTCACTATTCTGCATTTGCAGGAATTATTGCTTTAGCGTTAATCCAGATTCCTATTGTGATTCGTACTACGGAGAATATGTTATTGTTAGTGCCAAATACCCTTCGAGAAGCTGCATATGCCTTAGGTACACCGAAGTGGAAAATTATCTTACGCATCACACTTAAATCATCACTTTCGGGCATTATGACCGGTATTTTATTGGCAGTAGCCCGCATTTCTGGTGAAACAGCACCTTTACTATTTACAACACTGTCGAATCAATTCTGGAGTACAAATGTGATGGAGCCGATGGCTAGCTTGCCGGTAACGATTTACAATTTTGCAATGACACCAGATAGCAACTTACAGTCATTAGCATGGTCGGGTGTGTTCTTTATTACAATGGCTATTTTAGTATTGAACATCATTGTTCGCATATTTTTTAAGTCTAATACTAAGAATGATTAATCAATATAGAGAATCGTTTAGTTAATAGAAGATATTTGTCACAATTTTGTTACATTAAATCAGTAGACTAGAGATACATTTATTTCCTCGAATGTCGCGAGAGAAAAAACTCATGTAGGAATAGAGAATGAATTTAGAATCAAGACAAAAAATAGAATCAAGTGAAGCATTTACCAAGGTGAATAAAACCTCTGAGGTAAAAAAAGAAGATGTAGCTAAAATTAGTGTTCGCAATCTGAATTTTTATTACAATAAATTCCATGCGTTACATAATATTACTTTGGATATTCCTGAAAACCAAGTAACCGCATTTATTGGTCCATCAGGTTGCGGTAAATCAACTTTACTTCGTACATTTAATAAAATGTTCCAGCTATATCCTGAGCAAAAAGCGGAAGGTGAGATCATCATTAATGGCGAAAATATCTTAACAAGTAAACAGGATGTTGCACTTCTTCGCGCAAATGTTGGTATGGTTTTCCAAAAACCAACACCATTTCCAATGTCAATTTATGACAATATTGCATTTGGCGTAAAACTTTTTGAAAATCTTTCACGTGCAGATATGGATGCACGAGTCGAATGGGCCTTAACAAAAGCAGCACTTTGGGCAGAAACAAAAGATAAACTCCATGACCAAGGTACAAATCTTTCAGGCGGGCAACAACAACGTTTGAGTATTGCGCGAGCCATTGCAATACGTCCAGAAATTCTACTAATGGATGAGCCTTGCTCGGCATTGGATCCGATTTCTACCGGAAAGATTGAAGAGCTTATATTTGAGCTTAAAAAAGATTATACCATTGTTATGGTGACGCATAATATGCAACAAGCAGCGCGTTGTTCAGATAAGACAGCCTTTATGTACCTAGGTGACTTAATTGAATTTGATAATACCGATACTATTTTTACTAAGCCAAACAACAAACAGACGGAAGATTACATTACAGGCCGTTATGGTTGATAGTTTTAAGTATTAAATTCTCTTCGATTTTTTTGGAAAAACGATAATGAAAAATTTAGATTTTAATAGTCATATTTCAGCACAATTTAATGCTGAACTCGAGCGCTCTATGAGTAAGGTTCTTGAAATGGGTGGGCTTACAGAGCGACAAATTCAAGATTCAATCAAAGCAATGGTAACTCAAGATGAGACACTTGCAAAAGAGATTATCAGACGTGATGAAGTGATTAACGAGCTTGAAGTAGAAATCAATGAGCTCTGTATTATGATTATCGCTAAACGACAACCAACGGCGAGTGATCTACGTCTTTTGATTGTTATCATAAAGACGATTGCAGAGCTTGAAAGAATTGCTGATAGTGCTCGAAATATTGCAAAAATGGCTTTTAATCCACTTCCTGAAAATCATAATGAAGTTTTAGTATCATTGGAATCGCTAGCGAATCGAAGTTTAAGCTTTTTTGAAAAGGTGTTAGATGCTTTTGCGCGTATGGACTTAGATTCAGTATTGGAAATTTATCCAGAGGATGATCGTATTGATAGTGAATATAACAGTATTATTCGTCAACTAATGACTTATATGATGGAGGATGGAAAAACAATTCCCTCAGTTCTTAAGGCTATGCAATGTGCTCGTTCTTTAGAGCGTATAGGGGATCGTTGCCAAAATATTTGTGAGTTTATTATCTATTTTGTCAAAGGCGTGGATATTCGTGTAGAAAAAAATAAGCAGCTACAAGAACTTCTTGATAATCGTGATAGAAAAGCGCTTTAAAGTAATAAATAATATCTTTATTAAAACAGAAAACCAGGTATTCACCTGGTTTTCTTGAGTTTATGTGATCTTTTTCAAATTACAAATAACGCAATATTGAATTTATAGCAGCATATTGAGGCGGGGTTTGGGGTTTAATCCCGAGTTCTTTAGCTGCCGACCATCCCCAATGAGGATCCATGAGCATCGCTCTACCAATTGCAACGAGGTCAGCTTCACCTTTTTCTAAAATTGATTCAGCTTCTGCTGCGTTAGTAATAAGCCCCACGGCAATAGTTGATAATTTACTCTCTTTTTTAATTGTTTTGGCAAATGGGATTTGATAAAGGGGAGCTATTGGAATTTGTTGGTCTAAAGAGAGTGCACCGGTAGAAACATGGATAAAATCAGCGCCTTTTCCCTTAAGAATTTTTGCTAATTTTACAGATTCATTCAGATTCCAACCACCATCGACCCAATCAGTCGCTGATATTCTTATGCCAATGGCTGTTTTCGTTGAGACGCGCTTTTTAATTGCATCAAAAACTTCAATTAAGAAGCGAATACGGTTTTCAAAGTTTCCACCATATTGATCTGAACGATGATTAGATAAGGGGGATAAAAATTCATGAAGTAAATAGCCATGAGCCCCGTGAATTTCTATAACTTCAAATCCTGCCCGTTCTGCTCGTAGTGCTGAATCTACAAAGGCATTGACACGGTCATGAATTTCAGATTCAGTCAGTGCTTCAGGTGGAAGATCATTAGGTTCGAAGGCAATTTTGGAAGGTGCTTTGGTAGTCCATCCTCCTTGTTCTTTTGTTAATTGAGAATCTGACTCCCAAGGAACACCAGTAGAAGCCTTGCGACCGGCGTGTGCAAGCTGAATACCTAATTTGATATTGGCGTATTGTTTGATTGATTTGAGCTGTTTAGTAAACTCTGTTTCTTGAGCATCATTCCAAAGACCTAAATCGAGTGGTGAAATACGGCCTTCAGGCAATATGGCGGTTGCTTCATAAATGAGCAGGGAAGCACCGGAATTCGCCAAAGATCCATAGTGTATTAAGTGCCAATCCGATGGAATACCATCTTTTGCTGAGTATTGGCACATTGGTGGGATAACGATGCGATTCTCAAGTTGAATAGGGCCTAATGTATACGGTGAAAATAGTACGCGCATTTAAAACTCCTTCTTAACAGTATAAAGAGAGCAGAGTTTTATCGAATTATTTGAGTAGACTAATGAATAAGAATGAAGGCATAAACCAAAGTTAGCAAATAAGAGAAAAGGATGGCCCGCTCGTAGTAACTATAAATAGCGATAAAAATCTACTTTTCATCCATTTTAGCTCGGGCTCTGTAAAGGAAATGTATTATTTTTCAAACATATTTTTGTGGGGAATCTCAAAAGAGAAAGTGGTTCCTTGGCCTACAACACTTTTGATTTGCAATTGACTTTCATGATTGTTAAGAGCATGTTTGACAATCGCTAATCCGAGTCCACTACCACCTGATTGTTCACGGTTTCGTGAGGAATCTACACGGTAAAAACGCTCTGTAAGTTTGCCAAGATGTTGTGGAGCAATACCTTTGCCTTTATCGGAAATTGTAAAATGAACAGTACCATTATTTTTTCTTAGTGACAGATGAATAGAAGTTTGAGGCGGATTATGCTCAATCGCATTATAAAAAAGATTATTAAGTGCCTGCTTTATCTGATCACTATTTCCATAAATGAATACCTCTTTTTCAATATCCGCTGTAATATACGCTTGTGATTGAGGGTGGTTACTCCAATAATCATCAACCATTTGGTGAAGCAGAGTGCTGATATTAAATTCTTCAAAATTATCTGATTTAGGAGATGTTTCAAGTCTAGTAAGTGCCATCAGCTGAATGACAAGTGAATGGAGACGATGAATTTGTTCGCCCATACGATGTAGCGCTTTTGCCTCAAAACTATTCTGTTCGCCATCATGTAAATTTTCTTCGAGTATCTCCACATAACCTTTGAGAACCGTTAAAGGGACTCTCAGTTCATGATTGACATTTGAAAAAAACATTTGACGTGTCCGTTCAGCAACTAAACGATCAGTTACATCGCGAGCAATAATAAGAAGATTATTCTCAATGTATGGGGAATAAAATCGGCATTCTAGTTCACGTTGATCTTGTTTTAATAGAAAAGGCTGATTAAATTTTCCATTTTTGAAATACTCAAGTATTTCTGGTTTACGAATTAAATTAAAAATAGATTGATTTTCATCCTCTGGCCAACGTAATTTCAACATTTTTTCAGCTTGAGAATTACACCAATTTAAACGTCCTTCCATATCACAAAGAATAATTGCATCAGGCATTGACTCTGCGCCTTTACGAAAATAACGAATATATTCTAAGAGTTGGTTGCGTTGTTTGCGTTGATCAAGGCGTTGACGATGCAAACCATGAAATATAGAGAGCCAAATACCTTTACTAGCAGGGGGAGAAAGATTATGTTGAACCCAAGTCCAATGAGATAAACGATATATTTGTCGGTAATGCCAAATCAAAAGGATAAATAGAGCAATAAAAAACCATAAAAAAATATGGCCGAAAAAAAATGAAAGGAGTAGTGCTGGCAACAAAACAATGATCAATTCTAAGATGAAATGTTTGAGAGTGATGTGCCCTAGCATATAATTTGATGATCCTTTAGAGATTATTGTTTTGTTAGTATAAATTATTGATCAGTAATGGTCTATTCTGGAGAAAAGCGATACCCTTCGCCGCGTACAGTCTGTAATAATCTATGATGACCTGTGGGTTCGAGAATTTTTCGTAATCTTCCAATGGTTACATCAACAGTCCGTTCATCAACATAGCTATCAATTCCCCAAACATGATCTAATAGCTTCGTGCGGCTATATACTCGATCAATATGACTCATAAAAAAAGCCAATAAACGAAATTCGATTGCACTAACATTAAGGAGTTCTTTATTAATCAAGATTCGTTGGGCATCAAGATCTAATTCTATGCCTGCAATTTCGATGAAGTTTTTTTCTTCAGGAACATATTCATCAATGCGGCGTAGAAGAGAGTTTATGCGAGAAAGAAGCTCCTTCATGGCAAATGGTTTTGGTAGATAGTCATCAGCGCCCGTATCTAACCCTTGTAAGCGATCTTCTAATTCTGCACGTGCACTGAGCATAATCACAGGGATATGTCGATTTTTCCTGCTCTCTTTAAGCTCTTTTAGCAGATCAATTCCTGACTTTTTGGGTAGCATCCAATCTAGTAAGATTAAATCTATTTTGTGTGGGGCAATAAGGATCTCTTTTGCTTTTTGCCCATCATAGGCTTTTACAACATCAAATCCTTTACTTAACAGAAAGTGTTCGATCATTTCCGAAATAGGAAGCTCATCTTCAACTAAGAGAATTTTCTTCATAGGTCTCGCTAATTTCTCACTCGTTTAAATCTTGCAAGTTAGTTTAGGATTAAATTATGACAATTGTGTAACAAACTCTAAAATGTTTAAAAAATTGTCACTTTTTTGTCATATATTTAGCGTATAAGATTTTAAAAGAATGAGCAATCATTTTAAAACGCGAAAAAAAGAGCATCTGAAGATGCTCTTTTAATAAGTTTTAATTCAAAAAGAATAAATTAGAACGGTGCGTCGATATCTACAACATCAATTAATTTGATATTTACAAACTCTTTCAAACCTAAGTCAATCAATTCACGGCCGAATCCAGAGCGGCGTACACCACCAAATGGAAGATCTGCTTTAACCATTGTAGGATGATTTACAAAAATCATACCGGTTGAAATTTTAGAAGCTACACGGCGACCGCGAGTTTCATCTGAAGTAAATACTGACCCACCTAAACCAAATGGTGAATCATTTGCAATACGAATAGCATCTGCTTCATCTTCTGCTTTGATGATCATTGATACAGGTCCAAAAAATTCTTGATAATAAGCAGGATTATCGGGTGTTACATTAGTAAGAATTGTTGGTTGAACAAAACAACCTTGTTCTGGTACCTTTGGTCCTACGGGAGTTGCAGTTGCACCATGTTTTACAGCTTCTTCAATCTGTCTTAATAAACCATCTTTCGCTCTTTGTGAAGAAAGAGGTGCTAATTGCGTTGCAGGATCCATTGGGTCACCCGCTTTGAGTGCAGCAACACCAGCTGTATATTTTTCTAAATACTCATCATAAACTTTAGCGTCGATAATCATACGTTTAGATGAAACACATACTTGCCCTGCATTCCAATGACGTCCAAAAACACCCCATTTGACAGTTTTATCAATATCAGCATCATCTAACACAACAAAGGCATCAGCTCCGCCTAACTCCATAATAGATTTTTTAAGATGTTTACCCGCTGTTTGTGCAACTGCAGAACCAGCCACCTCAGAACCCGTTAATGCAACACCACAGACACGAGGATCAGCAAGAATGATTTCTACATCGGAATGTTCGATGAAAAGATTGATAAATACACCATCAGGAAGACCTGCATCTTTCATTAATTGTTCAAATGCAAGAGCGCATTGTGGAAGATTAGATGCATGTTTCAGGATTAATGTATTCCCCGCTGATAGTTGTGGGGCAAGAATACGTGCAACTTGATAAAAAGGGAAGTTCCACGGCTCGATTGCTAACAAAATACCCAGAGGTTCATATACTAATTTAGCATCGCCTTCAGCGGGATCCATCACTGGTAAATGACGTGGTTGTAATTGTTCCTCTGCATGTTTGACATAGTATTCAAGGATTTGTGCAGAAAGTTCAACTTCACCTTTTGCCTCCGCGAAAACCTTTCCCATCTCAAGTGTGATAAGTTTTGCATATTCATCACGATTTTTGCGAAGAAGATCAGCAGCATTTTTTAGATAGCTAACACGTTCTGCAATGGAGGTTGTTTTCCAATCTTGAAATGCTTTGTCAGACTTATCAAGTGCCGCATGAATATCTTCCTTCGTTGCACTTTTGTACTCTTTAAGTAACTCGTTTGTGTATGGATTAACAGTTGCGAATGCCATAGTTATCTCTCCTAAAAAATTTATATGAAACTTGATTATAGACCCCCCATTCAATATATGCATCTTTTTGATAGTAGAGAAAAGATGCAATGATTAAACGAAGATCAAAGAATTTTCGTAATTATTTGATTTGTTATACTCTTTTATAAGATGATAATTGTTTTCAATTGATGAATCTAATTTCATATATTTATCAGTCTGTTAATGTTTTTAATTTGAGCTAGATTTTTTTGAGTACGGATAAAACAATCGAAGCTGAATTTTTTGCAGCAAGATCGAGGTATTCAATAAAGCTCATGGGCATCTCTTTATCTGGAAGATCTGAAAGTGCTCGAATAACTATAAAAGGGGTTTGATAGAGGTAACAAACCTGAGCAATCGCTGCGGCTTCCATTTCAACTGCTTGTATAGTGGGGAAGATCGATTTGATGATATTTACACGCTCTTGATCCGCGATAAATGCATCCCCTGTACCAATTAATCCAATTTTATAGTTGAAATTGAGATCGTTTAAGGTTGATTGCACAAGATCGAGTAGACGTTGATCTGAACGAAAAGTTTTCGGTAACCCCGGTAAAACAGCGACCTCTAAACCAATTGGAGATAGATCAACATCATGATGTGCAGCTTCATCAGAGATAATAATATCACCGATCTCCATGCCTGTAATTAGTCCTCCAGCAGAGCCGATATTGATAACACATTGGGGATGATAATGCTCGTGAAGCAGTGTTGTTGCAATTGCTGCTTGAACCTTTCCGACACCAGATTTTAGTAGTACAACTCGTTTTTCTTCTAACTTTCCTTCAATAAATTCAATACCAGCAATATTTTTTTCTTTTTTATGCGTGATTAATGAAGCGAGGAGAGTTACTTCTTGCGTCATTGCGCCAATTATTCCTATCATAAAAACCTTTAGTAAAGTGTGATTTTAGTACATCGTATATATCAATTAATTATACATTTATCTTTGAAAAGAGAGGGGGCTTTTATCAAACAGGCAAAAATGTTTTATCTTAATTCATAAGAAGCTTTTCATTCATTAAAAAAGAAAATTGTTATACTGTGTCGTGACTGTTATGCCAAGCGGAAAATCTCGAGAAAAGGCCTAGCAAGTTATAAAAAATATTAAAGGATAACAGAGAAAAATGTCAGTAGAGATTCAAAATCAATCACAGTTAAAACGTGGACTTAAAAATCGTCATATCCAGATGATCGCACTAGGTGGTGCTATTGGAACGGGGTTATTTTATGGTTCCGCAGAATCGATTAAACTTGTTGGTCCGGCAATATTATTAGCCTATCTACTAGGTGGATTTGTGATCTATCTCATCATGACAATGATGGGAGAGATGGCAACGCATGAACCTGTCGTTGGGGCATTTAGCCATTTTTCCTATAAATATTGGGGAGAGTTTCCCGGTTTTTTAGCGGGATGGAATTATTGGTTTCTCTATATTCTTGTCAGTATGGCTGAGCTTTCGGTTATTGGTATATATATCCAGGTTTGGTTTCCTGAGATTCCTCTTTGGGTATCGTCGTTAGCTGTTTTGTTAATTATTACAGGAATTAATCTGTTTTCAATTCGGATCTATGGTGAATTTGAATTTTGGTTCGCATTGGTTAAAGTATTAGCGATTATTCTGCTTATTTTATTGGGGATTTATCTCATTTTAACAGGTACAGAAGGTGCAAAAATTTCTAATTTATGGCGCTATGATGGTTTTTTCCCTTATGGTTTAAAAGAGTTTTTATTATCACTTGTGATTGTCATGTTTTCTTTTGGAGGAACTGAGCTAATCGGGGTTACTGCCGCAGAAGCGGATGATCCTAAAACCTCCATCCCCAAAGCAATTAAGCAAGTTATTTGGCGCATTCTGCTATTTTATGTACTCTCCATTGCAATTTTGATGATCTTGCACCCGTGGAATGAGATTGGAACAGATGGCAGCCCATTTGTGATCATCTTCCGAGAAATGGGCTTTGGTATTGTTAATACTCCGATTGGGACGATTAATATTCCGGCAACATTTTTTAATATTGTCGTTTTATCGGCTGCGATCTCTGTCTATAACAGTGGAATTTATAGTAATGGTCGGATGTTGTTTGGTCTTGCTGAGCAAGGCAATGCACCTAAATTCTTTTTAAAGCTTAATCGACATTCAGCACCTTTCATTGCGATCCTTTTCTCTTCGCTTTGTACATTAGTGGCAGTTATTATTAATTTTGTGGTGCCAGAAGGCGCATTTATGCGAATTATGTCACTTGCCGTAGCTGCCGCAACCATTACGTGGGGATTAATTGTAATTGTTCAATATCAATTTAGAAAACAGATAGATCCGAAGGCATTGACCTATAAAGTACCATTTTATCCTTATAGTAATTATTTTGCTTTAGCCTTTTTACTATTATTGTTGGTTATGATGACCCAATCTGGCAACATGATCTATGCAGTAATTGTGATTCCAATTTGGATAGTTGCACTATATATTGGTTTTAGAATCAAAAAAGTAATTAGTAAACCGTAATTAGAGTTAATGAAGCCTAGAAAAAGATTATATACTTGTAAGCCCCATTATTGGGGCTTTGTGATCTATTTAAAAAACTATTTGATTATCTAGAAAGCCAATAGAAATGCTCTGTAAGGTAATATATTGATAAGTAAAATAGCTTAGAACAGCAAGAATCACAATTAATAGTATCAAGCCGAGAGGAGTGCCTTGTTTAGTTGGTGCACCATATTTATTGATTCCTTTGTTTCCAGGCATTGCAAAAGGAAAGATACGAGCAATTAATCCAATCACTCCAAAGGCACTCAAACATATATAAAAGAATGTTTTACTCATTGTCATGGGTAACATAATAATCATTAAGTCTGTGAAATAGGGAAAAATAAAAAGAACACAAGACCACCAGCCAGATAGATTAATGTCATGAAGCCGCATGATTACGATTCGAATATTTAAGAGAATGACAGCACCAGTATAGCCACTGTAAAATATCAACCGAATAAGATTTTTTGTCATATCAACGGATTTATCATTGATATCAAAGATTGAAAAAAGGCCTCTTTCAAAAACGAAAAAATAGAGGAGGTAAATAGTTACAAAAAGCACCAAATAGGTAACGAAACGATTTGCAAATTCTAATCGACCGATTCTTCCCGTGAAGTTAAGGGAAAAGTAGGGCGGAGCAGTAATATGTTCGTGGTGCTTTTTACTCATAAAAGGCCTCATGGAATAACGCGAGAATCAGTATTATAGTTTGTCTATTAAATAGACTCAACCTATTGAGATACTATCAATTATTGCAAAATATCGAATATAGACATTTTTATAGTGTACTTATTTTGATTCTCTAAAATTGTTATCCACACTAATAGTATAGTGTTTAATAATGTATTGGTAAATATTAAAAATTAGATAGTAAATCAACAATGAGTATCTATTATTCTGAGTAGAAAGGATTAGAGGAGAGAAAGAATTTAAAATGCCAATAAGTGTAAAAAAGCGAAGAAGATCAATTATTGTCGAATGAATTATAAAGTATACTTAAAAAATTTTGTGATTTCACGTTAGTCTTAGTAGTGACTAACGCAATTCACGCGCCTGTGGAATAGGTTGATTAGCGTTCAAAGGCGATGCACCTCCGGGGAGAAGACTCTTAGCAATTTCTGCACATGATCCACATCCAGTTGCAACGCCTAAATGTGTTTGTAGTGCTTCAAATGTCGTAATACCATTCTCAACAGCCTCAACAATTGCTTTATCGGTAATTCCATTGCAAAGACAAATATACATAATTTATTCCTCTTATTAACTTCTTTTGCATATAGTAATAATAATTATTCTTATTTGCAAGTGGGATGTAATGTTATTTTTACTTTTTATATAAGGTTTGCATGCTATTAAAGAATAGCGATAATAAGTGCTATAATTATGCGATATTTTTGAGTAACTATGAGGGTAAAATGGGCAGGTCAAGAGTTGGTCAATATCTGTGGCAGCGAGGGAAGTATCTTCGCAAAATTCGTGATTATTTTTTTTTAGAAGAGGTTGTAGAAGTTGATACACCAATTCTCAGTCAATTTGGGAATCCTGATCCTGCGTTACTCAACTTTATTACTCGCTTTAATGGTGGGGGGATGTTACACAATCAAAATTTATATCTGATTACTTCGCCTGAATACCATATGAAGCGACTTTTATCGCAAGGTTCTGGTTCTTGTTACTATTTAGGAAAGGTCTTTCGGGATGGTGAACTTAGTTATCGTCATAATCCTGAATTCACAATGCTTGAATGGTATCGGTTGGACTACGATTTAGATGACTTAATGGCAGAAGTCTCATTAGTAATTCGTCTCTTGAGTGAACAAAATTTAGAAATCGAAGCATACACTTACCTTGACGCATTTCAAAAATTTTTAGGTATTAATCCTTTTGAAGCATCGCTAACGGATCTTTCAGGTCTCATAAAAGCGCAAGGAATCGATATTACATTTGAATTTCGTGATAAAGATGAAGCGCTTGATTTGATTGTATCGCAATTGATAGAGCCACGTTTTAATCCGGAAAAATTGACATATCTCTATTACTATCCTGAGTCACAGGCCTCATTAGCAAAAGTTATTGAGTCCGATGGGTATCGTGTTGGAAAACGATTTGAGGTCTATTGGCGTGGATTAGAACTTGCAAATGGCTATGAAGAGCTCACAAATAGCCTGGAGCAACGACAACGATTTGAAAACGAAAATCTTATACGTCAAAACAAAGGACTTGATCCTGTTCCGATTGATGAGTTATTACTATCAAAGCTTGATAAGCTACCATTTTGCAGTGGGGTTGCGTTAGGCTTTGATCGTTTATTAATGGCAATTAAAGAAACAGATGCGATTCAGAATATAATCTCTTTTGGTTTTGAATCATCTTAGTTTCTCAGTAAAGCATTTTTTATAAATTTCTCCCTCATCTATTCCAGATAGTATAGAAAGAATGCTAATTTAAAAGTATATTTAATTATGGTCATATTCATTCACATGCCCATTAATTCATATAATTTATCAGAACCAAGTTTAAAATTAGTATGCAGAAAAAAGCTCTAGAGTGACGATCTAGAGCTTAAAGAACTAGGTAAAATACTATTAACACTTAATTACAAATTTTAATCTAAATCATCATCATCTTTTATTTGAGCTTTATCAAATGCAAGACGAGAATTGAGCCTCAATACAGCATTATCAAAACGGCGTTGATCAGTACGATTACGAATCTCAAGCTTTGGTACAGGTGTTGGTGTCCCATTATCATTAATCGCAACCATGGTGAAATAACAGCTATTAGTATGGCGTACTTCACGTGTTTTGATATTTTTTGCTTCAACGCGAATACCGATTTCCATTGAAGTCCGACCTACATAGTTAACATTTGCATGAAAGGTTACAAGCTCTTGTACATAGATAGGTTGTTTAAAGACAACTTTATCAACGGAGAGCGTTACTACATAGGTGCCAGCATATTGACTTGCACAGGCATATGCAACTTGGTCGAGCAATTTAAGGATATTCCCCCCGTGAATATTTCCAGAAAAGTTGACCATATCCGGCGTCATTAATACCGTCATACTCAATTCACGTGTGGGTTTTTTTGTATCAATCATTTTTCCTATCTCATTTGAAATCAATAAAAGGTATAATTGCTTATTATTATAGTGGGTTCTTTTGAATTCATACAGTATAAAACCTACTCTTTTTCTCTATGAATGTGATTGTGATTATTAATCATATTCTTCTTACTTATATCACGATAAACAATTCCGGCAAGATAAATGAGTTATTTAGAACAATTAAATGAAAGTCAGTACGAAGCAGTTACCGCACCTCTTGGTCCTGTGAGAGTATTAGCAGGTGCAGGTTCAGGAAAAACACGCGTATTGATCTCCCGAATAGCATGGCTTTTGGAAACAGAACAGGCAGAATCATATAATATTTTGGCAGTGACATTTACTAATAAAGCCGCTTTTGAAATGCGCACGCGACTTGAAGATACTTTGAAATTCTCTGTTCGTGGTATGTGGATCGGTACATTTCATTCATTATGTCATCGTATATTACGAACCCATTTCAAAGAAGCAAAACTGATCGAGAATTTTCAGATTTTAGATAGTGATGATCAAGTTCGGTTATGTCGAAGAATTATTCGTGGTCGCAATTTAGATGAAAAAATCTACCAACCGAAAATATTAGCGTCATTTATCAATGGTCATAAAGAGGAAGGAAGAAGAGCGCAGCACATTGAATCTTATGATGACACATTTACCCATAATTTAATAGAACTCTATAAAGAGTATCAAACAGTATGCGATCAATCAGGGCTTGTTGATTTTTCGGAGATTCTACTGAGAACTGTTGAGTTATTACGAGACAATAGACCAATCTTAGAACATTATCAGGATCGTTTTAAATTTATTCTCGTCGATGAGTTTCAAGATACCAATAGCGTGCAATATGCATGGTTGCAGCTTTTATCCGGGAAACATCATAATCTTTTTGTTGTGGGGGATGACGATCAATCAATCTACGGTTGGCGCGGTGCTAAAATTGAAAATATCCTCCATTTCGATAAAGATTTTAATGATGTTACAACTGTTCGCCTTGAACAGAATTATCGATCAACAAAAGCGATTTTGGAAGCAGCAAACTTTGTTATTTCAAAAAACCAAGATCGCTTAGATAAACGTCTTTGGACTGAAAATCAATCTGAAGATCTTGTAACCGTCTATCGTGGAACTGATGGTTATGATGAAGCTCGTTTTGTCATAGAAACCATTAAAGAGCGCTTAGATGAAGGCTATCGTAAATCCGATATCGCCATTTTATATCGTTCAAATGCTCAATCCCGTCTTTTTGAAGAGTTACTCTTAAGAGCACAAATCCCATATCGTGTCTATGGAGGACTACGCTTCTTCGATCGCGCTGAGATTAAAGATATTATGGCATACCTTCGGATGATCATTAACCCAAATGATGATGTTTCTCTTGAGCGAAGTATGACAACGCCTCCAAAAGGGATCGGACAAGCAACAATTGAAACAATTCGAGAGTATGCATCACAGCATGGTCTATCACTTTGGGAATCAATGCAACATCTTTTAGAGAGTCAATTACTTTCAACAAGAGCTCATAATGTATTGCTCGCCTATTATGAGCAAATTATCAATCTCACTCAAAAAATTGATACTACGAAATTAGATGAATTTTTTGCTTATGCTATCGAAGAGAGCGGGCTTAAACCACATTACAAAAAAGAGCCCTTAAATCGAGGTGAAGATCGAATTGATAACTTAAATGAATTAATCACTGCCGCTGAATATTTCATGATGAATGACCAAATTGAATTGGCATTTAGTGAGGAGCTAGTCGATGTGAAGAATTTATCAACTCGACAACAGCTTGATGCATTTATGGGGCAAACTTCGCTTGATTCGAGTGATTCACAAGCAGAGGTAGATGAAGATAGTATTCAACTGATGACATTACATGCCTCAAAAGGATTAGAGTTTCCAATAGTATTTTTGGTTGGTATGGAAGATGGTATGTTCCCAAGTGATGCAGCGATCAGCGAAATTGGTCGTATTGAAGAGGAGCGTCGCCTTGCGTATGTGGGCATTACCCGTGCTGAAAAAATGCTCTATCTTCTCGGTGCTGAACAACGAATGATTTATGGTAAGACCTTAAGAATGCCACCATCTCGATTTTTACGAGATATTCCAGAGCATCTTTTAAAAGTTATTGGTCCTGCTGTTGAAATCCGTCAGACCTTAACCAATCCCTCAACGGCGAATGTAGGAGATCGCATCCGCAATCAAACGAAGCTCGATGATAATATTAATGGCTACAAAATAGGGCAATTTGTTGCTCATCCAAAGTTTGGGGATGGAGTAATACAGGGATTTGAAGGGGTTGGGGCAAGTACGCGAGTAATTGTCGAATTTGCGGATTCCGGGCGAAAAGTACTGGTTCTTAGTTATGCTAATCTTACAATTTTGTAGTAAAAGAATCGTTAAGTTTTAATTGTCTAGACAATTTGGGGGGATAAAGGAAAAATCTTGTTCTATATCAAAACAGCCTTTGAGAATGGTGGTAAAATGCCTTTTATTCCCTAGGAGTAGACTTTAAAACTGACTTGTATTGTTATTTCCTCCAAGAAACGAGTCTACTTTTATTACTGATTTTAGTAGTGATACTAAAATCAGTTTTTTTATTTTAAAAACCACAGTTAAACTACAAATGCCTATTTTAGTTTGTTATTCTTACACGATAGCTGAAATAACCGAAAACGATAAATAGGGAGTGCAAAGTATGTTTTCTGCAATGATTTTAAGAGATGAACCCCATTTTTCTTGTAGAGTTGAATCAGTTTCTTTTGGTGAACTTCAAAAACAAGCGGGAAATACCCTTATCAAAGTACATCATTCGACACTTAATTATAAAGATGCGTTAGCGGTAACTAATAAAGGACAAATAGCGCGATACTTTCCTATGATCCCCGGGATTGATCTTGCGGGTGAAGTGGTCCAATCAGAGAGTGATGAATTTACCAAAGGTGATCTTGTTTTCATAAATGGATTAGGTTTGGGTGAGAGTCATTTTGGTGGTTTTTCTCAGTTTGCATGGATAGATGCCGATAAACTTCTAAAGATTCCTGCCGCTTACAATAGCTATGATGTTATGGCATTTGGTACAGCTGGCTATACAGCAGCCTTATGTGTTAATCGCCTTTTAGCGCATGGTATAGAGAAAGACAATGGACCTATAATAGTTTCAGGTGCGACAGGCGGGGTAGGTTTAGTTGCGGTGATGTTACTTTCTAAACTTGGATTTAATGTAGTCGCGATGAGCTCAAAAAAGGGGAATGAAGAATTCTTTAAAAAACTAGGGACGGCTTCCATTATTTCGAGTGAAGAATTCAAAGAGAAGGGACGAGCCCTGCAAAAGTCGACTTATCAAGCAGCAATTGATGTTGTAGGATCGAACGTACTTGCAAATATATGCGCTCAAGTGAAGTACGATGGAATTGTGGCTGCATGTGGGCTTGCTGCTGGAATGGATCTGCCCGCTACTGTTGCGCCTTTTATTCTTCGAAATATTACGTTAGCTGGAATTGACAGTGTGATGGCTTCTAAAGAGCGACGTATAAAAGCCTGGAAATTGTTGGAGTCACAGATCAAATCAGATGAAATTTGCCAATTTAGTAAAACAATTTCTCTACAAGAGGTGATTCCAACAGCATTAGCGATGATAGAAGGCCAAATACAAGGGCGTTACGTTATTGAAATCCCTTTATAGTGCTGCTCTTTGTGCATCTATTACTTTTCTCGGTGTAGTTGATGAAATTGTCGATTAAAGTAGATAAGTGCAGGACCTTTTTCTTGATTTACAATCATTTCTTCAATCTCAACAATAAAGAGGGTATGAGTACCAACTTCTAAAGTATTGGTAATAATCCCCTCTAAGTTTGCGATTGCACCTCTTAGAATGGGCAATTGATAACGCCCCTCATAGAAATCAAATTTTTCGAATCGTTCTTCCATTGATACAGGATGCATTCCGCCAAAGAACTCGGCTACTAACTGTTGATCGGCATGACAAATGTTAATTGCCATCCGTCTATTCTCTTTAAATGCTTCATTTGCCGAACTATTACGGTTAATCGATACAAGCATTGTCGGTGGTGTGTCAGTAATAGAGACCACCGCTGTTGCAGTTAATCCACATCGACCATTAGAGCCGTTAGTCGTAATAATATTAACCCCAGCTCCCAAGGTCGCCATTGCATCTCTAAATTCTTTTTTTATATCGCGATCCATTATCCTCTCCTCATCCTCTTTTGATTCTAATGAATTGAGAGATATTTGCAAAAAATAATCACTCTCAATGTTACATTTTGTGAGAGATTAGTCACAAAAGGTGTTAGCTCTCAACTGAGAAGTGTGCGTTGATAGACTTCTGGATAGCTTTCTTTCCAATTAGTGTGAGATTGAATGATATCGGTGCAATCTATATCTCGAATGCGCTTATTGTCGCTCTCAATTGGAAAGCAACCAACGGCTTTGCTAATATTGAGCGTCGATGTTGCGTAACCTTTACTCAAGACTTTATCATTTAAGGAATAACAGTTGTAAATATTTCCCTTCATTGCCGGCAAAACAGCTTCCCATTCCTTTTTTTGATTACCGACAGCACCGCCGAGAAGATAAATATTATTGATTTTAATATGTGGGTGGTATTGTAAAAAATGCAATGCGTAAAATATCACTCTGCATCCTAATGAATGGGCAACTAAAGTAACTGGTTCTGTTTCTAAATTCATTTTTAAGAGAATATTACCTAACAATTCGCCAGCATCTTGTGCACGTTTTAGTGAGACATGCCAAGGATTGGTGACCACATTGTAGGCAATATTCGCCCAAAATAGTTTCCTCGAAACTAAACTTGGAATCGAAAATGTTTTAATAACGTCATCGACCCCCTTCGAAGCCCATGTTAATCCGTAAAGTTCGACATTTTCATTGATAAGTTTATAACTAGCTTTCCAATCCCCAAAGAATTGGTCTTTCTCTTGTAAAAATCCGTTGATTAGAATGATTTTTTTGGAATGAATTGATGAATCGACAGTATGAGTAAGATGAATGAGTTCAAACTTTTCATCATCTGTAAAGTAATCCGCTAATAGAAATTTTCCAATTTTAGTCAATGAGAGACTCTTTTTATTTTTATGGAGTAAAACATCTCTATAAGCAGCTAGATTATTTAAAGAGTTATTAGGGGGTTCAGAAAAGCTGAAAATAGTGCCATCATGTTCAGCACAACGTTCATTCGTCCATTTCCATTTTTGATGAAATTCATCATGTTCAATAGCCTTCACCATGTTGTCACAAAATCGACAGGGGGCTGTATAGTTCTTGCATTCAGCACATTGAAAAAGATTTCGACCAATTTTTTCGATCTTAACTAAATGATGTGTTGTTTTCTCATAACACCATGAGCAATATTGATTTTCAGATGTTGTAATCACTTGGCTCATAAACTTTAGTCCTAGTCTGGGTGATTCGCTTTATAACGATCAACCCACATTGCTGTTCCCGCACAGACCGATGCAGGCATAATAAATAGGTTCACAAGTGGGATCATTGTCAAGAAAGCCACCAACGCACCAAAGGGCATATTGGTAATTCGGTCTTTTGCAAGCGTCTTTTTCATATCGTTAAATGAAACTTTGTGATTGTCAAAAGCATAGTCGCAATATTGAATGACCATCATCCATGAACCGAATATAAACCATAATATTGGAGCAATAATATTTATGACAGGGATAAAGGAGATAATGAGCAACACAATCGCACGAGGGAGATAATAACCTAAACGTGTAAATTCACGAGCGATCATACGGGGGATATCTTTTACAAACTCTGTCCAGGAGCTATCTTGAGCTACAACTCCACTTAATTCTTCCTCCACTTTTTCGGCTAAGAAACCATTAAATGGTGCCGCTATAATATTGGCGAGGGTACTAAAAAAGTAGGCGAATATTAGTAAAATAGAGGCAAGAATGACCGGCCAAAGGAGATAACGTAGCCATTCTAACCATGATGGTAGAAAACTAATCCAATAGTTTACCCATTCATCTGCTTTAAAGTAGAACCAAAGAAAAGCGCCGCCAAGGATAAAAATGTTGACAATAATCGGGAGAAACACAAAACGTTTTAGGCCAGGGCGCATCATAATGCTAAAGCCTTCAGCAAAATATTGCAGACCATTTTGGGCTTTACGAGTTGGATGTCTATGCGAGACTTTTTTGTCGATATTCATAGTTAATATTTCAGTGTATAATTACTCGGAATAGCTTAGTTTATTGAATTTTATGATTAAATTTCCATATCTCGAATGTATAATCATAAGGATTTTTTTCATCTTTAGCATGAAATTCTTCAAATAATAATGTTGCATTCGTAAAATCAAAATGCTTCATCTTAGTATCACCGGTAACATTAGCGTGTACATGGGTTAGGTAGAGTTTGTCCATTAATGGAATGGTTTCCCGATAAATTTGTGCGCCGCCCATGATCATCACTTCCGGTGCATTTAATGTTTCTTCACAGTATTGAATTGCGCTTTGAATATCATTGAAAACAATACAGCCTTCGATGTTGACCGACTGTTGGCGTGTAACGACAATATTATGGCGATTCGGTAAAGGACGTCCAATGGATTCATACGTTTTTCGTCCCATAATGACCGGCTTACCAACGGTATTATCTTTGAAAAATTTTAAATCATTCGGTAGATGCCACGGCAAACTATTGTTATCTCCAATAGTACCATTATCAGCCATGGCTAAAATTAACGAGATAATTGTCTTACTCTCCATTACGTGATCCTTTACTAAATTTAAGCCTCTATCATAAGGTAAATATTGTAAAATCGCATCTGTAAGATCTTTATTCTCCTCATTTTTCATCTTGGACTGAATATAGATATCGAATAAAGTTCAACTTAATAAAAAAAGTAAGGGTGTTATAATAAAGCCTTACTTAAATGAGGTCGCTTAGAAAATGATCAACGAAAAAGAGAGTAATATCGTGGCAAAAAAGAATAATGCGATATATGTTTTACCTAATTTAATTACCACAGCATCTATGCTCTGTGGCTTTTCTGCAATATTAATGGCCTTAGATGCTTATTATGGTGTGCAGAATATGGGGGAAGTCTCACAAACATTTACGAAAGCTGCGATTTTAGTATTTGTCGCGATGATTTTTGATGGACTTGATGGTCGGGTTGCGCGTGCAACGAATAGTTCGAGTGCTTTTGGCGAGCAGTACGATTCTTTATCGGATCTTATCTCTTTTGGTATTGCACCCGCGTTAATAGTTTACCTATGGGCGCTAAAAGAGAGCCATTTTAATATGATTGGTGGAATCTCTTGGTTTGTGGCGTATCTTTACCTTGCTTGTGCTGCACTGCGTTTAGCGCGATTTAATGTCCAAATTGGAAAAGTAGATAAACGTTTCTTCGTTGGAATGCCAAGTCCTACTGCCGCCGCGATTGTTGTCGGTTTTGTTTGGTTCGGCGAAACAGTAGATTTAGATACGCCGTGGAAAGATTACATTGCTTTAGTCTTGACACTTTATAGTGGGCTGATGATGGTGACGAATGTGAAGTTCTTTAGTTTTAAAGATATCCGTTTCCAAAATCCCGTACCATTTTTTGTGTGGGTATTATTAGTGATGCTGATTGGTCTATTAGCAGTATGTCTTGTACGGTTCCCAAGCCAAGTGATCTTCTTTGTATTACTTGCTTATGGTTTATCTGGTCCGATTTATGCTGTTTTACGTTGTCGCAAGCGCCGTAAAATAAAAGGAACAGATAAAGCATCTAGAAAAGCTGCTCGAAAAGCTGAAAAATTAAATTCTGCAAAAACTGCCATCAATGATTCAGTAAAAGATGCCGAGTAAGTGATTTTGAATAACAAAGAAATTTTTACTTCACGAGGTATTTCGTAATGAATGACCGTCAGGCGCAATATCTTCAATTACTTGGAATTCAAGCTTGGTGTAAACAAGAGGATCTTTCACGTATCCGTGAAGTTAAAAAAGAACTTATTCAAACAAAGAAAAAGTTATCGACGTCATTATTATTGACTGATAACTCGAAACTTTCTAGCCGTGACAATGATGACAATGAGGATTTACAAAATCCGTTATCGCAATCTATCGCTCTGCCAATAAATGAAGTTCAAGAAGATACGCAGATAGCTCGTAATCCTCATCAAAATTCATTTAGTCAGCAACTTCAGGCTATTGTTGGCGGGACAGTAAAAGATTCTAGAACTTTAGTAAAACCACAATCAGTTCAACAAACAAAAACGAATGTCGGGTCATTTAATGAAACGGAATTTCGATTTTCACAAGATCAATCGATTTTTGAAAATTCCTTTTTGCAAGCTATTCAAAATTGCCGAGGTTGTATTTTCGCGCAAAGCCGTCTTCAAGCCGTTCTGCCAAGACAACAATCGTCAGCAAATATCATGGTTATTACTGATATTCCGTTAAAAGAGGAATCTCGTCAGGGAGTAGTCCTAGATCGAGCGGATGAGCAATTCTTCTTTAAGGCTATGAATCAGGTAGGTTTTCAACCCGAAAATCTCTATATCACGCCTTTTATAAAATGTCGTCCACCTGAATTGCGGGATGTGGAAGAGAAAGAGTGGGAAGCTTGCTCCTCAATCCTCTATCGGGAAATTAATGCGCTGAACCCTAAAATAATTTTTATCTTAGGGCGAACGTCTGTTAAATACTTATTAAAGAAAGAACTTCCTTTTGAATCTCTTCGGCAAACAACTCATTCATTACCGGTCGGTGATAGAAACTATCAAGTAGTGATTTCCCATTCACCAAGAGTTTATGCTAAAAATCCCAGATTGAAGTCTAATTTTTGGCAAGATCTTAAATATCTTCGCCAACATATATAACAATAATTTTAAGATTAAAGGGATAAAAGGATAAAGGGATGAATCGTTTTGTTATTGAAACAATAGATGAAGCAGATATTACATCTATTTTAGAAATTGAGAATAGAGCTTATTCAGTGCCGTGGAATGAGCAACAAATGCGTGATGTCTTTGCACAAAATGTTGATCGACTTAAGCTTATGGAAGGTGAAAATATTATTGGTTACGCATTTTTTCAAACTATTTTAGATGAAGGGCACCTTCTTCATATTACTATTGATCCTAAACACCAAGGCCGAAAGTTAGGGAAATTCCTTTTAGATCATATTATTCAAAAAGCACACGACGCTGAATTAGTCACTATTTTTCTCGAGGTTCGGGCTGGTAATGTGCCGGCATTACGACTTTACGAAAAATCAGGGTTCAATCAAATAGGCATTCGTAAAGGTTACTATCCATGTGTTATAAATGGCCGAGAAGATGCGATTGTAATGGCTTATAGTAATCCATTGTTGTTTTTTAAAACAGCTATTCAAAATTAGTAACAGTTATTTTTAAAAATTTCAGGAAGAGTTAATGATGTCTGATAATAAAAATCCTAAAACAGTGATTGAATTGGATTTAAAAGGTTTAAATTGTCCAATGCCTATATTAAAAACAAAACAGGCGTTAATGAAGGCTGAATCAGGTGATCAAATCCGCGTATACGCAACTGATCCGCATTCTGAAGTTGATTTCAAAGCCTTTATCATTCGTACAAATCATCATCTATTGGAAAATAGTCAAAAAGATGGTGTCTTTACTTTTTTAATTGAGAAAGCATGATCTCGCTGTTAAACGAATTAGGATAAAAACTGTTTTAATGAAAATTATTCGCCGTACTCCAAAGCATCAATTTGTAAATCAACAATTTTCTCCCCTGTTACAACAAGTTATTCGTAATCGAAAAATTGAAAAAGAAGAGGATTTAGATCTCTCTTTAAGAGGTTTGCTCCCGTATCATTCTCTGAGTAATATAAAGGAAGCGACAGAGATTGTTGTGGATGGCATTCTCAATCAGAAAGAGATTTTAATTGTGGGGGATTATGATGTTGATGGTGCGACGAGTATTACTTTAGCAATCCGAATTCTACGTGAATTTGGGGTGCATAATGTTCGTTATATTGTGCCGCACCGTGTGTTGGATGGTTATGGACTATCTCGTACACTTGTCCAAAAAATTCTTCGAAATCCTCCGGAACTATTAATCACTGTTGATAATGGCATTTCAAATGTTGAGGGCGTTGCATTAGCGCGAGAGAATGGAATTGATGTAATTGTTACTGATCATCATTTACCACCTGAAATTCTTCCAAATGCTAATGCTATTGTAAATCCGAATCTAGAAGGCGATCTTTTTCCGAGTAAATCACTAGCAGGTGTTGGGGTAATTTTTTATCTTCTCCTAAGTGTTCGTGCAAAATTAGTCGAAATTGGGTACTTTGGTAGCCATACACCGCCTAATTTAGCTAAGTATCTCGATATTGTCGCGCTTGGCACTATCGCTGATTTGGTTCCATTAGATGCAAATAATCGACGAATTGCCCAACAAGGACTGCTCCGAATTAGGCAAGGAGCCAATATCAAAGGTATCACGGCGCTAATTGATATCTCTTCACGGCAACAAACGCAACTTTCAACGAGCGATATCGGCTTTGGGTTAGCACCGCTTCTAAATGCGGCAGGCCGTCTAGATAATATGCAAGTGGGAATTGAATTATTATTAACCGATGACTATCAAGAAGCTTTTGCTATTGCACAAGAACTTTTTTCAATGAATGAAGAGCGTAAAAATATTGAACGTGATATGCGTGACAAAGCTGAAGAAATTCTTCAAACAGTCTCGATTAAAGATGATGAATTGCCAGCTGCAATCTGTCTTTATGATGATTCTTGGCATCAGGGGATCACCGGTATTGTCGCATCTCGAATTAAAGAGCAATATTATCGCCCAACATTTATCTTTGCATATGATAATGATGGATTACTAAAAGGATCCGGTCGATCTATTCAAGGAATCCATCTACGTGATTTAATGAGCAACGTTGCGAGCAAATACCCAGGACTTATAGCAACATTCGGTGGACATGCAATGGCTGCGGGACTCTCGCTTTATGAAGAAAATTTATTGCAATTTCAAAAAGCGATGAATGAAGAAGTAATCGATTTTCTAGAAAAAGAGAAAACCCTCGATTCTATCTTTAGCCAAGAGATTTATACTGATGGGGCGCTCCCTACTAATATACTAAATATACAGGTTGCTGACGAACTCAAAATTGCTTTTCCATGGGGACAGCAATTTCCTGAACCTGTCTTTGATGATTATTTTAAAGTGATTGATTTTCGTATCCTAAAAGATGTTCATCTCAAATTTACTTTGCAAAAAAAGGGCAGTACACAACTGATAGAGGGACTTGCTTTTTTCCAAGCCCATAAACTTATTGATAATGTCAAAGCTATTCACTGTGCTTTTAAGCTCGATATTAATGAGTGGAGGGGGAATCGTAATCTACAATTAATTATCGATTACTTTGAACCAATTGCTTAATTCCTATAAAACAAGCCAACTATTGAGATCTCGTTCAAAATCAGATCAACATAAATTGGTAAACATTTACCTACCAAAATGATTGGATTTCTTATTGTTCATGGTAGTCTATTTTAATTTCTCTTATTAAATTGGGAATTATTTATAAGAATCACTACGTTAAGGCTCACATATGAAACAGCTTAAAACAGAGGACAATGCCTTTTTTGGTCATCCTAAACCCTTGAGTTCACTCTTTTTCACTGAAATGTGGGAGCGATTCTCCTTCTACGGAATCCGACCATTATTAATATTGTTTATGGTTGCAGCTATAAACGAAAATGGTCTTGGTATTGATACTGTCACAGCGTCTGCCATAGTTGGAATTTTCGGAGGCGCAATCTATATCGCCGCATTACCTGGTGGTTGGATTGCTGATAATTGGCTCGGGCAGGAACGGAGTGTTTGGTATGGTTCACTAATTATTGCGTTAGGTCATCTTTCAATTGCATTATCAGCGTGGTTATCAGTCCATTTCTTTTATCTCGGTTTAATCTTTATCGTCATTGGATCGGGATTATTTAAAACCTGTATTTCTGTGATTGTGGGGATGCTCTATAAAGAAGGGGATCATCGTCGAGACAGCGGATTCTCTATTTTTTATATGGGCATTAACCTCGGTGCTTTTTTAGCGCCTATTATTGGGGGTATCTTACTCGATTTTTATGGTTGGCATGCTGGATTTGCTGTTGGTGGTATTGGTATGCTTATCGCCTTAATTATTTTTCGATTGAAAGCCATGCCAGAAATGCGACGGTTTGCAGATGCTGAAGGAATAGATCGTTCATGGGGGTCGCCGACCATTATTTCATCATCTACTAAACTTTGGGTTCTTTCGGTGATTTTAGTGATTGCAATTTTATTCTTCGGTATTAGTTTTGACTGGATTCCATTCTCAGCAACAATAGTTGTAAACTATACTACCGTAATTATTGCAGTGACTGTGATTGCCTACTTTCTGGGGTTGTTTTTCTTCGCGAAACTAGAAAAAAAAGAGCGATTTCAGCTAATTATTTGCTTGATTTTATTCATTGCTTCAGCATTTTTCTGGTCAGCATTTGAACAGCAACCCACTTCTATGAACTTATTTGTTGATCAATATACTGATCGGGAAATCTTTGGGTTTACGATCCCAACAACTTGGTTCCAATCAGTAAACTCGATATTTATCATTATCTTTGCGCCAATTTTTGCAATGATTTGGCCATGGATGAACCGTCATAATCTTGAACCTAGCAGTATGACTAAATTTGCATTTGGACTCTTCTTTGCAGCAGTTGCTTTCGGTTGTTTATATTTAGCAAGTCAGTTAGTTGTCGGTGAGTCAAATTCACTTGCCTCACCATCGTGGATGGTAGCTTGTATGCTTTTTTTAACCTTCGGTGAACTTTGCTTAAGTCCAGTAGGATTATCAATTATGACCAAGATTGCACCTAAAATGATTCGAGGACAAATCATGGGATTATGGTTTGCTTCTATTGCTCTAGGAAATCTTGTGGCCTCTCGTGTTGGAGGGAATGTTCAAGCTGAAACAATCGGTGATTTACCCGGAATCTTTATGACAATTATTATTATGTTGGTCATTGTTGGTGTAGTGTTATTACTTATTAATATCCCCATTAAACGTTTTAATAAAATACTCGATTAAACTTTTGACTATCAGTATCTGAAGCCCGTACATTTCGTTACGGGCTTTTTTGTGCAAAATATGTTCACTAATTGAAAGGTTTCGAAACCCTTTAAAACCATTGGTTTATTTTGGAAGGTGTTTCTTCTCATGCCACTCACTATGCTCGAAAATTCATTGCAACAATATATTCAAAGTTATCAGCGCCGATTAGATAGTATTTTTAGCTATCAAAACTCTGTTAGAAAAGATGATCTAGATATACAAAAGATAGCTTGCGAAAAGAGAATGCTACCTATCTATATTCATATTTTGAAGGGGCTGCAAAATATTCTTTTAAGAAAGAAGTTAATACCAAAAAGTACCGAAGATAAAGATTATTTAGATGGATATATCGAAGGAGTTTTAAAAGGTACAACCATAGCATCAGAGCTTCTTTTAGAAGCGCTTACTCTAGGCTCTGACGAGAAAGAATCAGCTGAACTGGCAAATTTTTGCCAGATTTTTAATACATTTTCAGCACAAGTTTGGAAAGCAATTGATGATATGTAAGTTCTGTGTAAAACTCGTTTACATAAAACCTCATAAATAGGCCATTATGAGGTTTTAAAAATGTTGAATTTTCTTATGACATTAATTACGCCATTTTACTAATCGTATCTCTAAAGCGACGATGGGCAAAGAAGAAGAATCCCGTTCCAATCAATAAGAGATAAAGCATTGAAGGCCATATAATTGATAAGCCAGCGCCTCTAAAGAGAATTGCTTTACCAAGTTCAATGAAATGTGTTGTTGGCGCGATTAACATAATGTTCTGGATAATTTCCGGCATACTTTCCCGTGGAGTAATGCCACCAGAGAGCATCTGTAATGGTACTAAAACCATCAAAAGTAACATCCCGAATTGCGGCATATTTCGTGCAAGTGTCGCTAAGTAGATCCCTATGGAAGTTGTCGCATAAAGATTTAATGCCGCACCAACAACAAAGAGAACTATGGAGCCTTCTATTGGAACATTTAAAAAGCCTTGAACTACAAATACTAGTGAGAGTATAGAAGCCACTAAAACAACCAGTCCCATAGACCAGATTTTTGAGAGCATAATCTCAAAAGAAGTTAAAGGCATTACTAAAAGATGCTCAATTGTCCCACGTTCGCGTTCACGTATAACGGCAGCCCCTGTTAAAATAATTGAGAGCATAGTAATAAGGTTTATAACCTCATTTAACGCACCAAACCATGATGCCGTAAGGTTTGGATTAAACCGCATGCGCTCTACAAGATTAACAGGTAAGTCAGTTTTTTCTCGTTGCCTTTCAAGATATTCATTCACCTCAGCATTAATAATTTGATTGATGATCATATTTCCCGTAAATCCTTGGGTCATACGAGTAGCATCAATATTCAACTGCATTGCTGGCGTTCGATTACCAAGTAAATCTTGTTGGAATGATGGTGGGATATTTAAAACAAAGGTGTAATTGCCTTTATCCATCCCTGTATCCATTTGACTCAAAGTAATCTCTTTAGGATAGGTAAATTGCGGAGGATAAAAAGCACTTTGAATACGCTCCGATAACGTAGAGCGATCTTCATCAACTACTGCGATACTCGCATTTTGTATACCATCTGGTGCAGCTGTTGCTGCTGTATACACTGATACGGTGAAAGTAAATGCAATTAATACCAATAAAAATGGATCCCGAATAAGACTCCAAAGTTCTTTAATGCCAAGGTAATATATATTTTGAATTTGTGTTTTCATAGCTTAAGAATCCTGTTTTTTGAGTAAAAGGACACTACAAAGCACAATAATTGGTCCCGCGATCATCAAAATAGCAGTCTCAAAATAGAGATCATTAAGGTAGAGCGCTTTACTAAATATCCCTCGAGAAATAGTGAGCATATGGGAAGCAGGGTAAAGTTCTGCAATAACGTGAGATATTCCTTCTAATGAACTCGTTGGATTAATTAATCCCGCAAACTGAATTGAAGGGATTAATGTACCAATAATTGTGAAGAACATCGCGCCTATCTGACTTTTTGTAAAACTTGATGCAAACAGCCCAAAACCAGTGGAGAATATTGAGAAAAAGAGAGCAGCTAACGTTAGTGTGAATAGTCCACCTTTTACCGGTACACCAAAGAGTACGACAGCTAACAGAACCATCAGGAAGAAGTTGAACATCGCAACTAATATGTAGGGGATCTGTTTACCAAGTAAAAACTCTAGTTTTGTAACAGGTGTGACATAGAGATTAATGATGGAGCCAAGTTCTTTTTCACGCACAACTGATAATGCAGCAAGCATTGCTGGAATCAGTAATAACATAATTGGGATGACGGCGGGTACAATCGAGAAAAGACTCTTCACATCGGGATTATAACGATAACGCACTTCGATATTGAATGTTTCGGGAAGATCAATACCATAATGGTATTTAGCTTCTTTCTTCAACCAATCTAAATGCATCCCTTGTACATATCCACGAATTGTCTCGGCTCGTTGTGGCATTGCACCATCGATCCAGACCCCAATCTCAACCTTTGAGCCTTTAGCAACGTCTCGTGCAAAATTAGGAGGGATTTCAATAGCTAAAGCTATTTCGGCACTTCGCATCCGTTCATCGAGTTCAGTGTAGTCATAGATTGGTGCTTTCTCAATAAAGTAGCGTGATCCAGCAATATTATTAACATAGCTAGTACTTAAAGATGTTTGATCTCGATCGAGAACAGCGTAGGGAAGATTCTCGACATCCATAGTAATTCCATAACCAATCGTTGCCATAAGAATCAATGAACCTAAAAGTGCTAATGCTGCTCGTACAGGATCACGCTGTAACTCAAGTGCTTCTCGCCATGTATAGCTTAATAAACGTTGGAAACTAAAGCGTTTGGTCGATTCGATCTCGGCATTTACATCCTCTTGTTTCTCTGTTTGAAGATTTAATTGCGCAACTTCATGGCCATCTGAAGGAATATCATCTCCGGCACCCGCATCTAAGAGATACTTAATGAATGCGTCTTCAAGAGTATTTGTTCTTTGTTTTTTAATAAGATTTTCAGGCGTATCACTGTCAAGAACTTGTCCAGCATGCATCATTGACATACGATCGCAGCGTAATGCTTCATTCATAAAGTGTGTAGAAATGAATATCGTTACACCATCGTTGCGTGAAAGATCAATCAATAGCCGCCAAAAATTATCACGAGCGATTGGATCGACTCCTGATGTTGGTTCATCTAGAATTAAGAGTTCAGGTTTGTGAACCATCGCAACAGCAAGTGATAGGCGCTGACGCATTCCTAGGGGGATATTATCTGGTAATTTTGTTAATACAGATTTAAGATCAAATCGCTTCACCATTTCATCAACACGAGCATCGATTTGATCGGCAGGAACATGGAACAACTTCGCATGTAAAACTAAATTTTGAAGAACAGTTAATTCACTATAAAGGGAGAAAGCTTGCGACATATAGCCAACTCGTTTACGAGTATTAATATCTTCCGATTCAATTGGTTGCCCAAAAAGCCAAGCTTCACCTTTGCTAACAGGAAGTAAACCAGTAAGCATCTTCATTGTAGTCGACTTTCCACAACCATTTGATCCTAAAAAGCCAAAGATTTCCCCTTTTTTAATCTCAAAACTGACATTATTGACAGCAATAAAATCCCCAAATTGTTTTGTTAATCCATCTGCTTTAATTGCGATGGGTGTTTCATCAGTCAACTTCAGAGGAGTCACGACAACTGGTTCATAACCACCTTTTTTTTCATCGGGTAGTAATCCAATGAAAGCAGCTTCTAAATTGTCACTATTGGTTCTTTCAAGCAACGCTTTTGGCGTACCTGTTGCCATTACTTTCCCATCATCCATCGCCATGAGCCAATCAAAACGCTCTGCTTCATCCATGTATGCAGTAGCAACGATAACACTCATTGATGGACGATCTTCGCGAATACGATTAATCAGATCCCAAAATTGGGATCGGGCAAGTGGGTCAACGCCCGTTGTTGGTTCATCGAGAATTAATAGATCGGGATCATGGATTAGCGCGCAACAGAGTCCTAATTTTTGTTTCATTCCACCAGAAAGTTTACCGGCAGGGCGATCAAGGAAGTTATATAATCCTGTGCTTTTTGTTAGATCGTCAATACGGCGGCGGCGTTCTTCGGCATCATGACCAAAAAGGCGGCCAAAGAACTGTAAGTTCTCTTCAACGGAAAGCGTATGATAGAGGTTTTTCCCTAGACCTTGGGGCATGTAGGCGATTCGTGGGCAGATTTGATCACGCACCTTTTTTATGCTCATATCCCCATTAAGAACAATTACATCACCGGTCTGTATTGCTCTTGCTCCGGAAACAAGCGAAAGCAGTGTGGATTTACCAACACCATCAGGCCCGATTATTCCCGTAATAATTCCACTTGGAATTTTGATCGAGAGGTCATCTAAAGCAAGATTATCACCATAAAGAAATGAAACATTTTTGATGGAAACGACAGGTTCACGAGAATCCATTATTGAATACCTTTCAGAGCTGTTCTAAAAACGGGAAGTGCAGAGCATCATTTTGAGAATGGTGCAAAAGGGATTTCGAGCATTCAAAAGAATGCTCAATGAATCACTTACGGTTTAGTAACTTCATCAATTAAAGGCCCATTGAGTTTTGCGGGCCACGCTTTATCTGGATCGATTTTGATATATGCCTCACCAGTTACGCCTGTTTTAATATACTTCTGATAACGGTCGAGTAGGTCACTATTGATACGCGCTTTCACGCGATACATCAATTTTTGACGCTCATTTTGCGTCTCAACAGCTTTAGGTGTGAATTGTGCCTCTGGAGATACAAAGGTTACACGTGCTGGAATTGGCATATCAGGGGCAACATCGAGAAGAATTCTTACTTCAGTTCCATCTTCCTCACCTTCGACTAACATTCCTGTATATTCTGTTGGGACAAAGAAGGTCATATAGACTTTCGAGAGATCTAAAAGATTAAGAACTTTACCGCCTGCACCAAGGACCTCTGATGGTTCAGAAATACGGTACTGAATACGCCCAGTTACAGGTGCTATTAAGGCACTATCTTTAAGATCAGCCTTCACACGATTAATCGTTGCTACTGCTGCTGCAACTTGTGATTCAGCGGCAACTGATTGCGCTTTTGCCGCATCGATTGCTGCTTGTGCTGCTAGAACTTTTGATTTTGCAGTTGCAATATTTGATTTTAGTACACGCGTATAGGCTTCTTGGTCATCAAAATCTTGTTCCGTTGTTGCGCCTTTTTTCACAAGTAATTTGATACGATTGAGCTTACGATCTGCCGCATAGAGCTGACTTTCAGCTGCTGTAACAGCTGATTCTGCTGCAATTTTATCGCTCTCACGAGCTTTTACAACGGCTTTTGCTGAATCTGCTTGATGCAGCGCTTGTTGGTGATATGCTTGGGCTTCGGCTAACTGTGCTTCTAGTGAGTCAACTTGCATAATTGCAAGCAATTGTCCTGCTTCAACGTAATCACCTTCATCAACAAGAATTTCATCAACTCTACCGGGAAGCTTTGTGGAAATATCAAGTGGTGTTACTTCGATACGACCATTACTTTTTATAAAACCAGCATCTGGATCTCTTGCTAAAAAGTAGTTCGCTAATATAATCAGCACAACAATTGCGATACCGCCAATAATATATTTTTTACTGTTATTCTTTTTCATTCAATTAGACCTCATACCGCTGTAAAAACTGTTGAACTAGTGTTAATTGCATATTGAAAACACTAACTTGCTTGAAATTTTCTCTATCATTCATTTTAGCTGAACTGTAAAGAAATAGCATATTAATTATTTACATCGAAATACAATAATTTTATTAATTTTATATTAATGTAGTTTCATTAATAATGAATAGTATTGACTGGGTATTTTGAGTTTTGAAAGCCAAAAATAGTATGAAAGGACGTTAAAAAAGCCACTTAGTGATGTAAGTGGCTTTTTTTCTATGTAAGCAGGTTATCTTGACATGTTTTTTAAAATTTTGCTTTCAACCAACTAGATGAAACATCCAATGCTTTTTGAATATTCTGAGGTTCTGTACCACCACCCGTTGCTGAGTCTGGACGTCCTCCACCTTTACCACCGACCTCTGCTGCTGCGATATTAAGAAGTTCTCCAGCTTTGATTTTACTTGTTAATGCCTTATCAACACTCGTGACGATCGCTACTCGCCCGTCGACTTCTGCCATGAGCAGTGTAATACCTTTGGTTTCAGCTTGGAGGTTCTCACAAAGCTCGCGTAGTGAGCGATTATCTGCACCATCAACTTTAGCAATAATTACTTTGATGCCATTAATCTCTTGAGCTTTTGCTAAGATTTCGCCACGATTTGCAAATACTAATTTCGATTGTAGATTTGCCATTTCTTTGCGAAGTGCTTTTGCTTCATCAAGAGCTTGATTAACACGTGTCACAATATGAGCACTATCGGTTTTAAGCGTTGATCCTAGATGATGTAATGTAGCGGCCTGCTCCAAAATATATTCAATCGCAAGACCTGCTGTCACAGCTTCAATTCGGCGAACACCAGCTGCAATTCCTGTTTCTGAGATGATTTTAAAGAGCCCTATATCACCCGTTGCAGAAACGTGGGTTCCACCACAAAGTTCAATTGAATCCCCCATTTCTACTACACGTACAACGTCACCATATTTTTCACCAAAAAGTGCCATCGCCCCTTTTGCCTTAGCATCATCAATCGGCATTTCATTAATATCGATTGAATTATTTTGCCGAATAGCCTCATTGACCAACCGTTCAATTTCTTGAATTTCTTCAAATGTTACGGGTTTATTGTGTGAAAAGTCGAAGCGCAAACGGTCATGAGTGACTAAAGAACCTTTCTGTTCAATATGAGAACCGAGAAGAGTTTGTAGAGCATTGTGAAGCAGATGTGTTGCTGAGTGATTTTTACGAATTAACGTTCTGCGAGAATCATCAATTTTTGCTGCCACTTTAGAATGAGTAGTTAATTTTCCACTTTTTAGAATGCCATGGTGGAGATAGATATTTTGTTGTTTTTGCGTATCTTTTACCAAAAACTCGAATCCATCACCTGAAATAACACCAGTATCACCAACTTGCCCACCTGATTCACCATAGAAAGGCGTTTCAGTTAAAACAATCACCGCTTCCATACCTTTAACAATGGCATTAACAGCTTCACCATTAACTAAAATAGAGCATACCGATGTATCTGCTTCTATATTGTTATAGCCTTTGAAGGTCGTCTCCGAGAGATGCTGCAGATCAAATGTTTTCTCGGCACCAAAATTACTCGCAGCACGAGCACGTTCACGTTGTTCTTCCATGCAACGCTCAAACCCCTGCATATCAAGTGTAAGTGATTGCTCGCGGGCAATATCATTTGTCAGATCAACAGGGAAACCATAAGTATCATAAAGTTTGAAAATTGTTTCGCCCTGGATTTCTTTCGATGTTAATTTAGCAATATCAGCTTCTAAAAGTTTAAGACCATTTTCAAGCGTTGTAGAGAAACGTTTCTCTTCATCTTTAATTGTTTCAATAATAAAGGCTTCTTTCTCTTTTAATTGCGAGTATGCCTCTCCCATTTCTGTAACTAATGCAGGCACAATTTTATGAAAGAAAAGCCCTTTCTGTCCTAATTTATAACCATGACGAATTGCACGACGAATGATGCGGCGAAGGACATAACCGCGGCCTTCATTAGAAGGTAAAATCCCATCAGCAATAAGGAACGATACAGAGCGGATATGGTCACTCAACACTTTTAATGAACTACTTGTAAGATCGGTTGTTCCCACAGCTTTTGCGGAGGCTGCAATAAGTTTTACAAAAAGGTCAATCTCGTAATTACTATGAACCTTTTGCAATATTGCAGAAATACGCTCTAAGCCCATTCCCGTATCGATTGAAGGATTGGGTAACGGATGTAGCGTCCCTTCTTCGTCACGATTAAATTGCATAAATACAAGATTCCAGATCTCAATAAAGCGATCACCATCTTCTTCTGCCGATCCTGGAGGGCCGCCCCAGATGTGATCTCCATGGTCGTAGAAAATCTCCGAACAAGGCCCACAAGGACCAGTATCACCCATTTGCCAAAAATTATCAGAAGAACCATCTTCTTTATCACCAATACGAATGATTTTATCCGCCGGAACGCCAATTTTTTCATTCCAGATTTTAAAAGCCTCATCATCAGTGTGATATACAGTAACAAGTAATTTCTCAGCAGGTAGATTGTAAACTGTTGTTAATAGTTCCCACGCATAACTGATCGCTTTTTCTTTAAAATAATCACCAAAACTGAAGTTCCCGAGCATTTCAAAGAAAGTATGATGACGAGCAGTAAAACCAACATTCTCTAAATCATTGTGCTTACCGCCGGCGCGAACACATTTTTGTGCGGTTGTTGCTGTGCTATAAGCTCTTTTTTCCTGCCCAAGGAAACAATCCTTAAATTGATTCATTCCAGCATTTGTAAAGAGTAGGGTAGGATCATTAGCGGGCAAAAGTGAGCTAGAAGTGACCTCTTGATGCCCCTTACTGACGAAGAAATCAATAAATTTTCGGCGTATTTCGTTTGTTTTCATTGTGTTCTATCAATATTAAAGAAGTTAATTGATCGATTATAATCTATTTTCGACCATTGTTTAGGAATAGTGCGTGATTTTACTACGGTTCTATCTTCAAAAAAAGGAAAGGTTTACAGTCACTGTAAACCTTTCAATATTTCTGAACTATTTATTTAACGGAAAAGCCACGGAGCTTCCTCTTTGCGTTTTTCCTCATATGCACGGATCTCATCAGCATGTTCGAGTGTTAAACTAATATCATCAAAGCCATTAACCATGCAGTGTTTACGAAAGGAATCGATCTCAAAATGGAATGGCCCTGCTAATACTTCATTCATTCTATGAGCTGACACTGTTTGTGCTGGTAGGTCGATAGAAATTTCGAGATCTTGATATTTTTCAGTTAGTTTGAATAATTGATCTATTTCTTTAGGTGTCAAACGGATGGGTAAGAAACCATTTTTAAAACAGTTGTTGAAAAAAATATCGGAGTAACTTGAGCTAATGACCGCACGGAAACCGTAATCAGTTAGAGCCCAAACAGCATGCTCACGCGATGAACCACAGCCAAAATTTTCACGCGCTAAAAGAATCGTCGCTTCTTGATAATGTGAATAATTAAGAGGGAATTTTTCATTTCGTGGTCGATTACTGTTGTCCATTCCCGGAGCACCTTGATCAAGATAGCGCCATTCATCAAATAGGTTAGGGCCAAATCCCGTCTTATAGATACTTGTTAAAAATTGCTTAGGGATGATCGCATCTGTATCAATATTCGCACGATCTAATGGAACAACAATCCCTGTATGCTGAACAAATGGTTGCATGAAAGACTCCTTACTTAATTAAATTCACGAATATCAACGAAACAGCCGGCAATTGCAGCAGCTGCTGCCATAGCGGGGCTCACAAGATGTGTTCGACCACCAGCACCTTGACGCCCTTCAAAGTTACGATTTGAGGTAGATGCACAGCGTTCATAGGGTTCTAGACGATCAGGATTCATTGCTAAACACATTGAACAACCCGGCTCGCGCCATTCAAATCCAGCTTCGATAAAGATTTTATCTAAACCTTCCGCTTCCGCGGCTGCTTTCACTAACCCAGAGCCAGGAACTACCATTGCGAGTTTAATGTTATCCGCGATTTTTTTGCCTTTCACAAAACGGGCGGCATCGCGAATATCTTCAATACGTGAATTGGTACAAGAGCCAATAAAAACTTTATCAATTTTTATTTCTTTAGGAGATTGGTTAGCTTGAAGTCCCATATATTTAAGAGCTTTTTCAATGCTCTCTTTCTGGATAGGAGAAGTAGCTTTTGCCGGATCTGGAATGATTTCATTCACACTGATAACCATCTCAGGACTTGTTCCCCAACTTACTTGGGGTTCAATTGTTGTTGCATCAATCGTAATCACCTTATCAAAGTGGGCATTTTTATCGCTATGTAGAGTTTTCCAGTAGGTAACAGCTTTATCCCAATCCGCTCCTTTTGGGGCAAAAGGACGATCTTTCACATAATTAATCGTTTTATCATCGACGCCAACTAAACCGACACGAGCACCCGCTTCAATTGCCATGTTACACATTGTCATTCGACCTTCCATTGAAAGGTTGCTTACAGCCTCACCGCTAAATTCAATGGCATAACCTGTTCCACCAGCAGTTCCAATTTTACCGATAATTGCAAGAATCAGATCTTTAGCAGTGATATTAGGATGTAATTTCCCCTGTACTTCAATTTTCATAGTCTTTGATTGTTTCTGTACAAGACAGTTTGTTGCCATGACATGTTCAACTTCACTTGTGCCAATCCCAAAGGCAATTGCTCCGAACGCACCATGTGTAGCGGTATGGGAATCTCCGCAAACTATTGTCATTCCAGGAAGTGTTGCACCTTGTTCAGGACCTGCAACATGAACGATTCCTCGGCGCATATCACCAATAGCAAAATAAGCAAGTTCATTTTTACGTGCATTTTTATCAAGTGTATCCACCTGAAGTCTGGCTATTGGATCAGTAATATTATCGATGTCACTTGTTGTGGGGGTATTATGATCCGCCATTGCTACAATAGAGCTTTTTCGCCACAGTTTCCGTCCTGCTTTTTCAAGCCCTTCAAATGCTTGAGCACTTGTTACCTCATGGATTATATGTCGATCAATATAGAGTAGCGCAGTACCGTCCTCCTCAGTACGAACCACATGATCATCCCAAATTTTTTCATAAAGTGTTTTTGCTGTCATTTTTATATTCACTCTCTTCTTTTATCGGTGAGCTTGCTCTATCATTCTTCAATATATTCACAAAACATAGTGAATTATTGTTTTAAAACAATGAATTTATATTAGCAAATAAAATCTGCGTTAGTGCTAGAATAACATCCATTTTTCATATATTTCAAAAATTCAATTTAACTCTAGAATAGGTATCACAAAAATGAAAACGGCAGAGAGAAAAACCTGGGTCGTTAAGATCGGTAGTGCGATGATTACTAATGATGGTCAAGGGGTAGATCTCGCTCGGATCAATCATTGGTGTGAACAGATTAAAGTACTACATGAGCGTGGAATTGATGTGGTGCTTGTCTCCTCTGGAGCGATAGCAGAAGGCATGAAATTGTTAAAATGGTCAGAGCGCCCGCATTTTTTAAGTGAGTTGCAAGCGGCTGCATCTGTTGGGCAATCATCTTTAATTAACGCTTGGACGTCAGGCTTTGCACCCCTTGATCTCAATGTTGGACAAATTCTTCTAACCCATGAAGATGCCGCGGATAGACAGCGCTATTTAAATATTAAAAATACCATTAATACATTGCTTAAGTACCAAGCTGTTCCAATTATCAATGAGAATGACACAATTTCTTTTTCAGAGATCAAATTTGGTGACAATGATACTCTCGGCGCATTGGTTGCGAGTCTTATTGATGCGGATGTATATGTGATATTAACGGATCAGGAAGGTGTCTATGAGGCAGATCCTCGTAAAAACCCCGATGCTAAAATGATTCATGAAGCAGATGCTCACGATGAACGTCTACTTGGAATGGTCACAAGCGAAGGTGGTAAATTCGGCACTGGTGGAATGTTTACAAAAATTACAGCTTCTCATATCGCTGCAACATCAGGAACGGTTACTTATATCGTCAAAGGTGATCGACAATGGGCGCTTCGAGATATCGCCGATGGAAAAGAGATTGGTACAAAGCTTAATCCTGATGGATCTAAGATAACCGCCAAAAAACGGTGGATTTTAAGTCAAAAACAGATTAAAGGCCATATTGTGATTGATGATGGGGCTGTCAATGCATTAATAAATGAAGGAAAAAGCTTATTGCCTATTGGAATTATTGCTGTCGATGGTACCTTCGAAAGAGGTGATGTTATTCGTTGTTTGGATTCTAATGGGGAAGAAATTGGCAGAGGATTAACCAACTACCACTCTCTTGAAATAGAAAATATTTTAAAAACTCCATCAAACCAAATCATCGATAAATTGGGATATATCATCACTGATGAAGTGATTCATCGTAATAACTGGGTTGAAACTCTTTAATTTCACCTCATATTGATAATTAGCGATTAATTTTAACGCTAAAATCATGTAATATAGTCACCTAAAATTATCTTACATAATCTAAGAACAATAACTTAAACAGAATGAACTGTTGAACTGGTAAAAGGTCTCAAATGATTAATAAATTGATCCGAAAAATCTTTGGTACACGTAACGATCGAATGATCAAAGAAGCAAAACGTTATGTTTCTCAAGTAAATGCACTCGAAGAAAAGATGCGTGCAATGTCTGAAGAGGAATTAAAGGGTCAGACACAACGCTTTAAAGAACGAATTGCCAAAGGGGAGACTTTAGATGATCTTTTACCAGAGGCATTTGCAACCATGCGTGAAGCCTCAAGCCGAGTATTAGGTATGCGTCATTATGATGTACAGTTAATCGGTGGTTATATGCTTCATAAAGGTCGTATTGCTGAGATGCGTACTGGTGAAGGTAAAACCTTAGTTGCAACTTTAGCGGTATACCTTAATGCCTTAGCAGGTAAAGGTGTCCATGTTGTGACAGTCAATGACTATCTTGCTAAACGTGATGCGGAATGGATGGGACAAGTCTATAATTACCTTGATCTAACGGTTGGTGTAATCGTAGCAAACCAATCTCTCCCAGAGAAAAAAGCTGCCTATGAAGCGGATATCTCTTATGCAACAAACAACGAGCTTGGATTTGACTATCTTCGCGATAACATGGTCTTTGATCTTTCACAAAAAGTCCAACGACCACTTTATTTCGCAGTTATTGATGAGGTTGACTCAATCTTAATTGATGAAGCACGTACCCCACTTATTATTTCTGGTCCTGTTGAAGGTGGTGCTGAACTTTATCATGCTGTGAATAAACTTATCCCATCACTCAAGAAACCCACTGCAGATGGTCCTGTTGATTTTGAAATCAATGAAAAGGATAAACAAGTTAATTTAACCGAAGAAGGACATCAACATTTAGAATCACTTTTAGTGGAAGCAGGTTTACTCCAAGAAGGGGATAGCCTCTATGATAGCCAAAACTTAAAGCTATACCATCATGTCGATAATTGCTTACGTGCACATTATATTTTCCATAAAGATGTCGATTATATTGTTGAAAATGGCGAGATTGTCATTGTCGATGAGCATACTGGTCGTACATTAGCAGGTCGTCGTTGGTCCGATGGATTACATCAAGCGATCGAGGTTAAAGAAGGTGTTGAAGTTAAGCCTGAAAACCAAACATTAGCATCCATTACCTTCCAAAATTATTTCCGTATCTACGAAAAGTTAGCTGGGATGACTGGTACAGCAGATACCGAGGCACCAGAATTTTTAGAAATATATGGGCTTGAGGTTGTAGTAATACCAACGCATCGCCCAATTCAACGCAAAGATTTTGGGGATTTAATCTACCTTACACAAAAAGAGAAATATGAAGCAATCATTAAAGATATTCTTGATTGCTATGCACGTCGCCAACCAGTATTAGTTGGGACTGCATCAGTTGAAGTATCAGAGTTAATTTCCGATCTTTTGAAAGCACAGAATATTCCTCATGAGGTCTTGAATGCCAAACAGCATGAGCGGGAAGCATATGTTGTCGGACGTGCTGGTATTCCTGGTGCAATTACCATCGCAACCAATATGGCTGGTCGTGGTACCGATATTGTACTCGGTGGAAACGTAAAATTGGAAGAAGAACTTTTTCTTGCTGAAAATCCTAATGCAACTGAAAAAGATCTTGAAGCATTGCGTCAACGAGCAAAAGATCGTCAAGCTGAAGTTCTCGGACTTGGTGGTCTTCATATCATTGGTACAGAACGCCATGAATCACGTCGTATTGATAATCAGCTTCGTGGACGTGCCGGTCGTCAAGGAGATGTCGGATCATCGCGCTTTTATCTGTCACTTGATGATCACTTAATGCGTATCTTTATGAATCCTAAAATGCGTAGCATCATGGCGAGCTTAGGAATGGGGAACGGCGAGGCTCTTGAACATAAAATGATTACTCGTTCTATCGAAAATGCCCAACGTAAAGTAGAAGGGCATAACTTTGATATTCGTAAAAATCTTCTTCAATATGATGATATTGCAAACGATCAACGCAAAATTATTTATCAACAGCGTGATGATATTCTTAAAGCCACAGACATTACAAATGCTGTCAAAATGATGCGTGAGCAAGTATTTGGTGCTGTTTTAGAACGCTTTGTTCCACCGCAAAGCTATGCAGAACAATGGGATCTAAAAGGATTGTCAGATTTACTAGCGAAAGAATTCAAGATTGAAATCGATTTTGAAAAACGCTTAGCGGATAATCCAAACTTAACAGAAGAAGAGATTTACGATGAAATTCTTCAAGAAAGTGAGCGCTTATATGCTGAAAAAGAAGATCAGGCGAATGTTAAAGTTGATCCTACTCAATTTAGACGTTTTGAAAAATCGGTTCTTTTAGAAGTGCTAGATACTCAATGGAAAGAGCATTTAGCGGCGATGGATTATTTACGCCAAGGAATTCAGCTACGAGCTTACGGACAACGACGTCCGGAACAAGAATATAAGCGTGAATCATTTATTCTTTTCGAAGAGATGTTAAATCAAATTCACTATAAAACGATCCGTTTCCTAAGCAATATTGTTATTCGAATGGAAACTCCTGCAGATGAAGTTGCAGAGAAGTTACAAGCGCCTGAAAAAGAGGAGTCAAATATCATTTCAGGATCCATTACTAATGCATCGGATGTTGAACGCATTGCTGATGAGATTGGTAATATTCGGGAAGAAAATATAGAAGAAACAGAGCGCAAAATTCTCCTAGAGTCTCGCACAGAGGCTTGTCCTTGTGGATCAGGCAAACCATATAATGAGTGCCATGGGGCTATTGAACTCAATGAAAAAGATCATGATCTTTTCCATATTGGCCGCAATGATCCATGCCCTTGTGGTTCAGGTGCAAAATATAAGAATTGTCATGGAAAAATAGCATAATAGTTTTATTGTTTCCTAAGATCTAGTTTTAAAATTTATAGTAACAAAAAAGACCTATTCAGCTGAGTAGGTCTTTTTTGTCAATCTGTTAGCCAATAATAAATATAATAATTATATTTTATAGGACAATCTAAAGGGCTTTAATATGGTTATTGAGTTGTGCTCTTGCTTTTTCAATTGTTACTTCACCATCAAAAAATAGAGGATCCATTACTTCAGCTTTACTATAAGGGATTTTATGCATTTTGAAGAGTTGCTCTAATCGCTCTGATGTTGCATGATAATTTTTTTCAGTTTGTATATAGTTTTTCATCGCTGTCTCATAGATTGATGGATGTGCGGTATAGAGAACCACCTCATCAAGCTTCCAATATAAGATATGCCCACTGCCAAGTAGACGTAGTTTTTCGGTTTGATCAAAAATAACAGCTTGAATAATCTCCCATAGCTCCTCAAGTCCAATTTGGATTAATTGTGATGCAAAAAGACCATTTAAGTCAGCAAGTGTCACAATTGAGATATTTTCAATTTGACGTTGAAACGAAGCTTCAAAATCTTCGATGATTTGTCCTGAAAGGTGAGCTTTTGTAATCAACTCATTTTCAAGAAGATCAATAAACTTTTCGCTTTCAGGGAGATCTGGCATTACAACAGTAAAGGGAAGTACTTCGAGTAGTTCAGGATAAGGCGATGGCTCTTTATTAAAATAAGAAATTTCAAACTCAGGCTCTTCTGTTCCTATTCCAATAACGAGAGGCTTAAAATTATTTGCACGAAAACGGATCTTAGAAAGTTCGAACAACTGTCGATAAATCGGAAAACCAGGACGGATAATCTGGTTTAAATGATAAAGCCCACCAACTCCAATCATTCCATATTGCGTTATTTGCGGATAGTAAAATGCAATATTTTGCCCAATTTTCTGTAAAAGTTCGGTCGCATGATCCTTGTTAAGATAGCGGCTCGCATTCGTTAAGTTACTAGGAGATCGCTGAATGACGACAGCAAGATCAATTGTTTTTAGTCTATTTTCCATTATCTTTCCACTGTATGATTAGCTATATTTTATTGATTGAGTATTGTACGACTTTCATTACATAATTGCGATTAGAATGGATATTTCTAGTGGTGGGAGCAATCAGAAATATCAAGTGTTATTCTTAAGTGATAATTCTTCTCATTTAATATACTTTCAAGTATACTAACAAAAATCAACAACCTAAAAAGATTAATCTACGTTAGACTATATGTTTTATTAATAAATATTTTATGTGTTTATATTTTATAAAAACTAAAGTTGCCGATTTAACTTTACAAACTTAAGAAGATGAAAAAGTCACTCAAATTATTGATCATTATTGTAACTATTATCGTTTTGACGATTGCCGCTTATGCTGTTTTTAAACCCAAAGAGACAATCGCATATCTAACAGCCCCCGTAGAGAAGGGCAATTTAGAGGTTAATATTCTTGCATATGGAAAAATGGAAGCTTCTCAGCAGGTTGATGTAGGAGCACAGGTATCAGGGCAGATCAAGAAGATGAATGTTTCCCTAGGTGATGCAGTTGAAAAAGGTGACCTATTGGCAGAGATTGATGATCTTCCTCAGCAAAATGCTCTGCGTGATAGTGAAGCTCGCCTCAAGAACATGATTGCATCGAAAGTTGCAAAGGAGGCCCAACTAGTTAACGCACGTATTACCCTTGAACGTCAACAAAACCTTATTAAAAATGGTGCAACAACACGATCAGATCTTGATTTGGCAGAAGCCAATTTAAAAGTATATGAAGCGGAAGTCGAAGCATTAATTGCACAAATAGCACAAGCACAAGTTGCGCTTGATACAGCAGAAATTGATCTAGGCTATACAAAGATCACCGCCCCGATGGATGGGGTCGTTGTTGCAACAGTTGTAAAAGAGGGACAAACGGTAAACTCAACACAAACAGCCCCGACAATTGTAAAAGTTGCCGATCTTTCTAAAATGACAATTAAGGCACAAATTTCAGAAGCAGATGTTACTAAACTCTATCCTGGGATGAAAGCGTATTTTACAATACTTGGTGAACCTAGCCAACGTTACGAAGCAAAACTAAGACAAATTGAACCAGCAACTGAAACTTTTCAAACTACGACCGGTAATGCTGTTACAAACTTTACCGAAGCAGTTTATTACAATGGGTTGTTTGATGTCGAAAATCCCGATCATAAATTCTATATTGGCATGTCAACACAGGTCTATATCGTATTAGACGATGTGAAAGATACTTTAAAAATTCCTGTATCAGCACTGCGTTTTAAACCGACGGAAGGCGTTTTGACGGGCAAGCCGAGTATTGGAAAAAGATTTATCTGGATTTTAGAAGATCGAGAAACCGGTAAAATAGCACCTCGTGAAATTGAAACAGGAATCTCAAATAATGTCGATGTGCAAGTGATTAGCGGATTATCAGAAGGGGAGAGTGTCATAACAGCAGAATCCACAAGCAAAGCCTCATCTGGAACAATGGGGCCAATGGGCAGAAGACGATAATGATGAAAGCAATTATTGAATTAACAGATCTGCGTCGCTCATTTCAGTCGGGCGATTTAGAAGTAGAGGTACTCAAGGGAATAAGTCTTTCAATTCAAAAAGGTGAATTTATCGCAATTATGGGGTCTTCGGGATCAGGTAAATCCACATTGATGAATATTATTGGAGGGCTTGATTATCTCTCTTCGGGCAGCTATCGCTTTAAGGGTAAGGAAATTACACACTACGATGCAGATGAGTTGGCAGAATTACGGCGCGAACATTTTGGATTTATCTTTCAACGCTATCATCTTCTTAATAGTCTAACTGCCGAAGGGAACGTGGAAATGCCGGCAATATATTCAGGTATGCCATCCTATCTTCGTCATGAAAGAGCCGCTGAACTTCTTGAACGACTTGGCTTAAAAGAGCGTTTGAAGTATTATCCGACTCAACTTTCTGGTGGACAGCAACAACGAGTAAGTATTGCACGAGCACTAATGAATGGCGGCGAGATTATTCTTGCCGATGAGCCAACAGGTGCGCTTGATAGCGAAAGCGGAAAGGCAGTATTAGAAATCCTCAAAGAATTAAATGATGCTGGGCAGACCATTATTATGGTAACGCATGACCCCGAGGTTGCGGCTCATGCGGAGCGAATTATTGAAATTAAAGATGGGTTAATCATCTCGGATACACAAAATTTGGGGGAGTCTCGAGAAGTAGATAGTAGTTCTTCGAATAATATCACATTTAAACGTGCTACTGGTCTTTCTCATTTATGGCTTCGTTTAAGTAATGCGTTTAAAATGGCAATTGTATCGATGATGATGCAACGACTACGTACATTTTTAACAATGCTTGGAATCATTATTGGTATTGCGGCAGTTGTGTTAGTAATCGCACTTGGCCGAGGCTCTACCGATCAGATTATTGCAGATATTCGACAAATGGGAACAAATACATTGACAATTTATCCTGGTACAGGATTTGGTGATCGCCGATCACAAAGTATCGATTCTCTACAACCCCGGGATATAGACGCATTGAAAGAACTGCCTTTTGTTCACAGCGTCACACCACTTGTTGCAACATCCGTAGAAGCTCGATTTGAAAATATGTCTGCAATTAATACGCAAGTACAAGGTGTTGGAGCACAATTTTTTGATGTACAAGGTTATGATATTAGTCAAGGCATCCCTTTCAATGAAGCAAGTGAAGAGGATCTAGCACTAGAAGCGGTTATTGATGAAAATACCGTTAAGACTTTCTTTAAAGACGGACGTAATCCGATTGGTGAAGTATTAATTTTAGGCGCACTTCCAGTAAGAATTGTTGGTGTTGCAACTTCTAAGTCTCAAGGAATGTTTAGTAGTGATAGCATGACTATTTGGATTCCGTACTCTAGCGCAATGCATCGTATGACAGGAAGTACATCTCTTCGAAATATTACGATAAGAGTAGATGATGGCGTTGATATGAGTCTTGCAGAGCAGAGTATTACTGAAGTCTTAACCGCACTACATGGTCAAAAAGACTTTTTTGTTTATAATGCTGATGCTATTAAGGAGATGGTGGAGTCTACAACCTTAATTATGCGTCTTTTAATCACATCTATTGCGCTTATATCGTTGTTAGTCGGGGGAATTGGTGTAATGAATATTATGCTTGTTTCTGTTGCCGAGCGGACAAAAGAAATTGGAATGCGTATGGCTGTTGGTGCACGGAAAAGTGATATTTCACAACAATTTTTAATTGAATCGGTCCTTGTTTGTCTATTCGGAGGAGTCATCGGCTTAGCACTTGCATTGACAGTCGGTTTGATTATGAAACAATTATCAGATGTTATTCCCTTGAGCTTCTCATTACCCTCTATTGTTTTCTCGTTTATCTCGGCATTCGTCATTGGTATACTTTTTGGCTATTTTCCTGCAAAAAAAGCAGCTGAGCTAGCGCCTATTGAAGCATTAGAAAGATCTTAACCACTTAATTTTAATATAACGATATCCAAAATGAGTAATATGTTGGCTATTTTTGATCATATATTGAAAAGTTGCTAATAAGTTGGCAAACTGATGTAACTTAGGTTTAATCTGTATTTTCTATTTATTTTTTGGAGTTCTATCTATGAGTCAAAATAAACGGCCAGTATCGCCATTTATGCTCGGTAGTGGCTACAAATTGCAATTTACTTCGGTAATGAGCTTTTTGCACCGTCTCTCGGGCATTGCGTTAGTGTTGGTTCTATTAGTTATTGGAATATGGTTTGTCTCGCTTGCAGCTGGGCCATCTGCATTTGCGACAATGACAGCTGTTCTTACAAATCCATTGATGATTTTATTAGTCATGATCGGAACATTTGCAGCTTGCTACCATTTTTGTAATGGTATTCGCCACCTTTTTTGGGATGCGGGTAAAGGTGTAGATATTCAATCAGCGAAAAGAAGCGCTAAGATTGTTCAAATTGCAGCTCCTGTTATCGCTGTTCTTTTAATTATTGTTGGATTTGCGGTTTAAGGAGCTAACATGAAAAGATATCAATCACCATTGGGGCGAGTAAAAGGTCTAGGTTCAGCACATGCCGGTTCAGCATCATGGTTAGCCCAAAAAGTATCCGCAGTAGTGCTGGCAATCCTATTTCTTTGGTTTGCTTTTTCATTTGCAGCACTATATGGAAAACCTTATGACGAGGTATTAGTATGGGTTGGAACGCCTTTTAACACTGTACTATTTATTGTTTTTATAGTTACTGCTATCTATCATGCAATTTTAGGATTGCAGGTTGTTATCGAGGATTATGTGAGTAAAACATGTCAACGTACTGTCATGCTTGTTGCTATGCGTGTAATCCTATCGATTATTGGTTTAGCAATTGTTTGGGCAATTGTTCGTGTTGGATTTACCATCAATACACTAGGATTGTTTGAGCAAATATTTAGATTCTAAATATATTAAATAGCTTTACTAACATAAATAAAACAAAATTCTCGAGGTCTAAATCGATGAGTAACTTAAAAGAATATAAAGATTATAAAATTCAAGAACATGTCTATGACGTTGTTGTTGTCGGTGCTGGTGGAGCAGGTCTTCGTGCTACACTAGGAATGGCAGAAAAAGGGTTAAAAACGGCTTGTGTGACAAAAGTCTTCCCAACACGTTCACATACGGTTGCGGCACAAGGTGGCGTTTCAGCAGCCCTTGGAAACATGGGTGAAGATGATTGGCGCTGGCATATGTATGATACTGTTAAAGGTTCTGACTGGTTAGGTGACCAAGATGCAATCGAGTACATGTGTCGTGAAGCTATTCCAGCGATTTTGGAATTAGAACATTATGGATTGCCATTTTCTCGTACCGAAGAGGGTAAAATTTATCAACGCCCATTCGGAGGAATGACAACTAATTTCGGTGAAGGGCAAGCACAAAGAACATGTGCAGCAGCCGATAGAACTGGGCATGCGATGCTACACACTCTCTATCAACAATCATTAAAACATAATGCAGAATTCTATATCGAATATTTTGCAATTGATCTTTTAATGGATGATGGTGAATGCCGTGGTGTTGTCGCTTGGGATTTAGCAGAAGGTACAATGCATGTATTCCGTTCGCAAATGGTCGTTTTAGCTACTGGTGGATATGGTCGTGCATATTTCTCTGCAACATCAGCACATACTTGCACAGGCGACGGAAATGGAATGGTTGCTCGCGCAGGATTACCGCTTCAAGATATGGAGTTTGTTCAATTCCATCCAACAGGTATCTATGGCGCTGGCTGTTTAATTACTGAAGGTGTTCGTGGTGAAGGAGGATACTTAACAAACTCTAATGGTGAGCGTTTTATGGAGCGTTACGCACCAAATGCAAAAGACCTCGCATCACGTGACGTAGTTTCTCGCTCAATGCTCATTGAAATTCGTGAAGGTCGTGGAGTTGGTCCTAAAAAAGACCACATTCATCTTCATCTTGAGCATTTAGGTCCTGAAGTGATTGAAGAGCGTCTTCCGAGTATTGCAGAAAGTGCTCGTATTTTTGCGGATGTTGATGTCCGTAAGGAACCAATTCCTGTAATTCCGACTGTCCATTATAATATGGGAGGAATTCCAACGAACTATCACGCAGAAGTAGTCACTTTAAAAGATGGCAATCCTGATTCAATTGTCCCAGGATTAATGGCGATTGGAGAAGCAGCTTGTGTATCTGTACACGGAGCGAATCGTTTAGGTTCGAACTCACTTTTAGACTTAGTGGTCTTTGGCCGTGCAGCAGCAAATCGTGCATCTGAGATTTTAAAGCCAAATGCTCCGCATAAACCGCTTGATGATCAAAAAGTCATCGATATTTTAGATCGTTTTGACAAAATTCGTTATGCAGATGGCTCAATCTCCACGGCAGCACTCCGTGACAAAATGCAAAGAGCAATGCAAGAAGATGTTTCTGTTTTCCGTATGCAAGAGACTTTAGAAGATGGTGCAAAACGTGTGGAAGAGGCATATCAGCAATTCAATGACATTAAAGTCCATGATCGTAGTCTAATTTGGAACTCTGATCTCGTTGAAACATTAGAATTATCAAATCTTTTAACTTGTGCATTAGTGACTGTAAAATCCGCGGTTAATCGCACAGAATCCCGTGGTGCTCATGCTCGCGAAGATTATCCAACACGTGATGATGTGAATTGGATGAAACATACATTAGCTTGGGTTAATGAAAATGGAGATGTAACGCTTGATTATCGTCCCGTGCATGCCTACACGCTAACAGATGAGATTGACTATATCGAACCCAAAGAGCGTACTTATTAAATCGTTGTTTACAACATTTATTAAGAATGGTTAAAAGAAAAGGAAATTATTATGGCTGAATTTAAATTACCTGCAAATTCGGTTGTTAAAGAAGGAAAATTCTTTAAAAACGAAACTGCAACTAATAAACGCGTCTTCAAAGTCTATCGTTGGAGCCCAGATACAGGGGAGAATCCTCGTTATGATCGTTATGAAGTAGATTTAGATGCGTGTGGACCAATGATTTTGGATGCATTACTGTTGATCAAAAATACCATTGATCCAACATTAACGCTTCGTCGTTCATGCCGTGAGGGTGTGTGTGGTTCTTGTGCGATGAACATTGATGGAACAAATACACTTGCATGTACAAAAGCAATTAGCTCTGTACCTGAAGGTGAAATTTCTATCAATCCATTGCCGCATATGCATGTTGTGAAGGACCTTGTACCAGATTTAACACATTTTTATGCACAATATGCATCTATTAAACCTTGGTTGCAAACAGATACAGCAACACCGCCACGTGAACGTCTTCAATCAATCGAAGAACGCCGTAAACTTGATGGTTATTATGAATGTATCCTTTGTGCATCATGTTCGACATCATGCCCAAGTTATTGGTGGAATTCTGATAAGTATTTAGGTCCTGCTGTACTATTGCAAGCGTATCGTTTTATCTCTGATAGTCGTGATGAATATACCGGTGAGCGTTTAGATGAATTAGAAGATCCGTTTAAACTCTATCGTTGTCATACCATTATGAACTGTACCAATACTTGTCCAAAAGGATTAAATCCTGCAAAAGCCATTGCGGAGATTAAAAAATTGATGGTAGCACGTCATTAATAAGCAGCAGCGATAGCTTCTCTATGAGAGGAGTACTTATGCTAAAACGTCACTTTAGTGACGTTTTTTATTGGGGGAAAAATGGTATTCCTTTTGATTTTTTGCATGTGAATTATTTAGAATTAGGGTGTTATTACATAGTTTATTCAAATTTTTTCATGCAAACATGGCATAATGGTAAACATATTTTTTGGACAATAACGATTAGGGATTGAAGTAAAATGATGACAAAAGAAAAAATTCAAGAACTTATTGAATCTGCAATTAAATGCGATTATATCGAGATTAAAGGTGAAGATGGTGTTCACTTTGAGGCAATTATTGTTAGTCCCGATTTTGAAGGTTTATCAATGTTAAAACAACACAAACTTGTATATTCAGCACTTGGAGATCGCTTAAAAACGGAAGAGATCCATGCGCTTGCACTAAAAACTTATAAACCATCTGAATGGAGTCACTAATGAGCGATAATCAGCGCTTACTCGTTGAAAATAATGGTCCATTAAAGGGTTCGGTTCAAGCAAGCGGTGCAAAAAATGCAGTCTTACCGATATTAGCGGCAACCATATTGGCAACAGAACCAGTCATTTTAAAAAATGTGCCTAATCTCCAAGATGTACATGTGCTTAGTAAAATCTTAATTGACCTTGGTGCAAAAGTCACAAGAGAGCATGACACGATAATAGTCGATCCAAGTAGCATTTCTAAAACACGTGCTAATCATGATTTAGTCAGTAAAATGAGAGCATCCATTCTAGTTCTAGGACCAATTTTAGCAAAATTTGGAGAGGCAGAAGTATCGCTTCCTGGTGGATGTGCTATTGGGAGTCGACCTGTTGATCAACACCTTTTAGGAATGGAAGCGCTTGGTGCAGATATTAAAATTGAAAATGGTTATGTTCATGCAACCGTTAAAGGCGGACGGCTTAAGGCAAATCATCATGCATTCGATGTTGTCACAGTCACAGGTGTTGAAAATGTTCTAATGGCAGCTGTTTTAGCAGAAGGTATCACTATTTTAGACAATTGTGCGAAAGAACCAGAAGTGAGTGATTTGGCGCTTATGCTTAATAGACTTGGTGCAAAAATTGACGGAATTGGTACAGATCGATTAGTGATTACTGGCGTTGAAAAGCTCAGCGGTGGAGAATACACTGTGATGCCTGATCGAATTGAGATTGGAACCTATATGGTTGCAGCAGCAATGACTTTTGGCGATGTCACTATTGAGAATTGTATTCCTGAGCATGTTGATTCTGTGACTCATGCGTTAAAACAGGCTGGCAGTAATGTTTACATTGAGGGGAATAATATTTTGATCTCCCCAAAAAGCACACGTTTAAAAGCACTTCGGATAAAAACTGCGCCTTATCCACTATTTGCAACCGATATGCAAGCTCAATTTATGGCGATGGCAGCTATTTCCGAAGGCACATCATCCATTATTGAAACAATATTTGAAAATCGTTTTATGCATGCTAATGAGTTAGTGCGAATGGGTGCGAATATTAAAATAGATAATCGTTTAGCACTGATTGAAGGTGTTAAACACCTGTCAGGTGCAACAGTAACAGCAACAGATTTACGAGCTTCTGCGGCATTAATTCTAGCAGGGCTTGTTGCAGATGGGGTAACTACGATTGGTGCTTTACATCATCTTGATCGTGGATATGATTCTATTGAAAACAAGCTGACAAATCTTGGTGCTAAAATTCGTCGTATTACGATTTAAATTATAAGTTTTTCATAAATAAAAAAGATCTGCTCCTTGTAAATAAGTGCAGATCTTTTTTATATGTAATATATTTTTGTCCCTCGCTTTCTTAATAATTTTGCAAGATAAAATCGAGGTAACGTAAAAACTCTTCTTTCGATACACTTCCCATTACGCGCAAATCTGGAATCTCTTGGCCATTTCGATCGAAAAATAGCATCGCTGGCGGTCCGAAGATATTAAAGTGTTCTTGTAAGCGTTGGTCTTGCTTATCATTTTGGGTAACATCACTTGCAAGCAGATTCAGTCGCGCCATTTTTTCTTTCACTTTTGGATCACTAAAAACATATTTTTCCATTTCTTTACAAGCAACACACCAGTCTGCATTAAATTCTAACATCGAGATGTTGCCATTATTCGATGCAAGTGCATCATTTAATCCATTAATACCTTTTACTGCCTTAAACTGGGCTGTCTCAATAGTACGAGTTGATTCATTAATTGACATCACACCAAATATTAATGTACCAACCGCTAATACTCCAAATAGAAAACGTGCTTTTATACCGCTTTCAACAATTGTTACTAATAGCCAAACAAAAGTCATTAAACTAATAATGGCATAGAGCATCTGTTCCCAAAAGTGTGGTAATGTACGACCAATAAAGTAAGCAGCTAGCCCTAATAACATAAAGCCAAATAGATATTTAACTTTATCCATCCAAATTCCCGCTTTCGGGAGTAAATGACCAGAAGAAGCACCGAGTATCAATAATGGAATTCCCATACCAATACTCATGCTAAAGAGTGCGGCTCCACCTAATAGATAATCTTGAGATTGCGCAACTAAGCCGATAATACCAATTAGAGGTGCAGTGACACAAGGGCCAACTATCAAAGCCGATAGCATTCCCATAATAGCAGTACCAATATAGCTGTTTTGGTTAGACTGCTTATTGCTTAATATACTTAATTTTGATTGAATCGCTGCTGGCATCTGAATTTGATATGCGCCAAACATTGAGAATGCTAAAAGTACAAAAATCAATCCGAAGCCAATCAATACATATGAATTTTGAAGATATGCAGCTAATCCTTTTCCAAAATAGGCAGCAAGAAGCCCGAGCAATGTATAAACAAATGCCATTGCTAATACGTAAACGAGTGATATTGTAAAACCTTTTCGCGGGGTTAAATTGCCACTTCCAGTGAGAATTCCAGATAAAATAGGAAGCATTGGTAACACACAAGGTGTAAAAGTTAATAACAATCCTAGTAAGAAAAAGAGAGGGATTGCTAAATATTGCTTATCTTGTAAATATTGTGTCAAACGATCGTGCTCTGCAATAATCGGCTTCATTGTTTTTGTTCCAGCCGTCGTACTACTCACATCTAACTGATCATTTTTTGGATTATTATTAGAATTTATTTCAACATCTAGTTGATATTGCTGAGGGGCAAAGCAATAGCCACTTTTTGCGCAACCTTGTGCTTCAAGATTAAAATAAGCGCGATTCATCGTATCGCTATTTTTTAGAGTAATTGGAATGATAATGGGAAAATCATAAATCTCTTGTTTTCCGAAGAATTCATCTTCATGTTCAATCCCTTCAGGAAGGGCTATTGTAGCAATTTCCCCATTACTATTGCGTAGCAGGATATTGATTTTATCTTTATAAAGATAATAATCAGGGTGAATATTCCAAAGAAGTTTTATCTCGCCACTCTTATCATCAAAAGTAATTGTTGGATCAAACGCCTCTTTTGCTTGGAGCAGGGTAGAAGTATCGATACCGATTTTAGGTGCATTGATTCCTTGTGAACGATTAAAGAGTGATTGTCCAAAAACGATATTCGAAATGGCAACAGAAAGTATCAATATAAAGAGACTTACTTTCATCATTATCTGTTTAAGCATAAATCTTCCTAAAATTATTATACAGCACCTTAATATTATACCTTTTAATATAATATTAGTGCGATTCTTAGTAAAAATATAAAGATGTAGTATAACGAAAAAGGACTCTTTAAACAGTAAAGCCATTGAGATTTACAATTTTTGATTCCATCCCATATGTGCTCATAAAAATCCATTTATAAAATCTCATCATATTGCTAATAATTTGCACTTTTTTGGAATTGACACTTTGTAAAAAAGCTCTATAATAAGCTCATCTTTTGCGGGAATAGCTCAGTTGGTAGAGCACGACCTTGCCAAGGTCGGGGTCGCGAGTTCGAGTCTCGTTTCCCGCTCCAAATTTAAAGCCACTCATTATTTGAGTGGCTTTTTTGTTTTACAACACACTTTCTGGCGCTGCTCCTACGGCCTTCGCAAGGGCTAATGCTTCCTCAATCGCCATTACCTCACCCTCATTGGGGCTATCTTTTGCAATAATTTCCCCATCTTTAAACATTAACAGTTCATTTCGAGATAATTGATGCCATGTTTCATTGGCTGTTAGAGGCAATGTAGCAATTACAGCAACGCGATCTTGCGCAGTAGTCACGGAAGCGAAGTCGATAGAAACATCATCATCGATAAGATGAGCTTCGCCAAAAGGTGCTTGTCGAATAATATAATGCAAAAGTGTTGTCGCATGAGCGATCATCCATTCACCATTGCTCAATATATAATTAAAAATACCATGTACTCGGATTTTTTGCGTCAATGTCTGTATTGCTTTAAAAAGCAGATCTTTCTCAGGTTTTATAGGAAATTTTTTGCGAAGCTCATTTAAGATAAAACAAAAAACTTGCTCTGAGTCGGTATTTCCAACTGCTCGATAGTAATCGTTTGTTGTATCACTATTTTTCAATAATTTTTCAAGTTCTGTTAAGTGCCCATTATGTGCAAAAAGCCAATATTCACCCCATAATTCACGCATAAAAGGGTGTGTGTTCGCTAAGCTTACCTGTCCGCTAGAAGCCTTACGAATATGTGCAATAACATTTTTAGATTTAATGTCATACGATTGAATCATTTCAGCAACAGGCGATGAAGCACAGGGTGTATCGTCTTGGTAAATTCGAATTCCCTTTCCTTCAAAAAATGCAATGCCAAAACCATCAACATGTTGATCAGTAACGCCTCCTCGACGGCGAAACCCTTCGAAGGAGAAGGTAATATCTGTGGGAGTATTACAATTCATTCCTAAAAGTTGACACATATCGATCCTCCTTCCACTATCAGACACTTCATCTTATCTATAATCCGATAATATTACCATTTTCATCAATATCGATATGACGATAGGCCGGCTTAAGACCCAGTCCTGGCATGGTCATAATATCGCCAAGTAGAACTTTTACAAAGCCAGCGCCTTTTGCTAATTGAATTTCTTGCACAGGCAGTATAAATGGCTCTGGAACATTTTTGATATTTGGATCATGGCTAATAGATTGTGGTGTTTTAGCGATACAAATAGGGAAGTGCCCATAACCATTTTTAGTCAATTTTTGAAGTATCGCTTCTGATTCTTTAGAATACTCAATTGCTTTTGCCCCATATGTAGCAGCAACGGTTGCTATTTTATCCTTAAGTGGAAGAGCATCATCATATAGAAGGGTTGCCTCCGCATTTAGCTTGCACGCTTTAACGATCTTTTCCGCAAGAAGGCTGGCTCCTTTTCCACCTTCAACAAAAGCACGGCTTACTTCACAGTCATAAGCTCCCTGTTCAAGCGCATATTGGCGGATAAAGTCCATTTCTAAATTGGTATCGTCTGGAAACTGATTAATCGCTACAATAACAGGAATATTGTAACGTTTAGCATTTTGAATATGCCAACCTAAATTAGCAATTCCTGAATGAAGTTTATCCGTTTCTGAGGCATATTCCCCTAGCGTTGAATTAGATTTAATACTTTTGACGGTACTAACAACGACAACACATTTAGGGAAGATTCCACTTTGACGCGCTTTAATGTTGAAAAATTTTTCCATCCCCATATCTGATGCAAATCCCGCTTCTGTGACAACATAATCAGCATGAGACAGCCCAATTTGATCTGCAATAATGGAAGAATTTCCATGCGCAATGTTAGCAAAAGGGCCTGCATGAATTAGTACTGGCGTATTTTCAACGGTCTGCATGAGCGTTGGTTCAATAGCTTTTTGTAAAATAGCCGTCATGGCGCCCGCAACCTCTAAATCATCGGCAGTAATTTCATTGCCTGAAAAATCGTAAGCAAGAACAACACGCCCGATCCGTTTACGAAGATCAAATAGATCATTACTTAATGCTAAAATCGCCATTAACTCTGATGCTGCGGTGATCTCAAAACTGCTCTCATGCATGTAAGCAGTTTGGAAACCCATTTTTCCAACAGCTACCTCACGAAGCGCCCGATCATTATGATCAACAACTCGTGACCATAAAATACGGTTCGGATCAATATTGAGCCTTGGAAGCCCACTTCGCTGCGTGAATTTTTCACCTAAACGTGTCTCATGATATAAACGCGCATCTAATGCAGCTGCTGCTAAATTATGCGCAGAGCTTAGTGCATGAATATCACCAGAAAGATGTAAATTCAATTGTTCCATCGGTACAACTTCTGCTTGGCCACCGCCTGCTGCTCCACCTTTTTGTCCAAAAATGGGACCAAGACTTGGCTGACGAATGCAGGCGATTGCTTTATGACCGTTATAATTTAATGCCTCACTAATACCAATAGTCGTTACCGTTTTACCCTCTCCTTGTGGCGTTGGAGTCGTGCTTGTTACTAGAATCAAATCGCCTGTTAGGGATTTATTTACCAAATTTTGAAGGCTTACTTTTGCAGCATAGTTACCATAATGAGTCAGTGTTTTTATAGGGATATTGATTTTTTCGGCAATAGTATCAATCGGTAAAAGCATCATCATTTCTCATTTAGAATATAGTTAAAAATATAAAGGTGATTCTGATATCTGTACGTATCATAACGAGCCATTCATAAAAACTAAACAAAAAAATGCGAATAATTTATTTTTTCTAAAGTGATGAAAATCTTTAATGAATGATCGTATTTATGAACTAATAAGCATAAAAAACTCCAAAAGAATTTAATCTTTTGGAGTTCATTTTATATATATAAAAAGCAAGACTAGATATTTTTATTCACGTCAAAATAGCTATCTGCCTTTGATTGATCAAACGATCCTTCCCATTTTGCAATTACAAGCGCCGCTAAAGCATTCCCCACAACATTAAGCGCAGTGCGCGCCATATCCAAAATGCGATCAATACCGATAATATAAGCAACACTTTCGAGCGGAATACCAACAGTTCCAATCGTTGCTAATAGTACAACAATCGATACGCCTGGCACACCAGCAATTCCTTTTGATGTGAGCATTAACGTCACAACAAGAATAATTTGATCCAAAATAGAGAGATCTACACCAGAAATTTGTGCCAAGAAAATTGCCGCGATACTTTGGTAAAGCGTTGAACCATCAAGGTTAAATGAATAACCAATAGGAATAACAAACCCCGTTACTTGTGGTGGTGCTCCATACAGTTCCATTTTTTCCATGATTCTTGGAAGAACGGTCTCAGAACTTGCCGTAGTATATGCAAGAATCAATTCATCTTTCAGAATCTTAAAGAGCGTAAAGATATTAATTTTAAAAAGATACGCAACAATACCTAATACCACAACCGCAAAAAATATAATTGTTCCATACACGACAAGCACTAAGTTTAAAAGTGGATAGAGTGATTCGAATCCAAAACTTGCAACAGTTGTTGCAATAAGTGCAAATACACCGATAGGGGCATATTTCATAATCATATTGGTGACTTTAAACATTGCGCCCGAAATCCCTTTGAGTACTTGGATGACCGGCATTTTTTGTTCAGTAGGTAATGAACCTAATCCTAAGCCAAATAAGACAGAAAAAAAGATCACCGCTAGCATACTATGATTATCCGACATCGCCGCAAAGATATTACTAGGGAAGATTGATAGTATCGTATTTACAAAAGGACTAGTCGTTGATTCATTAATATTCGAGATTGTATCACTATATTTACTAATATCCGTTTGTGCCAAGTTTGATATATTTAACCCAGAACCAGGATGGAAAATGTTTGCGGCTAAAATCCCTACTAAGATCGCAATAGTAGTGATAATCTCAAAATAGACAATCGTTTTTAAGCCCATTTTACCGAGCTCTTTACTATTTTCACCGCCTGCAATACCGACGGTTAATGTTGATACAACAATCGGAACCACAATCATCTTAATCATGATAATTAAGATCTGTCCTGCGGGATTGAATATATTATCAATAACCCATTGTTTTGCTTCATGGTCATGAAGAAATGCACCAGCAATGATCCCTAAAACTAGCGCGATAAGAATCTGAACGCCTAAATTGGGGAGTTTAAATCGTCGTTGTTTAGTTGGTGTGACGGTATTTTGCGACACAATTGCCTCCTCTTATTTATCAATATTGATAAATATAAAAATGAAAAGAATAGAGGATAACAGTGATATTGTAAACTTTACAACTTTCAAAGTGCCCTTTAATTATACTGTTATTGAGCAATAGAAAATATTTGTTATCGCTCTAATCCATTCTATTATTTAATGAAACTGGTATTGAACCGATCTTAAAGCTCTAAGTTTTATAAAATATATCTTTTTTTGTGAAAATTCGATATAAATTTTGTTTTTAAGCGAGAAAAAATTATAAAACTCGTAGAAGTAAACCCTCTACGAGTTTTATAGCGGCTCATTATTAGTCAGATTATTACAGTTTTACCCAACCTCCCCAGACGGAGATTATGCCGGCAATCGCTAATAGCAGAAGGATCAGAAGATAGAGCACTTCCAGTTTTTGAAAGATCGGCGCACCATCTCTCTTCTCCCAGCGAGACCAGATAAATACCGGAATTCCCAATGCTAAGAGGACGGGAACCATTACCACATATTGAATACCGCCGGCATAGAACATAAAAAGGCCAAAGAGAAAACCGATCAAACCACTTAAATAGGCAAGCGTTTTCCCTTTTTTTGCATACTTTTCATACTCTTTTTGCGTGCAGAGCTTAAAGAGGAAGAGCGTAGTCCCAAGATAGGCCGGCAACATAATAAGGCTAGAGATACTGAGCATTGTTTGCCACGCATTATTGGAGAAATAGACCAATAACATCGCCGCCTGCATAATGATGCTACTGACGAGCAGTGAGAATGATGGGGTCTGATTCTTATTCTGCTTGGCAAAGAGCGAAGGGAAGGTTCCATTTTGTGCCGCTGCCATCGGGACTTCTGCGCAGAGGAGTGTCCAAGAGAGCCAGCCGACAAGAACGGAGATCATCAGCCCAATATTCATCAACCATTGACCCCAATTGCCAACAGCTTTACCCAATACGCCGGCAGTGGAAGGATTGGGAACTTCTGCAATCTCATGTTGCGCCATAAAACCAAAGGGAAGGATCGAGAGCAGAATATAGATCGTTAATACCACTAAAAAGCCGATTAAAGTAGCTTTCCCGACATCGGCAGGATTTTTCGCTCGGCCTGAGAGAACCACAGCCCCTTCAACGCCGATAAAGCACCATAAGGCCACTAACATTGGTGACATAATCTGCTTAGGAATAGAGCCAAGATCCTCACTGGGGGCCGGCGCACTATGACCCCAGAAGTTCTCCGTAAAATGGCTGAACTTAAAGAAGAAGAGCATAATAATGATAAAGAGCGTTAAGGGGATAAGGTTACTCATCGTCCCGACCATATTGATAAAGCTCGCTGTCTTGATGCCACGAAGGACTAAGAAGTAGTAGAGCCAGATCAAAATGGAGCCGAAGATAATGGAGTTGAGGTTATTCCCCCCGGTAAATTTCCCCGGGAAGATATAGTTCATTGCATCCATCAAGATAACGGCAAACGCGACATTCCCAAAAGCGGTCATGAGCCAGTAGCCCCAAGCGACGATAAAGCCGATAAAGGGGCCGAAACCTTCACGTGCATACATATAGACGCCCGATTTTAGATCGGGACGAATATCAGAGAGAATACGGAAGGAGTTAGCGATAAAGTAGACGCCAAAGCCGGCGATCAGCCAAGCAATAATAATGGGGCCAACAGCGGAGTGGAGCGAGGTGTTTTGGGGTAAGCTGTAGACGCCACCACCGAGCATCGATCCGACCACAATCGCGATAAGGGCAAAGAAGCCAAGTTTAGAAGCAGGCTTCGGTGCTTCTGTTGCATGCTTTTTCATGATTAATCTCCTTTAACCGCGTGCTGTACGGATGGCATGAGAGCGCTGTTTTCTAAATTTCACCTTCGGTGGCGCAGGTGCTCGCTCTTCCTCAACAATTGCTCGAACCCAGAAGTCGCCTGCTTCATCGATATGTACCCCTTGTAGCTCATGCTCAAATCCGGGGAATGCTTTATCAAATTCTTGCAACGCTTTAAGGTAAGCAATTACGCCGGTATCCTCTTCAGAGAGTCGTTCACCCGGCATTAAGACTGGAATTCCAGGTGGGTAAGGGGTTACCATTGTTGCGGAAATTCGACCTCTAAAGTCATCGAGCTTCACTACCTCAGTCTGATAACGAACCACTTTCTGGAAGGCTTCTGCCGGCGTTAACTCGGCAATAGGCGCACTATTGACGGCATTATTGATCTTCAACATCATCTCTTTTGATTTCATCATCTCATGCATCTTTTGGCAGAGTGCTTTGAGTGTGATATTACGATAGTGATCCCCTTCTGCTGCGAGAGAAGGAATCGCCTCAATCGCGAGAGTGTCATTGTCATAGAGCTTCTTAAATTCAAGTAGAGCTTCCACTAAGGTTCCCCATTTTCCTTTTGTTGTCCCGACAGAGAAGAGAATTAAGAGGGTATAATCACCAGTTCGTGCAATCTCAATCCGGCGATCATCGAGGAAGCGAGTCATAATATAGCCTGGAATTCCTCTCTCTTCATAGATCCCTTGTGCCGTAATGCCGGGGCAGGTGATGGTCACTTTTACAGGATCGAGCATACTATCGGTATCGGCTAAATCTTTATCGCTAAAACCATGCCAATCTTCACCTGCACGCAGTTGCCAAGCGCGGGGATCATGAGTTAAAAGCTCTATCGGCGCCTCTTCAAAGCTATAATAACGATTCTCTTTCTCAGAGTATATTTCGCGCGGTTGGAGCAGATCGAAGAACCAAGATTCTTCTCCCTCTTCCTCCTGCAGTCGGCGTTTAATAGAGACAATCGATTTTCGGAAAGCGATCGCCTCTTCTAGTGACTCTTGTACTAGGGAGTAGCCCGATTGACCACTCATCATATTAACGGCAACATCGATCGATGCAATGATCGGATAGTAGGGCGAAGTGGTGCCATGCATCATAAAGGCATCATTAAAGTCTTCAAAATTGAGTGGCGCTCGCTCACTCTTCTTCACATGGATCATCGACGCCATAGAGAGTGCCGGCAACATCTTGTGGGTCGATTGTACAGCAAATATTGTCGGTCGATGGGGATCATTATCTTCAACATCCATCGCAAAACGTGCCTTATAGAGAGGATGAAACTTTGCATAGGCGTACCAAGCCTCATCAAAATGGATACGCGGGACCGATTCGCCAAGATGAGAGACCACATCTTTAACGTTGTAGCAGAAGCCATCATAAGTACAGTTCGTGACAACGGCATAAGTGGGCGCCGGTGAGATAGCATCCTTTGTTAAAGGACTTGCGGCAATTAAGCTATCGATATGATCTTTGGTTAATCTTTTTGTCGGAATTGGGCCGATCAGACCGAAGCCATTTCGAGTCGGTTGAAGATAGACAGGACGCGCCTGAGAGAGTGTTAATGCGTGATTGATCGATTTATGACAGTTGCGATCTACTGCCACCATCTCATTAGCACCTACGGCACCTTGCGCCACAATTCTATTGGAGGTAGAAGAGCCTCCGACACCATAGAAAGTCCAATCAGCTCCAAACTCTTTTGCCGCAATCGCTTCCGACTTTTTCGGCGGCCCTTCATGAATGAGATAATCTCCCATCTCCGCCGTAGCGACACCAATATCGGAGCGGAACATATTCTCCCCATAAAATTTAAAAAACTCTGCGCCAACAGGATGCTTTAGATATGCCATTCCTCCCATGTGACCTGGGCAATCCCAATAGTAATCACCATCTTCGGTAAACTCTTTTAAAGTCTTAAAGTAGGGTGGCAGCATCGCTTCATAGTGGCGACGAATCGCTCGATCGATACGATTGGCTAAAAAGGTGGGAGTTTCTGAATAGAGATAGATATACTCCTTCATCTCTCTAAGAAGATCGATCGGCAGATTATGAGTAATCGATTCAACCGAGAGGAGAAAGATGGGCGTTTCCGGATTTCTAGCGCGAAAAGTGGTTAAAAAGTGTAGCGCATCAGCGCCATCTGTCTCTTTACCACTCCAGAAGAGTCCAACACCTCCAAAATGAGGCGTCTCTGCAACCATTGCGGTTGCCTGTGGTAGAGAATCAACCACTGTAAATTGATACCCTAAAACACTTAAAGCGCTCTGTAACTCGTTCAATCGCTCATTGAGTCTAGGGGAAGGATGATCGCTATAATCGGAAAAATCATTAATAAAAAGAATATCTCTATTATATTTCATCTTAAACTCCGCACTAAATGGATGAAGGTGTTATCTAATTAACAATATATAACAATTAGAGATAAGTTTTTATATTGTTTTAGCTCCTTTTGCGCTATTTTTAGGGATATTTACCTTAAATAAAGAAATTATGATGTATGTCAACTTATACCAATAAATGAAAAAAATTTTCCGCTACCTGTGACAATTTTTGTTATGATTTGTTGTTCTGTACGGTAGTTTCACTAGACCCAAACAGCACATATTTTATGTGTTCTAATGGATGCTATTTTACAGAAAGGGCTAAAGTGCCCAATATCCTTATTGGTGAATTCCATCACAATTCATCCTACTCATTGAGGATCACTTTCTCCCAAGGTATAAAAAAATGTGAAAATCTGTATCACTACTCATAATCACATCTCTTAAAAACAATAAACCTTAATGGGAGTATCCATTCAATTGCCGGCATAGCGCCGGCTTTTTGTTTTTTTGGGGGGGATTATAAAAATTTTTCTAGCTCTCAACTACCGATTTTCAAGATGAGCTTTTATCAGTTAAAAAGTAGAAAAATAGGGTAGAAGGGGATATTATCTATAAAATGAATAAAACATTATATAAAACTAGTAAATAGATAATTAATTTGGGAGTTGTAACGTTAGATGGATCAACAAAAATTAGAACAAGCCTTTTTAAGTGACCTAGACAAACGTCTTTGGGAATCTGCAGATAAATTACGTAGTAGCTTAGATGCTGCTAATTATAAGCATATTGTGTTGGGCTTGATTTTCTTAAAATATATCTCCGATAGTTTTAATCATCGCCGAGAGATATTAATTCAAGAGTTTAAAGATCCTGATTCTATCTACTATCTTGAAGGTGCAACAGAAACTGAATTGCTCGAAGAGTTGGAAGAGCGCGATTATTATATTGAGAAGAATATCTTCTGGGTACCGCGTAATGCTCGTTGGGAGTTTCTCAAGGAGCACTCTGTGTTGCCATTTCCCCAAAAATTGGTCAATGATGCCGGCAAAGAACGGACCATCAGTTCGGTCAATCGTCTCGTAGATAATGCTTTTGATGAGATCGAAGAGGCGAATCAGAAGCTTAAAGGCATCTTAAATCGTATCTCAGGTTATCAGTTAAGTGATGATAAATTAGCAGAATTAATTACCGCTTTCTCTTTGACCGATTTTAATCATCCTGAATATAAGGGGAAGAAGCTCAATCTCTCTAGTCACGATATCCTCGGCCATGTTTATGAATATTTCCTCGGTGAATTTGCTTTAGCGGAAGGAAAGCAAGGCGGGCAATACTATACGCCGAAATCGATTGTGACGTTGATTATTGAGATGCTCGAACCATTTGAAGGACGTGTCTATGACCCGGCAATGGGTTCTGGCGGTTTCTTTGTAAGTAATATGCGCTTTATTGAAGAGCATGCCGATCGCACTCACAATAATCGTAAAATTCGTAAAGAGAATATCTCTATCTATGGGCAAGAGAGCAACCCGACCACTTGGAAATTAGCGGCGATGAACCTTGCCATTCGCGGGATTGATTTTAATTTTGGTAAACAAAATGCCGATACCTTTACCAATAATCAGCATCCGGATCTGAAAGCCGATTACATTATGGCCAATCCCCCTTTTAATCTAAAGGATTGGTGGCACGAATCTTTGCAAAATGACCGTCGTTGGCAATTTGGTACACCTCCTGCCGGCAATGCGAACTTTGCTTGGCTTCAACATATGATCTATCACCTTGCGCCGGAAGGTTCCATGGCGTTACTCCTTGCCAATGGTTCTATGAGTTCGATGACCAGTGGCGAGGGTGATATTCGACAAAAGATTGTAGAAGCGGATCTCGTAGAATGTATGGTGGCATTGCCGGGGCAACTCTTTACCAATACGCAAATTCCGGCGTGTATCTGGTTCTTAACCCGAGATAAAGGGGATCAGCCTACGCGCAATCGTAAAGATCGCCGAGGGAAAACGCTCTTTATTGATGCCCGTAATATCGGCTATATGAAAGATCGTGTTCAGCGAGATTTCAGCGCCGAAGATATTGCGCACATTGCCGATACTTTCCACGCTTGGCAAGCGCAGATCGATCAATATGAAGATATCCCTGGTTTCTGTTACTCCGCTGATCTTGCCGAAATTGCCAAGAATGATTTCGTTCTTACGCCGGGGCGTTATGTAGGGGCAGAAGAGGTGGAAGATGATGGCGAGCCCTTCGCCGAGAAAATGGCTCGCTTAACCGAAACCCTCAAAGCACAATTTGCCGAAAGCGCCGAATTAGAAACAGCGATTCGTAAGAATTTGCGGGGGATTGGGTATGGATTTTAATTCCTATAAACTATCAGATATCTTAGAAATTATAGGTGGGGGAACTCCCAAGAGAAGCGAACCAACATATTGGAATGGAGAGATACCATGGCTTTCTGTTGTTGACTTTAATAACAATGAGAGATTTGTTAATGAAAGTACAGAAACCATAACTAAACTTGGACTAGAAAAAAGTAGTACAAAATTATTAGATAAAGGTGATTTAATTATTTCTGCCAGGGGAACTGTTGGAGCCTTAGCGCAATTAACAAAAAAAATGGCATTTAATCAATCTTGCTATGGTCTCCGAGCAAAACTAGAGATTACTGAAAATAATTTTTTATATTACCTTGTCAAATTTAAGATTAGTGAATTACAACAAAAAACTCATGGGGCAGTTTTCGATACAATTACTCGAGAAACTTTTAAACATATTCATGTAAAAATCCCTCATTTAAAAAACCAACGAAAAATAGCTCAAGTGCTCGGTGACCTAGACAAAAAAATCACCCTCAACAACCAAATCAATGAAACCCTAGAAGCGATGGCGCAAGCGCTTTTCAAAAGTTGGTTTATCGATTTTGAGCCGGTGAAAGCGAAGATTAAGGCGAAAGATGCCGGTCAAGATGCCGAGGGGATTCTTCTTGCGGCAATGAGTGCTATCTCCGGCAAAGAGATTAAAGCATTGAAAGTATTACAAACCACAGCGCCGGAAGAATACGCCGAGCTAAAAGCCATCGCCGAACAATTCCCCGATAGCCTCGAAGAGTCAGAGCTAGGAATGATCCCGAAAGGGTGGGAGGTTTCTAGTTTAGGTGCTCAATATCATATTACGATGGGGCAATCTCCAAAAGGAGATACGTATAACGAAAATAATGAAGGAACGTTATTCTTTCAAGGACGAGCGGAATTTGGTTGGAGATACCCAACACCGCGATTATTTACCACCGCTCCAAAAAGAATAGCAAAAGCTGGAAATGTTTTAATGAGCGTAAGAGCGCCAGTTGGAGATTTTAATATTGCATTAAATGATTGTTGTATTGGCAGAGGATTAGCTGCATTACAACATAAATCAGGATCACAAACTTTTACTTTCTATCAGATGAACTCTTTACAAGATGTATTAAATAGATATAACGGTGAGGGAACAGTATTTGGTTCTATTAATCAATCAAACTTAAAATCTATTAAGAGTGTTTTTCCCACTCAGAACTTGATAGATAAATTTATTTCAAAAGCTCAGAAATTAGATGATTTAATAAAAAATTACAGTATTACTAATTTGGCATTAACTGAACTCCGAGACACACTCCTTCCAAAACTCCTCTCCGGCGAGATTGATGTGAGTAATGTGGAGATTATGTAATGAATTATTTGATAGCAATAGCCACAATTGTAAGTGGATTTTCTACGTTAGTAATAGCTCTTTTAACCTGGTTTTTGTGGAAAGAAAATAGAGCATTACGAAAAGCAGGATCAGCTCCTCATTTAGTTGCTTACTTTGAAATGCACCCTGATGGTAATAGTGTAATAAATATTGCAATTATGAACACAGGACAGGGGGCAGCAAGAGATTTTTATATTGAACTAGTATGTGATGAAACTAATTTTGAGCAGTATTCTCTTATTTATGATTATTCTATAAAAAGACGCGGACCTTTCACTCTGCTTCCTCAAGGTGAAAAATTATCTGTGATGTTTGCTGTAGGATATCAACTTTTTGCACCACGAGACTTACCTGAAAGGCAACCTATTAATCCTTTTCACATAATATTGGAGTGGAAGTCGATAGATTTAACTACAACTTACAGAGAAAAGTATCTTTTAGATATTAAGCCATATAGTCATCTGGTAGGACTTATTCATGAGCCATATTTATTAAGAATTACAAAAGAAATGAAAGCCATAAATAAAAGCTTAGAAAGGCTTGCTAATAAAAAATAGGTGTATCAGAAAGTTATAACGATTAAAGAATGACTATTAATTAATTTAAGTCATTGCGGTAAAGGAATGAGCAGAGCGAGAGATAACGATATGATGGATGAAAAACAGTTAGAGATTACGGCGTTAGAATGGTTCAGAGAGATTGGCTGGGAATATCACTTTGGCCCTGATATTGCGCCTAATGGCGAGAGTCCACTACGGGAATCCGATAGTGATCCATTCTTAATGCCCCATATTGAAGAGGCTTTCTATCGTATTAATGATTGGCTCCCGCCGGCTCAACAGTCGGCTGTTTTTGAGGAATTGTGTTCTCTGCTTCGTACTCGATTACCGGATCTCATTGCTAATAACCGGCAGATGACGGAATATCTGCAAAATGGTTTTCCTGTCTCTTATCAAGATGAAGAGGGCAACCGGCAACATGAACGTGTCTTTCTCATCGACTTTCAAATGCCGGAAAGTAACCGTTTTCTAGTGACGAATCAAGTTGCGATTACCGGCAGTAAAGGGGTGCGCCGGCCCGATATTGTTGCTTATATTAATGGTTTGCCGATTGCTGTTATTGAACTGAAAAATCCCAGTAAGGGTAAAGATTCCTTAGCGGTGAATCGAGAGGCATACCATCAATTGCAAACGTATAAAGAGGAGATTACAGATCTCTTTATCACAAATGGTGCGCTAATAATTAGCGATGGTTTTATGGCTCGAGTTGGTTCTCTATCAGCCGGATTTGACCGCTTTATGCCTTGGCGAACGGTGGAGAAAGAGAGCGATACGCCCCAATTGAGCTTTGAATTGCAAACCTTGATCTATGGCTTTTTTGAGCCAAAACGGCTACTTGATTATCTTCAAAATTTCGTACTCTTCAAAGAAGATGGAAAATCAGTCTTTAAAATCATCGCCGGCTATCATCAATACCATGCCGTGCAAAACGCCATTGAAGCCACCGTTGTGGCCAGCAATCCTGAGCTTGGTGATGGGAAAATTGGGGTTGTTTGGCATACGCAAGGCTCAGGTAAATCGCTCTCGATGTGTTTCTATGCCGGAAAGCTTCTCAAAACACCATCAATGCATAATCCGACTATTGTAGTGGTAACAGATCGTAATGATTTAGATGATCAGCTCTTCGCGACCTTTGCCGGCGCTGAATCCTTATTTCCAAATTCAAAACCAGTGCAGGCAGAAAATCGAGGGCAATTAAGACAGCTACTAGCAGAGCGAGAAGCGGGTGGAATCATCTTCACAACGGTACAAAAATTTGCGCCAGAAGAGATCGGAGGAGAGCATCCGGTTCTCAATAATCGTAGCAATATTGTCGTGATCTCCGATGAAGCACACCGTACACAATATGGTTTAAATGCTACCTTAAATGAGCAAGGGCTCTACACTTATGGTTACGCTAAGCATATGCGAGATGCATTGCCAAAAGCCTCTTTTATCGGTTTTACCGGTACGCCGATTGCTGTTGATGATCGTGATACGCGCCAGGTATTTGGGCCGGATATCTCCGTCTATGATATTGAAGCGGCGGTAAAAGATGGAGCAACTGTCCCGATCTATTATGAGCCCCGTTTAGCGCGCCTTAATATTGATGATGCGGAGCTTGAACGGCAAGAGGAGGAGCTTGAGGCCATTTTAGAAGATGCCGATCTAGAGGAGCGAGAGAAGCAGAAAGCCACATGGAGCCGACTGGAAAAAATTGTCGGTGCGCCGAGCCGTATTGAGATGGTGGCCGAAGATATTGTCCAACACTTTGAGCAGCGTAATCAGGAGAGTGAGATCCCCGGCAAAGCGATGATCGTGGGAATGAGCCGGGCAATCTGTGTAGAGCTATATGAGGCCATTGTTAAACTTCGTCCTGATTGGCATAACGATGATCCACAACAAGGTGAGATCAAAATCATGATGACCGGCAGTGCCTCAGATCCTCAATCGTTCCAGCAACATCTCTACAATAAAAATGAGCGCAAGGAGCTCGAATCTCGCTTTAGAGATCCCGATGATCCTTTTAAGCTCGTGATTGTCTGCGATATGTGGTTAACAGGTTTTGATGCGCCATCTTGCCATACGCTCTATATTGATAAGCCGATGCGTGGGCATAATTTGATGCAAGCGATCGCAAGGGTTAATCGCGTCTTTAAGAGTAAATCGGGCGGATTAGTGGTGGACTATATTGGGATCGGCAAAGAGCTAGAAGCTGCTTTAAAAGTCTATACAAACGCCAAAGGGAAGGGGAAACCGACCATTGATGTCGAAGAAGCTTTTAAACAGCTTGAACGCTATCTTGAGATTATTCGAGGGCTATTTGCTAAAACGCCGACACAACCCGGATTTGATCTTGCCGGTTTTGATAGTGAAACGGCTCCCTTCTTACTGATGAATGCGGCGAACTATATCTTAGGGCTTAAAAAAGATGAAAATGCCGGCGATGGAAAACAACGTTTTTTAGATGCGTTATTAGGTGTGAATAAAGCACTCTCTCTCTGCTCCACAATGCCGGAAGTAGAGCCTTACCAAAAAGAGATCGCTTTTTACAAAAGACTAGGCAAATTGATTCGCAAAGCAACTTCAGATGCCGCCAACAAGCGTCAACAAAATAGCGATCCGATCTTTGAGCGCATTATCCGTAATGCGATTAGTGCCGATGGGATTATTGATCTTTACGACTATTGTGGCGAGGAGAATCCACGAATCGATATTTTAGATGAGCGTTTCTTTGATACTGTGCGCGAAAGTAAGAATAAGAATCTCTCTTTGGAGATGCTCAAGCAATTGATCAATAACCAAGTTAAAGCAAACTTTAAAAATAATCTGGTGCAAGAATCTAAATTCCTAGATCGCTTAAAGGAGACGATGGCTCGCTACAATAATCGCACCATCGAATCTGCTGAAGCAATGGAAGAGCTAATCACTATGGCAAAAGATCTTGCTAAAGCGGTGGAAGAGGGGCAAAAATTGGGTCTTGCCTATGATGAACTCGCCTTCTATCAAGCCCTAGCTAATAATGATTCTGCAGTTGAAGAGATGGGTGATGAGCTTCTTAAAACAATTGCCAAAGATATCACCGAGCAACTCCGTCGATCTGTCACTGTCGATTGGCAAAAAAGAGACAGTATTCGCGCAAGACTTAGAATTCTTGTTAGTAGAACGCTAAAACGTTACGGCTATCCTCCCGATGGGCAGAAAAGTGCCGTTGATCTTATTATTCAAAATACAGAAATAATCTCTGATCAGTGGACGCAGGAAATGATTTAAAAGATGGAAGATAAGATGTATTGGTTTAGGGATTATTCTCAAATCAAAATTGATGATAAAAACAGAGATATATATTTAAAAGAATATGAAAGTGCAACAAAACAGCTAGAACTTGAGGAACGTCTTTTTAGTAATACAGTCAGCCTTTCATCAATATTAGTAACAATATTTACAACGTTATTTATCACTAACCTTGAAAGCACTAAACGTTTTGTAAGCAAATTCAGTTACATCAAGATTGATTCAATACTACTCTTATTTACCGTATTAATAATGCTGTTTAGTAGTACAGCACTAAAATATTTTGCTACTAAAACGCGATCTATTATTTCCTCAAGGAGAAAAGTTGTTCTTATTCGAGGGTTGATGAATTGCGATTATGATAATTTCAGTGCAATTTTACCTAATTGGACAGTCCATGGAGCAACTAACCCCTTTTCAATAAGAGTTGGTAGTAGTCATTCCTATTTTATATTTTTATTAATTTCTACAGTTAGTGCTTCTTTATTATTTTTTTTGACACAAGAAATACAGCTACTAAAAGTCCTTAATAACGACGTTATTACTTTAGTAATAGTTCTATCGATACTCTGTTTTTATAGAGCTTTTTCGGTTAAAAAAATGACCCCAAAACAGATGTGGTTTACGGTAGGGTATATCGTAATATTTGAATCAATCTATTTTGCTATGAAAAAAGGTATTATTTCAGCCTCATGGATTAATTCACATTGGGTAATTGTATTTTGCATTTCTTTAGTTTTCGCAATATTTATTGAATCAGCATTTAATTCTAGAGTTAGTATTGAGCGTTCAATCAGGAATTTATTGTTCTTGTTAATAGCTATTTTTTTAAATAGTTATATTTGTAATTTTTTAGCTGGATTGCAAAATATTAAGATACCAACATCTACATCTTTTTTAATTTCTATCAGTTGGTTTTTATATTGTTGGCTTATTTATCAAAAAAATTTATTCGATAAATTTGAAAATTTCATTCTATTTTTCGGAAAAAAAATAGCATTTATCTTAAATTATAAATTGCATCATAATATGATCTTTAAGACATATCAGGCAATGATGGCTGTTAGTGAAATCAAGAGATTAAATGTCTCTTTAGTTGAAATCAAAAAAATAGTTATCGAAATTGAGGATCGACGCTTTATTAAGAGAGAAGATGTTACAGATATTAGATCTCTTTTGAGGGTTGTTTATTCTATTTTGTTTAAAAGAAAGATTATTCCCGATAAGGTCAAAAAATATTTTAAAATATCTAAGAATATTAGTCCATTTTCTGGAGGATCTACGATTCCCCAACAATTATTTAGAACTTTGTATTCTGCTGAAACTTCTTTAGCAAAGAAAAAATTACGAAGAAAATTCCTAGAATTATATTTTAGCTATTGGCTTTTATCTATATTTAGTAAAGATGAGATTTTAGATCTTTATTTAGCATCGGTAAGATATGAAAAGGGTCAACATGGAATTTTGTCCGCCATTAAATATTTTTTTGGTGATGGTTATTTTTTTAGGATACAAAATTTTAACTTAACACCTGCTCAATCTTTCTTTTTAGTAGAAAGGCTTTCCAATACACGATCTAAATTTTTTTGGGATAAAATAAAGCTTTTAATAAAGAGATTACACGAAGAAATAGGAGATGATGGTAAGGTTTTATTATCCAATAAAGATATTCAAGAACTTATATGTCTTTATAAAAAAGCAATTGATAGAGGCAAGATATTAGTGTCCTGTAAGATAAAGACAAATAAGAGTTTAAATGATTTCTCCCAAAATTATCCAGCTTAAACAAAAATCCAAAGTCTATTTCAACTTTGGATTTTTTCTTTTTGGCTTTGATAAGCCGTAAGCCGGTCAATAACTATAAATCGATTCTAACAATCAGATTGCTCAAAATATTGTTTTTCAACTGTCGTTAATATTCCTGCTTTTTCTAAGTACTTTTTAGGCGCTAAAAATGTTGCTGTTACGACACCAGGATTACGGCCAATTTCAATAGAGCCGGTGATGGTCGCTCTATTCATAATCTCTGTTACAGGAACATCAAATAATGTTGCTGCTCGATTAAGGGCATTATCTGTTGCTTGGTTAAGAGTTGGGCCAGTGCCGATAAATGCTACGGGATATGACTCTTCTAATGCCGGTACATCCCATTTTTTAGCAAGTGCTTCGGCCGCTGCCTTTTCATGAGCATTAAAACATTTTGCCGTATAAGGTAAATCATCATGATTAGGTAATAAGATAGGACCATCAAGCGTTACATTTTTTAAAACATCTACTTGTAGATGGGCAATGCCGGCAACATCGGTGGTATGGCCTGCGATCTCTCCATCGCCTTGCATCGCGTGCATATCCCCTAAATAGACACCTCCTCCCGGAACTTTCACCGGACAGATCAGTGTTGCGCCTGCTCGGACTCGACTAATATCGAGATGCCCATCAGTTTTATGCTTATTAAGCGCTTCTTCTGTTAAGCCATATTCATGGCTTGCTCCCACTAATGATGCGCCAAAATCGCCGGCATTATGGGAATCGGGCAGGGGAGTTGAAGGAGTTGTTCCTAATTGACCTAAGAAAGGACGCATTCTAGCCACAGTTCCTACAAGATCATGCGGCGCTAAAGTAACAACAGGATTTTGGATAGAAGCTTCGGGTGTTCCCATATAATCACGCGCTTGATGGGCAATCTCTTCAGCTTTCTCTTTTGTGAGGGTAATCCCAATCTTATTTTGATGGTCAAAAACTATTGTATAACCATTTGTTAAAAGAAAAGGTATTGCATTCGCTCCGCAGTTCTCACAGCGAATTGCTTCTAATCCGATCCCTTCAATTTTAGTCATTGGTCTTAAAGTATCGCAGGAATCACATTTTGCAGCGACAAAGGGGTCATCATTAAATCGCCCCTCTACAGGCTCATCACTGCCGGAAGCAGTAGCCATTGAGACAACATCAACATTAAGAATCTTTATTGCGATAGCATCACCGACCTCAGCACCTTCGATATATACAGGTTGAGTCACTTCATGCCCACCCTTGAGTGCCGGAGTTATCATTGGACCCCAACATCCTGGAGTAGTATGAGCTACAATATGCCCTCCATCTTTAACTGGCCCGAGCATCGGTTTATTAGGATCTAAAATACCATCCACAAAGCTATTAACTAAAAGTGTATTAACTGCTTTTTTCATCATAACTACCCCCATTTTTCAAGTGAAACAAGGTTTACCTCTTAATATCAAGATAGCATATTCCGTATAAATTATTGACAATAAAAGCAGAAAACTTATATAAGCTAATGAATCTTCTAGAATACTTATAATAAAATCTTCAGGTGATCACCTTGCTTTATAGATTTTTATATTTAGGGGCCTATACCGCCAACAGATAGATAAATCCTCCGATGGTTAATGGGGATAGAATGGTACTTAGTAACAGTGCCGAGGGCATATTTTTTTCTGCTACTTTATATTCGATTGCGAATACAACGATGATCGGCATTGCAGGAATTGCCATTGTAATCACTGCTTGAGCGACAGTTTTATGATCGAGTCCTAATGCAGATGCCGCAAAATAGATCGCTGCCGGTGCCGCAATATTCTTTAATATGACAATAAACCACGTTAAAAAATCTAATCGAATTTTGTAGGCGGCTAACATAATCCCGGAAGCAAAAAGGGCGACTCCGGAAGCTGATGATCCCAATAAATTGAGGGATTTACCAAAAAGAGAGGAGAGATCGAGGCCTGAAAAGACAATAATAACAGCAAGAATTGGTGCCCATACTAAAGGTTTTTGTACAGTCTCTTTTAAGTGCTCAATAAATATGGAGCCGGCATCTTCTTCTATCTCTTTATCATTTTCTGCTTGCTCACTCTTCATTTTTCCGACCGTTAAAAGATAAACAGTGAAGGGGACGATCGTAACGTTAATGACAATACTACCGATAGCCATCGGTACTGCACCAGATGTGCCGAAAACACCTTCAAGAATTGCAGGACCAAAAAAAGGAACGGCAGGTCCGGCAACAGCAACCGCTACTAATGCGCTAGCGCTAAGGGATAATCTTAGTAAGAGGCGAGAGATAAAATAGACAACAATATAGGTAATAACAACACCTGCAGTAATTGTTGTAAATAAGGGGAGACTTTCAATTAAATATTCGCGAGAAGTACTGATTGTTCCGGCAAAAATTGCCATCGGGACGGCATAGGTTAAAACCATTCTATTTAAAATAGGAGCATCATTACTTGTAAAATCGTGATGCCAGGCAGCAAAAAAACCTAGTAACAGCGTTACGACAATAGGGAGTGTTGTATCTAATACTGTCATCATCATCTTGATCACCATATCCTTTTATTATTTTATAAAGAACTTTAAAGCTATTTACCAGATTATAATTTTTGAAATTCTTTAAAATCATTTTTTAATTATATTTAGATAATATATATCTAAACAGGAATTTAAAATAGAGTCTTAAATATCTTAAATATAAAGTGGTTCCTATCTGTCTAAAAGCTACTACTAAATAAGCACCCATTAAATTGGGATTGAGATTAAAATTGATCGATATAGATAAGCTCAAATGTTCGATAATTTTCATCTCTCTTTTAGATTTTAGGCTATCATTTCCTTCTTTTCTTTAGATACTTTTACACTATGAAATTTCCAAATCGCACCAATACGCTCTTTATGACAATGATATTAAGTTTAGTGTCATCGCTTGCTTATGCTGATACAGCTGTTTTTCAACAAGGGAAAACCGTTTTTTATGATGGTTCCTTGAGTGATGAGGCAAATAGGGAAGTAGCGCTGCTATTGGAAAAAGATCCTCAGATCAATATGCTTAAAATCAATAGCCGAGGCGGTGATATCGAGATTGGCTTAGATCTTGGAGAGTTAGTTTACAATCATCGATTGAATGTTGAGGTTGGGAATTACTGCTTCTCATCTTGTGCGAATTATGTTTTCCCAGCAGGGAAGGTGAAGTATCTTAATGATCAGAGTCAGCTCGGTTGGCATGGCGGAGCTCTGCAGAAGATGGAGTTTGATGATCCCGAGATGGAGTCTTTCTACCTAACCTATATTGGTCCTATTCAAGAGCGGGAGAAGCAATTTTTCGAAAAGATTGGTGTTGATCAAAGCTCAACAATTGCCGGACAGCAACCAGAGTATGAATCATATAATCACTGTATCGGTTGGCGTTATAGTCGAAAGAAGATGGTAGATTTTGGGATAGATAATATTCGCTATAAACAGTTTAGATGGCGTCCGGCAGATCAATTTGAAGAAAAGTGTATCTTTATTGTTGATTAATTCTATTTTTATTAATTCTATTTCTATTACGGTATGATCTTATAAAAGAGAGGCTTTATGGGCGCTTCCGCTGCTGCTGGTGGTTTTATTATTGTTATTTTTATTGCCATCCTTGGCTTTCTACTCTTTTTAGGGTTGTGGATCTATCGCCGGCGTTATTTACGAGGATCGAGAGAGATCTCTAAGCTCAAACTCTTTGGGATCAATCTATCGATGGTGATTACGGTTTTCCCGGCAGTTATGCTTCTTTGAACCATCTTTGTTACAGAAATCACCGATCTGATCACTGAAAAGCGAGCTTTAGAAGAGCTTAAAGAGCGTTATTTTCAAGTAGAATTTAACGAATACACCTATGCAGTTAGTTCACGAGAATTGCTGTCTGAAAAAAACTGATATGGCAGTGATTTAAGGTTTGTTGATTATGGCCAAGTTCATGAACAGAAAGATTGGCCGTAAACATAAGCCGAGAGTTATTCTTTTTTAACTTTGATTGGGGGGGATTCTATATTGAGACTTTGAGTTAATGTCTGTGGTGAAGCAACGGTCTTTTTTTGCTTCATTCCAGTCACAATATTCATAATAATTTCCCTGACGGTATCCCCATTTGCCATACACTAAAATTAACCATTCTTGCATTTCTTCTTTCAACTTTGGGTTCTTATTAAAATTAAAGTTTTGGAAAACGGCCAGTGTTTCTTTGTAGGTTTTAGCGCTATTAAATTTTAGTTCTAAAATTAAAGGCTGAATAGAAGAGATTGGCGATAATTCATTTTCTGATTTGCGGTAGAAACTAGCTCTTGCAGCCGTCTCTAAGTATATGGCCTTTCTTTCATTGCAAAAATGCTTGCCAGATTTTCTGATCTTTGCTTCAACAAGCTTAGTGTAAAACAGCCCCTTAGAATATAAAGGACTATTGGCACTTCTTTGGTCTAATAATAATTTTTGTACTTCAATATTGGCGTATTTTTCTCTAATTGATAATGAACTAAATACATCATGCAGTTGTTTGATAGTTTTTATATCTTTTTTACAGTCAATGTTAGCTTCATCATTATTAACGTTTTTTCTATTGGAGTCTTGTTGCTTGTTTAAATTCTTGGAGCCTGATCGTTTAGACATGCTTTCTAATAATTGATTAGGATTAAAACTGTTTTCATTAAACTGTTCAGGGCTATTTACTGATTGAGTTTTAGAAAAAGGGCATCCAGAAATATGGTTGTGTTCAGGGTAAGTTGCTCTAAAGTAAGATGAATTAACCCCATCTGCATCGCAACGATATAAGTGTGCATCACACTCAAAATTGGGGCAGTAAAATCTCTGATCTTTACTTTCTTTGTAAGCATCAGTCCTTTGTACTGTAATGGTTCTTGCGGAATCTCTAAATACATAAGAACTCATAAAATCTCCTTATTTACTTTTATTTTATTGAAAACAAGATTTTTATAATTATATCAGTAATTGGTAATCAAAAAATTAAAGGAGTATTAATGTGATCAACTGCATGAACTGAAAGATTGGCCATAAATAGAAATCAAATAACCAAGCTTCACGGAGTGAAATTCATGAAGTTACCCATAAGATAAACTAGCTTTCATGAAATAAAGATATTAAAGACTTATATATAGACTAACATAAAGCTAAGTTAATAAATGATTGCTACAATGATCGAATTACGATGATTGAAAGAAATAATGGTGATAACGATGAATTGGAAAGCTTTCAGTGTAAAAAACAATGAAAAAGAACCTTGGGCATTTGAACGATTATCTTACTTATTATTTTGTGCCGAATTTGATATTAGAATTGGATTATTTCGTTATAAAAATCAAACAGGAATTGAAACAGAACCTGTCAAAAAAGATAATCAATATTATGGTTTTCAAGCTAAATATTATACAACTTCGATTTCCACCAATAAACATGACATTATTGATTCAATTCAAAAAGCAAAAAAAACAAACCCTCATCTGCAGAATATATATTTATACCTTAACCAAGAGCTATCCGAAAGTAATGATAAAAAGAATAAAAAACCTAAATATCAATTAGCTATTGAGGAGTCAGCTAAAAATTTAGGGATAACTATTCATTGGCGAGTTCCTAGTCATTTAGAAGTACAGCTATCTTTGCCTGAAAACAAATACCTCTTCGATTTATTCTTTTCTCTTGTTCCTAATGAGGGAAATTTATATGATGAAATTTATCAGCATAATCATCAAATCCTACAAGCAATACAGACAGAGATTCCTTTCGGTGATCAAAAAATTAAAATCGAACGCAGCGATATTGTTAACGAAATCAAAAAATGTTTACAAAACAAAAAAAATATCATCATTTCAGGAGAAGGTGGCTGTGGTAAAACGGCATTATTTAAAGAGTTTTATAATCTTTACAAAAAAGAAATTCCTATGTGTATTTTCAAAGCGAACGAACTCAATGTATCTCATATTAATGATATTTTTCACTTTGATAATAAATTCACATTTGTACAATTTCTCAATACCTTTAAAGATGAGTCTATCAAAGTCTTTGTTATTGACTCAGCTGAAAAGCTTGCAGAGTCCACAAACAATGAGATTCTAATCTCGTTAGTACAAACGTTAAAAGATAGTGGCTGGAATATTGTATTCACAACTCGTTATTCTTATCTCAATGATTTACTTTTCCATATAAAAGAAAACTATCATTTATCCTGTGAAATTCAAGATGTTTCACTTATTGATATTGACCATTTACAATCTATTTCAGACAATTTTCACTTTTCACTTCCTGAAAACCAAAAATTCACAGAGAGGTTAAGAAATTTATTTTATCTAAGTGAATATATCCAGCAAAATGCTTATATAAATAAGAATGGGAGTTTTAAAGACTTCATCAATTTGCTTTGGAAAAAGCGCATACAAAATAACTCAATCCAAAAAGACAATCTCCACCAAGAAAGGGACAAATGCATTGTCAACATTGCAAAATGCAGATGTGAAACAGGTAAGTTTTATATCAATGCAAATCATCTACCGCAGACCGCTCTTTTTCACTTAAAACAAGATGAAATCTTAGCTTATGATGAAGCACATGATGGCTATTTTATCACTCATGATATTTATGAAGAATGGGCTTTAGATAAAATCATCTCTCGTTGCTATTTGAATCATTTAGAAATTAAGCAGTTTTTTGATGAACTGGGAACCTCATTGCCAATACGAAGAGCATTTAGGCTATGGTTGTCCGAATCCTTATTAATGAATGACCAAGAAATAATAAACTTTATCCAAGAAGCTTTTGTTCATAGTCAAATAACTCAATTCTGGAAAGATGAAATCTTAGTTTCAGTTTTATTATCAGACTATTCAGCGGAGTTTTTTAGATTATTTACACAAGAAATGATGGCTAATGATGCAGAAATATTGAAACGAATTTTATTCCTATTACAAATTGCTTGTATAGATATTCCAACAGCTCAAAATTTTGAAAGAACACTCCCTAAAGGTAAAGGTTGGAAAGAAACGATCGCCTTTATTTACAAAGATAAATCAGAATTTTTCTACAAAAACTTCAAACTTGTCCTACCTATTTTAACTATTTGGTGCAAATCTAATGATAAAGGTAATACAACACGAAATTCAGGTTTACTAGCCATCAGTCTGATAGAAAAAAGCGAAAGCGAAGAAAAATTTTACATTCGTAATGAAAAAGAGGATATTTTTAAAATCATTTTTAATTCATCATTTGAAATTAAAGAGAAGTTAAAAACAATCTTTGATCAGGTTCTTACAAATAAATGGACAAAACACCGTAATCCTTATGTTGGGCTGTAAACCTCCCCTTTTTAGGGCTATTTAAAAGTAGAAGGTTTCTCTTGGTTTATTAAAGTTGACACGGTGGCACAGATCCAATGGCTGAATGGGGTCTTTCATTATTATAACTCCATAGCCATTTAGTGGAGTAAATTTGTGCTTCATTGATTGTTCCAAACAGATAATTCGATAGTAACTCCTCTCTTACGGTGCGGTTAAATCGCTCAATATAAGCATTTTGTGTGGGTTTCCCCGGTTGAGTATAGATCAGAGTGATCTTCTTTGAATTAGCCCAATCAATTAATTTCTGGCTAATATATTCAGGGCCATTATCACATCGAATCGCTGCAGGCTTTCCTCTCCATTCAATAATTCTCTCTAAGGAGCGAATCACTTTTTCTGTCGGTAAACTAAAATCAATATCCACGCAAAGACCTTCTCGATTATAATCATCAATCACATTAAAAGTTCGGAAATAACGTCCATTTTGCAAGCTGTCAGACATAAAATCCATCGACCATATTTGATTAATATCTGTCGCTAATCCCAATGCTTCGGGGCAATTTCTGATGATTCGTTTTTTAGGTTTAATTCTGAGATTAAGCTCTAATTCCCGATAAACTCTTAAAACTCGTTTATGATTCCATCGGAACTTTTGAATATTTCTCAAATAATCAAAACATAAACCAAAACCCCAACGCTTATGAGCTTTAGTTAACTTCAGTAACCAAGTTTCAATGAGTCTGTTTTCGGAAGAGGCTTTGGCCTGATAGTGAAAAGCCGTTTTGCTAATCCCAAATATCTCACAAACTAAACGAATGGAGATATCTTGAGTCTTTAAAACAGCTTTAGCCATCTCTTTTCGTTGAGATGGCTTTACCACTTTCCCTCTAAAGCTTCTTGGCGGATACGGGACTTTAAACATTCTTCAGCATACATTTTTTTGAGCCTTGCATTCTCCGCTTCTAGCTCTTTTAAGCGAGTAATCATCGAGGCATCCATGCCTCCATATTTTGAACGCCACTTATAAAATGTCGCCGAACTAATCCCATGCTCTCGACATAAATCGGTCACTTGCACGCCTGATTCATTCTGCTTTAAGATCGACATGATTTGTGTGTCTGTGAATTTTGATTTTTTCATAGTCAATTTCTCCTAAGTAAATAATACGAGAAAATTCTACTTATAGTCGGTATTATTTTTAGGGAGGATTACAGGGCTGTGTACTAATATATTAGACAAACCATATTTAGCAACTAAATTAATTGTTAGTCTTCCACTATCAGTCATTCAATTATGCGATCTATTTTGGCAAGCCCAACCAGTAGAAGATGACGATAGTATATTTGGTTCGTATAGAAGAGATTCAATGGAAAGTAGATATGGGTTAAGCGATGACCACCATTTTAGATACTTCCCTTCTAGTGCTAACCAAACACCGATCAAGTGGTTATTACAAATTGCTTTTCATGAAACTTTAGATTTTATTGTTGATTTTACAAATCGATCTGTAGAAACATATAGTGAATCAGATTATGGAAAAGAAGATGTTATCCAAGTCCCATTAAATATTGAAGGAAAAGAAGTAACACAGTATCTAAGTTGGTCAATTTGGAGCATGTATAGAGGCAATGGAAGTCCTGTTGTTCCAAGTATATTGCAATCAATGCACATGGCTTTAGAAGTTATTTTATTAGATATTGCCAAACAAATTGACTCAGAGTCTGGATTAACAATATTCAAAAATATTCTTCTAAAAATCCTTGCTCAATCAAAATCAGCATCACTTACTGCCGTTGTGATCAGCATAGTGCTAACTAATCCTGATAAATATTACTCAATTGCCTTAATCTTATTTAATACAATAGAATTTTTTCAATTTGATTCAATTAGGAGCTTAAGAGAGCACGAAGCTAAATCACTTTATTCAATGGGGTATGGAATGAATCTAATCTCTGATAGGCTATATGCTAATGAGAGATTAAGTACCTGCAAAGATGAACATAGAAAAATAAATCTAGAAACATTATTTTTTAATTATCAATTTTATGGAGTTAAAGGATTTACAGAAGAACAAAATGATGAGTTTATAAACAAACTCTATCAAATAATTGATAAACACAAATCCTGCCCAGAAAAGAGTAAAAATTTTGGAATTTTACTAGCTAGAATGGATAGACGAAATCTTATTCCAAAGGCAACAAAACAAGTCGACGATAAACTATTAATCGAATTTGAAACTAAACTTTCTGATGACTTAAAACAGAAAAGTGAGCAAGCTACAAATCAATTTCAAGATCTTCATAAATATGGCTCATTAAGAATATGGTCTGATTTCCTATTCAATATTAATAAAGAAGGTCAACAATATGAGAAATACAACGACAATCCATTGATAGCTTTATCAGAAACTAAGCAGCTTATTAAAGAGCTTGAATTAGGAAGAGAAGGCTTAGGGGATTATGTCATTCCTGTATTTGTATGCTCTAAGTTATTAATTGAACATATAGATAAACTAACAAGTGAAGACAAAGAGTTTTGTAGCGAGATTGTTCTTTCAACTGTGCTTAACTTATTTCATGATGACTACCATTACCAAATCAGTGATGGTACAGAAGCCTCTATTCATGCAATACCTGTACTAATAAATGAGTTTCCTGGACAGGTGAAAGAATATATTTCATGTATTATTTTTGTTCTCTTAGATAAGACGTCAATCGGGAGTTATAAAAGAGTATGTGACTATGTTATCGAATCTATTCGAAACTCAAATTTATGGACAAATCATGAACCTGTAGCACAAACTATTTTATTCGGATATATCAAACTAGCGCCTATTTACAAAGATCTTCGCAACAAAACATATGAACAACAAAGAAGGCAAGGAAACTGGAATCCCATTTCTAGAAGTGAAATTTTAGAAGAATTAGAAGGCAACCATCTCAAATCTGTTTTTGAAAATAATTCATTTGAAATAAAGAAACTCAATCTGCTTGATATTCATGATTTAGAAATAGTTCTTCAATTGATTCCATCAAACACACAAAATAAAACTCATTTAAATATACACAAAGTAATTTATCAAAAACTAGCTAATCAGCTATTGGATAAAAATAATAAGATACAAGGAGATGCTGGAAAGCTATATTTATTACGTCTAAATATTTTCAAAAGATTTGCTCATTTCATTTTACAAAGAGAAAAAAAAGAAATTGCTAGCTATCTTCAACCGTTTATTGATTCATTCGTTTCAAGTGAAGAGGTAGGTAATTTAATTAAAGAGTTAGTAATGACTGAAGATATTCTGAATCACAACGAGCAGTTTTGGTATATTTGGGATTGTCTATACCCATCAATCAAAAAATTATGTATTGAGCATCCGAATGAACATTATTTAAAAAAAATTATTATTAATTATTTATTGGCATGGGAATGGTGGCAAGAAGGCCAAAGTGAATGGCATAGTTTGAAAAAGGAGAATATATACATCTACAATCATATATCACAAGAAATAGGTCATGTTCCTGCTACATTATATTCAATTGTAAGAGTTTTAAATACAATTGGTAATCTTTTCATAGATGAGGGAATCAATTGGATTTATAATATTGTTTCAAAAAATCCATCCCTTAATCTTGATGATCTAGAATCAAATAGTTTATTTTATTTAGAAAAGCTAATGAGAAGGTTTATCTATTCAAATAAGTATAAAATAAAACAAGAGGCAAGACTGAAATCTAAAATCATTTCTATACTTGATTTTATGATTGAACGAGGGTCTGCCCATGCTTATCATCAGCGTGAAGCAATCATGTAATATTTGTGATTAAAGACAAATGTTATTTAACAGAGTCTACAATTAGTTCATTAAATTATTATGTTAAAATAATATTCATATAACGATGATTTAAAATCATAATTTTTTTGTTTGCCGTTACAATACTAACTTGCAGAATGGGAGATATTTTTAATGAGCCGTTATTTAATAATTTTAGATATAGATACCAATCATTTGGTAGAAAATTCTCATAAGAATATTGATGAAGTTTATGTTTGCATTAGAAAATCATGGTTTTAGGAATATTCAGGGCAGTGTATATATAGGTGATGAAGGAATTGGCGAAGCGCATGCAACCATTGCAATTCAAGAAGTCACTTATAGATACGAGTGGTTTAACTCATGTGTATCAAACATACGATTTTACCGTATTGAAAATGAATTTAATGCCCAGTTTGTTTCAGATAGAGCTTACGAAGCGAAACAAGTTGTTAATACTAGATTTAAATTATTACGTGAAAATTTAATTGAAAGAGGGCTGAATGAAGTGCAAATAGAAAAAATTTTAATTGAACAGAATACGAATATCAATTCCTCATTAATTGCTTTCTAAATGCCTCATGATAAGTGAAAAGGCCCTACCTAACAGTAGAGCCTTTTCACTCATTTTAAAAAAATAGATATGCGCAATAGCCTGCAAGTAAAGCCATTCCTAATATTATGACAACAAAAGCTATTAATAATTGAGTTCTAAATATCGATTTTAATAAAATCAACTCTGTAATACTCGCTCCAGTACTACCAATAATTAATGCTAGGACTGTTCCTGTCCCCACTCCTTTAGCTAATAATCCTGCGGCTAAAGGAATAACTGTTTCAGCTCTAATATATAGAGGAATACCTATAATAGCCGCGATAGGTATTGCAAATGGATTGTCATCACTAGCATATTTAACTAAAAATTCTGTTGGAATAAAACCATAAATAATACTCCCAATAGCAATCCCTATAAATAAGTATAAAGCGAGCTTTTTATATTCTAACCATGTAGTAAGCCAGATTTTTTTGAAATTTATTTTCTTTTTAGGAGGAGCCATTTTTTTACCACCGCCCATATTTACTTCTACTAATAAATTAGACTCACAGGTGTTATTTTGGCAACTACTCTTTTCCTTCATTTTTTCTTCGATAATATAGCGATCAAAGTTCATTTTTTGCAACATCCAGCCCGAAAATAGTGAAACTAAAAGTGCAGAGAAGGAATAAATAATTGTTATTTTAAAACCAAAAGTTATTAACAGCAGGCCAACAATAATAGGATTTAACAATGGCGAAACAAATAGAAACACCATGGTTGGACCAAACCCAGCTTTTGCTTTTAACATGCCTTTTAACATAGGGATAGTAGAACAGCTACAAAATGGAGTTATAGCACCAAATACAGCAGCAATTAAATAGCTTCTTTTGTTATTTGATTTAAGAAAAAAGCCATTTTTTAAAAAAGGAAACTTCTCCTGTAAGGAGCTGATAATAAAACTTATTCCTATAAATAGGATGGATAATTCTAATGCTAGAAAGATAAACATTTCTATAGCATTCTTTAGTTCTTCAGTCATTGATATAGTTCCTTTTTGATTGTTTTATATTTCTAGTAATATGGAAATGTAAGTTATACAACAAAATTTAGGATGTCAACTATAATGAGAAGATCCATATAATGAAATTAAAAAAGGTTATCACCATGCAACAACATGAAAATATTGCTAAATGTTTAGCTGAATTAGGAAATGTCCATCGATTGGCGATTTTTCGTTATTTAGTAAAATCAGGAACCGAAGGTGCTATAGTTGGAGATATACAACAAAAATTAAATATCCCTAATTCGACTCTTTCACATCATTTATCTAGAATGGCGCATATTGGCTTAATTGAACAGAGAAAGGAAGGGCGAATTATCAGATGTATTCCTATTTATACTAAACTTGATGAAATTATTAATTTTTTAAAAGAAGAGTGTTGTTTAGGCATTTAGAAAAATTTATAGGAATTACTTGCATCATTTCAATAGAAGTTGTAGTATCAAAATATGGAAAAGAAAATTGCAATAAAAATATTTGAAGCGCTGTCATCCGAAGTCAGATTGGATGTATACCGTTTACTAGTTAAATATGGTGATTCAGGTTTAGTCGCAGGAGAAATAGCAACTCTCCTGGATATTCCTAATACTAATTTATCCTTTCATTTAAAGGCTCTTGTACACGCTGAAATGCTATATGTAGAGCAAGAAGGAAGGTTCCTACGTTATAAAGCTAATATTGATTTAATGTTATCTTTAGTAGAATTTTTAACTGATGAATGTTGTTTTAATAACCCAAACCATTGTTTATCTATTCGAGAGAAACATCCCAAACTTAAAAATGTTTTAAGATAATTTTAGGATGTTGTATATATAATTACTCATCTAATATTTCAATACTAGTTGAATAATTGGTATATAAGCTTCTCCTGAAATATTTCAATAATTGTTGAATAGTTGATTTATTAAAATTTAAAAATAGAGATTTATAAAATGAAAAATAATGAAGTAATTATTTATCACAATCCAGATTGTGGCACTTCAAGAAATGTTTTAGGGCTGATTAGAAATACTGGGATTGAGCCTATTATTATTGAATACTTGAAAACACCTCCTTTAAAACATGAACTAAAAAAATTAATTTTTTCTGCTGGACTGAAACCAAGTGAAGCTTTAAGAAAAAATGTTAATGAATTTGAATTAATAAAAAATCAAGTTTTAAGTGAAGAGCAGATTATTGATCATATGCTTCTAACACCAATTTTAATTAATAGGCCTTTTGTTGTTACATCTAAAGGTACAGCTCTTTGTAGACCCTCTGAAAAAGTCCTAGAAATCTTAACCAAGCCTCAATTAAATAGTTTTTATAAAGAAGATGGGGAAAAAGTAGTTTAGGTTCTTTTTAAATATCAATTGTAAGGAAATATTTATGAAAAAAATCGAAATTTTTGATCCAGCATTATGTTGCAGTACCGGCGTTTGTGGCGCAACTCCTGATGATGAATTAGTAAGAATGGCGGGAATTGTTGAATCCTTGAAGAAGAAAGGTTATCCCGTGACTCGGTATAATTTAGGTCAAGAGCCAGCGAAATTTGCTGAGAACACTCTTGTGAAAAATTTATTAGAAGCAGAGGGAAGTTCGGCGCTACCGATAGTGATCATCGATGAAGTGATCGCCTTCTCTAAAAGTTATCCTCAAGAAAAAGATCTGTTAGCGCTTTTATAGCGGTTGAACTAGGAGTTATTGATATGAATTTTATTAAACATGCCTCTCCCTTTCTATTTTTTACCGGTAAAGGCGGTGTTGGAAAAACATCTATTGCCGCCTCCACGGCTGTAACGCTGGCGGATATGGGGAAAAAGGTATTAATTGTTAGTACCGATCCTGCTTCTAATATTGCTCAAGTATTCGGGCAAAAAGTAGGTTCACATATTACCGAGATAAAGGCTGTTTCAAATCTTTCAGCGATTGAAATTAATCCTCACGATGCGGCTGAAGCCTATCGTAAAAAAATAATTGATCCTATTAAAGGCACACTTCCTGAAGATGTTATTGCCGGAATAGAAGAGCAATTATCTGGAGCATGTACCACTGAAATTGCGGCATTTGATGAGTTTACAGCACTATTAACAAATAGTGATATTAAGCGTGAATTTGATCATATTGTCTTTGATACAGCACCCACTGGTCATACTATTAGAATGCTATCGTTGCCAGGTGCTTGGAGCGAATTCTTAGAAGCTTCACCAAAAGGCGCTTCTTGTTTAGGACCTTTAGCAGGACTAGAAAAACAGAAAACTCAATATAAAGCTGCGGTTGATGCTTTAGCTGATGAAAAAATGACAACGATGGTTCTTGTCTCTCGAGCGCAAAGAAGTGCAATCAATGAGGTATCTAAAACTTTCGATGAACTGTATGCTCTTGGAATTCATAAACAATATCTCGTGATCAATGGCTTATTTCCTAAAGAAGAAGCGCAGAAGGATGAACTAGGGGCTACAATTTATGAAAGAGAGCAGAAAATTCTAAAAGCCATCCCATCAAATCTTGAGAAATTATCGATTGATTATATCCCTTTAAAACCCTTTAATTTAGTGGGGATTGATCACTTAAGATTACTGTTAAATCGTGAGAATCTCTCGTTTGAAACATTGATAACACCCGAAGCAATCAATGTTACTGTTCCCAATTTAGCAACTATGGTAGAAAAACTTGCTCAAAAGGATACGGGATTATTAATGCTAATGGGGAAGGGCGGTGTCGGGAAAACAACGATGGCCGCAGCAATTGCCGTTAAATTAGCGCAAATGGGGAAACAGGTTCATCTATCGACATCTGATCCTGCAGCACATTTAGCATCGACTTTAAATGATGAAGCGTTGAGCAATTTAACCATCAGTCGCATTGATCCTACTGCGGAAACTGAAAGATATCGTGGGGAAGTGATGAAACGCCATGGGGATAATTTAAGTGATAGTGAAAAAGCTGTTTTAGAGGAAGATTTAAGATCACCTTGTACCGAAGAGATTGCGATTTTCCAAGCATTCTCGAGAATTATCAGAGAATCTAGTAAAAAGATTGTCGTAATGGATACAGCGCCAACGGGGCATACACTACTATTATTAGATGCAACAGGTGCCTATCACAATGAAGTGATTAAGCAAATGGGTAGTAAAGGCGTTACAACGCCGATGATGCAGATTCAAGATCCCGATAAAACAAAGGTTATTCTTGTGACACTTGCGGAAACAACGCCCATTACAGAAGCTCAGCATCTTGAAGAAGATTTAGGTAGAGCAGGAATTCAACCATGGGGCTGGATCGTCAATAACAGTTTAGTCAATTATCCTACTCGATCAGGACTCCTAAAAGAGCGAGCCTTGAAAGAAAAAGCGGAAATTGAAAAGGTATCAAAACGTCAAGAAAACTTAGCGCTTGTTAGGTTACAAAATGATGAGCCTGTAGGCATAGAAGGATTAAGTAAACTTTTTCATCACTGATAAGCATTATTTTTATAAATAAATCATATATTGATAAGCTCCTTTATTAGGGGCTTATTGATCTTTTTTAGGAAATTACTGATGATAGCAGCAATTATTATATTTATACTGACTTTGGTGTTAGTCATATGGCAACCCAAAGGTTTAGGAATTGGTTGGAGCGCCTCTATTGGCGCTATATTAGCACTTTTATTTGGGGTGATTACCTTTGAGGATATTCCTCTCGTTTGGGAAATTATTTGGAATGCGACGATTACTTTTATCGCCATTATTATTATTAGTTTAATTTTAGATGAAGCAGGCTTTTTTAAATGGGCGGCCTTACATATTGCCAGATTTGGCAACGGTAATAGTCGAAAACTATTCACCTATCTAATTCTGCTCGGGGCTTTAGTTGCGGCATTCTTTGCCAATGATGGTGCGGCTCTCATTATTACACCAATCGTTATGGCCATGCTTCTATCTTTAGGCGTTAGCCGAGCAACAACGCTTGCATTTGTGATGGCTGCTGGCTTTATCGCTGATACAGGAAGTTTGCCATTTATTGTTTCGAATCTCGTTAATATCGTTTCAGCGGATTATTTTGATATTAACTTTACACGTTATGCCTCTGTTATGTTGCCGGTAAATATCGTTTCTGTTGTCACAACATTAATTGTGCTCCATCTCTTTTTTAGAAGAGATACAAAATTTTCATATAACGTTCATCACCTTGAAGCACCGAAAAATTCTATTGTGGATCTAGCGACATTTAAAGCTGGATGGGGGATTTTAGTTTTCCTGTTGATTGGCTTCTTCACATCTGATTATTTAGAGATTCCTATCAGTTTAATCGCCTCTATTGCCGCATTAATTTTGGCATTGATTGCTTATCGAGGAAAGAAAATCAACCTCAAAACTGTTGTAAAAGGCGCTCCTTGGCAAATCGTGATATTCTCACTAGGCATGTATCTTGTAGTTTTTGGATTACGAAATGCAGGATTAACAAATTATATTACCGATATTCTCAATCATCTTGCGGATAACGGGTTATGGGCATCCATATTTGGAACAGGGGTTCTCACCGCTATTTTATCATCTGTGATGAATAATATGCCTACAGTATTGGTCGGCGTACTCTCTATTGATGCGAGTACGGCGGCAGGACTGACTGAAGAAGCGATGGTTTATGCAAACGTGATCGGTAGTGATTTAGGCCCCAAAATAACGCCAATAGGAAGCCTCGCAACACTACTTTGGTTACATGTTTTATCTCAGAAGAACTTAAAAATCACTTGGGGATATTACTTTAAAGTCGGTATTATTTTAACCACGCCAATTTTATTAGTCACTTTAGCAGCTTTGGCCATCAGGCTATCTTTCTAATACAAGTAGAAATTGAATATAAATACTTTTAATGAAACCTCAAGATTTATTCTGAGGTTTCATTACGTAAGCTTACGATTAATATTAATTTGGGATCGTTATTATGAATCTATAAGAGATAGATATTTATGAGTTAGGACTGTATAAACATAATATTTAACATAATATATAGAATAGGACATATTGGATATTCTAATAATCAAATCAAGATCGCAATATTTTCAATAAAAAAATATCTCTTGCCGCTCTTAGTTGCATGCAACATCCAATTGTGATAAAAATAAATCATCGAAAATAACAATAATGAGGAGTTTTTTTAACGACTATGAATCCATGAGAATTGCTCAAGAAGATCTGAGTCATTCCAATTTTCTCGACTTTCTGATTCTTGTTTCACAAGCAAGCGTGCGGTATTAATTATGTGACGCTCCATCTCTTGTCCTGCAGCTTCAGAATCGCCTTTTATGACAGCTTCGTGAAGATTCTTATGATCTTCAAAAGCTTCCATACAAGAACGAGAATGTGGAATTGTACTTGGGCCAGTTAATAAAACCGTATTTCGCGTGTTATCAATAATTGTTAATGCTCGATCCATATCCGAAATTTTTAAAAGCTCAGAATGATACTCTTTATCAGCTTTTAAAGTTGCTTTTGCATCATCTGTTTCAGCAGCTTTTTGAAGTTTCTCATACGCTTTATTAAGATGTTTTAAATCTTCTTCAGTACGAATCATGGCAACTTTGCGAACTAATGGCACTTCGAGCATCAGACGTATTTGAAATGATTGAAGGAGATCTTTTAGTGAGGTTGGTAAAATTCGAATCCCTCGATTTCGTTCGATTCGTACCAAGCCAATATTTGCTAATTGTTGGGCGGCTTCCCGAATCGGTGTACGTGATGCCCCAACCCATTCACCAATCTCAGTTGCGGAATAGAGTTTTCCCGGTTCTAACACATTGTTAAGAATAGCTTCGCGTAAAAGTTCAAACGCTTGATCAGAGAGACTTTCGATTTTTTTTAGTTTTTTCATATTCAAGTATCTTAAATAAGGAGATAAATGTGTCAACCGTCAACTATGCAGTGATCGGAGGAGGAATTAACGGGTTATCCGTTGCACGACAACTTCTCATCGACTATCCTGATGCCAATGTAACGCTATTTGAAAAAGAGCCTGATGTTGCAAAACACCAAACAAGCCATAATTCTGGCGTAGTTCATGCTGGTTTATATTATGCAAAGGGTAGCTTAAAAGCAAGATTATGTCGTCGTGGAGTTGAATTAGTTCAGCAATATTGCCGTGATAATCAACTTCCTTATGATCAATGTGGGAAAGTTGTTGTTGCGCTTAATAAAATTGAAGAAGAACGGCTGCAAAAACTCTTTAAAATTGCTCAAGATAATGAAGTGCCTAATATACGTATGCTCTATGGTGATGAGATTAAAGAAGTTGAGCCAAATTGTATTGGTGTCGCTGCTCTACACTCTCCTGAAACAGCCATTGTTAGCTATGAAGCAATTGCTAAGCGTATTGCCGAAGAGATAAAAGAACGTGGTGGAAAAATCATTTTGAATGCAGTCGTGACTTCCATTCAAAATGCTCATGATGGAAAGATTGAAATTATTTTAAAAAATGAAGCATCTTTTCCTACAAAATTTGATTATGCGGTAAGCTGTGCTGGATTACAATCAGATCGTTTAGCACGTAATTCTGGAGATATTGATACGCCTAAGATCGTTCCATTTTTTGGACAATATTTTGTTTTAGATGAAGAATTCACTCATGATGTTAAAGGTTTAATTTACCCTGTTCCAGATCCTAAATATCCGTTTCTAGGAGTCCATTTTACCAAGCGAATAGATGGTCGCATGACAATTGGTCCAAATGCTTTTCTGTCGCTTGCTCGCGAAAACTATGATGGCAAAGGATTTAATTGGAAGGATATAAAAGAGTACCTTTTCTATCCAGGGTTTTGGTGTTTTGCATTTCGTAATATTCCGGCAGCAATGCGCGAATCAAAGACTGTATTTAGTCAACAAAATTTCATTAAAGAAGCGACAAAATATGTTCCCTCTTTATCAAATATGCGAGTAGAACCAGCTACAAGAGGTATTCGTGCTCAGGCAATGGAGAAAGATGGTAAGTTGGTTGATGACTTTGTTATCCGTCGTGAAGGAAATATCACACATATTCGTAATGCGCCATCACCCGGAGCAACATCATCCATGGCGATTGCAGAATATATTGTGCGAGAAGTCATGTTTAATAACGAGATATAGTTTTTATTTATGAACTTATATTTTAAAGCCCTTGATACATCATGCATCAAGGGCTTTAAGATTGCTCAATCATATAATTCCTTTTAACTCTGCTTTAAAAGTATTTTTTCTTATAAAATAGACCTGCAACAATACCAGTGATAATAACCATTATTGCAATAATCAGCATAAAAGCATGAGGATGATCTGCGCCAGGTAAAGGAACATTCATGCCATAAATTGTTGCGATTACAGTTGGAATTGAGAGTACTATGGTTAACGCGGTTAATAATTTTACAACATGGCTAACATTATTTTGAATGATATTGCCATAAGCATCCATAACATTATTCACGTTAAGTTGATTAATTTCTGCGGCAGAATAGGCCTGCTCAAATTCAATAATCGTATCTTCAAATTGCCCTTTTTCTGAGTAGAAAAGATTTAAAAAATGTTCAGAATTAATTTTTTTCATAAGGTATAACATCTGCTTGAGTGAGACTGTCATATCCAATAATCCATCATTGATATAGAGTAATGCATAGAGCTCTGAGTTACGATAAGAACGAGAAAGTTCGGTTTCTGCATCTAAGATTTCAAATTCAATTGTATGCATTAATTTTAAATAACGCTTAGATGCAATATAAAATAGGTCTAAGATATTTTGAATCTGTTGCTCTTTTCCAAGCCCATTACATATTTTCATAAACGCATTAAAATAAGCATCTATTTTTACACTGCATATCGTCACTATATGAGAGTCAATGAGCACAATTCCTAACGGAACCGTTTCATAACGTATACCTTCAAAATTCTCTTTAAATTTTGGGTTCACATAAGGTAAATGAACAATTAAGGCTAACATCTCATCAGTCTTGATGACTGTCGGACGGGCATTTTGATCAAGGGACTCATAAATAAAGTCCATGGGAATGCCAAGGTTTTTATGAAGAATTTTACACCCTGCCTCATTAGGGGAAATTGCATTAATCCAGTTGTTCTCAGTAATCTCTAATTCATGCTCGTAACAATTTTTTTGTAAGTTTTTATATATAGTAATCATGTTTAACTCCTTCTACTTCAAAATTAATCAAAACGAATATATTTTTTAACGTAAAAAACAACGAGTAAAATCATACTTAAAAGTACTATGCCACTGATAACTACAACGGTTGTAATGGGATTATCCTCTTGTGGTAAAGCCACATTCATTGAAAATATTGATCCGATCATAGAAGGAACGATTAAGATTATTGCGATTGCTGTCAATGTCTTTAAAACGGTATTTAAATTATTATGGACAATAGCCGCATAAGCATCCATTAGATTACTCAGGCTTTCTCTACTCATTTCGATAATTTCTGCAGATTGTTGAATATCCACTAAAATTGAAGCCAATAGTTCTTTCTCATCACTATATATTTTGATCGCTGAACCATTCATAACTTGTCGATATAAAATACATAAGCCCGATAATGCCACAGAAAACAGAAGAAGACTTTTATTTTGACTCATTAAACTAAACAACTCACTGTTTTTGTAAGATTGGCGTAATTTTTGTTGTAAAGTACGCGTCTCATCTTTCACAAAGCCTAGATAATCATCGAATTCTTTTGCAACTGCTTTGAATAAAAGAATTGTCATTCGTGTTTTCATATGCGTTTGGAATTGACCGTAATCACCATTTAGAAAATCTTGAATCAAAGGACGATGAGCATCTCTAATCACTAAAATCAGGTGATCTTGCGCATGAATAATACCTAACGGTAACGTTATATAAGGTGCTCCATTCTCTTCATTCACTTTTGGATTTTTGACAGGAACATTGAGTACAAGTAGTAATCCATTATGATCTCTTTCAAGTCGTGAATGCTCTTTAGGATCTAATGAATCGGTAAAAAATTTAAGTGGTAATTCAAATTGCGAGGCAATTTGACGCATCTTCTCATCTGAAGGCTCTGTTAAAATAATCAAACTGTTTTGTTTGAAACGAGCTTCTTCCACAAGATGTAAATTAGTATCTGTTTTATATACTTTTAACATGATTAATCCCCTTTTTCGCTAAAGGTTTAAGGCTAAATATTGAAGTAATTAGATCAGTTTTTTAGCTTTAAAAAATAACAATGAAATAATAATTAACCCGATACAAATAATGCCTAATAGAGGCAATATAAAAGGATTATTCTGTGCCGGTAGTGGTATATTCATCCCGTAAATTCCACCTATCGCCATTGGAAATGTTGCGACGGTAACTATAATCGTGAGATATTGCACAGACAAACTTAAGTTATTCTCAATAAGCGCAGAATAGGCATCCATCATATTGCGCATATTTGCTTGGTATGTTTGAGCAACTGCCCTTACTTGTTTTGTATATGCAATGAGCTCATTTAAACGCTTATTCAAATCATGAGACTGACTAAAATCCTCTAAATTATCGAGTTTTTCCATAAGAAGAATATTCTTTTGTAATGCTTGCGCGAAAAGCAACAAACTTTTATTGAAATTAATCAATTTATAAACAGATTTATTATTAAAAGAATACTTTAATTTTAATTCTAAATTTTCCATATCCTTAATAAGGATATCGCTCAAATTAGAAAAGGATTTTGCCACTAGCAGAAGGAGCTGGTAGGTGAATTCAATAGAATTCTGTGATGACCAATGCGATATATACTCATAATCCATGTGGGTAAAGATATAGGAGTCAGTTTCACATAGAGAGATCACGAGTCCATTCTTAACTATAATTGTTAAATGACTTGTATGATAAGGTATTTTCGCTGTTGGTAGATTAACATGAGGAATTTCAATTTTTAACAGCGTAATATTGCCATTGAGTCTTTTTAAATTTCCATGAAAATGATTTAATGAATCTTCGTTAAGATTGATAGAGCTCAATGCAATACGTTTCTCATCTCGCGTGGGCGATACTAAATTTATCCATTGTGTGATTTCTGTACAAGGATTAGCATCGATCTGTGACAATTGAATATTTTTATCTGAGAGATTTTGACGGTTTAAATAAGTCATGTTGCTCTCCTTTTTAGAATAATGATTGACGAAAAAAACAAAAGCGCACCTCCAATCAATAGAGGCGCGCTTTTCAAAATTCTGAAAAACACAACATGAAAACAGATATATTTTGAATTTTGTTATTCAAAATATTCTTAAATTTCCCCTCCATTCATTGAGCTTTAGCACTGTGCGGCATAAGTTTTATCTTTTCAGATTACTAGCTACGTTATAAATCACCTTAACTCGATGATCTCTGTTCAACCCGTTGGCGTCTTTGGACGTTTCTGGGCAGCAGCTTATCTCCGCACAGGAGCCTCACCTAACGAGGTACCTGTTATTTGTGAGGCGATAATACACCTGCTCAAAAGAAGAAGTCAAATAATTATGTTAAAATATTAATTATTTTAATCAATTTTTTGTGGACATTGATGCTTGTTTTTGCCAAAAGGATGCGTAAATTCCAGCATTTTTAATTAATGCATCATGTGTTCCCATTTCCACAATTTTCCCTTGATCCATAACAATTAAACGATCCATTTTTGCAATGGTAGAGAGGCGATGGGCAATAGCGATCACCGTTTTTCCTTGCATTAAAATTTCGAGATTTTCTTGTATTACAGTTTCTGATTCAGAGTCCAGTGCAGAGGTTGCTTCATCTAATATTAAAATAGGAGCATTCTTCAGTAGTACTCGTGCAATCGCTATGCGCTGCCGCTGACCACCGGAGAGTTTTACACCACTTTCTCCAACTAGCGCATCTAATCCTCTATTACCATACTGATCTACAAGTTCTTGCACGAATTGATCGGCTTTTGTCTTTTTCAGAGCCTCAAAGAGCATCTCATCTGTCGCCTCTTCTCGTCCATAAAGAAGATTATCGCGGATTGAACGATGAAAGAGAGTTGGCTCTTGAGTCACTACCCCAATATTATGTCGTAAAGTATCTTGAGTTACCTCGCGAATATTTTTCCCATCAATCATAATCTTCCCAGCATTAATATCATAAAGGCGCAGTAAAACTTGAGTCAACGTTGTTTTACCAGCTCCAGATGGACCAACGAGCCCTATTTTTTCGCCGGCTTTGATATGAAGATTAAATTTCTGATAAATCGGTTTTTCAGGATGATAACTAAAATCAACATCTTTAAAGAGAATTTCACCTTGCACTTCATCTAAATCTTTAGCATAAGGAATATCCATAACTTCCCGTTCTTTAGCAATGATCTTTAATCCATCTTGAACACTACCTATATCCTCAAAAATATGACTCACAACTCGCATAACCCACGTCGACATAGTATTGATACGTATGACTAAGCTAATGGTAAAAGCAATGGCGCCTGCGCTGATGAGCGATGCTCCCCAAAGATAAATAGCAATAAGTACAGTACTAGCTATAAGAAGGCTATTGAGCATGGTCAACGAGAAATCCATACCGGTTGATAGCTTGGTTGAATGAAGCGCAGCATCAGTCTGTTCACGCATTATAGCTTTAGCATCATTTTCATCTTTACTACTGTGCGAAAAGAGTTTTAACGTCACAATATTGCTATAACTATCGACAACATGCCCCATCAATTTAGAGCGCGTTTTTGCTGATTTATGAGAACGTCGACGCGTTCGTGGGAGAAAATAGCTAAGCAAAAGAATATAACCAATAATCCAGAGAATAATTGGCAATGCCAACCAAAAATTGACTTCAAGAAAGAGTATAACGGTTGTAATTGCATAGATTACTACTCGCCACATTGAATCAGTAGACATAATCACTGAATTGCGAATTGCCTGCCCTGTATTCATTACTCGGCTGGCAATTCCTCCAGAGAGACTATTGTGAAAAAAGTTTATGCTCTGTTTTAATACATAGCGATGCTGCTGCCAGCGAATCATCGAGGTGAAATTAGTGGTTAATGCCTGATTAATAAATAAATTATGAAGTAGTGACGACAACGGTCTTAGCAGTAAAATCACTATCAACATCCAAATAAATGTCCCACTATATTTAGCCCATAATTGGTCGAGTGTTTTTACTGATTCAATCATATCAACGACTTGACCAATATAACTAAACAGCGCGATCTCTAAAATAGAGACAAAAAAACCGACAACTAGTAATCCGGCAAATACCCATTTAACCTGCTTAACGTAATGCCAATAAAATGCGAATAATGTTGATGGCGGAGTTTTATCAGGATGATTTTTAAAAGGGTTAATGAGTGATTCAAAAAGTGTTATCAGTTTCATATTGATCCGCTTTATAGGTAATGGTTGATAGTCTAACGTAATTGATATTTACTATCAATTAGCTTATCTGTAAGCACTATTTTGATATAAAAAAGCTACTTCAAAGTAGAAAGTAGCTTTATAAATTATTTTCTAGTCATGCGAACCAAATCTCTAGACAAGTTTTTGCTCGATAAATGCGCCACCTAAACAGACCTCGTCATCGTAAAAAACAATTGATTGCCCAGGAGTAATCGCTCTTTGCGGCTCTTGAAAATAGACTGATATTCGGCCATTTTCATGCGCCTTTACTTCACATTTCACATCTTTTTGTCGATAACGAATTTTAGCGGTTAAACGAGGATTTACCTCTTGCCAATCAATCGGATTAATCTGGTGTAGTTCTCGTGCAATCAATCCCGTACCGTAGAGTTCTTTTTGGTCACCTTGCACTACAATCAACTCATTTTTTGCTAAATCTTTATCAGCAACAAACCATGGTTCACCATTGGAATCCTTGCGCCCACCAATGCCTAGTCCTTGTCGTTGTCCAATAGTATAAAAAGTAAGCCCCTTATGTTCAGCGACAATCTCCCCGTCAGGTAATACCATATTTCCAGGTTTTGTTGGTAAATATTGCATAATAAAATCTGTAAAATCTCGCTCGCCAATAAAACAGATCCCCGTAGAGTCTTTTTTATCAAAAGTAATTAATTTATTATCGAGCGCAATTTGTCGTACTTCGGGCTTCTCATAATCTCCAATAGGAAAAAGTGTATTAATTAATTGTTGTTGATTTAGTAGATAGAGAAAGTAACTCTGATCTTTATTGTCATCAATTCCTTTTAAAAGATATGCTTTGCCATCCTCACGTTTGACGCGAGCATAGTGCCCTGTTGCAAGATAATCCGCTCCAAGTTCTTCAGCATATTGTAAAAAAGCTTTGAACTTAATCTCTTTATTGCATAGAACATCAGGATTAGGAGTTAGCCCATCTTTTAATGTATCAATAAAATAATCGAAGACTTGTTCTTTGTAGTTTTTAGCAAAATTTACTTTATGGAGTGGGATTCCAAGTGTTTTACAGACAGATTCAGCATCTTTTAGATCATCTTCTGCAGTACAATATCCCTGATCAAATTCCTCCTCCCAGTTTTTCATGAAAACACCATGAACATCGGCACCCTGCTCTTTTAATAAAAATGCCGCAACAGAGGAATCCACTCCTCCACTCATTCCTACAATTACGCGTTTCCCACGAATATCTTCCATGCTTATATCTACCTTTAACGAATAAAATGGCAAGGGATCAATTGCGTAATTACCATAAAGTAAGCCACAATTGATCCCTAAATTTTCACAATTTTTTTAAACTTATAATGCTTTTTTTCCTGATGAATGAGGAATTTCTTCGGGATCTAAAACATCGATATAATCGCGAAGAATCAACAACCCTTCTTCTAGGAGTAGATCAGTTTCAGTATCTTTTAGCATTTTGGTATAAGAACCATCTTCATTTCTAAATTCTTCAAGCGTTAACGGTTCATAACCATAAAGCACTCGCATTCTATTTTGTAATTCGAGGTTTTCTGCTTCTTCTGCTGTTAACTTTTCTTTTCGAGTATTGAGATTAAGACTTAGCTCATTAATTGTCCAAAGCTCTAGAGTTTTATCTGCTTGACGTTTATATATCTTGTGTTTTTCATCTGTTTTAAACCGCTCGTTACTCTTTGCTTGTAATTTCTGCTTCAAATCTTCTTTTATAACAACAGAAGGATCATAATCCGGAGCTGAAGCAATGGTATCCCATGACATTACATACATCTCTTTTGATTCACCTATTTCATTCGGATCATAGGTTGCCGGCAGTACAACGTCAGCAGCAACCCCCTTTTCTTGTGTTGATTCACCGTTTGCACGATAGAATTTTGCAATTGTGACTTTCGACTGACCCGGTTTTGCGGCATTACCTAACATACGACTGAGATCAATCATTGTTTGAACAGTTCCTTTACCAAAACTGGTCGATCCGGCAATAATAGCTCGGCCTTGATCTTGCATACTTCCTGCAAAAATTTCGCTTGCAGAAGCACTCAATCGATCAATAAGAACCACCATCGGTCCTGTATAGATCAGATCTTCTGTGTTACTCGACTGAGCTTCCATAGAACCGTCAAACCCTCGAGTTTGAACTACTGACTTATCACTACCGATAAAGAGCGCAGAAAGATCAATTACTTCCGATAGTGAACCTCCACCATTTCCACGCAGATCTATTACTAAGCCGTTGATATGGTCATTGCCCACCAATTCTAAAAGTAATTTTTTCACATCACGAGTGGTACTTTTAAAGTCTTGAACGCCCTGTTTATTACCTTCAAAGTCGCTATAAAATGCAGGTAATGTAATCACCCCTAATTTATATTCTTGATCATCGTTAATCATGGAAGGCATTGTATAAACCTTCGATTTTGCTTCTTGTTCTTCAAGTTTTACGGTGTCACGTTTGATTTTTACAACTTTTTCAGCACCTTTGCCTTTATTCCCAATCATTTGAAGACGAACAGTCGTTCCTTTTTCACCACGTACCATCTCAACGACCTTATCGAGTCGCATTCCTACAATGTCAACAAACTCTCCATCTTCACCCTGGGCAACACCAATAATCTCATCACCCACTTGAATCTGACCGGTTTGATCAGCAGGTCCTCCAGGTACAACTTCTACAATTTTTACAGAATCATCATCTTGACGAAGAACTGTACCAATACCTTGCAACGAAAGGCTCATACTGATATTAAATTGTTCCATCTGTTTGGCTGAATAGTAACCAGAATGAGGATCAAATGCTAAAGATACAACGTTCATAAAAAGACTGAATAATTCACCCTCTTCCATATCATGAATACGTTTTTTACGAGTATTATAGCGTTTTTGTAATTTCGCTTTTGCTTCCTCTAAAGTGAGCTTATCATCGGTGACCATTAGATTGATTAACTCATTTTGAATACGATCTTTCCAAAGTGCCCGCATCTCTTTTTTGTCTTTAGGGAAATTGGCATCTTTCCGTTGAACGGCAATTGAACGGTCTATATTAAAGTCATAATCTTCAGCCAGTAACTCTTCAACAAGATCATACTGCTCATCCATACGATCGATTAAAAGAGCATACATATCGTATGGGACGTTTAATTGTGAACGGCGAATAAAATCATCAAATTGTAAACGATATTGCTCAAATCCATCGACATCAGATTGTAAAAAAAATACTTTTTGCGGATCAAGCGCTTTCAAATAAAGCGTATAAATTCGCTCTGAAAGAGAATCATCAATTGGTAAGCGATCATAGTGATATTGTGCCATTATCGCAGTATGAGCCGCATTTATTAGTTGCTCATTATAAGTTGGTGCAGTGATAATTAATTTTTCACTAGGCACTTCTTTTGAAGCTGCTAAAGTAGTTTGTCCAAATAACAGCGATGAGGCGAGCAGTATTGAGCTAACAACTTTTGCGACCGTACTTTTTCTCACTTTATTTTCTTTTACCATTGCGTTTTTATCCGTACTAGTTTTCTTTGTACACCTGACAAAGGTGTAATGAATGCAATTGCTTTAGTATATCGAAACAGCTATTACTTGTTTGATTTTTTTATTAAATAACCTTAATCAATCTCTTTCAAAATCACTATTTAGCGAAAATAATAAAATAAGCAGTCAAGCATCTATGCTGCTTATCTTATAAGAGTTAACCATCAATGATGATCGATTCATAAAACAACACGATTGTTGTAATTTAGGGTTTTTTTTTATGATTTCAATTGTTATGAATTTTTACGAATAATGACGAGCTTCAAAATCTTTCATAAAGTTTGTTAATGCAATAACTCCCTCAATTGGCATTGCATTATAGATACTTGCCCGCATACCACCAACACTCCGGTGACCTTTTAGGTTAATAAGTTTATGCTGTTCCGCTTCTTTTAAAAAAAGTGCATCAAGTGTGGGATCTGCCAAGGTAAAAGGAATTGTCATATTTGAACGAGCATCAACATGAACGGGATTCCGATAAAGGCGACTGTTATCAATAGTGTTATAAAGTAAAAAAGATTTTTTATGATTGATCTTTTCAATCTCTTCTAAACCGCCTTTCTCTTTAAGCTCTTTTAACACTAGGCTCATAAGATAAATTGCAAATGTCGGCGGTGTATTGAGCATTGAATCATTTTTAGCTTGAAGCGTATAATTGAGTGCATCCGGAACAAATGGTGATGCTCTACCTAGAAGATCTTCGCGTATAATGACTAGTGTTAACCCAGCAGGACCAATGTTTTTCTGAGCACCAGCATAGATAATGCCATATTGACTCACATCGATCCGTTTTGAGAGGATGTTAGAACTCATATCTGCCACAACAGGAATTGGACAGTTTTGGATGTCGTAGAAGAATTCAACACCGTTTATCGTTTCGTTTGAACATAAGTGTAAATAAGCACTATGAGGATTTACATTAATCTCATTTTTGTGCGGTACATCGATATATCCTGCCTCTTTTCCATTATAAATCACATTCGTTGCTGCATAACGGCTTCCTTCGATGATCGCTTTCTTCGACCAAACACCTGTTTCGAGATAATCAACAGTGACTTCAGGATTCCCGACATTACTACCTAATAAGTTCAATGGAATAAGTCCAAATTGTGCCAATCCACCACCTTGTAAAAAAAGCACTTTATAATTAACAGGAATATCGAGTAATTCCCGTAAGTCGTTTTCACATTCTTTGGCAAGAGCAATAAATTCTTTTCCTCTATGGGAGACTTCCATTACCGAAGCCCCTTTTTTTTGCCAATCTAAAAGCTCTTCTTGCGCTTGAATTAAGACGTTATAAGGCATCGTTGCAGGCCCTGCACAAAAATTATATGTATCTCTCACAGTGATATTCCTCTGACTTCCTAATGATTTTTTTGTAATGATACTTTATCGTAATTTGTCACTCTCGCTCCGATAATAAGCGTCCTCTATCATACTACGATCTATGGTAGATTTCATTTTATTCCCAAAGGATCTCTTAAGCCGAATTATATTCATCAAAGCAATCTCTTTTCTGCTAAAATAACTCGTTTAAAAATGAATAATTGGTTTTATCCCTAAAGGAAAATAGCATTATGTCTTCTGTCATTGATACTGAATTGGCCCGATTAGTCCCTATGGTTGTTGAGCAAACTGGCCGCGGTGAACGTTCCTACGATATCTATTCTCGTCTTTTAAAAGAAAGAATTATTTTTATGGTAGGTGAAGTTGAAGACCATATGGCTAATTTGATCGTTGCACAGCTTCTTTTCTTAGAAGCCGAAGATCCCAATAAAGATATTCATCTTTATATCAACTCTCCCGGCGGATCAGTTACCGCAGGAATGTCCATTTATGACACTATGCAATTTATCAAGCCAGATGTATCAACCATGTGCTTAGGTCAAGCATGTAGCATGGGTGCATTTCTCTTAACTGCCGGAGCTGAAGGTAAACGTTTTGCCCTACCAAATGCCCGAGTGATGATTCACCAACCTTTAGGTGGGTATCGTGGCCAAGCATCGGATATTGAAATCCATACAAAAGAGATGCTTAAAATTAAAAAGCAATTAAATACATTGCTTGCATTCCATACGGGAAAGACTGTCAAACAGATCGAAAAAGATACTGATAGAGATAACTTTATGGGAGCTGAAGAAGCAGTAAAGTATGGCCTTGTCGACAAAGTTGTCACTAAGCGATAGCCTATTTATAACGCTTATATATTTATAAAGCTTATATGTGGAAGGCCTTCAAATTTTGCAAGAAAAACAATATCTTATCGATAGATTTTTTAGATTGACGAAATCTATTTTGGAGTAAAATAATTTATGAGTAACAAATCGGATAAACCAACAAAAAGCGTCTCATGCTCTTTCTGTGGTAAGGATCAAAGTGAAGCTGAACGTTTGATTTCTGGTGATGGGGTATATATTTGCAAAGAATGTATCGAGCTCTGCAACGACTTAGTTTCCAAAGATATTCAGGAAGAAATTGAAGAGGAAGCTAAAAATCTCCCAACCCCTAAAGAAATTTATGCAGATTTAGATCAATACGTTATTGGGCAAGATCAAGCGAAACGCACTTTGAGTGTTGCTGTTTACAATCACTATAAACGTCTTGAGAGTGAGAAGCTATCCGGCGCAAAAGATATTGAACTCACAAAGAGCAATATTCTTCTTATTGGGCCAACAGGCTCTGGGAAAACGCTTCTTGCAGAAACTCTTGCTCGTAGTTTAAATGTTCCTTTCGCTATCACTGATGCAACAACGCTCACAGAAGCGGGATATGTTGGTGAAGATGTTGAAAACATCATCCTCCGATTGCTTCAAAACTGCGATTTTGATATCGAAAGTGCAGAATCTGGAATTATCTATGTTGATGAAATCGATAAAATTTCTCGACGAAGTGAAAATCCTTCCATTACTCGTGATGTTTCTGGTGAAGGCGTGCAACAAGCACTTCTAAAAATCATTGAAGGTACAACAGCATCTGTATCACCAACTGGGGGACGTAAACATCCGAATGCAGAATTGATTGAAGTAAACACTCGCAATATTCTTTTCATTTGTGGTGGTGCCTTTTCTGGGCTTGAAAAAATTATCCAGCAACGTCAGTCAAAAGGTGGCATAGGATTTGGCGCTGAGGTAAAAGCAAAAGATGAAGAGAAAAATTTATCGACGCTTTTCTCTGAAGTAGAAGCTGAAGATTTAACAAAATATGGATTAATTCCAGAATTTATCGGGCGTTTACCGGTAATTACCACACTTGATGAGCTTGATGAAGAGGCGTTGGTCAATATTTTAACAGAGCCACGTAATGCCATTACCAAACAATTCTCTTATTTATTTGAAATGGAAAATGTTGATCTAGAGTTCACTAAACCTGCATTAACTGCAATTGCTAAAAAGGCACTTGCCCGAAAAACAGGTGCACGCGGACTTCGGAGTATTATTGAGCATCTTTTACTCGATGTTATGTTTGAAATCCCATCACTTGATAATGTTCAAAAGGTGATCGTGCACGAAAACTGTGTCACCGAAAATGCTAAACCAGAAATTATCTATCATAGTGTATAAGTTACAGCAGCTATAAATAATGATTTTCTATTAAAACAATTATTTATAGCACCACTATTACTGATAATATATTTTTTTCTACAACAAAAGGCGAGACGAATCTCTTTCATTGTTATGACAGATCACTTACAATCACCTCCCCCTATTTCCATGCGCTTTCGCGGTTTTTTGCCGGTTGTAATTGATGTTGAAACTGGTGGAGTGAACCCTAAGACCGACGCTCTTTTGGAAATTGCAGCGGTTGTTATTGATATGGATGAGTCGGGCTTACTCACAACAGCAGAGACTATTTCAGCACATGTTGAACCTGAAAAAGGTCTATTGCTAAATCCCGAGTCGATGAAGATTAATGGTATAAAAATTGATAATCCATTCCGCTTTGCAATTTCAGAAAAAGAAGCACTTAAAAGAATTTTTCAAGTTGTCCGAGATGCTTTAAAATCAAAGGGGTGTACCCGCGCAATTTTAGTCGGTCATAATGCGCATTTTGACTTGGCATTTTTAAATGCCGCAATTGCTCGGACAGGCATCAAAAACTCTCCATTTCACCCTTTTTCTGTCATTGATACAGTAAGTCTTTCTGGACTTGTATATGGCCAAACAGTATTAGCAAGAGCCATTGCCGCAGCAGGGATTGAATGGGATCATAGTCAGGCACACTCTGCGCTATATGACACTGAAAAAACGGCTGAACTCTTCTGCAATATTGTCAATCTTTGGCAAGCTAAAGTGGGTTTTGATTTAACACTTTTTCAACCCAATAATGACCCTATTGATGCACGATAAATTTCAATGTAATTTATAGATGACGATTCACTAACATCCGAGAAATCTCATGAAAGATCAATGTAATAGCTTAAAAAATCATTTAAAACTGCTAGGTTCTCACGCACCTCTCATCAATGCCGTTAATATTGGGCTTGAAAGAGAAACACTACGTGTAGATGCTAAAAAAGGTCATATTAGTCAAAGCCGTCATCCAAAGTCATTAGGATCACCGCTCACGAATAGTCATATTACTACCGATTTTTCTGAATCGTTATTAGAGTTTGTCACAAACCCCAAAGATACCCCGGATGCCGCTCTCGATGAACTACGAGAAATTCAACAGTTTACTCTAAACTCTTTGGAGAACAATGAGCTTTTCTGGCCTAATTCTATGCCTCCTGAAATTGCTTCAGAAGATGAAATTGCCATTGCCCAATACGGCACATCAAATGATGCCAAAATGAAGTCTCTCTATCGCAAAGGGTTAAGCCTACGTTACGGCAAAATGATGCAGGTTATCTCAGGAATTCATTATAATTTCTCATTTAAAGATAACGTATTTGAAACGCTTAAAGCATCGCTAAATGATAATCGCACATTACAGGAATTTAAAACTGAGCGCTATCTACACGCATGTCGAAATGTATCGCGTTACGGAATCATTATCCCTTTCTTTTTAGGGGCATCTCCAGTAATGGATAAGAGTTTTCTTGGAGGCAAACCACATACTTTCACATCACTAAATTCTACTGATTGCTATTTACCAAAAGGTGAATCTTTACGGCTCTCAGATATTGGCTACGGTAATAATAAATGCCACTTCGATGTCTCATTCAATAATATCGATGATTTTGTAAGTAATATTCATTATGCAATCTCTACACCTTGCCGTACATTTTCCAAAATTCCTGTTATAGAAAATGGTGCATATAATCAAATTAATAACCATATTCTTCAAATTGAAAATGAATATTATGCAAGCGTTCGTCCAAAACAGATTATCAAGAAAGGGGAAAACTTCTTAACTGCCCTTAAAAAAAGAGGGATTGAGTATATTGAGCTACGCTCAATTGATATTAATCCATTGATTCCAGAAGGTATTGATATTGACTCAATGAGACTAATTCAGCTCTTTCTTACTGCTTCAGTCTTAACAGATGCCCCCCCCCTTTCTCAACAAGAGTATGAAGCTAATCAAAAAAACCTTAAAATGGTTGCAAAACAAGGCTTAGTTCTTGATGAACCATTGATGATATATGATTTAACGGCAACGGTAAAAACGCATCTGCAAAATATTCTTCAATGGTTGATGCCTGTTGCAGAAGTTTTGGGAGAAACTTATATATCGACATTACAGCGATTTGAACAAAAATTAAGAAATACGGCAGAGTTACCATCACAGAAAGTATTAAAGGCTCTGATTGAGAGCAAACTCTCTTACCAAGAGTTTTTCCTTTTACAGGCACGCAAGCTCTATGATCGTGATCACTATCAGTTATCTGAAGTTAAAATACCGAAGATGCAAAAAGAAGCCGAAGATTCACTAAAAAAACTATATGATCTAGAAAATACCGAGCAAATTTCTTTCGAACAATATCTAGATAACTACTTCAAATTTTGATATTTTATTTTTTTAAAACACTAGAGGACTCTCTCCGTGATTGATCATGTTTCTATTGGTTCACCAACGCTGTATCTTGTATTTGGCGTTGTTGTCGCCATTATGATTTTTATTGATATGTTCGCACTTAAGGCGAGCGGTGATCATAAAGTCAGCGCCAAGGAAGCACTTATCTGGACACTTATTTGGATCACGGTCGCACTTTTATTTGATCTTGGGCTTTGGTATTACATCAAACACTTTATTCCGACTGGGGATATCCCTGCTAAATTTGCAGATAGTGGCGCATTTGCTTGGAGCAAGTCGCTAGAATTTTTAACGGGGTATATTGTTGAAAAATCGCTTTCTATTGATAATATTTTTATTTTCTTACTGATCTTTAGCTACTTTAAAGTTCCTAATATATATCAACGTCGGGTTCTCGTTTATGGTGTATTGGCAGCTGTGTTATTACGGGTCATTATGGTTTTAATTGGCAGCTATCTTATCTCTAAATTTGAGTGGATTCTCTATATTTTTGGTGCCTTTCTGCTTTTTACCGGAATTAAGATGTGCTTTGGGCATGATGAAGAACAAGATCTTAGTCAAAACAAAATTATTAAAGCCACCAAGAAATTATTTAAAACTACCGATCAATATCATCACGAACACTTCTTTGTAAAAGATAATGGTGTTCGTTATGCAACACCGCTCTTCTTAGTGTTAGTGATGATTACGATTTCAGATGTAATTTTTGCAGTCGATTCAGTTCCAGCAGTTTTTTCAGTAACGACGGATCCATTTATTGTGATGACCTCTAATATCTTTGCAATTTTAGGCCTACGTGCAATGTATTTCTTATTAGCAGATATGGCTGAACGTTTCTACCTATTGCAATATGGATTGGCAATCATCTTAATCTTCATCGGTGTGAAGATGCTGATTCTTTACTTCGATTACCACCTTCCTATTTTGTTCTCCTTGAGCGTGATTCTAGGAACACTAATAGGATCAATAGTACTTTCCCTCCTCCTACCTCAAAAAGGGAAAAGCTAAAACCTTAATTTTTAGGATAAGTCTCGTGAAAACGAGGCTTTTTTAATGTTTATCTCATAAAGGAAGCGTTATGCTCGAGAAGCTGTTTCAACTTAAAGCCCACGGCACCAATTTCCGTACAGAAATATTTGCGGGAATCACTACATTTTTAACAATGTCTTATATTATTTTTGTAAACCCAAGTATTTTGGGAAATACAGGAATGGATACTCAGGCAATCTTTATGGCAACCTGTCTTGCAGCAGCAATTGGTACCGTTGTAATGGCACTTGTTGCAAACTACCCTGTTGGTATGGCACCGGGGATGGGTTTAAATGCTTTCTTCGCATTTACGATTGCAGCTCCCGTTGCTGCTGGTGGCTTTGGGTACACATGGCAAGAAGCACTTGGGGCAGTCTTTGTTTCTGGTGTAATCTTCTTCATCTTAACAGCAACTGGACTTCGGTCGTGGATTATCGGCGGTATTCCAAAATCTTTACGAGCAGCAATTGGTGCCGGTATCGGTCTGTTCCTTGCCTTTATCGGTTTATCAAATCCTGCTGTTGGTATTATTACCGATAGTCAGGCGACTTTAGTGACGTTAGGCGATCTCTCTTCACCTGGTGCACTCTATGCTATTTTAGGATTTTTTCTAATCGTTGTATTAGATAACTTTAAGGTAAAAGGTGCAATTCTTATTAGTATCCTTTTTGTGTCGATCTTAAGTGCAATTTTAGGTCACAATGAATTTGCGGGAGTTATCTCGACACCTCCATCATTGGCGCCAACATTCTTCCAATTGAGCTTTGAAAAAGTCCTAAGCGGCAGTTTCGTACAGATCTTAATTGCTTTAGTCCTTGTTGAGCTATTTGACGCAACTGGCGTATTGATGAGCGTTGCTAAGCGTAGTGGCCTATTAGATGAAACCAAAGTGCCAAATGCACAAAAACGCTTTAATCGTGCGCTTTTTGCAGATTCAACAGCTATCTTATCTGGTAGTCTTTTAGGAACAAGTTCAGTTACTGCATATGTGGAGAGTACCTCAGGTGTTCAAGCAGGTGGTCGTACTGGACTTACAGCACTGACAATTGCTTTTTGTTTTGTATTAGCTATTTTCTTCTCACCACTTGCAGCATCTATCCCTGCATATGCAACAGCTCCAGCACTCGTCTATATTGCGGGGTTAATGTTACGTGAATTAACCGAGATTAATTGGGATTCACCAACAGATTCTATTCCTGCTGCGCTTTTGGTATTGGGAATTCCTTTTACATACTCAATTGCCGAAGGTTTTGCATTTGGATTTATCAGCTTTGTCGCATTAAAACTTGGTACTGGAAAATATCGTGATATTCATCCTGCGACCTATATCATTGCGATTCTCTTCTTGTTAAAATTTGCTCTCTTTTAAACAAACAAATTTTTAATACGTTGTAGATATTACGCCATATTGAGACTTTGTTTTATTCAATATGGCGTTTTAATTTGAAAGGTAATTGATAGGATGAATCACTTTATTACAGCAACACATCGCTTCTTATTTAGTAGTGATTTTGCAATGGGTGTCAAAATGGCCTGCGGGATATTTATTCCAGTGGCGATTTTATATTGCTTTAATATTCCCTTTGAAATTTTAATGATTGCTGGTTACGGCAGCTTGACGATGTCGATTGCTGATCAGATCGGTCCGTTAAAACACAAACGTAATGAGATGGCCGCCACGTTTGTAGCAATGGTTGTTATTACCTTAATTTTTATCTTTCAACCACAAGGCTTACATCCTTTAAAAATTATCACCTTGTCAATGATCTCTTTCATTGTCGCCTTTATCTATGCGTTTCGCGTCAAATTCATTGCACTTGGATTTATTGTGGGATTTACGGCACTTTTAGCCTCTGGGAATACAGCCGCCACACCCTTTATATATCTTATATATTTTAGTTTTGGTGCGCTTTTTTACTTTGGTTTTTGTATGCTGATCACCAAATTATTTCAAGTGTATATTGTTCGCCAAAATCTTTCGGGGATTTACTTTCTCCTTTCCCGCTACCTACAAGCACTTTCAAAGTGTTATCGTCAATATGTTGATATTGAAAAAGAATTTAAAAATTTTATCAACTCTCAAACAGAATTACTTGAAGAACTCCAAGTAATGCGCGATCTGCTCTTTCGACTCGATTATGAGAAAGATCATCGTCTCAATCAAATGGTTAGCGAATTATTACTACTGATAGAAACTCGCGAAATCGCCACGATTCCATTGCAAGACTTTATTGTTATCCGCGAAAAATTTCCCAATAGTGATTTACAGATTTTTTTCCGTGATAGTTTCGCTAAGGCGGGTCGAAACCTTGATGAGATGGGAATGTTCTCATTAGGTGCGGGAGAAACACTCAAACGTCTTGGATTTAAAGCTGAATTACGTGCAATTGAATATGAATTAGAAATTTTACGCCGTAAAGATCCTGAAGGAGATGATTTAGAAGCTTATCAAATTGTTGCGAACCATTTTCGCAAGGTCTGGTCTTTATCAAGAAACCTTGAACGAATTCGCACCTTTTTGGTGGATGATGAAGAGTTTGAAGAGACAGTACCACGACATAAATTACAAAAATTTCTCTCGCATTCACATTGGTCTAATGACTTTATTACCAAAAATCTGACTCTTAAATCACCTGTTCTTCGATTTGCGATACGTTCTTCTTTAGCCATGTTTTTTGCGCTAGTCCTAGTTAAATCGACAAACTTCCTTTCTCATGGTTTTTGGATAGCCTTTACATTACTTAGTTTAATGCGTCCGGGCTTTAGTCTGACTAAAGAGCGAAGTCGCAACAGGATTATCGGAACAATTGTTGGCTGCGTGATTGGTGGTTTCCTGATATCTTCCGAACTCTCAACGCTCGCTCTTTTGATTATTCTTTTTGTATCAGTGATACTAAATAATGGCTTAATCCGCATTCATAACCCTTTGAGCGTTACTTTTACGACTGTTTATGTCTTAATCTTACTGAACATCAGCAAAGATTTAACAATGATTGATGGAATCAGTATTTCGATAGAACGAATTATTGACACAATTATCGCTGCCGCCATAGCCTTAGGGTTTAGTCATGTGTTACCTAGTTGGGAAAAGGTTAATTTACCCAAGCTCGTTAAAACCGCTCGCGATAATCTCTACAACGTTTTACTCGAAATTGAAAAATGGAAAATCACTCAAGAAAACGAAGATGATGCGGATTTAAAATTAGCGCTTCGAACAGCGCAAGGCTCAATCGTTTCGCTTTCTAATTCTTTAGAACGTATGAAAGATGAACCTGAGAAAAATCGACAACATAATATTACTGAAATTAATGATGATCTAATAGAGATGCAATCGATTTTATCGCAACTATCGTATCTTTCATCACTAATTGAAAAAGTAGATACCAATAATATTGCTGAATTTAACGCGATTTTTCAACTGATTAAACGCAGAATGGATCCTGAATTACGTATTCAAAAACCGTCTATCTCGCGTTTTACAATGCGAGAACTAAAACCCCTTATTTGGTTGGTAGAACCAAAATAATTTGGCAAATGTTATGAAAAAATCGTAAGATACGTAAATATATCACTAATTTAGGCTAATATTATGTATCAATTTCTTGGAGAGTATGAGCTAAAGGTCGATGCGAAAAATCGTATCGCGCTTCCTGCTACTCTAAGGAAACAGTTTGAGGATATGAATCACTTTGTGATTAGCCGAGCTTTAGATAAATGTTTAAACTTTTACCCTATTGATGCTTGGCGTGAAGTAGAGGCGGAACTTGACAAGCTTAATCCATTTGTTAAAAAACAACGTGATTTTGCTCGTTTTGTACGTGGCGGGGCGACGGAAGTTATACTCGATAATCAAGGCCGTATGGTTTTGCCTAAAAGACTTATGGGCTATGCGGGCATTGAATCAGAGATGATACTGCTTGGAAATGGTAATCTTTTTGAAATGTGGGATCTTGCAACTTATGAAGAAATGCTTTCTATCGATCCAGAAGATTTCTCTCTTCTTGCAGAAGAAGTTATGCAATTTGAACCGGAAGAAAAGCCGGTTCTCGATCCTAACATCGTTGTCCCATTGGCACGATAAACTTCTTTAAACTATCTGACTTATGTTACGTATTGGATTAATTGATTCAGGAATTGGCGGATTTTCTATTCTCAATAGTTTTCTGAAAGCTGCACAAAATATTGAAAGCGAGTTTCTCTACATCGCTGATTCAGGGCACTTACCATATGGTATTAAAACAGATCACTATATCCATCATCGAATGGAACGATTAACTCGATATCTTCTTAATTTAAATATTGATGCCTTAGTCATTGCTTGTAATACAGCAACAGCAGTGAGTGCTACAAAATTGCGAGCCCAATACCCTAACCTACCGATTATTGGCATAGAACCTGCTATTAAACCTGCAACCATACTCACAAAAACTGGTCATATTGCTATCGCGGCAACGCAGTCAACATTAAAAAGCCAACGTTTACAAGTCCTTATTGAACAATATGCACATCAGTGTAAAGTCCACTCTATCATTGGATCTCAATGGGTGACAATTGTTGAAAATGATGAAATTAACAGTAAACCTGGTCATAAAGCAATTGCGCAATCACTGATGGTTTTTGAACGGTATCCTATCGATCAGTTAGTTTTAGGCTGTACACATTTTCCATTTCTGGAAGACAAATTGAGGACTCTCTTACCGGCAGAAATCAATATTATTAATCCAGCAAATTCAGTCGTAAACGAATGTTACAAACGATTAGGCATTGAAATCGAGCAAGTACAAAACAATAGCCATTTCTCACCACAGCTACACCTAATGACAACTGGAAAACTTTTGGGACTTGTAAAACAGTCTTCATTCATTGATCATAATTACATTGATAAAAAATCCATTCTATTTAAAAAAATAGAAAGTTAACGCTATATTTTACTTATGTTAAAATCACTACTTGTCTTAGAATAGTTGTTGAGACATTCTAACATCTGATATCTTTAATCAATAGGAATATAGGTCTATGAGTAAAATATTAAAAACGACTTTAACAATGAGCACACTTGCAGTATTGATGGCTTGTGGGAATCCCATTAAAACAGTCGATTCTAAGGATCAGCTCTTTTCCATAGAAATTTCCTCAGACTATAAAGATGTGATGGATAAGAAGGATTTTGTTGTCGCTAACAGACTCGAAGGAACACCTGTCAATAATATTACCCTACTTCAAGCAAAAAAAGGCGATATCTCAAATGACCTTCTTTATGCTGTAACACTCACGCCTCCTGGAGGTGTTGTCATTACTCTTGATGAATTTAAAGATGTCATGAATGATACGGTTAATGCTATCGATGGTGTGGTTGATTTTAGAGTTTTTCCCGTTGAAAATAGTGATACTGAACTCACTTATATCGCTGAAACAAACGTTAACAGTGCTCCCTATTATGAGTATTGTAAGATCTCTATTAAGGAACAAATGACCACAATTTGCATTGGGACCGCAAAAGATCAAGATGGTGCAAAAAAAGCGATTGATAGTATTAAGTTCCAACGAAATTAATCTTCATTACTTCAAAGCTATTTAAATAAAACTCATTATATAAATATATATTTTTAATTTTCAAAAAAATATATATGCTTTAAAATCTATCTATTGCAAATGCCGTCTGAATTGAGTTTAAAAATTCAGACGGCATTACTATATATCGATCGATTTAAAAAATCATCTCGATAGTCTTAATAAATTTAAAATAAAAAATAGTACAAAAACTTATTGCCACTATTCAAGGATACATATGCCATTTACTCGTCAAAATGATAATCAAATTTACCGGTTAGATTATATCGCTCCAAATTATAAAATTAATTATTTAAAACTCCATTTTGAACTCGATGAATTTTCAACCATTGTCACTAGTCAATTTGAAGTTGAAGCGCTGCAACCGAATATTTCTGAGCCTTTAGAAATCCGCTTACATGGATCGAATGAACTACTGCTGCAAACAATTTATATCAATGAAAATCAGCTTGATGCATCGGAATTTATCTTTGACGATAATGATATTTTATTAATTTTGGATCAGCCTAAAAATGTTATCCAAATAATAAATACTATTAATCCAAGTACAAATACGGAACTTAGTGGAATTTACATTTCTAATGGTATGTTTTGTAGTGATTGCGAACCACAAGGATTTCGCAATATTACCTATTTCCCCGATCGACCAGATGTGATGACAGTATATCAAGTCACATTAGTTGCGGATAAAATAAGATATCCAATTTTACTCTCAAACGGTAATTTGCTTGAAGAAGGCACGCTTGACACCAATCCTCAAAAACATTACGCAATTTGGGAGGATCCTTTCCCTAAACCCACTTACCTTTTTGCAATTGTTGCCGGGGATTTGGAATATATCGAAGATTATCATATCCGTCCTGACAAATCAGCGGTGAGACTTCGTGTCTATTCTCATGAAAAAGATATTGATCGTTGCTCTTTTGCGCTTAAATCACTAAAAAAAGCGATGAAATGGGATGAACAGCGCTTTGGACTAATCTGTGATCTCGATTATTATAATCTTGTAGCAGTAGATGACTTTAATAGTGGTGCAATGGAGAATAAAGGTCTAAATCTTTTTAATACTAGCTGTATATTAGCTTCTAAAGAAACTGTAACAGATGCAGATTTCGATTTTGTTGAAGCCGTTGTCGGGCACGAATATTTCCATAATTGGACGGGGAATCGAATAACTTGCCAGGATTGGTTCAATCTCTCCTTGAAAGAGAGTATTACGGTCTTTAGAGAACAGGAATTTATCAGTGAAAATGAACACCCAGGAATTCGACGAGTTCAGGATGTCAACTTTCTCCGTACCCATCAATTTCCCTATGATCAAGGGCCCTTATCTCATGCTGTTCGTCCTGATGTATTAGGATCAATCGAAAATATCTATACAACAACCACCTATGAGAAAGGTGCTGAAGTAATTCGCCTTTATCAGACAATTTTAGGAAAAGAGGGTTTCGATCGCGGTTTTGCTCGATATATTAAAGAATACGATGGTATGGCAGTCACTGTTGAAGATTTTTTTAATGCAATGAAAGCAGAAAATCCACGGCTTTTTGATAGCTTTATGCTTTGGTATAGTCAACGAGGTACTCCGATAGTAAAAGCAACCACAGAATATAATGCCGAAAAAAAAGAACTACGACTTTCATTAAAACAGTATCTTTTTGATCCTGTCACAAAAGAAAAAATGGCGCCAATGCCAATTCCTGTGAGCTATGCTCTCTTTTCACAAAATGGAGAGATGTTGTTAGAGGAAATCTTTACACTTACAACGGATCAACAATGTTTAGTATTTCATAATATTCAAGAGATCCCTACTATCTCTCTTCTTCGCAACTTTTCTGCTCCTGTCATGCTTGACTATCATTATTCATTACGAGATCTAACGAATCTGATCGCCTTTGAAAAGGATTATTTCGCAAAATGGGAGGCGTTACAAAATCTCATTCTAAAGGTGATTTTCTCAAAAGAGCTGAGTGCAGAACAGATGGCACAGACAATCGGGGATGCGATTGCACCATTATTGGATTATGCATATGAAGATCCCGGTTTTTGCGCACAAATGCTAACGATTCCAGATGAAGGCTACTATCTTGGGTTAATGGAAACGGAGGATATTTTCTATCTTAAAAATATTCGTAAAACGATTATTAAACATATTGCGCATCGTTACCAAGATGAGTGGATTAAACTTTATAACCACTATCAAAATGATAGTCCGACAGCCCGATCTATTAAAAATATTGCATTAAAATTTTTATCGTCAATGCCCGAATTTCATCATCTTATCATTGAACAATACTACTCAACTACTAATATGACAGATATTGGTTGGGCCTTAAAATATGCTGTATGGGAAGATATTCCTCAAAAAGACCAGTTGCTTAATGATTTTTATAATCGTTATCAAGAATATCCGACATTAATTGATCGTTGGTTTGGTCTACAAGAGAGCAATCCAAATCTAACACTACAAACACTCGATAAAATCGTAAATCATCCAGCATTTAATCGTAATAATCCAAATCGCGCCAAAGCAATTATCGGTGCTGTTGGTAAAAATCGATTTGCACTTACAAAAATAGGCGCTCCACTTTATCAGTGGCTTGCTGATGAGATATTGGCTATTGATCGGATTAACTCTGTTACAGCCGCTCGTCTCGTCACACCTTTTACCAAAGTTGCACGCTTACAAAATCCATTACAGAGTGAAGTAATCGATATCATCGATAATATGTTAAAATCACCTAATATATCGGACAACCTATTTGACCAATTGAAAAGGATTTTATAATGAGTATTGCTCTAAAAGAGATTATTGAAAAACGTCGTACAATACATCATTTTATTGATCAAAAAGTACCTGCGGAGTTTGTAGAAAAAGCGTTAAAACTCGCGATATTTGCTCCTAATCACCACCATACGCATCCGTGCCGTTTTTATATTTTAGGTGATAAAACTAAAAAAACTTTCTTAGAGTATGCTGAAAGAGTATTCTCGAGTCGAGATTCTCTCTCTGCTGAGAAAAAACTGGCGAAGTGGCAAACAATACCAGGCTGGATTTTAGTTACTCGAAAAAAATCAGATGATCAAAAAACAGCCCATGAAGATTATGCAACTTTAAGTATTTCACTTTATATAATGATGCAATCACTCTTCGAAGATGGTATTGGAAGCAAATGGTCCACTGGTTCACTCCTGTTTGAAAATGAGGTTTATGAGCTACTTAGTATAGATCCTAAAACAGAAATCATAGAGGGGATGTTTTGGTATGGCTATCCAGAGAAAACACCGCTCCCATTTCCAAAACCAACGATTGAAGACTACGTCAAAGAGCTTCCATAGTCTTCATGGATATGTTTATATCTCAATATACTCTTGATGATCTGCAACCAGCACTTGGAAAACTTCCTGAAGGAAGCCACTTAGAGCTGGTTCTTGGATTTGATTTTGGAACACAGAATTTAGGTATTGCTGTTGGCAATTTATTAACCCATACAGCCCAACCTCTTAAAATCATTCCCGTTAAAAATAATCAGCCTGATTGGTCAATTATTGAAAATCTTATTAAAGAGTGGCTACCAGGTGCTTTTATTGTAGGAATGCCTTATACCCAAGATGGGAGGATTACCGAACATTTGTTAATTATTCGTAAGTTTATGAATCGGTTGCATGGGCGGTTTGGATTGCCTGTTTATGAAATGGATGAGTCTAAAAGCTCTATTGAAAGCCAACGGTTTATAAAGCCTTCCCAAAAAAATCGAAAAGGACAATTAGATGCTATTGCTGCCGCAATTATTGTTGAAAGATGGCTGGGTTTATTGTCGTAAAATCATGATGCTTGTCACCACTCTCATCTTACGTTATTCTCACAAGGTAATTTTGAGTTTATAGGATATATTTTTTGCATGAAGCCACTCTTTCATTTTATTAGTCGTTTTAGTCTTGTCCAGCAAATCGTTGTAGGTCTTGTTTTAGGGATTCTCGTAGGTTTTTTTCTTCCGCTTCATATTGCTCAGGCAATTGGTATTGTTGGCCAATTTTTCATTGGTGCTTTGAAAGCAATTGCACCAGTATTAATTTTTATTTTAATTATAGCGGCGATCTCTAATTATCAGAAACAAGATAATGGTGGAGCAATGCAAAAAGTTGTAATACTCTATGTGCTTGGGACATTTCTAGCAGCGCTGGTTGCGGTGAGCATTAGTTTTATGCTTCCTGTTAACGTACCTTTAGAGATGCAGTCAATTGATCCAAAAGGCCCAGCCGATATTACAGAAGTTCTCCGAACACTCTTTATGAATATGGTTGATAATCCCATCCATGCATTAGCAAATGCAAATTATATCGCGCTTATTTCTTGGGGGGCGCTGTTTGGCTTTGCACTTCGTTCAACAAAACAGTCGACTATTAACCTTTTTCAAGATCTTGCCCAATTGGTCACAAGTGTCATTAAAAAAGTAATTTTGATTGCACCCATAGGAGTTTTTGGTCTAGTTTCTGTCACTATCGCAGAAACTGGTTTTGAAGGAATGAAAGCATATATTCAATTGGTATTAGTCTTATTACTTGCGATGGCAATCGTTGCTTTTATTGTTAACCCACTACTTGTTTACCTATTTATGCGTAAAAATCCCTATCCATTAGTGATGAAATGTATAAAAGAGAGTGGTATTACCGCATTTTTCACACGAAGTTCGGCAGCTAATATTCCTGTAAATATTGAACTCAGTCGTAAACTTGGCGTGCGTGAAGAAACTTACTCTGTTTCAATACCTTTAGGTGCGACAATTAACATGGCAGGCGCTGCGGTCACGATCACTATATTTACACTTGCAGCTGTTCATACATTAGGTATTGAAGTAGATTTTCTTTCCGCCTTATTATTGAGCGTCTTTGCAACAGTTGGTGCATGCGGTGCATCGGGTGTTGCAGGTGGATCATTATTATTAATTCCTCTCGCCTGTGCGCTCTTTCAAATTGATAATGATATTGCAATGCAACTTGTTGTGATTGGATATGTTGTCGGCGTGATTCAGGATTCAACAGAAACAGCACTTAATTCATCTACGGATGTATTATTTACAGCGGCAGCAGACTTTTCAGCAACAGGAAACGAACCAAATCTTAAAAATTGAATCTGAAAAAGTGATCTGAGGTAATCTACCCTAAATAAAATTATCGTCGTTATTTAGGGCGATTACTATTAAAGAACTCTTAAATTTTTCTTATTTCTTATAGAAATTAATAATAAATAGAGTCGTATTATTAATGAGATGTATTTTGAGTCACTTCTTGTAGCCACTTGGAAAATAGCCCAAGTTTTTGATTATCTATCTTATTTGGTAAGTAAATTAAATTAAGAGGTTGATCATCTACGGAATGTTTGTTCACTATTTCTAATAGATGGCCAGATTCTAAATGGGGTTTTGCAAGAAAACTTGGAATTAAACCAATTCCTTTCCCTGCTAATGTAAATGCGAGACATGTTTCAGCATCATCTACGGCAATATCATGTTTTAAACTTGTATAAGCAATCTCTTCCTCAACAATAAAAGGCCAAGGAATCACCCGTCCCGTTTTCTGCGAAAAATAGTTCACAGCTCGATGCTCTCTTAATTCCTCTAATGTTTCTGGAAAACCATGTTTATCGAGATAAGATGGTGCAGCGCAACAAACAAAACCAATATCTGCAATTTGTTTTACTTCGACATTAGGATTATTAATTTGCCCTATATAAAGTGCAAAATCGATCGATGTTTCTTCAAAATTGAGCATTGTGTCATTGGTACCAATAAAAATTTCAATATTAGGATAATGCTCATGGAAATCGACTAAATGTGGTAATAAAATTGATTTAGCAATTACCGGAGAGACCTCTAAACGTATTCGACCACTAGGCCCATTATTGGGAGATCGTAATTGTTCACCGATTGAATCTAATCGCTCCAGAATATCAACGACATTGTGATAATAAAGAATACCTTCATCTGTTAAATTCACTCTTCGTGTAGTGCGATTAAATAATTTTACTTGTAATTGATCTTCTAATTGCGTGATAGCTTGGCTAACTGCGGGTCTCGTAATATCCATTTCTGTTGCTGCACGACTGAAACTTTTATGCTCTGCAACAGAGCGAAATATTCTCATCAATCGAAAAGTCATAGTTCATCCCTAAACTCATTGTTATTATTTTAATACAAAATTATATTTATAATTTATCATAAAAAATAAAAATGATTTAAATAATTTAAACACATTATTTATAGTTAATATAATAACAATGAATTTATAAATATTATTTTAATTAACAATAGAGCTTAAAAATATGAACTCCCCTTCAAATTAATACTAATTATGAATTTAATATTTATTGAAATATAAATAAATATTTTATTTAAAAGATAATTGTTCATGACGTTTTTTTAAAATTGAAATAACTGCATTCAATTCAAGCTCTTGATCTTGCAATAATACAAGCAAATGATATAACAGATCTGCTGATTCGTTTAAAATTTCGTCCCGATCTCTTGCCATTGAAGCTAATGCCACCTCCACACCTTCTTCTCCAACTTTTTGTGCAATTCTTTTTGTCCCTTTTGCAAAAAGTGATTTTGTATATGAATTTTTTGAAATATCAGTTTTACGTTGACAAATAATATTTTCTAACTCAAAAAGAAAGCTAGAATCAAAAATTGATTCTTTTTCAAAGCAACTTTTACGCCCTAAATGGCAAGTTGGGCCAACAGGATCAACAGAAATTAATAGTGTATCCGCATCACAATCTAGCGAGATATCTTTAAGCTTAAGAACATTGCCTGACTTCTCCCCTTTTCGCCATAATCGTTCTTTTGTGCGGGAATAGAAAACGACTTCTTGTTTTTCAAATGTAAGTTGTAATGCATCACAATTCATATATCCGAGCATTAGTACTCGGCCCGTATGAAAATTTTGGATAATCACTGGGATAAGCCCATTGACCTTCTCCCAATTAATTTTTTGTACCAAACTATTAAATTCCATTTATTATTGATCCTTTTGTACTTGAATACCTGAGGCTTGCAGGAAGCTTTTAAGTTCTGAAATATTGACTAACTCTTTATGAAATGCTGAGGCACCTAGAGTTCCATCAACATTAGCCACCAAATATGCATCACGAAAATGTTCTTTTGTACCGGCCCCTCCTGATGCTATTAACTTTACAGCACAAATTTCACGAACTTTTTTCAACTGCTCTAAATCATATCCATCACGCATACCATCTTGATTCATCATATTAAGAACAATCTCTTTGACACCTCTTTTTTGAATTTCTTTGATCCAATCAAGGGTTGTCCATTCAGTTTTTAAAGTGGTTGATTCATCACCTGTTAATGTGTACACAAGGTACTCATTTTGATCTTCGTTATAATAAGAATCAATTCCGACAACAATCTTATCACTACCAAATTTAGTAATGAGCTCATTAATCAGATTCGGATTTGCAAGCGCTGGGGAATTTATAGAAATTTTATCAGCACCATTTGCAAATAGTTCTGCTGCACTCTCCACGGAGTTGATACCTCCGGCGACGCAAAGTGGAATAGGTACAAAGGCTTTAATTTCTCTGATCCAACTTTTATCTACCACTTTCCCTTTTGAGGAAGCGGTAATATCATAAATTACTAATTCATCAGCTCCTTCTTGAATATAACGTTTTGCAAGGATAAGGGGATCTCCCATAATTTCGTGATCTCTGAACTTAGTCCCTTTCACGACAATTCCATCTTTTACATCTAAACACGCGACGATTGTTGCCAGCATTTTATTGCCTCCTTGGCTGTAAATTTTTCTTCTAATAATGCTCTTCCGATAATGACACCACTGATACCACTTCCTCTGAGAGCAATGATATCTTCAAGCGATCCAATTCCGCCTGAAGACTGAAATTGGATTGTTGGATATTTTCTTGCTATCTCCCGATAGAGTGCAACATTTGAACCTTGTAGCATTCCATCGCGAGAGATATCTGTACAGAGTACATGTTTTAAGCCGACAGTCAGATAATCCTCTATCATCAACTCTAAACCTATCTCACTTGTTTCTTGCCAGCCATTGATTGCGACTCGTTTTTTGTCACCAATCACACGTACATCAAGCGCTAAAACAAGGGAATCTGCTCCATATTTTTGAAACCACTCTTTTACTTCTTCTGGCGATTTCACCGCTTTAGAGCCAATAACAATACGCTTTACACCGATGGAAAGTAAATCCTCGATATCTTTAGCGCTACGAATACCTCCACCTACTTGGATATCAGTATTGAGATTTTTAACAATGCTTGAAATCAGGTTTAACTGTCGCTTACTTGGGTCTTTTGCACCATCGAGATCAACAAGATGAAAATACTCACCCCCTTGATTCTCATACTCTTTAAACTGCTCTAGGGGCGAATAAGCAAAAGTTGTTTGCCGTTCATAGTCCCCTTGCTTCAATCGAACCACTTGTCCATTTATAAGATCTAATGCAGGAATTATCATATTTTTCACTCTTTTTATAATTTTTCGGATAGTATAAGTAATTAGAGTATCCCTTTAGAGCTTGGTAATTCATTACCTTCGACGCGAATTGCTTGTCGTAATGTGCGACCGAATACTTTAAATAATGATTCAATTTTATGATGAGTATTTTCCCCTTTCACCCGTAAATGCAATGTGCATCCGAGTGAATATGAGAGCGATTTAAAAAAGTGAGAGGTCATCTCTGTACTAAATGTCCCAACTTTTTCGCGATCAAAAGTAGCGTCAAATTCTAAATGAGGTCTGCCAGAAAGATCGAGCGTACAAAATGCTTCACATTCATCCATGGGCAGAACAAAACCAAAACGACCAATACCACGTTTATTACCCAAAGCAATTTTTAAAGCTTCTCCAAAAGTGATTCCTGTATCTTCAACAGTATGATGATCATCAATCTCTAAATCCCCTATTACAGCGATATTCATCTTAAAACCACCATGTGTAGCGATTTGATCCAACATATGATCAAAAAATGGTATACCGGTAGAGACTGTACTGATGCCTGGTTCATCTAAAAATAATGCAATGTTAATATCGGTCTCTTTAGTTTTTCTTGAAACTTCTGAGCGGCGTAGAGGCCTATTCTGTCTATCGATATCTTCACCTCTGACTAATTTTTCGGTTATAAGAGGCCAAGATAAATTTTCACGATCATAAAGTAAACCCGTAATTCCCATATTTTCTGCTAATTGACAATCAGTCTCTCGGTCTCCAATTACATAGCTATTACGAGGATCAATACTATTTTGGCGAAGGTATTCTTCTACAATTCCTAATTTTGGCTTACGACAACTACACTCATCTTTTTCAAAATGAGGACAGATTAAAACTTCATCAAACTCAATACCTTGGGAATGAAATAAGGCCAGCATCTTTTGCTGAGGAATGTCAAAATCATCAATTGGGAAACTGTTTGTCCCCAACCCATCTTGGTTGGAAACAATGACTAATCGGTACCCCGCTTTTTTAAGTTCTAAAAGCGAGGGAATTACATAGGGTTCAAAGACCAATTTTTCGAGACTATCGATCTGAAAATCTGTTTTTGGTTCATCAATTAATGTCCCATCACGATCAATAAAAAGAACTTTTTTCATTATCTTTTCCATTAAAAATTTTGTTAGATCAATATATTTTAAAATGCTGCAAATCGACTTAGCACGGCATCAAGCTTTTCCATCTCTTCTGATAAGCCTATCGAGATGCGTAAACAATTTTTTAATTGTGGTGCGCTTTGTAGACGGACAAATATTTTGTTTTCTTGGAGATATTGATACAGACTATGAGAATCTTCTACTTTTATAAGAATAAAATTGGCATCACTTGGGAAAATCTGTTTTACAAAAGAGTATTTTTTGAGTTTATCAAAAAATTCATCTCTAATTTTTAACAGCTTTTTACAATCATCTTCCATCCTTTCTATCGCTTCATCTGTTAATGCTTTTTCTGCCATGGCAATTACAGGAACAGGAATAGGATATGGAGCAATTGTGCGTTGTAAAATAGAAATTAATGATGCATCTGCTACTATAAAGCCACAACGTAACCCAGCTAAACCGAAAGCCTTTGAAAGGGTCCGTATAATTGCTAAATGAGGATATTTTTTTACTTTTTTCACCCACGATTCAGCTTCACTAAACTCAATGTAAGCCTCATCAAGCACAACAATAGTTTTATTTGCTGTTGCATCAAGAATTCTCTCAATTTCTTGTGATGGAATTAGATTTCCAGTAGGATTGTTAGGACTACATAGAAAAACCATTTTTACGTTATCTATTGCTTTTAATAATTCTTCTGTATTGAGCGTAAAATCAGGGTTAAGTGGGATTTTTAATGTCTTTATATCATAAAGATCACAAGTCACTTGATACATTCCGAATGTAGGTGGGCAGTATAAAAGTTGATCCACTCCTGATTCACAAAATGTTTTGATTAAAAGCTCAATAGCAGAATCACCACCTAAAGTTACAAGAACTTCCTCATAATCAATTTCTAAATACTTCGCGTACTCATAGCGTAATACTTTAGGTTGGGACTCTGGGTATCGATTAACTTTTATTGGAAAATCAACGGTTTTTATATAAGGGTTTTCATTTGCATCAAGATAAATTGCATCACTCGATTCGCGTGAGTCAACACGATATGTTTCTATTTTTTTAATAGAAGATCGGCAGAGTTTTTCTGCTATCGATAAAGTCATCCTCTTCTCCTTCTTTGACGATTATTTTGTTATTTTTGGTTTTTTAAGTAATCAATACGAACAGTTACCGCCAATTTATGGGCATCTAATTGCTCTTTTTCAGCTAAAAGTGCAACCGTTGGGGCGAGTTGTGAAAAACCTTCTTCACTAAGTTTTTGTATAGTCATCCGTTTGGAGAAATCAGCAATTCCTAAGCTAGAGTAAGTTTTTGCATAACCATAAGTTGGTAATACATGATTAGTTCCTGAGGCATAATCGCCCATAGATTCAGGAGAGAAAGCCCCTACAAAAATAGAACCTGCATTCTCAATATTATCTATCTGTGCTTCTGCGTCGGAAAATTGTAGTATTAAGTGCTCGGGAGCATATTGATTACTTACATTGATTGCTTCATCGATGCTATCGACATAGATTGCCAGACTATTTGATAAAGCTTCTTTTGCTATTTCTGCGCGTGAGAGTCTTTTAAGCTGGGTCTCGATACTGACATTCACTTTGGCGATAAAATCATTACAAGTTGAGACTAATATTACTTGTGAGTCTGAACCATGCTCTGCTTGAGATAGCAAGTCTGATGCTACAAAGTCAGGATTTGCATGACCATCAGTAATTACTAAAACCTCTGAGGGTCCTGCAGGCATATCAATTGATGGGCCGTTTGGTAGTTGACTAACTTGCCGTTTTGCTTCCGTTACATAACTATTACCAGGACCGAAGATTTTATCGACTTTATTAATCGTTTTTGTACCTAAACCAAGCCCAAATATCGCCTGAGCCCCTCCCATCTGATAAATTTTATTGACTCCACAGAACTTAGCCGCATATAGAATTTCATCCGCAATCGGTGGAGGTGATGCTAAAACAATCTCTTTACACCCTGCAATTTTCGCAGGGATAGTTAACATTAAAACTGTTGAAAAAAGTGGTGCACTCCCTCCAGGAATATAGAGCCCAACTGAATGTATAGGCCGAGTAACTAGGGAGCACTCTACTCCCTTCATCGTTATCACCGTCGTTGGCTTTTGTTTTTGTGCTTCATGAAATTTTTTAATATTTGTGTATGCTACTTTTAACGCGTTTTTAAACGGCTTATCTAATCTTTTTTCAGCTGCCCTAATCGCTTCTTTACTCACCTCTAAATTTTTAATTACACGCTTATCAAATTTCTCTGTTAACTCAAGAATTGCGGCATCACCTTTAGTAAAAACAGCATTTTTAATTAAATCTACACTTTCTGTAATGGACGTTGCATTTAGTTGCGCTGGACGAGCAAGAACTGCATTTCTTTCCATTTTTGTTAATTTATTCCACTGATATATTTTCATAACTACTCCATCATCTTCTCAATGGGCAGTACTAAAATAGAACTCGCTCCGCGCTCTTTAAGTGCTTCCATTGTTTCCCAAAAAAGAGTTTCACTACTAACGACATGCATAGCAACTCGACTATCATCATTTGCTAATGGCAAAATTGTCGGATTTTCAGCACCCGGGAGCAATGCACTAATTTCTGATAAACAGCTCTTTGGTGCATGAAGCATAATATATTTAGACTCAGTTGCTTGAATAACACTTTGGATACGAGGCATTAACTTTGCTAGCAATGCTTCTTTTTCAAGACCAATATCTTGAGATGTACGAATCAAACATGCTTTAGAGCGAAAAATTACTTCCACTTCTTTTAATCCATTTGCCTCTAACGTAGCACCAGAAGAAACTAAATCACAAATTGCATCTGCTAAACCTGCACGTGGCGCAACTTCGACTGAGCCTGTCAAAAGCGAGTTTTTTATATTGATATTATTTTGAGAAAAATATCGATTTAATAAATGCGGAAATGAAGTAGCGATACGGCGATTCTGGAAGTCTTCAATATTCTTATATTCTTCATCTTTAGGAACCGCTAGTGATAATCGACATGCGCCAAATGGAAGAATCTGTATAACACGATAAAGAGAATCAACTTCTTGGTTTCTACTTAAAGAAACCTCTTCAAGTACATTTTGTCCAACAATCCCAACATCAACAACACCATCGAATACAAGACCTGGTATATCGTCATCTCGAACGCGAAGAATATCAATAGGCATATTCTCGACATGAGCAATTAATTTATCTTTTGTCACATTGATTTTAAGCCCACTTTTTTCAAGTAACTGTATTGATGCATCACTCAGACGACCTGATTTTTGTATAGCAACTTTTAGGCGATTGGTTTTCATCCTATCCTCTTATATTGTATTTTTGTATTACTGTAATAGTACACTAATATAAATTTACAGTAATTACAATAAAAAGTTGCTGTTTCTTATTAAAAACATTCTACCTACTAACAATATAGCCACAAAAAAGCAGCTCATATGAGCTGCTCGCTATTTTAGCTAATTAATTATAATAGTAGGTGTTACTTAGCATCCTCATTCCATGCAGCCGGATACTTATAGCCAGCAAAACGGCTAGCAGCATAATCTTTAAACTCTTTTGAATTATATGCTTCAGTGACATCTTTTAACCAAGGTGTATTAAGGTCTTTCGTTTTCACTGCTGCCCAGTTAATAAAGACAAACCCAGGATCTGTAAATAAAGCATCAGAAAAAGGGATGTTTGAGCTAGCGGCATAATTTCCGGGAATAACAACAAAATCAACATCCGCTCGTACACGCGGTAATTGTGGAGCCTCTAATTTTACCAATTTAATGATATGTGGATTTTCTACAATATCCGCTTCTGTTGACTTTAATGGATCAACCCCTTCTTTAATTTTAATCAATCCTACATCTTGCAATAACATTAATGTACGGGAAAAGTTACTAGGATCGTTCGCAACTGCGAAAGTACTACCTGGAGTAATATTTTCTAAAGAATTCTTCTTCCCACTATAAATTCCTAGTGGGCCTGTTGGAATTTGAAAAACCTCTGTGATATCAAGATTATTAAGAGCTTTAAAGGAATTAAGATACGGTAAATGCTGGAATGTATTAATCTCTAGTGAGCCATCTGCAAGCGCACGATTTGGGAGAACATAATCCGTAAACACCACTAATTCCACTTCATATCCTTTCTTTTCCAACTGTGGCTTCACTGAATCAGTGACCATATCCGCAAAATCGCCTACCGTTGTTCCAATACGAATTTTTTTTAGATCTTGTGAGTTCGTTATTTTCTCATCAGAATTACAAGCGACTAAAAAAGAAGTAGTTGCCAAAATAGCAGTAAACAGTATGCCTTTTACAAATTTATTCATAATTATTTCCTATGACTGTGTGATTTTTTCGTTATTGCCAATTTTCAGGTAATTGATAACCTTTAAAATGTTCTGCTGTATATGCTTTAAATTCATCTGAATTAAATGCATCAGTAATTGCTTTCAACCACTCTTCATCACGATCTTCAATACGTGCAGCAGAATAATTTATGTAAGTGAAAGTTGGTTCTTTAAAAATCGCATCCTCTGGATTAAGTCCTGCATCTTTTGCATAGTTCCCATTAATTGCCGAAAAATCAACATCATTTAGCGTTCTTGGCAGCTGAGCTGCATCAAGTGTAATAATTTCTACATCTAAAAGATTTTCAGCAATATCATTACGAGAAGCTGTTAAAGGATTGGTATTTTCTTTTAATTTAATCCACCCTAAATAGTCCATAATTACTAGAACTCGCGCAAAGTTTGATGGATCATTTGGTGCAGATACTTTCATGCCCCGATACGCGGCATCAAGGTTTTTTGTTTTTCCTGCGTAAAGCCCATAAGGTCCTGTTGGAATTTGAAATACTTCTTCGATAGCAAGGTTATGTTGCGCTTTAAATGCGTCTAAATACGGCTTATGTTGGAAAATATTAATGTCTAAATCACCATCTGCTAGCGCTAAATTCGGTCTAACATAGTCGGTGAACTCGACTAAACGATAAGTATAACCTTCTCTTTCAAGAATCGGCCCAATTACATTACGAATAATTGGACCGTTATCTCCGATAACGACACCAATAACGATCTCTTTTTTAGTATCAGTATTTGCTAGTGATGCCTCTTTTTTATCAGAGCATGCTACTAAAAAAATTGCTAAACAAAGACCAATAATTAGCAAAAAAATATTTTTAAATCTTATAAAAAATGTTTGTGTGTACGGCATAATGCATCCTTTTAATTAATATAATTTTCTTACATCAATTTGATTATCCGCTTACATGATTGCCGAGATTTTTTCAATCTGATAACAAAAAACCCACAATGTAATTACATCGCGGGTTCTTATTATTCGGCATAGGAAGAATGACCTATTTATCATTCATCTATATCACGCTTTAGCTGTTTTGCCCGCAAGCTGTATCAAATCGGCTGAATCTATTAAAACGATTCTATGTAAAAGTGTCAATATTTTTTTAAAAATCCCAGCTTCTTTTTCGACGTGTTTTTGCAAAAAGACGAGGCAAAATCGCTGAACCTAAAATAATTCCACCCAATAAAATTAGGGCTCCTGCAGTCCATTCGCTACTACGATTGACCGCTTGAAGACGGGCATTTTCTTGCTTTAATGTCGTAATCTCAACTTTTTGAACATGATCGCGTTTATTCAATTCATCATTTTTTTGCGCTAACTCAATCTCGTGAGCATAAAGTTTTTTAAGTTCAATAATTTCAGATTTCAGTGCATCATTTTCCGCTGTTAATACTTCTAACTCTAATTTTAGATCGTCTTTTTCATTGTTAAGACGACTCTTCACACTCTCATTTTCAGTTTTTAGGCGATTAATCTCTTCTTCTAATGCTCTATTTTCATTCAATAGCGGTTCGTACCGAGTGCGAGCTTCTTCGATATAATTACGAGCGCTTGGCTCTTGCATGAGGAAGTTTTCGTGAATCCAACCCGTTCGCTTACCATCATCATAGCGAATTTGTACGTATCCATTACGGATACCAATTTTTTCAACAGGCTCACCCGCTGTAATCATTTTAGTAATACGATAATTATCGCCGGAACCTGCACGCACAGGTGCTTGTAAATTATCACTTACATACAATTGTTCTGCAAAAACAGTCACACCGAAGAACAAACAGAGCATTAAGAGCAATTGTCGATAAGTTTTCATAAAACAGAGTCACCTTCAATAATTTTTGACAAGCTAGCATTATACATGAAACTTTTTTAACGTAACCACTCAAGCCCTTTTTTGTTCCTCAAAATCCTTTTTTAAAGAGTGATAAACTAAAGAGATACAGCAAAATAAGTTCCTTATAATATGATTTGAGAGAGGTTAAATGAATGAAAGTTTATATTATTACAGGTGCATCAAAAGGGATTGGGCATGCAATGGCAACAATATTGGAAGCTGAAGGACATAAAGTACTTCGTGTTGCTCGTTCAAATCCCAATCATCTTACAAATCTACTCACTCTTGATCTTACAGACCCAGACGCACCAAATCGGATTATCGAATGGTTAGCACCCTTTCTTCCCATAGCAACCGAGATCAATCTTGTAAATAATGCCGGCATCGTTGAGCCGATCAATCTTGTTGGCGAACTTAATGATCAACAAATTGAACAAGCAATTACATTAAATATTACTGCACTCGTGCGACTCACTAATGCATTCGTACATTTAGTACAAACTTTGCCTATTAGAAAAAATGTTATGAATATCTCTTCTGGCGCTGGTCGTCACGTATATGAAGGGTGGTCTATCTACTGCATGACAAAAGCTGCTATCGATCATTTTTCACGAGCAATGCACCTTGAACAAGAAACACAAGAACATCCAATTCAAGTAGTGGCGATTGCACCTGGCGTTATCGATACTGATATGCAAAACACAATACGTAATAGTGAAGTAACTGCTTTTCCGAATGTAGAGCGTTTCAAGGAGATGAAAGAAAATGGCTCATTATTGTCTCCGCATGAGTCCGCTTCAAAATTATTAAATTATCTTCATTCACCATTAATGAAAAAATGTGCCATTGCAGATATACGAGAAATTCAATAATTTTATTTAAATATTAACGCCATAACAAGATGATATATTTATCAAAGCTATTTATAATTTGATGTGAGATTTTTTATGAAAAAACAAGCCCATAGCGTACTGTTAGCCCTATTATTTCTATTCAATAGCAATACCACTTTTGCCACAGAAACTGATAACATTCCGGCTGAGGTCCATGCCATCACTACATTTAATGTGAATCAATATCTTGGTAAATGGTATGAAATTGCACGCTTGCCTAATATATTTCAGAGTAAATGTATCGGAGATATTACTGCAAATTATGTTTTAAATAACGAAAATCTTGAGGTAACCAACCGCTGTAAAATAGAGAATGATAGCTTTGATGAAGCCGTTGGTATTGCTTACCCCAAAAATGAAGTTAAAAGTCAACTAAAAGTCACTTTCCTGCCTAAGTATCTTCGCTGGATCCCTTTTACGAAAGGAGACTACTGGGTACTAAAAATTGATCCAGAGTATCAAGTCGCGCTAGTTGGCGATCCTTCACGAAAATATTTATGGTTATTATCACGGACTCCAACGCTTCCTGACGAAGTCATAAAACACTTTTTAAATGAAGCACAAAAACAAGGTTACAATAATCTTGATCAATTAATTTTCACGGAAAACCAATCACACTAAAACCATAAAACAACTAAAGTTACAAGGCTATTCTACCTCGAAAAAACCAGCAAAACTGCAAGATTTATTAAAAGTTATTGATAATTGATTTCAATATTTTTCACCGGACTCAATACTTTTATTTTAAGTTTTATAAAAGCATTATTCTATATCCGCAATCTTTTGTTATAAAACCATTTATCTATCTGATATATAATGTATAAAAAAGCCTAGAAGTTATCCTAGGCTTTTTTAATCTTCATAATTTAGTAAAGTTAGTTTCTAAAACGACGAAATGCAAAACCAAAATAGAGACTATAAATACCAAATAACAGTGAAAAAGCTCCTAATAAAGTCGTAATAAAGACGATACCGCTACCTGGTGAATAAGGAATAATCATTCCAACAATCAACGCTAAAATACCAATAACAAGTGTTAGCCACCAAGCATTTACACCCATTTTTTTGAGGCTAAATGAGAAAGAAATCGCGGAAATACCATAAAAAATTAACCAGAACATGATAAGAAAAATTAGCATCATTTCAGGAAGGCCTTCTGCACTATGGCTCATAATATAACCACCGATAAATACCTGTAAGATCCCCATTGCAAGATTAAATCCCCACCCAGAGATATGACGGTTTGTCACTGCATAAAATATCTCGAAAAATCCGGTAACAAAGAAAAATGCCACCATAAATTGGGCTAATACAACAAAACTTACAAAGGGTTTAAAAAATAAGAATCCACTCAGAACAATGTAGAGAATCCCAATGATTACCCAGAGCCACCAATTTTTAATTGCGCGTTCCATATTTCATGCTTCCTTCTAAAGTTAATAAAATTATTTTTACGATTACATGAATGATTTAAGTCAATTTAACCTAATTATTTCATCCTTTTATTATATCAATTAATAATTGATAGATATATGAAAATATTTGTCTTTTTATGACAATGATCGCAAAAACATATCGAATTTTATGGCTATCATTTATCAATTATTAGCGTAAATGTTGAATTATTACAGTTGATCTACTATAAGTATCCTGAAAAATAACTACTAAAATTTACAAAAATTATTATCACCAGTACCAGCAAGGAGTGAAAATTATTATGGGTTCAGCTGAAAATCCCAACATTTTATACGAAGATCTTTCGCGTTTTAATATTGCAAAGGTTCTTAAATCAGTCATTGGTATTGCGATTGTGACGATAATATGTGCCGTTATCTATCGTTTTCTACCTTTTACTGAACAAGCAAACAAAGGGCTCATTATCCTATTTTTTATAGGCGCACTTTGGTTAACTGAAATTGTTCATACGACGATTACAGCGCTTCTAGTCCCTTTGAGTGCCGTTGTTCTCGGTGTCCCTGAATCGATTACTGTGAAATCATCACTAACCAATTTTGCAGATCCCATTATATTTCTTTTCTTCGGAGGATTTGCATTAGCAACAGCACTTCATATGCAGAAAATCGACCGAAAAATCGCACTCTTTATGATTCGCCTCTCTAAAGGACATCTGGGTATCACTGTTTTCTCTCTTTTCTTCGTCACCGCTGGGCTCTCTATGTGGATTAGTAATACAGCGACAGCAGCAATGATGTTACCACTTGCCTTAGGAATTATGAGTAATTTAGATTTTAGTAAAGAGCGTGGAACATTCATTTTTATCTTACTAGGAATAGCTTATTCCGCGAGCATTGGAGGATTAGGAACATTAGTAGGCTCACCACCTAATGCAATCGCCGCCAAAGCCCTAAATTACAGCTTTGATGAGTGGTTTAGAGTTGGAATTCCAATGATGATTGTTTTGATGCCAGTAATGTTCGGAATCCTCTATATTATTTTTAGACCTAAGCTTAATCTGAAAATAGAAGTGACCGATGAAGTGATTCCTTGGACAGTCCCTCGCGTTCTTGCAACTATTCTATTTGTTGTAACGGCAATTGCTTGGGTAAGTGGTTCCTTTATAAAAGAATATTTCGGCATTACCTCTCCAGATACATTTGTCGCTATTGCCTGTGCTACTGCTGTTGTTATTTTGGGCTTAGCTTCTTGGCAAGAGGTCTCAGAAAATACTGATTGGGGAGTATTATTTTTATTTGGCGGTGGACTAACATTAAGTATGGTGCTTGGAGGATCAGGCGCATCTGAAATATTGGGTAACACAGTAGCAGAAATTTTTGGACGATCACATCCTTTTATAGTCATCTTAGTTGTCGTTGTATTTATCATTGTTCTTACGGAATTTACTAGCAATACTGCATCAGCAGCTCTTTTAGTGCCTGTTTTTGCAGCTGTTGCTCGCGAGATGAACATGCCAGAAGAGGGCTTAGTTCTTATGATTGGATTAGGAGCCTCATGTGCATTTATGTTACCGATAGCGACACCGCCTAACGCAATCGTTTTTGGAACAGGTCATTTAAAACAGCGCGATATGATGTTTGCGGGAGGAATTTTAAATCTTTGTTGTATTGGAATTTTGACAATTTATGCTTACTTTTTCCTACTATAATCTATCGTTGTATGTTGATAGATAAGTTTTAGAGCGACTCACAAAAGTCGCTCTTTTTTTACTTACAGATTTGAATTGCAAATTGAATAACATGGCACAATCCATTATGTAATTCTCCTTCCTTTCTGATCACTTCGCCAAGAAATAGATGCTTTATAAAATCATCTTTAAAAATTTCCATAAAAATCGATGGATGGTAGAGTAAATTAAGATTACGAGGCCCTCCTGTTTCGTAAGAAATCTGCGCTTCTGAATAAACTTCTCCAATGAACCATCCCTCGCTTTTAATAGTTTTGCGAACATTGGTGAAGATCTTTCGTTGATCCGCTTTTGCAAAATGGCCAAATACACAAATTACAGCATCATAATGATTATCTAGCCATGGGGTGTGTATATCATCCGTTAAGTCAACCTCTCTAGTTGTTATTGGTAAAGTACCTTTTTTATTGTTGACTTTTTCCAACGCAACTTCTGAATAATCCCAAAGATCCACATGTAACTTTTTTTCAGTATTCTCTGCGTGTTGAGCAATATAAAAAGCGTTGCGCCCTTCACCTTCAGCAATGGCCAATACCTCACCTGAGATTCCTAACTGGGGCCAAATTTTTTGAATAAATTGATTAGCCTCTTTTCCATAGAGATATTCAGTACCCTTGAATCTTTTATTCCAATGTTCTTTCATCTTTATCCTCTTATTTTTGTCAATTAAAAGTTTTAAATAACTTAGCAAAAAGGCAATCCCATAGGATTGCCTTTATATGCTACGAATGATCCACTTCAACTATTTTTTATCGTTTAATTTAAACTCTAAACTTGTTGTAGGGCTCATGAGTTTTAAATATTGACCATCTTCAGAAATTGTGATTTCAGCACCATTTGTTAAAAGGTTTGAAATATCACTATCTAAATTATTAAGAGTGGCATCCTCACATAGCATACGTGTCATTCCCATCCCTTTCGCTGTAATAACACCACGTTTACTAATAGTGCCTTTACCAAAGAAATTATTACACATGGTTCCCGTAATTTGCATATTTTCGGAGAATGTAATACTTGGAACATTTCCACCTTTCTCCGCTTTATATTCTTTACCATTAATCGATACTAACTCGTAGTTATGATGTTCGATCTCTTGTGCTTGAGGAATTTTTGTAACTAATTGGGTCATTGGAGAACTCGCAGTTGAACAAGCAGCTAATACAAATAATGCCATGGAACTTAATAATAATTTTTTCATGCAATAATCCTTATTAACGTTTAAATTACAGATTCAATGTAGAGAAAATCTCTAAAAAAATCCATTAACTACCATTGATTTTACCATGTGCTCATTTTATTAAGCAATTTAATGCGTTTTGATAAACTATTTATGATCTTCAACTGCAAGGATTATATTGGATGCTTTGACCAATCCTAAAATATCTTTACCCACCTCAAGCCCCATCTCATCTATACTTTCATTAGTAACAATTGCCGTTAACTGTAAACCATGTTCTGTTATAAAACGAACAGATGAATTTACTGCTCCTTTTTGAAGCTCAACAATCTTGCCATTAAATTGATTCCGAGCTGAAAATAATAAACCACAATTTGGGGTTGCTAATATCACCCAAGGAGCTTTAATAATCGCAACAACAGGTTTATTAAGCCCAATCTTTAAATAAGTGCAGCTCTGCTTTGTAATAACCGTTACAATTTCATCACCACTTTCAAGTGTAATCATTACCTCATTATTCACGCTGCCTTCAAAAATCGCGCTTACTTTTCCTTTCATCAGATTACGGGCCGAAATTTCTTTCATTGTTTTTCACCTATTATGCATTAATAGCTCCGCCAACCAGAGCTTATCTATTTCTATAAATCAGTTATAATTCTAACTACTTCTTCAACCCAATATTTGAGCACCTTATCATTATATCAAAAAACAAGTTGAAAGTAGTTCTCAATAAAACACTCTTTAGCATCATAAAGGCGGTAACATATGAAATATTTGACGCACCATCATTCCCGAATCGTAATTGTTGATTCAAATAGATTGTTTCGTCAAAAAATCAGTTATCTTTTACAAAATGAAGCTAAATCGTCATTTAAAAATATTCGTATTTTTAATTCGTTTGAAGAATTTCAAAATCATAGCCATGCAGACCCGATTGATCTTCTAATTATAGATGAGCAAGAATTTAACAAATTTCTTCCAGATGAGTGGCATAAATTTACGGTTCACCAGACCCCAGAAATTCATACAATCATTATGTCGATACAGGTTCCACCCTATCACAATACAACAACTCATCAAAATAGCCCAAAAGTTACTCGGTTATTAAAAAGTATAGAACCATCTGTCTTTTTGGAATTAGTCGAAAGCCGATTTAGAACAGGCTCAGCGGACAAACTTCATCATCACAATATTAATTTAACACCGAGAGAAACTGAGATACTCGAAAAAATTGTTAATGGATTGAGCAATAAAGAAATCGCCCAAAAACTTACCATTTCTGATAGTACAGTCAAAGTTCACGTACAAAATATATTAAAAAAGGTAAATGTTAGTAATCGAGTTGAAGCAGCTGTTTATGCTGTGCGTCACCAATTAGTTGCACAGATAAAAAACTAATCTTAACCTCTATTTCCAATGGAGATAAAAGAAAACTTTAATATCTTTATAATTTTTGTAGTGCCTGTAAAAAATCACTTTTCAAATCTTCCACTTCTTCAAGCCCTACGGAGAGACGTATTTGTGTGGGTGAAATTCCCATTACATCTTTCATCTCTTGAGTAAATGTTCCATAAATTGTCGATTCTGGATGAATAATGAGTGTACGGTTGTCAAAAAGATTTGTTGCTCGATGAATTAATTTTAACGAGTTCATCAAGTCAAAGCAGGCATCTTTTGATTTAAGATTAAAGGTCAACATCGCGCCAGGATTCCCAATAAAGAATTGATCACTTAAACGCTTATATGGATAGTTATCTAACTTGGGATATGCGACAGCTACAACTTTCGACTCCTTACTCAAAAAGTTTGCAAGCTCGTTAGCTGAATGGCTCATCGTCGCATAACGAATCTTCAATGTTTCAAGTCCTAAAATTTGCGCATAAGCACTATCTGGATCCATACACGCACCAAAATTACGTGCAATTTCACGTTTTATTTTAAACATAAACTGAGAATAAGGTGCATGGTAAACAACACTGCTTAATCGTTTATTATGTGTCCAATCAAATGTTCCATAGTCCACAATTGCACCACCAAGACTTGTTGCACCACCGGAAATATATTTAGTTGTAGAAACAACTTCAATATCAACCCCCCATTTTTTGGCATCAAAAGCCCCCCATGGAATCACTGTGGTATCAACAATCATCGGAACATTTTTAGTAGTAAGAATCTTCTTAATCGCTGGTAAATCGGCAATTTCAAGATGAGGATTAGTCATTACCTCACAAAAAAAAGCGCAAGTATTCTCATCAATTGCATCATTGATCATCTCGAGGTTATCTGTATCTACAAATCGCACTTCAACACCGAATTCGGCTAAGGTAAACTTGAAAAAAGCAAAAGTATTTCCAAAAAGATGGGGTGATGTAACAATGTTACTACCGGCATATGCAATTGCCATAAATGTATTTGAAATAGCTGCCATTCCACTACTAAATAACATCACATTTTCGCCACCGCTAATTGCACAGATCTTATTTTCTAACGCTTCAACTGTCGGATTGGTAATTCGCGAATATGTATGGGAAGGTATCTCCTCTTGGTTTTGAAAAGCGGCAGCAATACCCTCCGAACTTGGAAAGTCAAAAGCAGCACTGCGATAAATAGGGACATTCATAGCACCATGAACATCTTTATGATTTTTATCTGTTTTAAGAATTTTGCTTGTAAATCCAAAAGTATCCGTGCGCTTATCCATTGTTTTCTCAGTCCCACATAAAATCGTTAATCAAACTTGTCATTTTTCAAGGTAAATTAAAGCACTACGAAGTGCAATATTCTTTTGACCCACATCCCTAAATAATTCAATAATATAGATTATTGTTAAATGTTCAGCTGTTTAATAAATAGGATATTTAGACCATGCAACTCATTTTTCCACATCAACATTCCCCCTACGCTATTGTTAAATATTCTTTCATTTTTCTCATAATTCTATTTCTTTATGCATGTAGTGAAGATACAAAAACTCCCTATAATACTGGTATATACAAAGTTGAAGAAATCCAAGTTTACGCACAAACCCAACCTGTTATTGATAATTTAGATAAACTCCAACAGATGCGCAATAGTTTTAATATTGAAACTATCCAAGTTTCAGAAAACGAAATCGTAGTCAGTGAGAATCACTCAAAATCCACATTTGTAGTCACACCTGAGCTGTGGGCAATTAATGAAAAATATACTTTCAAAATCAATCCCGTAAAACCCAATAAGATAAAACTTAAAAGTATCAATTATCCAGATTGTATAACGTTAAATTGTGTCGTTGAAATCACAATTTCGAAAAAGCATTAATACCTCGCTTTATAAAGTGTGTAAGCAAGCTTTAGCAGTTGACTAAAGTATTATCACAGTTGTAGCGAATATGTAGTTAAAGCGATAAATATATGGCATGATAGTGTATTCAAAAGTTTTAAGACAATTTTCGTTTCGAAAAAATCATTTAAAATTCAACAACACAGGAGAATTACAGTATGACTAAAGATTTTCGTATTGAAAAAGATACAATGGGTGATATGCAAGTCCCGAGCAATCAATTATGGGGAGCACAAACTCAACGGTCATTACAAAATTTTCGTATTTCAAATGAAAAAATGCCAAAAGAGCTTATCGAAGCATTAGCAATTGTTAAACGTGCTTCTGCAAAAGTAAACATGGATCTAGGAGCATTAGATAGTAAAAAAGCCAACGCAATTATTCAGGCTGCTGATGAAGTGTTGGCCGGTCAACATAACTCTGAATTTCCTTTATCACTTTGGCAAACTGGTTCAGGCACACAAACCAATATGAATATGAATGAAGTATTGGCTAATCGAGCAAGTGAAATTCTTGGTGGTGTTCGTGGAGAGGAGCGCTTAGTTCATCCAAATGATGATGTTAATAAAGCCCAAAGCTCCAATGATACATTCCCAACAGCAATGCATATTGCTGCAGTTTTAGAAATCAAACGCCTTTTAATCCCAATGCTTGATCGTCTTCATAAAACACTCGGTGAGAAAGCTATTGCCTTTAAAGATATTGTAAAAATTGGACGCACACACCTCCAAGATGCAACGCCCCTAACACTCGGACAAGAAATCTCTGGTTGGGAAGCTATGCTCGCACATAGCTTAAAGCATATTAAAGCATCGCTTTCTCATCTTTATGAATTAGCATTAGGCGGTACGGCAGTTGGTACAGGACTTAATACTCATCCTGAATATGCGGTGCGTGTTGCTAAAGAAATTGCTGATTTTACAAAAGAACCCTTTGTGACTGCACCAAATAAATTTGAGGCACTAGCGACAACAGATGCGATCGTACAAGCGCACGGTGCGCTAAAAGGACTTGCAGCATCGCTGAATAAAATTGCTAATGACGTTCGTTGGTTAGCCTCAGGTCCTCGTTCGGGGATCGGCGAAATTACGATTCCTGAAAATGAACCTGGTAGCTCAATCATGCCTGGAAAAGTTAACCCAACACAATCAGAAGCACTTACAATGGCTTGCGCTCAAGTTTTTGGCAATGATGTTGCAATCAATATTGGAGGCGCCTCTGGAAACTTTGAATTAAATGTTTTCCGTCCTATGATCATCAATAATTTTCTCCAATCTGTCCGTATTTTAGGCGGTGGAATGGAAAGTTTTAATGATCACTGTGCTATTGGCATTGAGCCAAATCGTGCACGCATCACTGAGTTGGTAAATAACTCATTAATGCTTGTTACCGCTTTAAATACGCATATTGGTTACGATAAAGCCGCAAAAATTGCTAAAAATGCCCATGCAAAAGGTACAACACTCAAAGAATCTGCCTTAGAGCTTGGATATTTGACAGCTGAAGAATTTGATAAATGGGTTGTGCCAGCAGATATGGTTGGCTCTTTGAAATAAATAAATTTTTCAATCTTAACTTAAAAGGCGTTATTTCTTAAGTAACGCCTTTTTTGTTGGTAAATACCCTCCCACTTTACAAAAGCGTATGAGAGTTCAATAATAAATGCTGAAAAAATATAACAACAACCATAACAAAGATAATTTTACAAATAGGCTTTTCTTATGAATCAATTCACACAATTTTTGTCATCTTGCAAACTAGAACTGCAAAAAATCGGAAGCTGGATTTTAAGAAATCGCCGTAATCGTAAACGCGTTGGATTAATCCTTGCACTTATTCCCGTTTTACTCTGGACAACCATCCATTCCCCAATTGCGACTAATATTTCAATTTGGAGTCTTCTCTTTACAATTCCCGTTGCCTTTCTTATTTTTAGTCTTCTTTACAATGCTCTTTTATCATCAGTAAAACGTAGCCTTATCCATGCACAAACAGAGAGTGCATCACCTCTTGCTAGGCGCTTAACCTCCCGGTCAAGTCTTTTTGTGATGTCTGTAATCCTCATTCCGATGATCTTGATTTTATCGCTTCTTTTTATTGATCTAATCTCCTTCATCGCACAAGTGCCACCATCAAAACTTTATGGCGGTGAGTATACATTCCTTACATCACTCTATTTCGGAACATTTGCAGTTTTAGGGTTTAGTGTTTCTGCCTATGTTGCCTCTGTACGTCATCGGTCTCTACGACAATCTGAAAAGCACCTTGAATACACGCAACAAAAAGATCGTGAAAGCGAAGTCGATCGTCGAATGCTCGAAGGGATCAAGTTACTCGGCGATAAAAATGAATCGGTGCGTTTAGGTGGCATCTATATTCTTTGGGAAATTGTTAAGGATGCTGGTAAAGCACTTCCCTACTTAGACTCACGCCACTATAACGTCTATTATCATCGTTATAAAGATTACCCCATCATTCCTTATATCACCGAAAAGCCATTACCGGCGTCAGAACTTCGAGGACAACGCCGATTAAAAGAGCTCTACATGCAAGGAAATCATGCAGATCAATCACAAATAAAAGCATACCTTAAGGCTTTTTCACTCTATGAACAGGTTCTAAGCATCCTTTGTGGACATATTCGAACGTTAACAAATACCGAAGAATATCTATTAACCTACTATCCATCAATTGCCAAAGTACGCTATTCACGTGCCTATGCCGAACGCTATGATGACGATTCGAGGGTTATCTCCGAGCAAGAAGAAGAACCTGGAAATGAGATTGCAATTTTATTTAGACTACTTAGTAAAAAAGAGTATTCCCGAGATAAGCCCCTTGTCCGAGCGCTCAATTTTAAGATGAACCTTGCCAGCTCTATTCTAAAAGGTGTTTTTAGTGATCACGCAGATTTAACAAATGCCAATCTTCGCAATGTGAATTTTACCTATGCGCGTATGAACTATGTTACTTTTGATCAAGCAAGCTGTATTTACGCATCATTTAATGGCGCAACGCTTAATATTTCGAGCTTTACCATGGCAGATTGTACCGGTGCAAGTTTTGTGAATGCACAAATTACCAATACCACTTTTAAGTATACTAATTGTATTCGTGTTAATTTTACCAATATATTTCATAAAGCCTATTTCTATGGCACTACAATGCTACACACCAAATTTAGTTATGATGATTTTATGAATAACCGCATTGAATTCTTAGGTATCAATGGATTACCTGGTTTTGCTAATGCGACTAGTTTAGAGCGTGAACCGATTATTGAGCTTATCAGAGAAGACGAAGTAATTTATCTCAACCCCAATGACACAACACCTTTACTACAACATCCTGAGCTCTACGACCAATATCAAAAATTACTTGAGGCTCCTAAATGGCGTATTCCTATCTTAGAGGCTAAATTTGCTCATGAAACTTTAATGCGCAGCGGATCAAATCAACAACCTGGTGAATCATACAGTGGTCATCGCAGCCTTGAGCAGATTAAAACACGAGATAATCTCGCTGTATTTCACCGGATGTTTAAAGAGCAAGGTCGTAATAATCAAGCCTTTTATGATTCACTCAATCAGAAAGAAAAGATCTTAGTGACTAGGATGTTCTCTGACTTTGATCAGTCGATGAAACGAGATTCTAAAAAAGAAAATCGTGATTCAAAAAATTTAAAAGATATTAGCGATAAGACACTCGCATCCCCAGATAATATCTCAACTCTCAAGAAAGATAAGGATAAATCTGATACCACACATTTAAAGCAATAAATACTGAAAAATAGTGATGTAATTGGCCGATGCTTCACCAATACGGTCACTCCACTAAATAGTAGATGAGAATACCAGCAGCGACTCCAACATTCAAAGATTCCGATTGTCCGAGCATCGGAATCTTTACTCTCTTGGTTGCCATTTGTTGCAAAGTAAGATCTAACCCTTGCCCTTCATTGCCCATTAAAATCGCACACTTTTGTGGAAGTGATAAGGATTTATACAAACTTGCTCCCTCTAAAGTGGTTGCCCAACTTTCATACCCTTCATCCGTTATCAATACTAAAAAATCCCGAAGATCGCTAGAAATAATAGGTAACTGAAATATTGCACCTTGTGTTGCACGTAGGGTTTTATCATTATAGAGATCAGCACAACCTTCTCCTAATATTACTGCTGCAAAACCTGCTGCCTCTGCTGTACGGATCATTGTCCCGACATTCCCCGGATCTTGGACACGATCAAGTAATAAAAGATGCGGAAGTGGTCGCTGACTACTCTTTAAATGTGTAATAAATCGAGGTAATTCAATATCATCCCATTCAGGCTGCGCAATAACTGCCAAAATACCTTGAGGTGAAGCTGTTTGCGATATTGCAGAAAATAATTTTGAAGGCAAAATAATAAGCGGGATTGTTTGCACGGATTGTCCACTTGCAAATACTTGAATATCATCTAATACAGACTCAGGAAATGTCTCATCAATCACAAGCATCACTATTGCAGCATTATGACGAAATGCTTCTTCAACCATGTGAATACCATCGATAAGATAAGTTCTACTCTGATCACGATACTTTTTGCTATGGAGTTTCTTAATCTGCTTCAAGGTATTATTCGTACTTGAGGTAATCGTATTCTTTTCAAAACGAATCGAATGTGAATTATTCATGATCACCCCCTAAGACAATTGGAAAATAATATAAAATACGCATAACATTAATCTATTCATCACTCAATGCAATGGCATCTTTAAGACTCACTGATACTAGACGCGATACACCCGGCTCTGCCATTGTAACACCGATAAGTGAGTCTGAAATGGTCATTGTCGCCTTGTTATGAGTAATAAAGATAAATTGTACCTTTTCACTCATTTCATCAATTAACTCACCTAAACGCCGCACATTTGCCTCATCAAGTGGCGCATCAACTTCATCAAGCATACAAAATGGTGCGGGATTAAGATTAAATATCCCAAAAACAAGTGCCATTGCCGTAAGTGCTTTTTCACCTCCCGAAAGAAGATGAATCGTTCCTGGTTTTTTACCTGGTGGATGGGCGATGATATTAACGCCGCTTGTGAGTGCGTCCTCTTCTGTTAATTCTAAATAGGCTCGCCCTCCTCCAAAAAGACGAGGAAAAAGTCTTGAAAAGTCATCATTGACCGCCTTAAAAGTCTCCATAAAACGCGTACGCGTTTCATCATCAATTTCCTTGATCGCCTTCTCAAGCATCGCAAGCGCTGCTTCTAAATCGCTATTTTGGGAGTCAAGATACTCTTTTCGCTCCCGAAGCTCTTCACTTTCGGTAATTGCAACAAGATTCACAGCACCAATTTTAGCAATAGCATTCCGCTTCTCTTGTAATGAGAGTTCTAAATCTTCAATAGCCTTATCGATATGATGCGCTTTTGCTAAGGAAATCTCTTCAGTAGAAATTTCCGCTATCAGCGTATCCCATTTTTCCATTAACATCTCACGTTTAGCATTAATCTCAGCCTCTTTAATCGAAAACTGATTAAGCTTTGTTTTTTGGTCATTAAGTGATTCTTCAAGGACATTTTTTTGATTCTCTAAGAGTTGAATCTGTTCTTTTGCTGATTGATGTTCAATCCGAAGCGATGTAAGCGTCGCTTCAAACTGCTCAAGATTATCAATCGCAATGATTCTATTCTCTTCAATCTCCGCGATTTTTTCGGCATAATCCTGATTTTTCTGTTGACCTTCAATCCTTTTTTTGAGGATACTAAGCTCTGACTCAGCACGTTCTTTTCGTTCTTTAAAGCGTAGTAACTCATGATTCATTAAATCGAGCTGTTGTTTTTTCTCTAAATGGGTGGCCCGACGTTTTTCACTCTGTTGCTTGACATTATCATACTCAATTTTTAATGACTCATATCGGTCAGAAACTATTTCCCAGCTCTCCTCTAATAACGATAAGGCAATACTATTTTCACTCATTGTTTGCTGTAATTCATCGAGCAATCCCTGATTAAGAGATTCTTCTTTTGCTAAATCTGCTAAACGCGAATCGATGCGATGGCGTTCCTTCGCTGCTTGTGTCTGTTGTTGCAGTAATAGACTAAGCTGCTTTTCAAGCTCAAACTGCTCTCGAGATAACTTCTGAAGCTCTTTTTGATTAATTTCAATACTATTTTGCAATGCTTTAAGCGTTTCATCTTGCTCATAGAGCGATTCATCAAGAAGTTCTAAACGTTCATCGATCTCTGCTAAATCAGCAATGGCTTTTTCAAGGGATTGCTTACGAGCTAAAACACCAAAATTTGCATCTTCCTTATTATAAATTGCCCAATCAAGCCCAAATAACAGCCCAGACTTTGTCACAATAAATTCATGGAGTTTTAACTGTTGACGAAGTTCAACAAAAGCTGTATCGACTTCAATTTTAAAAGGATCAAGATTACGATCATCAAAACAATAAATATGACTTAAAACCGATCCAAGTTGGCGATCACTTTGAACGTAATAACCAAGATGAACAGGGGTAAACTTAAATGCCTCTTCTCCAAGATAGTAACTCTCCCCTCGTTTACGATCTGTTTCAACCATTAATTTTTGACGCAAAACAGAATCAACTGCCCCATTCCAACCGTCTGTAACTTTTAAATGTTCGAAGAGTGGTGATTTTGCCTTCTTATCTTCATTGACGACCATTTTTTCGAGCATACCAACTTCACCAGCAAGTTGATTACGCTGTGCTGATAATTTCCGTTGCTCAACCTGCAATGCTTGATAAGCTTCTTTCGCACTTTGAAGCGCTCGATTCTTAGAATCAATCGCGAGAGTAAGCTCATCTACGCTCATCTGCTTTGTTAATAGGGATTCTTCAAGAAGTATCGATTCTTCACTTTGTGAAAGATCGTCTGGTAATTCACTACTACCTAACCGAAGTCGTTCTGCTTCGATCGTTTGTCTCTTTTCTAGTTGGAATTGCAGTGAATGCCGATCAAGTTCCAACTTTTGTTGTAACGATTTAATTTGATCTTGCTGTTTACGAAAATCGTATTGCGCCTTTTCGAGTGATTCTTGTAATGATTTAAGATTTTCTTCACTCTGCCAGATTGATTCAGCTTCCGATTCAACAATATAAAAATTTTCATCAATCTGTTGTTGCAGAGAATCAACCATAATCGCTGTTTCTTCAACTTCTTTTTCTAAGCGAGCACCATTTTCTTGCCATTCAGACCGTGATTCGAGATCGCGTTTTTCCAATTCTCGTATACGAATTAACTCATGATTTAAATGATCAACTGCTTGCTTATAAGGATAGAGCGCACTATTTTTCTCACTCATTTGAACCTCTAACGATTCAAAGTTCTTTTTATGATCAAAAAGCTGGGTCGTTACATTATTCAAGTTTGCGACGATTAACTGAAGATTTTCATGTTCCGATTTATGACTGTCGATCAAATGTTGAATTTCAGATTCCGCCATCTCTTTCTGCTTATAGAGTTGCGCATAACCTAACGCACGTTCCTCTTCACGTAGCTTTTGATACCGGCGTGCGGTTGCTGCTTGGCGATCGAGTTTTGAGAGTTGTTTACCTAATTCATGTCGAATATCTGTCAAGCGTTCTAAATTCGTACGAGTATGTTCGATTCGTTGCTCTGTTTCATGACGGCGTTCTTTATATTTCGAGATATTTGCCGCTTCTTCAAAAAATGTTCGAAGCTCCTCTGGCTTCGATTCAACAATCCGAGAAATCATTCCTTGTTCAATAATCGCATAGGAACGTGGACCTAAACCTGTCCCCAAAAAGATATCGGTAATATCGCGGCGCCGACAACGGGTTCCATTGAGAAAATACTGACTCTTACCATCACGGTCTAATGTTCTACGAACACTGATTTCCCGATACTCTGCCCATTTTCCACCTAAGCGTCCATCTTCATTTTCAAAAATCAGTTCAATAGAAGCTAAGCCCGATGGTTTACGACGTTCAGAACCATTAAAAATTACATCACTCATCGACTCTCCGCGTAACTGCTTCGCCGATGATTCACCCATTACCCAGCGCACGGCATCGATAATATTAGATTTTCCACAACCATTAGGTCCGACAATACCATTAAGTTTTCCGGTAAGTACAAAGGTCGTTTGATCGACAAACGATTTAAATCCTGACAGTTTAACCTTACTTAATCGCATATGGTGAACATCACTAAAAAAGAAATAAAGAGAACAGATTTACCCAGAGAATAAACCCAAAATTAAACGCTATAAAATACCATAAAAAAAGTTTGTTGTATTTCCTATGATGGCTATTTCATTATCACTTTACAGCGATTGATTTTTCTTAATTATTTTTTATATATAACATCTTAAAAGTACCCACAAATCTTCAATAACATACTTTGCATATCTAAAAAATATGTTTTAAAATAGCCTTCTTAAAATCAAATCAACTGCACATACGTCTAAAAATAAGTATCACTTTGAAAATGAATGATTTCTATTTCAATTAAAATTTTCGTATAGTGGCAGAGATAAAGAATATTCAATCTCCCTAACAAAGGATGCAAACATGCCTGACAATGTTAACGATACTGGTGGCGCTCTATTTCATGGAGTCTTCTTCGAAAACTTTCTTGCAATTTCAAGATATGAAACATTGATCTCTATTGCCGTGATACTTTTCGCGTTCTATATCATTTACCAAATGCAGAAGCGGAAAATCAGCTTTTTCATGCGCATGTTAATGGGATTAATTTTTGGTGCTTGTATCGGTGTTGGCGTTCAGGCAATCGCTGGATTCCCTGATATTACGACAACAGCATTACGCGAAACGAGTACTTGGTATGGACTTTTCGGTCGCACGTTTATCGCCTTTATTCGTATGCTTGTTATTCCATTGGTATTTGTTTCAATCGTGAAGGTTATTCTTGATTTCGGTGGAAATCAACAACTATCCAGAGTCACTCGTCGAGGTATATTTTGGCTATTATTCACGACTGGGTTAGCGGCATTACTTGGAATTATCATTGCATCTGTCATGAATCTTGGCGCTGGCGATGAGATTATTCAGACAGCAGCCAAACAGCGCGAATATAGTAACTTAGTAGATACTTTTGTTAATTTAGTACCAAACAATATCATTAGTGCTATGAGTAATAATAATATTATCGGCCTTGTGATTTTCTCAGCTCTTATCGGCATTGCCGCAAATCGTATGGCACCTAAAGCTCCTGAGGCCATTGGCGTATTTAAACAATTTATCGACGCACTTCATAAAATCGTCATGAGCATTACCATGACAATTATTAAATATATGCCATATGCCGTCATCGCACTTTTAGCTGGAACAATTATTTCAAATGGGGTTCCGGCGATTAAAAAGGTTTCGAGCTTTGTGGTCGCAATCTATATTGCGTCAATATTAATGGTGGTTATTCATCTCATTATTATTACAGCACATGGTTTATCACCAATCACTTTCCTAAAAAAATCTCGTGATACTTTGGTAATGGCGTTTTCAAGTCGCTCATCAGTAGGAACTCTACCCCTTACCATTTCAACATTAACAGAACGATTAGGAGTTTCTGGCGGAACTGCGAATCTTATCCCCTCCTTAGGTACTACTATGGGAATGAACGGTTGTGCTGGCTTTTTCCCAGCAATGCTGGTGATGATGGTCGGTCACATGGTAGGAATTGAGATGGATCTTCAATTCTATATTATGCTCTTAATTGTCATTGTTATTGGTTCGATCGGGATTGCTGGCGTGCCAGGAACAGCCACAATAGCTGCAACTGTTGCCCTTTCGGGAATGGGTATGGGAGAATACTTCCCTCTTATAGGAATGGTATTAGCTATTGATCCTGTTATTGATATGGCTCGGACAATGACCAATATTTCGGGCGCAATGGTTTCATCGGTTGTGACTGACAAAGAGCTTGGTCTATTAAATCACAAGGTTTACCAAGACCCTAATGCTGTCTTAATAGATGATAAATCTGCCTAACAACCATTGACAATTGTAGTTCTTAATTGAATAATCGGTAAAAGCAATTAGCTGTTACCGATTTTTTTATGACTTTTTCTAGGAAAAATAATGACACACAAAAAAGCGCAAAATCACAAACAATTTAGTTGGCTATTTGTCATTACGATCACTTTTATTGTTATGACTTGGCTCATTGCGATCTACTTAACACTAGAGAGTCCGAACAATGAAAGTATCTTTTTTGATGCAGTAGTTGCGCTTTTTACGGGTGTTGCATTCACTGGTGTGATCTACTCATTGCATCTACAACGTGAAGACTTGCAACTTAACAGAGAAGAATTAAAACTTAATCGTGAAGAAACTAATCGGCAGCGATTAGAATTGCAAGCGCAGAAAATCGCAATGGAACAACAGACTTTTTCACAACATTTTCATTTTATGATCAGTACCTTTAACGATAAAATAAATGACTTGACTCTCAATTACTCAACCAAAGAATATCTCAATGATCTTAAAATCATTGAGCGAGAAGACTTTTTGATCCTGAGCGAAACACAATTTATTGACAAATTTGGACCTGAACGACTTAATACAATTAAGGTATTTAACGATCTACTCTTTTATTATGACCAGCACTATCACTTTAATGACAAAATGGAATCCACATCACTCTATCTTGTTACATTAACCATTACAGCTCAGTTTTCATCACTAATGCGCTTCGTTAGCAAATTAGCTCTAGAACATGAAAATTTTGCCTATCTGCAACCACAACTGAAAAAGGCGATCACTAACGCCACAACTCTTGCAAAAAAATATCGTGTAATTCAGTTTTAATCATGTTTTTAGTCACAAAATTAGCTAGTAAATAATGTTCTCTTTAAAAGATGATTATTGTACTGCTTCCCTATACTCTAAAACTTCTGCTCGTGCAAAATAACAAACAGGTAAAACATCACGATGATCATTTTCACAGATTAATTGTTGCATAGCATCTTTAGCGCGATAGCCTCGACTAACTAAACATATTTCTATATTCGCCCGAGCGTGAATCATTTGAATAGGATCCTGTCCGCCAATTCTCTCACTAATACCTTTTTCAATTGCTTTAGCTGTCTGTATGCATTCTAAGAAATCTGTTTCAAGCTCCCCTTGTACTAGGGGCTTATTGTCCATTTTTATCCAAAGGCCTGGTGAATACCATAATTGTGTTTCATATAAAGCCTCTCTGAGTGATTCAGGCATGCTTGCTTCATCGGATAATTGTTGTCGATAAGCATCCATCTCCATCCGCTGAAGCTCCGTGATATTACTACAACCTGTTACCAAAAGTATAATGAATGGAAGTTTAAGAATTGAATGAAAATATTTCATAAAAAGCCGTTAAGTAAGGAGTTAATGAATAAGTTAAATACCTTGAAATTGTAACAGCTATTTCCTTTGGAAGAAAAAAGGATTTTCGTATATAATGCGAGGTTAATTTTTCACACTTCATGAAGGATAGACAAGTGATTGATCCACGCTTATTAAGACAGAATTTAGATGATGTTGTTGCGGCTCTTCAAAAACGCGGTTATCAGTTTGATACTGAACGCTTTAACTCGTTGGAAGAAAAACGCCGAGAATTACAGATCTCCTTACAAGAACTGCAAAATGAGCGTAATACTTCATCGAAACAAATTGGTATTGCGAAATCTAAAGGCGAAGACGTATCAGATATTCTTGCATCAGTAGCAAAACTGGGCGATCAATTATCTGTAATTGATGCAGAACTTTCAAAAGTCAGCGATGAACTCAATACAATGCTACTTGATATGCCCAATATCCCAAACAATGAAGTTCCCGTTGGTAAAGATGAAGATGATAATGTTGAAGTAAAACGTTGGGGAACACCTCGCAATTTCAGCTTTGAACCGAAAGATCATGTTGCTCTTGGCGAAAAGATTGGCATGGATTTTGAGGCGGCAGCAAAAATTAGTGGCTCACGCTTCGTTGTGCTTAAAAACAATGTGGCTCGCTTACATCGTGCACTGGCGCAATTTATGCTCGATACACATACCGAAGAACACGGTTATACAGAAGTCAATGTGCCTGTTATCGTTAATCAAAAGAGCCTTTATGGCACGGCACAACTACCCAAATTTTCTGAAGATCTCTTCAAGCTAGAAGATGAACGTAATTTCTACCTTATTCCAACAGCAGAAGTACCGCTCTCAAATCTCGCGCAAGATGAAATTTGGGAAGAATCTGTGCTTCCTACCCAAGTTGTAGCGCACAGCAGTTGCTTCCGCTCAGAGGCTGGTAGTTATGGCCGTGATACGCGTGGTATGATTCGACAACATCAATTTGAAAAAGTTGAATTGGTGCATTTTACCAAACCAGATGATTCCTATAATGCTTTAGAACGTCTTGTCACACACGCTGAAAAAATCTTAGAAAAACTCGAACTTCCTTATCGCCGGATGGTATTGTGTAGTGGTGATATGGGATTCTCCGCTGCAAAAACATATGACTTAGAAGTTTGGCTACCAGGACAACAAAAATATAGAGAGATCTCATCTTGTTCAAACTGTGAAGATTTCCAAGCGCGACGCCTCAAAGCACGTTTTCGTAGTAATGAAACGGGCAAGCCTGAACTCATGCATACCTTGAATGGTTCAGGTTTAGCAGTAGGTAGAACGTTAGTCGCAGTGCTTGAAAATTATCAAGAAGAAGACGGTCGAATCCGCATCCCTGAAGTACTTCGCTCTTATATGGGGAATGCAGAGTTTCTATAAATGACTATTTACAATACAATTGTAAAAAAATATATTTTATAGCTTTGAAGGATTTTTACTAAAAAAATAATAAGATCAAAGTTTTACGGAATTCTTCAAAGTTTATTCACAAGACAGTTCAATAACATTTTTATCCAATATTTAAATTGGTTAACTTTTTACTTGAGGAGTAAATTGCAATGGCTTTAATGATTACTGATGAATGCATTAACTGCGATGTATGTGAACCCGAATGCCCTAACGAAGCAATTTCAATGGGTCCAGAAATTTACGTTATTGACCCGAACAAATGTACAGAATGCGTTGGACACTTTGATACACCTCAATGTGTTGAAGTATGCCCCGTTGAATGTATTCCTAAAAACCCTGACCGTGTCGAAAGCAAAGATGAATTAATGGAAAAATTCCATAAATTACAGGAACAAGGTTAAATCGATTTTAAAAATTACCCATTTCAGGAACTCAGATAAATGAGAATTAAAGAAGTAGTTTTATCAATTAGCTTATTAATCTCTACTGCTTATGCACAAAAATATGTAGAGTATCAAAAACCCACACAAGGTAATGATGTTGTCGGAGAAATTATTTATGTAGTCCCCAAAGATCATGAATCTCTTGTGGATCTCACGATCCGATATGAGATGGGCTATGAGGAACTGAAATGGGCTAATCCAGGAATTAATGCTTGGATGCTAAGTGATAAACGTCCATTGGCGCTTCCAACTCAATTTATTTTGCCGCAAGGAAAACGCTCAGGAATTGTATCGAATATCCCTGAAATGCGAACCTACTACTTTCCTAAAAACTCTGACAAAGTCTACATCTACCCCGTCGGAGTAGGCCGAATGGATTGGAAAACGCCTCTTGGCTCATGGTCTATAACTCGAAAACAAGAAGATCCTGCATGGTATCCACCTGAAAGTATTCGGCGCGAACATGAAGAGATGGGGCGTGGTACGCTTCCGAGAGTGGTTCCAGCAGGACCAGATAATCCGTTAGGAACTCGTGTTTTACGCCTCTCTTTACCAAGTTATCTCCTTCATGGAACAAATGAACAAACTGGAATTGGCATGCGCGTAACACATGGTTGTATGCGCTTTTACCCACAACATATCACCCATCTTTATGATATGGTTCCGACGAACACGACGGTCACTTTTTTAAATGAACCTGTAAAATATGGATTTTCTGGCAATGACCTACTTATCGAAGTCCACCCACCATTAGAAGAAGATGATATGTCTGTTGCTGACCTACTTGAAAAAGCAAATAGCGAACTTAATAAGTTCCTTAAATCTTATCCTAATGCATCGGTCAATCATGATCTTATTAATATTGCGGTACAGCAGCAAACAGGTTTACCTGTCATTATAGGCCAGAAAGATACCACAATGCATACTCCAACTGAGTCTCAAGTGCCAACGCTACAACTCTATTCCGGGAGTAACATTGATACACCCTCAGCATCTATACCGCCAATGCCAACGTACAATACCGTGCCTAATAGTACGCAAGTACCTGCTCCGCGTGAGCTGACGTCTCCCCCACAATTTTACCGTAATGGACAACCCGTTAAACAAGCACCAAAACCACAGACAGAAGATATAACGGTAATTAAGAAAGAGATTCGCTTAACGCCAGATCCAGCAACGATTGTGGTACCGGAAAATAGTAATTCCGATATTACTTTTCCAGACCCCTCAGGCGGGTCAAATTTTCGTAGTCGTTATTAACCAAGAACAGTAGCGTGCTTTTACTCTACATAAATAGAGAATGCTTAAATAAAATACAGTGCATAACGCCGTTTTAGCCTACACTCTTAAAACGGCGTTCATCAATTCGATGAGTGTTCGTTAATTTGAAAAAATTGATAAATTTAGGATAAAAATATGGCAACTATTGAAGAGAGTCTCGAGATTATTCAACGTGGAACTGATGAAATTATCTCTATGGATGATCTTACCGAGAAACTCAAAGAGAATCGTCAACTCCGAATTAAAGTAGGCTTTGATCCTACTGCACCAGACTTACATCTCGGACATACTGTTGTAATTAACAAAATGCGTCACTTTCAAGATCTTGGTCATGAGGTAAACTTCCTGATAGGGGACTTTACAGGCATGATTGGCGATCCTTCTGGAAAAGATGTTACACGTAAACCGCTTACACGTGAACAGGTATTAGCGAATGCTAAAACCTATGAAGAGCAAATTTTTAAGGTTTTAGACCCAAAATTGACAAAAGTAGTCTTTAACTCACACTGGCTTAACGAGTTAGGTACTAGTGGGATGATCCAACTGGCATCACGTCACACTGTTGCTCGTATGCTTGAACGCGATGATTTCGAAAAGCGTTATAAATCACAGCAACCTATCGCGATTCACGAATTTATCTATCCTTTATTACAAGGTTATGACTCTGTTCATCTTAAAACAGATGTTGAACTAGGTGGGACCGACCAAAAATTCAATCTGCTTATGGGACGCGATCTTCAAAGAGCTTATGGTATTACAAAGCCACAATGTGCCATCACAATGCCACTTTTAGTGGGGCTCGATGGCGTCAATAAAATGTCTAAATCGCTTGGTAATTACATTGGTGTGGATGATACGCCAGATGACATGTTTGGAAAATTAATGTCCATCTCTGATGAATTAATGTGGCGTTATTTTGAGCTTTTAAGTTTCCGCTCTAATGCAGATATTGCTAAGTTACAAAAAGAGGCTGCAGAAGGTCGTAACCCACGTGATATTAAGTTTGAACTCTGCGAAGAGATCATTACGCGCTATCACAATGCTGCGGCAGCTGAAGAAGCACAACGTAACTTTATTGAACGCTTTCAAAAAGGCAATCTCCCCGAAAATATTGAGGAGAAAATTGTCCAATCGACTGATGGCGTTATCGGTATTGCCAATGCAATGAAAGAAGCAGGTCTAGTGAGCTCTAACTCCGAAGGTTTTAGAATGCTTACAGAGGGTGCTGTTAAAATCAATCAAGAACGCGTTGAAGATAAGGGCTTAACACTTTCTAAAGGGGATGAAGTCATTATCCAAGTCGGTAAACGCCGCATTGCAAAAGTAATCGTCAAGTAGTTAAAAAATAGGCCCTTCATATCCATTGATTATTTCTAATAAATAGAGGAATTCAAATGACCTTTGTAGTAACAGATAACTGTATTTTATGTAAATACACAGATTGTGTAGATGTCTGCCCTGTTGACTGCTTCCATGAAGGGCCAAACTTTTTAGTAATAGATCCTGACGAATGCATTGACTGTACACTCTGCGAACCAGAATGTCCCGCAGGAGCGATATTATCGGATGCTGACCTAAGTGATGAACAGATGGTCTTTTTGGATCTCAATGCAGAACTTTCACGAAAGTGGCCGGTGCTCACTGAAAAGAAGGAACCACTACCCAATGCTGAAAAATGGGATGGTGTACCCAATAAATTACCGCATTTAGAGCGCTAATAAATGAGCCGTCGATTAACAAACCAGCAAAAACGATTACAGCAATCGCGTCAAGAACAACTTATCACTAATGAGTCAAACTTCGAAACTTTTCGTGGACGTGTTATTACCCAACATGGTCAACATGTCACACTTGAAGATGAGGCACTTAATCTTCATAAGGCCACTGCTCGTCAAGGGTTAGGCGCAATCGTTTGTGGCGATTATGTTTTCTATGTCTTAGAGCAGAATGAACCGGTCATTGTCTCGAGGTTACCCCGTAAAAATCACTTTTCACGCCTTGCTTTTGGTGGTGCCGAAAAGATATTAGCTGCAAATATCGATCGTTTATATATTGTTATTGCGCCACAGCCGGAACCAAGCCCATCATTAATCGATCGCTATATCATTGCAGCACAATATTTTGAGATTGAACTTGCATTTATCCTCAATAAAAAAGAGTTGCTCTCTGAGCAGGATAATTTCAACTTTTTAGATGATTATCTAAAATTAGGGTTTCCCTTCTATAATACATCGATTCATGATAGCACCTCTTTACAGCAATTAAATGATGCCTTAAAAAACAAGACATCGGTTTTTGTAGGACAATCAGGCGTTGGAAAATCATCTCTCACGAATAAACTCATTCCAGAATTATTTTTACAAACACAGAAAATCAATGCATCAACAGGCTTAGGAAATCATACAACTTCCTCTACAACACTCTACCATTTGCCCATGGAATCGAGTTATCTTATTGATTCTCCTGGTGTACGGAGCTTTAATATTGAACATCTACCATTAGAGGCTATTGATGCAGGATTTTCCGAATTTAAAGGGATCACGAAACCATGTCGCTTCAGCAATTGCCGACATGAAAATGATTTAGGTTGCGCTCTGCAAGAAGCCGTTAAAACCGGGATTATCTCATCTCGTAGGTTAGAGAGTTATCTACAAATTAAAAATAGCGTAACAGAGAGTCAAGAAAAACAGCTAAAGAATCAGCGCCGACGATAAGAAAAAACTACTCGCTACTTATCTGGGTTTATGGGATACCATAAACCCTCCTTTATTAAGCTTTATAAAGCAAATACTTCGCGATTAAAGCGACTAAACCAATCACAGCAGGCACTGCTAAAATAAAGAATATAGAGCCTAATGAATATGCATGCTCTACTAGGAATGCTACTAAAAATGAGCCGGCAATTCCTCCAAAACGTCCGATTCCAAGCATCATTGATACACCCGTTGTCCGTCCTTCCGTAGGATAAAATCCCGCCGCTAGCGCTGGTAAAGAAGATTGTGCTGTATTCATTACAATCCCTGCAAAAAGAATCGTAAGAATTAAGATAAAATGTCCCATATCGATTGCTATCCCAACAAACCCAACTGAAATAGCCGTCAATAAGAGTAAAATTGCAATCAAAAAGGTTCCATTAAAACGATCCATCAACCAACCATTTAAAATAGCTCCCAATCCCCCAAGTGCAAAAAGACCTGTGATTATTGAAGCTAAATGCTCTGGTATTGCCACTTCTTTAAAGAGTATAGGCATCCAATTGATCACACCATAAAAAATTACTAACCCCATAAAATAAGCGATCCACAGCAAGAAAGAACCAATGATATATTTTGATGATAATACGAGTTTTATTCCTCTTCCTACGACTATTTTTCCTTCATCTAAGATAAATCGATCAATGACTTGTGCACTATTATGAATTTTCGTAAGGATGGCTTGTATTTGGCTTTCCCTTCCCCCTCTTTTTACTAAGAATCGTACAGATTCAGGAAGCAAGAAAAGCATAAAAAATGTCAAAATCAATGGCAATACGCCACCAAAAATAAGCGTCGATCGCCAGCCGAAATTAGGAATGAGATATGCTGCAATAAAACCACCTAGTGCAGCACCAAGCGGAAATCCACAAAACATCGTATTCACTATTAGCGAACGTTTTTCTTTAGGACAATACTCCGAAAGCAGTGTCACCGCATTAGGCATCGCTGCACCTAAACCTAGACCCGTAATAAAACGCAATATCTCAAGTGTATGGAGTGTTTGAGAATATGATGAAATGAACGTTCCAAGAGAAAAAATCAATACCGATATAATCAAGACCCATTTCCGTCCAAATTTATCAGCAATCGGCCCAAATACTACGGCTCCGATAGCAAGTCCAAAAAGTGCGGCACTCAGAACTGGCGCTAAATCACTACGAAGAATTCCCCATTCATCTATTAAGCTTGGCGCAATATAACCGATAACAGCTGTATCATAACCATCAAAAAAAGCGATTAAAAAAGTGAAAAAGAAGACGAGATATTGTGTTTTTGAAAATGGGTGTTGATCTAAGAATGACTGAATATTCATGGTTTTATTTCTATCTTTTCTATAATTTCAATGTGTTAAATATCTTTAAACCGCAGATATAAAAAACGCCTGATCAATGACCAAGCGACTTATTAATAATATTTTCTTTACCACCAACGATAAAAATGATGGGTAGGACCAATACCTTTTCCAACTTTCAAGCTATCCGCATTCGCAATTGCACCATCAATGTATTTCTTCGCTAGACGGACACCATTTTTTAAACCATGTGCTGGATAAAGCGCAGCGATTGCCGCAGACAGCGTACAGCCCGTTCCATGTGTATTTTTGGTTAAAACACGTGGACTAACAAACCGAATAGTCTCTTTTTCCGTAATAAGTAAATCAGGGCTGATATCTAAGTCGAGATGCCCCCCTTTCATCAAAACTGATCGTGGCCCAAGTTTTAAAAGCGCTTTTCCTTGTGCTTCCATCGCCTCTTCTGTTGTGGCAATTTCTACACCTAAAAGCGTAGCTGCCTCTGGCAAATTAGGTGTAATAATATCTGACAACGGCAGAAGCATTTCTCGAATAGCTGTGACAGCTGATTCATGCAAAAGAGAATGCCCACCTTTGGCAATCATAACAGTATCAAGCACCACAAAATTAATTGGTTTTTCGGTTAATAGCTTTGCAATACACTCAATAATTTCACTATTCACTAACACTCCAATTTTGGTAGCATCAGGGACAATATCTCGATAAAGTGAGTCGTATTGTTTTTCAATGAACTCAATAGGAACCGGAAAGACACTATCTACACCTTGAGTCGATTGTGCTGTTAAAGCAGTAAGTATCGTCATACCATAAGTACCTAACGCTGAAAAGGCTTTTAAATCTGCCTGAATACCTGCCCCACCACTTGGATCGGAACCAGCAATTGTTAATATTTTATTCATTTTGAATGCCTCATCAATTTTGCTAACGCTTGGGTTGCACCTGCGATATCCCTTTGGCCACAAATAGCAGAAATAACGGCAATACCATTAACCTTTGTTGACATGACAGATTCTACATTATGTTGATTAATGCCCCCAATAGCAACTTTAGGAATTGGGGAGGATTCAACAATAGTTTGTAAATTTAAAATACCTAATATTTCTCTCGCATCTTTTTTAGTAGAAGTTGCAAAAACCGGTCCAACGCCAACATAATCGATGATTGTAGGATCAACTCGATTTAACTCCGTAATAGAACCAATAGAAAGCCCAACAATTTTATTATTACCAATCAGATCTCGCACAATCGTAACCGGCAGATCACTCTGACCGACATGAACACCATCGGCATTAATTGCCATCGCAACATCAACATGATCATTCACAACAAGTGGTATTGAGTAGTCTCTTAAAAGATGCATCAATTCAATTCCAGCTTCATACCAAAAACCTTTATCAACTTCTTTCTCAGATCGTAATTGTACAAATGTCACACCATTTTCGACGGCGATTCGAGTGGTTTTAATCATACCCGCAATACCCCCACACAGAACAGGATCTAGTACGAGATAGAGCGATAAATCAAAAAAATTGCGACTTACCATAACACTTTTTTCAGTCATAGATAGCATCTCCATTACTTTGTACCTCACCTTGAGCTTTTGCCAAATCAAATAATCTCTCTGGTGTTGTTAATGAGAGTTCGTCGAGATATTGCACAGCAAAAGTGCCTATGCCTTGACTCTTTTCTGCGGCATTTTGCCCTGCAAGAGCAGCGATAAAACAGGCAGCTGCTGCCCCTTCTAGCACGTCTTGCGTTGAGCCGATGATACCTGCTACAAGTGCCGATAGCGAACAACCTGTACCGGTAACTTTTGTCAGTTTTTTTGTACCAACGGTCACGATATAGCTCCGATATCCATCTGTAATGAAATCATGTTCACCCGTCATTGCCACTACTGTCTGAAACTCTCTTGCAACTTTTTCTGCATATTCAAAAGCACTCGTTACTTCAACTTCAGAATCAACACCTTTTGATTTGCCTTCAACACCGGCAAGCACCATAATTTCTGCAGGATTTGCACGGATTACTGTTGGCTGAAACTGTAAAAGCTCATTCACAATTGAGGTGCGATAATAGAGCGCTGCACCTATACCTACGGGATCTAAAACCCATGGAGTTCCTGTTTCATGCGCCATAGCTGCTGAATGAAGCATTGCCGTTGCTGCTGATTGCGTTAATGTCCCTACATTAATGAGCAAAGCGCTTGCAATAGCAGTAAATTCTCCACACTCTTTCAAATCAGGAATCATAGCTGGGCTACCACCAGTTGCAAGTATGACATTCGCAGTAAAATTCTGTACGACATCATTCGTCATGCAATGGACTAAGGGAGATTTTTCTTGATACTCCATTAAATAAGGAACTGCATTAAGCGCTGAAAAAAGAACTGTCATCATTTACTCCATCAACTACAAAATATATATTGCTAGATATAGTAGAACTTTTTACGCCTCAATGCTGATAAATTCTTCATAAGAATTGCCATACAGGTCCCAATTTTTCGCAAAAAATAGCGTATAATACGCAAAACAATTGATGCGAAAAAGGAAATAGATATGCGAGATCTCTACTTAGATACCCAAGAAAGTATCGATGTTTGGTGCAATAAACAGCTGACAGAGATTACACTTCTTGCGCTTGATACTGAGTTTATGCGTGTAAAAACCTATTTCCCTAAGCTCTGTCTCATACAATTAGCAACAGTAAATGAAGCCGTCTGTATCGATCCTTTGGCAATTAGCGATTTTACTGCCCTAAAAGCGCTTCTTACCGCCGAAAATATTACAAAAATAATTCATTCGGCAAGCCAAGACCTCGAAGCAATTGTTCACGCACTAGGTGTTTTACCTGTCCCTGTTTTTGATACTCAAATTGCAGCACAAATTACCCAAAATCAAAAAGTTGGAATGAGTTACCACGATCTTGTTCTTCATTACTGTGATGTAGATCTAACGCGCGATCAAACTCGCACACAATGGGATATTCGCCCATTAACAAATGAACAACTCAAATATGCCTACGATGATGTCCATTATCTAATTCCTGCATATAAAGCTTTAATGACTGAACTTGAAAAAAACGGTCAGATCAACCAATTAAAATCAAATTTGCAACCTCTAACAGAACGATCTCGTTACGAGCCAGATCCTGAATCTGCTTGGAAAAAAGTCAAGGGTGCAAAACGAATGAAAAAATCATCTAAACCGCTCTTAAAATCCTTGGCTAAAATGCGTGAGCTTCTTGCAATAGCAAGAGATATTCCCAAAAGGTGGCTCATTAAGGATGATATTCTTATTTATCTTGCGGATAACTATTCACAGAAAAGTTACAAGCTATATGAAGATTTTGCAGTCACTTCTTATAACGATCATATTCAGCAACAGATCATTAAAACGATCGAAAATTTTTGGGAAAATAAAGCTCAAGAAAAAAACGACGGGCACTAAAAATTATTTAATTTTACCAAATTTCATCAGTATTTATCGGCAATGAAAGCCATTGATCATCTTTTAGGAGAATATCGAGCCCTGGGATTGCTAAAAATGCATCTGGAAAGAGATATTCCCCATTCATCCCTGGCACATTCACCTGTTGCCACTTTAGTTGCAAGTTAGGCCTTAAAACTAATAGCGGTTTTTCTAATAATGTCGTACAGTAAAGATTATCAAATTCTCGACTTCTAAGGTGATACGCTTCTCCACTTCGTGCATCAATTTCTTGGCTAAAAAGCGTTTTTTCAGACTTAGTCAAAAAATTTGGACGAGCAATGACATAATGTTTTGTCACTGTTGGAGAGAGAAACTGTGAAATGATCGTTACTTGAACCTGATTTAGAAAATTTTCATTCTCATTAGTCGTTGCATGCGTCACTAAAATCTCAGGATCGGTAGCCGTAATGACTGCAATATGACTATAATTCCCTCCACTTACCATCTCAATAATACGGCTCTCCTTACCATAAGCCGAACGAAGAATTATATCTCCTATCATTAAGCGCTCTTTCTCGGCAATATCCCATAATACGAGCTTATTTCTCTGCCCGGTAATATCAATTTCTAATAGATATAGCGTAATCACCACTAGCAATGAAAAGAGAAATAGAAACGCAATGAAAAAGCGGTGAAAAGTCATGAGAAGTGATTTTAAATTAAAAAATTAGTATTGATATCGTTTGAGGATATTCCCAAATAAAAAACGCTGTAATCACTACAATTACAGCGCAGAATCTACAATTTAAATAGTAACAAGGTAAAAGCTCCTATTAAAGGAAAGAAACTTTCCAGCCTTTTTTTGACTTAATTAAATCAACATCATCTGGACCATTAACATCACCATTTTTATATGTTACGGTTAACGCTACTTTAGCAGTTGTTTTATCATCATTGTATACCACATTATTAACTTCAATTGACTTAATGCCACCTAATTGATCCATTTCTTGTTTCGCGGCTTGTACTAACATCCCCAATTTAGCAGCAATCATCTCTTTAGATTCAGGCGTATCGTCCTCTTCAGGGATATAGATCAAATCGATCATTTTTTTACTATCACCTTGCGCAAATACTTCAATAAATTCTTTTGCAACGGCCTCTGGTGAATCACTTGAGTTTGAGCAAGCAACGGTTACTAATGCTAAAAATAGAATTCCAAAAAATGCTTTTAACTGTTTCATATTAAAATTTTGCCTATATATAAATAAATTACACCGCGATTATTACATAAAGCACATAATGCAACAATAATTCTTATGGATAATATCGAACTAAAATGAAAAAGCCTGAAGTAACAACCTATTCCAGACCTTTTCTTTAGAGATTATTGATAAGTGAATCTATTCATCCCAATGTTTCTTCCCTTTTTCGGAATAACCATAGATTGAACCATCTTTGATTTTTATATCTTTATCCCATGGTAATTTATATTTACCATTTGCTAGATCATGGATATAGGTAAGTTCTGTTTGATGATCACCGCCAGGATCTCCAACATAAGCGCGATTACCAAGGTTATAGATATTATTTTCTAGCCCCCACGTGCGGCGAGCACCATCGGCGAGAACCGGATAAATCTCTCCAGTGACAATCTCTCCTGGTGAACGAGTGCCCTGTTGTAAAACAGTACCATCAAAGTTACAGATCTGTCCTTCACCAAAATAGTAAAACGTGCCATCATATCCCGCACAGTTTACAGAGATGGTGTACATAAGATTATGCCATGCATTAGAACGATTCGTTAAGATCCACTGATCTTGTACCTGCGTACTATAACCAGAGATACGAATGTAGACATTTGCTCCTTTATAGGCTGCTTCACGCGCAACTTCTGGAATCATACCATCATGACAGATACAAACAGCAAGCTTACTTCCGCCTGGACCATCACAAACCGGCATGCCTAAGTTACCCGGTGACCATGGTTCAATTGGCGTCCAGGGAAATAACTTACGATATTTAAGGCAAATTTCACCTTCTGGGTTAATAATAATCGCAGTATCGTAAGGGTTTTTAGTAGGATCAGGATTTCGCTCAATAATCGAGAATACACCATAAACACCCGCCTCTTTACAAGCTTGTGCAAAGATATCGGTCTCTTTTCCGGGAACATCACATAGAAACTCTTCTGTTAACCATTTTTCGGTATTTAAACCTTGAGTACTATATTCAGGGAAAATAATAAGCTCTAAACCGGGATAACCTGCTTTCGTATGATGGATAATGCGTACGATATTTTCGATTTGTTTATCGATATCCGCACGACTATTTACAATCGGTACAGGATATTGTACTGCTGCAGCGAGAAAACCTAATTCTGGTTTAGTCATACTTCCAATTGAACCCATAATATAACTCCTTGTAAAAGTTATTGAATATCAAAGTTGTACAGCTACAATATTGATGAAATTGCACTATACAATTTCACTCTATATCATTTACATAAATTTTAAAATATTTATTTTTATATTAATTTTAATTTATAGATAGTTATTAAGAATTTTTATTGAGATTAATGGGTAAATTGCTTATAAAAAAACAAGCTTCAATAATCATTATTGAAGCTTGTACGTAAGAAAAGACATACTGACTTTCTTAAACAGAAATGACTTAAATTACCCTTGAAAAACTCTCAAATCAAAATGACATTTATCATTATCTTGAACAGAGCGTTGAAATGGGACTTCACCAATCATTGGAATATTCGAAAATTGCTTAATACCCTCAATATAATTTTGTAGACTTGGACTATCAGAAAGATGATTCGCAATCCAACCTTCAATTTTTAACCCGGAACGGGCAATTGTTTCAAAAGTCAAAAGTGCATGATTAATAACCCCAAGCTTCAGCCCTACAACAACTATGATTGGAAGATTATTTGCAATAACCCAATCACTGTAACGAGCCTTTTTATTCAGGGGTGTATGCCAACCGCCTGCACCTTCCACTAAAGTAATATGATTAAGTGATTGAAGATAGGCTAATCCCTGATTAATTTTAGCAAACTCGATCGGACGCTGATGTCGTTCAGCTAAAATATGGGGAGCTTCTTCCTCTTCGAAGAAATAGGGATTAATCATTTCATAACTAAGGTCATCATAGGATGCTTGTAAATGTGCCAATACATCGGGATTTCGAAGGCCTTCTGGTGTCATTACAGAACCTGAAGCAATAGGTTTATAACCGTTGGCAAAGTGATGATGCTGATTGAGTGTCTGCAGTAACTTAGATGTTACAAATGTTTTTCCAATTTCGGTATCTGTACCGGTAATAAACCAAGTTTTAGATGAATTTGTCATATATTTTTAGCCTTACAATACAAATATCGCGACTCTATAAGTTAGTTGGTATTGTCCTAATGTTTGAAAATACTGCTCTAATTTTCGATAACTTTCGCGCCCTAATAAGCCTTTACGACGATTTGAAAGACTTGATGCTCCCACATTACGAATACTTGCAAATAATGATTTTAGCGATTGAAACGTGACAACTTCATCATAGATAGTGAGAGAACATCGCAACTCTTTTGATATCTCATACGCTTTTTCTTCACGCATAAATGACAAAATATGTGTCTCATTATCAACCAATGCGAAGGCCTCTTGCAGCTCATAAAAAGTGCCAGCCAATAGTGTTGATATAAAAACTCTTGGTGAATTTATTTCGTTAGTCACGCGCAAAAATTCTTCGATACCTTTTGTAAAATCCTGACACCATTGTATTGCTAAGCTACTGATAACCAGATCAAACGATCCATTGCCAAAAGGAAGTGACTCTATATCGCCTTTCACGTAAGTATCATAGTAATTATCTCGTTTCGCCTCTTCTAACATTGCAGCTGAAATATCGAGAGCAACTAATTGACTTTGACATGAATCGAGCAATCCTCTTGCTACTATATTTGAATACAGATATCGACCAATATAGCCTGTGCCACAGCCGGCGTCTAAAATACGAACCGGCTCTTTTATCGATTCTTTAGTAATCTCACTAACAAGAATTTCACAAACCTTTGCGGCGATTTTTCTTTGTGCAATGGCAACATCATCATAGAGATGCGCATTATCACTAAAGTTTGTAGCAATTATCTCTTTAGTTGGAAAAGAGAGTGAGTTTTGAAAAGTCATAATCGTTTTCATCTACCCTTCATCTACCCTTCATCAACAATTATCTGATTCATTGCCGTAACCAATTGATCGATCATCGCATAGGAATGATCAGCCGTTATGGTAACGCGTAATCTTGAGGTTTGTGGCGGAACTGTTGGTGGACGAATCGCACTCACCCAGAAACCCAATGCCCTTAATGATTGAGCAAAATGTAGAGCTTTCGACTCTTCCCCAATAATAATTGGTTGAATGGCACTTTCTGAATCAAGTAAAGAAAGCCGCTCATTCGCATCTTTAATGTCCTCATTATATCGGTTTAAAATTGGGGCTAATGACTCACGAAAGTAACGTGTATTATCACGTAATTTTTGGCGAAGATAGTCTCCTTCTTCACTTTGAATAAGTATTAACGATTCTTGTAAAATGGCTGCCTGAAATGGAGGTATAGAAGTACTATAAATTAGAGGCTTTGAAAACTGTATAAAATAATCAGCCAATGGCTGGTTCATTAATAATGCTGCACCACTGCAACCAAATCCTTTGCCAAACGTTACGACTAAGATATCGGGCTTAACATTAAAAAGTGCTGTTGAACCACGACCATTTTTACCTATAACCCCTATTCCATGAGCATCATCTACAACCAATAAACTTGGATATTTTTTTGTGAGTCTAACGATTTTATCAAGCGGAGCAATATCCCCATCCATACTAAATACGCCTTCAGTAATAACCAACTTCCCAACAGCACTAGTATCTTCTTTCACTAGATAACTCTCTAATGAATCAAGATCATTGTGGCGAAATCGATGAAGACGACCAGGAGAAAAAATAGCAGCTTCCATAATTGATGCATGGGATAATCTATCCGCAATAATACGATCTTCTCGCTCTACAAGCAGTTTAATAATAGCTTGATTAGCACTGAATCCTGAAGGAAAAACAATTGCTCGCTCATATCCTAGCCATGAGGCTAAATTTACTTCAAATTGTGCTAAAGCTTCACTATATCCTGTCACATGGCCAGAACCACCACTACCTATACCGAAATATTCTACCGAACATTTTGCTGCATTGATTATCCGAGGATGATGTGCCAATCCTAAATAATCGTTAGAGGAAAAATTGAGATAACAGTCATTATTAGCAATGATTTTTTTGTCAACATCACTTATCACTGAAACTCTTTGACGATAACGGTTCGCCTTTTTTTGTGCCTCTATTTGTGTTTGAATTCGCTCATTCCATACATTAGGTAATGTGTTATTCGGGTCACTAATAAACATATATAAACAATCACTTAGTCTGTTATGAATCGTTTCAAAATCTTCGTAAATAAAAAAGCGAGCGCTCATTAGAGCATCGCTTATTAAAAATTATAGTACCATAGTCACTTCAGTTTTGATGGTTATTTACAGTCTTACTTTGATAAGTTCTCAATATTAGTGCTGAAATAAGATTCATGACTGTTATTCTTAAATCATAAAATTGACTCAAAAGGATATGTTGTGACACTCGATAAAATTGATCTCTCATTTGATGAAAAGCATATTTGGCACCCTTATACCTCGATGAGCGAACCTCTACCTTGCTATCCTGTAAAATCCGCTAAAGGCGTAAAAATACAGCTCGAAGATGGGCAAGAGCTAATTGATGGAATGTCCTCTTGGTGGGCCGTGCTTCATGGCTACAATCATCCGATTATGAACCGAGCGATTGCAGATCAATTAGCCAAAGTATCCCATATAATGTTTGGAGGTATCACTCACCAACCTGCAGTCGATCTCGCACAAAAATTGATTGAATTAACACCGCCTTCACTTGAATGTCTTTTTTTAGCAGATTCAGGTTCAGTCGCGGTAGAAGTAGCTTTAAAGATGGCATTTCAATATTGGCATGCCAAAGGTGAAAAGCGAAAATGCGTACTTTCACTCTCCCATGCTTATCATGGTGATACTTTTGGGGCGATGGCCGTCTGTGACCCACAAAATTCTATGCATTCCATCTATGGTGATTATCTCCCACCACATCTCTTTGCAGAACCATTTGAGATCGGCTTTTATGATCAATGGAATGACGCCGCTGCCGACAATCTCCGAGAAATATTCAAAAATCATGCCAGTGAACTTTTTGCAGTTATTGTTGAACCGATTGTACAAGGTGCCGGTGGAATGCGTTTTTACCATCCGAATTATCTCAGAACGTTACGTGAACTCTGTGATGAGACAGGTGTACTCCTTATTGCTGATGAAATTGCCACAGGATTTGGCAGAACCGGAAAATTTTTCGCGTGTGAACATGCCAATATCGAACCTGATATTATCTGCTTAGGAAAAGCACTTACCGGTGGTTATCTCACATTATCAGCGGTACTCACTACACGAGAAATTGCCAACATAATTAGCAACGGTGAAGCAAAATGTTTTATGCATGGCCCCACCTTTATGGGTAATCCACTTGCATGTGCTGCTGCAAATGCTAGTCTCTCACTCCTTGCTAGCAATCAATGGCATAAGAATGTAACACGCATAGAAACTCAACTTTTCAAAGAGCTTTATGAGCCTTTAAAGGAAAATCCTCACGTCGAAAATGTACGTGTACTCGGTGCAATAGGTGTCGTTGAATTAAAAAATTCTGTAAACCAAGGAAAAATTCAAGCCTACTTTGTTGAAAATGGTGTATGGATTCGACCCTTTAATAAACTTATCTACATCATGCCACCTTTTGTAACGTCAGAAACAGAGCTCCGAAAACTAATCTCAGTTGTTGTGGATCTATTAAATCGTGATGATTTTTTAGATTATGTTCTCTGAAAATGGATCTATAATCCAAAATAGTGAAAGCTGTTGAGAGATATCTCCTTGTTTCTAAAAAATACCTATGTAATTTTATCAAAGAGTAAAAACAGAATGACTAATTGTACAACCAAAACTATTGACGAGAAAGAGCTTATAATTGCAACCTATCAAAATGGTGTCAAATGTGAACAATCCCTACATTATTACCAATATGTAGATCATTCGTTTAAAGAGAATAAAACTCCGTGCCTACTTTTTTTACATGGAATATTAGGAGATGCACGCACATGGAAGCCTTACCTTAATCAATTCCAAGGATATAATGCAATTGCATTAACACAATCAGGTTTTGGTAAAGCAGCATCGGAAAATGGTGAATTATTCGATACACAAAGGCATGCCGACGAATTGCTCGCCTTTTGTCAAAAACTTCGCGACATTCATCGCAACGATGCTCTAAAATTTTATGTCGTCGCATGGTCTTATGCTTGTCATCCAACATTATTGGCAGCTCTCGAAAATTCCGAGCTATTTGCAGGTCTCTTCTTCTATGAACTTATTGTGCCAAGTTATGGTATGAATCAAGATGAACATGCACTCTTCAGCCAAGATATCACAGAGATGATGTCACCAATTATGCGCGCAACTCGTCGAAAAAAAACTGCCGAGGCAATCGATCTTTTTATAGCTGCTTGTAAAAATACTCCTTTTACACTCAAGGAACAAAGTAAAGCTATTCAGACGATTAAAAGTGATAATCAACATTCACTGGCTAAATTACTAACCCAAAAAAAACCACGAGATATTTCAGTGCCTGAGCTAGCACTTCTTGCTGAAACATTACCAATCGCCGTTAATTGGGGCGAAAGTTCTAGGCCTATTTTTTCATTGAGCTCAGAAGCATTTTTACGTGCAATATCGAAATCTTCTTTGACCAATATGACTCAGAGTGGAGCTATCGGAGCATCTGATCATCTTTTACCAGAAAATAATCCTGCACGCATGATTGAAATCATTTATGAAAAATTAAACAACATCAAACATCAATAAATATTACTTTTTACGCTATTTTTAGCAAAAAACGATACTGTATTTTTACAATCCCTATTGAAAGAGCAAAGAATATCTAGCAACAAAAAAGCACTTTTAAAAAGTGCTTTTCTATCATCACAATATCTACTAATTGATCGATTTTACTCTACCGTCAAATCAACTATTTGTGCATCTGGTGCATTTTTTACAACCGATTGTATACCATTATCACGACCTGATTCTGATTTATAACTTTGGCTAGTACCAATTACTTGACCATTAGTTGCTTTTAAATTGAATGAAAATCGACCACTTCCAGAAGACTTTTTCTCATAACGATTAAGATCAGAAGCATTTTTTTGAACAGATGCAATTCCTTTTTGACAGTTGGCTTTTGTGACGTATCCTTCACTTCCAAGAATGATTTCACCATTGCCCGCTTTTAATCGAAAATAAAACTCCTGGTTCTTCGCAAGAAAAATTTCAAACTTACCGCTCATAATGACTCCCTGTTTAATAGAAATGAGGAATAGTTACTATTTGCAAAAAAATAATTAAATCGTTTTATTAATTACCTGTTTAAAATTATAAATTGTTGATAAAAACATTACAAATAACGAGTCAATTTTTTTATATTACATAAAAAACCTCCCTATAAAAGGAGGTTTAAATTCTATCAATATTTATCGAATCTCACATAGGGGATAATAGTTATCACAATTACTCACGATCTAAAAGAATATTCAGCATTCGTCGGAGTGGCTCTGCTGCTCCCCAAAGTAATTGGTCTCCAACTGTGAAGGCATTGAGATACTGCTCCCCAATATTCATTTTACGAAGTCGACCAACAGGAATAGTTAATGTCCCTGATGTAGCTGCTGGCGTCAATGATGTGACAGTATCAACCTTATTGTTAGGAACTACTTTTACCCAACGATTGCTTTCTCGGATCATTGCTTCTATATCTGTAATTGGCACATCTTTGGTTAATTTTAATGTCAGCCCTTGAGAATGACAGCGCATTGCACCTACTCGAACACAGGTACCATCAATAGGGATTTTTTTAGACAACTGTAAAAGCTTATTACTTTCCGCCATCGCCTTCCACTCTTCACGACTTTGACCATTTTCAAGTTCTGAATCAATCCAAGGAATAAGGCTTCCTGCAAGGGGTGCACCAAAACGCTCTTTTGGATAGTTATCTGTTGAAAATGAGTTAGTAATTACTTGGTCTAATTCTAAAATACTTTTTGCAGGATTATCTAAATCCGCCACTACGACTTGATGAATTGCTCCCATTTGCTGTAAAAGCTCTTTCATATTTTGAGCGCCGGCACCTGAAGCAGATTGATATGTCATCGATGTCGCCCATTCAACAATCCCCTCTTTAAAAAGTGAACCAAGTGCCATTAGCATCAAACTTACAGTACAATTACCACCAATAAAATTTTTGATACCCTCCTCAACACTGCGATCAATAACCTCTCGATTTACTGGATCAAGAATAATCATTGCATTATCATTCATTCTCAGCGAAGAAGCTGCATCAATCCAATATCCTTGCCAACCAGCATCACGTAATTTTTGAAATACTTCGCCAGTATAATCACCACCTTGGCAACTGATAATAATATCTTGTGCTTTTAAAGCATCAATATCATACGCATCAACAAGTTGTGATTCAAAATGTTCTGAGATATGGGGCGCTTCACCTCCGGCATTAGATGTTGAAAAGAACGTTGTATAAATTCCATCAAAATCTTTCTCTTCTACCATGCGCTCCATTAATACAGAACCCACCATTCCACGCCAACCTACAAGGCCTAATTTTTTCATCTTTCCCCTTCTCCTATTATTCATGGATTAGCCTAGATAAATATTTCTAGGCATCACATCAGTGGTAAAATATATTGCATAAATAATTATACTAATGCTTTAAGTACTGCTTCACCCATCGCTTCGCAGCCAATTATTTTCTCATCACCTTTGGCGATATCTTTCGTGCGATAACCCTGTTGTAAAACTGCTTTTACAGCATTATCGATTTCATCTGCAATATCATTTCGATTAAATGTATAACGAAACATCATTGCCACTGATAAAATGGTTGCCAATGGATTTGCAATATCTTGTCCTGCAATATCAGGTGCAGATCCATGAATCGGCTCATAAAGACCTTTGTTATTCTCATCTAAAGAAGCAGAAGGGAGCATACCAATGGAACCTGTCAACATAGAAGCTTCATCAGAAAGAATATCACCGAAAATATTACCCGTTAACATAACATCAAATTGCTTTGGTGCACGAACAAGCTGCATCGCGGCGTTATCTACTAGAAGATGCGATAACTCAACATCTGGATACTCCGTTGCAACTTGTGTTACAACATCGCGCCATAATTGCGTTGCTTCTAAAACATTCATTTTATCAATGGAACAGAGACGCTTTTGACGTTTTTGTGCAGCTTGAAATGCAACATGTGCGATACGACGAATTTCGGATTCAGAATAGATCATCGTATTAAAACCCACTAACTCGCCATTACGCTCTTCAATACCACGTGGCTGACCAAAGTAAATATCACCGGTAAGTTCCCGCACGATCATGATATCAAGCCCGGCAACAAGCTCATCTTTTAAGCTCGATGCATGTGCGAGTTCTTTAAAAACTTGGGCTGGACGTAAATTTGCAAATAAATTGAGCTCTTTGCGGATTGCCAATAACCCTTGCTCAGGACGCAGATCACGAGGTAATGTATCATATTTAGGTCCACCAACCGATCCTAGTAAAATTGCATCCGCTTCAGCAGCTTTTTTTGCTGTTTCAGCAGGATAAGGAGAACCATCTTTATCCACACCAACACCACCAATGTTGCCATATTCAAGCGTTAATTGTAGGCCGTGTTTATTCGTGACATGTTTTAAAACTTTTTCAGCTTGTTTGACAATTTCAGGACCAATCCCATCTCCAGCTAAAATTAATACTTTCATTTCTAGGCTTCTCCAGCTTTACGATTATTGAACAACCTAACGATTGTTTTATTATTTTAAGATCTACTTCATTCAACCGACGATCTCATTTGCTCACATCAATATACGAAATCAATTGTGAAAATCATAGTGTTGCATCACTATTTTTCAAAAAAAAATCACATTTATTTAACGAATCAATATCTTTCGCGTTTCTTTCGAAAAAAGACTATAAAAAATAGAAAAAGAATAAATGCATTAAGCAAACAGCCATAAAATACAGCACTATACGAACCCGTTAAATCATAAAGTAACCCTAATAAAGTTGGAATAAATGCTGCAAAACAATATCCACCAAAAAGCATCATCGCTGTCCAACTAGCGACTGCATTCCCATTATCCACTTCATTAAATGGTAACAACATCGTAATAGCGAATAAACCGGAACTTACTAATACTCCGATAATCGCAATTACAAAATAGAGCAAAAAAAGATTATCATTGGTAAAAAGGAGGATTAAAATCGATAAAATCACTAAGGAAATTGCGCCAATACTAGTAGCACGAAGTCCAATTTTTATGACTGTAATTGGAATAATAAAGCCACCAAATATACCATTGAAAATAAATAGATTTAATAAAAAATTAGCGTGAAAAGAACTTATCCCTTTTTCAAGTAAAAAAGGTAATAACCACGCAACGTTTGTATAAAAAATTCCTGACTGTAAACCAAAGCAGGCAACTAACATCCACGCGCGCCCCTCTTTCCATGGCATTTTGGCTTTTGGGGCATCCTCTACAATATTATTAGAATTTTTAAAAAGATAAAAAGCAGCCCAAACCCCAGAGATAATTAAAATCGGGGCAGCCCAAAATTCAAGAGTGACGCTCCACTCCCAACCTAAATACTGATTTAAAATAGAACTACTTAATGCCCCAAGAACCCCACTAATACTAATGCCAAAAGTATAAAAAATCATACCTACATTACTACGTTTTTTAAAATAACGTTTTACATACCCCGATAGTAGAGGGCCTGCAATAGCAATTCCAATACCCATTAATAATGATGAAGCAAATAGAAGATGGGTACTTTGAAAATAACTGCGCGTGATTGTCGAAACACCTATCAAAAAGAGGCTGATAGTAATCATCCGTTCCATACCGAAACGATTACTTAATGGCGCTGCTGTCAACGCAAAAACGCCCATGCAAATAATGGGGATTGTCACTAGAAAACTGACGACTGCTTTAGATAGCTCCAATGATTCTGCAATATCGCTCATAATAGGACTTAACGATGTTAAGGTCACTCTTAATGACGTTGCTGCTAAAAACACTAACCAAAAACATGCAATAGGAACCTTATACCGATCTACACTATTGGACTTTTGCATCTAACCTCTCCTTTCCTGGTGGATATACTTAAATTTTAAGCACTTTATTTAATAAAAATATGAATATAAAAACTCATATTTGAAATATAAAATATTATGGCGAAAAAAAATGAAACTCAGTGAATTTCAGCTCACTGAGTTTCATAAAATGAATGTTTTTTTATCGGCAAGCCATTGATTTACCTAATTTCGACCAGTGTGACCAAAGCCACCCTCGCCACGTTCTGTTGCTTCAAACTCTTCAACTTGTTCAAAGTTTGCTTGTATTACAGGGACAATGACCAATTGAGCCATCCGTTCACCGACTTTGAGTGTGAAAGTATCTTGACTGCGATTCCATAAGGAAACCATAAGTTCTCCTTGATAATCTGCATCGATAAGCCCCACTAAATTTCCAAGCACAATACCATGTTTAACGCCTAGCCCAGAACGAGGTAAAATCATTGCGGCATAGCGAGGATCTTTCAAATAAATGGCCATCCCCGTTTTTATAAGAACATTTTCCCCAGGTTTAATCACAACATCTTCTGTTGTCATTGCTCTTAAATCGAGCCCTGCTGATCCTGCAGTCGCATAACTTGGCAACGGATACTCTTGACCTAAACGATCATCGAGAACTTTAAATTGAACATCTAACATTCGTTAATTCTTCCTTATAACAGCAATTATGATTTGACGGGGCGACGTGCATTTAAACGATCGTAATAATACTTGTCTAATACCGTTGTTGATATTTCAAATTGGCGTACTGATTCGTAGCTTGCTGGCGTTAACCCCAGCACTTCAAAATCATTTTTAGTCGATGTGGAAGGCGTTTTTGACGATTTAATCAGATTACGGCTGTATGGAAAACGAGGCATAAAACCGATAAAAAATGCAATAAAGCTTGCAAAAGCATCGGGAAAACCAAAAATCGTACGTTTTTTTGGAGTAATCTCTTTTGCAATCTTTTCCGCAATCTCTTTTAAAGTATATTGCGCCTTACCCGCTAACTCAAACGTACTTTGCTCATAATCATTACTCAAAAGTAATAGTACGGCATCAAGAATATCATTCACAAATACAGGTTGAACTTTCGCTTTAGCCATTGGCAAGAAAAGGATAGGCATTGTTCTAATCCATCGTGCAATACTATATGTAAACGCATCTTCATAACCAACAACTAATGAAGGAGAGATGATAGTTACGGTAGTTGTACCTTTTTTAGCAACTTCTAACAGCGCTTTTTCACCTTTAGCTTTAGTAGAAAAAAACGTTCCTGGCGCGTTTTCAGATGCTCCTAACGCACTAAAATGAATCATTTTTTTTATTCCAAGGCTATCCGCTATTTCATAAATCTTCGTTGGATAAGTAACATGTGCTTTCATTGCACGACGCTTACTATTATCAAACGTTCCGACAAGATTGATCACAAAATCTGATCCTTCCATATGATGACGAATAAGCGTTTCATCTTCAAGTTTACATTCATCAATAAATTCAACATATGGCATACAGGAAGCATCATTTTGCACATTGCGATTGCGTGAAAATACCGTTACTCGATAGCCATTTTTAGCTAATGCCGTAGTTAAGAGAGAACCTATAAAACCGGTTCCACCAAAAATGCTTACCTTTTGTCGATTCATTGTCACTCCTGAATTATCAATTATTAATTCCTAATTGCAAAACAGTATAACAAATTAAAATTCCCTGAATAGCCTAATTTAAGCCAACAAAATCGAATTTTAATCATAAAAGCAGTGAAATAAACGTGAATGTTTAACATCTTGAAAAGAAAGATTCTCCCATAAATAGAAATCTACGCTAGAATATTGCCCATTATTTGCTTTTAGAAGGATATTAATAATGAGCAGAACCTATTTTGGAACAGATGGCATCCGAGGAAAAGTTGGTGAATTTCCTTTAACGGCAGAATTTGCATTAAAACTTGGCTATGCTGCCGGTAAAGCACTTGCGAATGGCCAAAAAAAAACTTCTATCCTAATTGGAAAGGATACTCGTATCTCGGGGGATATGTTTGAATCAGCACTTGCAGCAGGATTAACATATGCCGGTGTTAATGTAATTCTTGCGGGAATTCTACCAACTCCCGCAATTGCCTATCTCACCCAAAAATATCACTGTATTGCAGGGATTGTCGTTTCCGCATCACATAACCCTTATTTTGATAATGGTATAAAATTCTTCAACAATCATGGTGAAAAACTCGATGATGAAATTGAATTACTGATCGAATCATTTATCGATGAAGAGCTGATCTTTGGTGGTGAAGTATGTCTTGGGACAATTACGTATCATCCATCTGCTGCGATTGAGTATATTGATTTTTGTTTAGAAAGTGCCAAAAATTTATCTCTCAAAGGTAAAAAGATTGTCATAGATTGTGCTCATGGAGCAACATCTTCAGTTGCTCCAGAATTGTTTGAAAAACTCGGTGCCACCGTGATTACGATTGGTGCATCTCCTAATGGAATAAATATTAATGATGCTGTCGGATCGACTGCCCCAAAAGCTTTACAAGAAAAAGTTCTCGCAGAATCTGCATATTGTGGCATCGCATTTGATGGGGATGGCGACCGATTACTCATTGTTGATGAGAGGGGCCGACCATTTGATGGGGACGATATACTCTACCTTCTGGCAATAGCAAACCAAGAAAAGCGCATCGTAGGAACCGTTATGAGTAATTTAGGATTTGAAAATGCCTTAAAAGAAAAAGGTATTGACCTCCTTAGATCAAAAGTTGGAGATCGTTACGTACTTGAATTATTAAATCGAGAAAAACTCACTATTGGCGGCGAAAATTCAGGTCACATACTCTGCTTAAATATTCACTCAACCGGCGATGGATTGATTGCTGCAATCCAATCACTTAAAGCAATTGAAACACTTAATTCATCTTTTGCAAAACTTCGTGATTCTATCTCGAAAACGACTCAAGTTATGCACAATGTTCGTATTAATAAAGGACAAGAGTGGAATACTCGCCTACTAAATGAACAAATTCAAAAAATTGAATCTCAACTAGGAAGCGAAGGACGAGTATTAATAAGAGCGTCCGGCACTGAACCTGTTGTGCGTGTTATGGTTGAATGCGGTAATTTAGAGCTTGGTGAAAAATATACATCAGAGTTAGCTGCAATCATTCAAAATCAGGCATAATAAAAAATCCTCAGAATAATAAATATTCTGAGGATACCCCTAACCCACCCATATAGAAAATCAGTACTTGGTAGTAAATTGTAACGGTAAATGTTCTGTAGCAAGCTACTGTGTAAACTGTTCTTAACGTTACTTGTTAAGAGTTTGCGCTGTTAACGCTACAGTGTATTTTTTTGCACTCGCCTTTTCTATACTGCCTATTTCAATTGTATCTAAACGAGTTCCGTACGCCAATTAATCGCTTGAATTTTGTTATCGAGCTCTCGCCAAGATTTTGACAGTGCATCATATTCTTTAGTCAATGCTTGAACATCTACAACTGTTAGGAACTTGATCTCCGACATACTGTATCGATTCTCATTTTCCGATGCTTTTTCAATCATCTGATTAATTACTTGTCTTTTTTTAAGTAGATTCTCACGCTCTATCAAAGCATCAGCTAATGATTGACTCTCGGAAAATTGTGTTTGATTGTTGGTTTCATTAATTTTACCAACTAGCTTTCCCAATGTATCAATAGCGATAAAAATCTCTTTTTTAAGATCCGCTGGAAAAAGCGTGGGGTCATCACCTTCCTGAACTTTTATATTTTCTGCCAATCTCGCGCTCAATTGACTAATTCGTGTTTGTAAATCTGATCGCACATTAAGTGCCTCTCCAAGTGTCATAAAATTTCCTTTCTAATATTGTTTATGAGTTCATTATAAAAGATATCGGGAAAAGTTTTTAGAACTTAGCGCTAAAAGCATTAAATTTGTAAATTTTTATAAATTTAATAGTAATATTACTAATTGGCACGTTTTAGATTACCGACAGAGATGAATTTAGCTCAACTTCAAAAATTTCTTACAAAAATTATTCGCAAATTACTTAAAAAAAAGCAATGGACATATCTCATTGCAGCATTAATTTGTATTATTATAGGCAATGTTTTTTGGACGCTAGACTATACACAATTCATTATTAGGAACGAATCGTCACCAAAAACATCTCTTCAAAACTTTCAAAAAGCTAAAAATTATCTTACAAAGATCTATCAAAGTCATCCTCAACAACGAGAATTTTACTGCGATTGTAAATTCATTTGGGAAGGGAAAAAAGGCATCATAGATCTTGAAAGTTGCGGCTATAAAGTACGAAAAAATAACGTACGTGCTAATCGCATCGAGTGGGAACATGTTATGCCAGCACATACTTTCGGTCATCAATTACAATGCTGGCAACAAGGTGGCCGAAAAGGCTGCAAAAAATCGACCAATTATAGCGAAAAGTTTAATAGAATGGAGGGCGATATGCATAATATACAGCCCGCGGTCGGTGAAATTAATGCAGATCGCTCTAATTTCAGATTTAGTGAATTTACTCGCGATTTTAATCAATATGGGCAATGCCAATTTGCAACAGATTTCAATCACCGAATTGTTCAACCCCGCGATGAAATTAAAGGTATTATTGGACGAGCATATCTCTATATGGCACAAAAGTATCAATTGAATTTAGCAAGACAAGAAAAACGATTAATGCAGACTTGGGACAAGCTATACCCACCTACAAAATGGGAATGTGAACGAAACCAACACATAAAGAAAATTCAAGGAAACGATAACCCTTTCATTACTCAAAAATGCCAATGACCAACCATAAATCTACATGAAATAGGCACATCAACAGTGCCTTTAATGATTATTTCAATATTGACTTTATCCAAAATATTATTCAACAATTGTTGCCGCAAAGCCAATATCATCTATTACTTCAATAATTTCTCCTTCAGTTATCAACTTTTCTTCAAACTCAATAACCGTCTTTTTTTCATCAATACTCGAAGTTACAGAAATAATCCCCGTCAAATCTTTTAGTGCATTATCAATGCTTGAAGTGCAATGGCCACAACTAATTTCTGGAATACTCAATACAATTTTTTTCATAGCTTCCTCCTAAATAATATTTCAAATTTATGCATTCAGTTTAACAAAAAAAGATCACCGTATGATAAATTTTCGATTTAATTAGCCATTTATCAACTATTTTAAAAAATATTTAATAATATCCATTCAATAATTTGTTAAGATCAATAGTACATTTAAAATCTCCATAAAGATTTACGTCAACGGACATATTTTTCTATTGCGAAGTAATAATGCAAACATTAAAGGATAAATCAAAAGTCGCTATCATTGGCGCAGGCTGGCTCGGATTCCCACTTGCTACAACGCTTTCAAAAGACGGTTTTTCCGTAATAGCTACTAAAACATCCCCTAAAATAACTCAGCACTTGCAAAAGCAATATGGCAAAGATTCATTGGAATTTTTACCATTTGATCTTTTTGGTATGTTCAAAAAGCGCTCGATAGATATTTCGGATCATACTTACTATCAAAAACTTTTTTTCGATCGCCATATCATTATAAATATTCCGCCATCACCTTTTATCGAAACAGCCCTACATGAAGCGGCTTTTTCCTACTCTGATGCTATTGAGTACATCGTTTTGCAAGCGAATAAGTGGGAAGCAAAATCAATTTTTTTTACAAGCTCCATATCTGTATATGGTAAAAGTAGCGGCCTTATCAATGAGGAGCTTCCGGTAATACCGGAGTCAATTAATGCAAAAGCAATCGTTGAAGCAGAAAATACATTGCGCTCTCACACATCACTTCCGACCGTAATTCTCAGGCTTGGGGGTTTAATCGGTAATGGCCGCCACCCTATTTATTCTCTTACTGGCAAAGAAAATATACGGGAACCCAATAATGCTATTAACTTAGTACATATTTCTGATGTTATAAACGCTATTAGAGCCTTACTTAAACGCAATATAGCTGCAAAATATCAAGTTTTTAATATTGTTGCACCTGTCAATCCTAATCGTCAGCCGTATTATAAGGCAATAGCGCAACATTTATCACTAACAGCGCCAAAATTCACAACAGAACAACCACTTTTGAAACGAATTATTGATGGTAATCGAATTACTGAAAAAGGTGATTTTACTTATCAAGTCTTAGATCTTGTTAAAGCGCCTTTATAAAAAATTATTTTTTGCTGAGTTGTTCACCATGCAGCTTGATACTTGAAGGTTTATTATGAGTCATTCAAAAATCCACATTCACTACTTTCGGGATAGTTTCGTTTTTTTCGGTAGTATGCTTTTAAGTGCCATAATTGCAGCCCAATTTATTGGAATTCGTAGTGCAATTGCCTGGACATCATTTTCTGTGCTGTGTACTTACTCCCTTTACAATGCTAAACCTGACCGCAGCAATCTTCTCTATGTCATTTTTTGGATGTTATTAGTACTTGCTAGCGCCTACGTCGGACGATTCTTTCATCTATCATGGAAATATTATCTCTACCTTTTTGGTATAAGCTACTTCTATTACTATTTTTTTGGTCAAGATCCTGTTTTTGATCGAGCAATTCGGTTTATTATTATTCTTTCCACAATAGGCACTGCACTTCCTCAAATTACAGATGGTCTTCCCATTGGATCCTCAATCGGTACCTTGTCTGCATTATTTGTTTGCCATCTGTTACTCCGAAAAAACACTGATTTAGAGGCATTCAAACAAGGACTTTTTAGCCATGATATTTTTCGTCTTCAAACACATCTTATACCTAGAGCTTTCATATATAGTCTTGGGCTATTTTTAACACTTTTAATTCCGCATTACCTCGGCATTGAAAAAAATTATTGGGCAACTATTACCTATTTGATGGTCATGCCTCCAAAGGCAACAACCGTTTTTAATAATTCTGTTACCCGTTTTACAGGCAGCATTTTTGCAGTTATTGCCCTATTTTTACTATTTCAAATTCCCTATCAATCAGTCCATATTACCACAACCCATTATTTAATCTCTTTACTCTTCCTATTTTCCTTCTTTTTACCACTCTCTTTTAATAAAAGTTTCGGCGTTATTACATTTACAATGACTTGTTACAGTCTAGTTCTTGTTGAACTTGCAATGTATTGGAATCATCCAGTATTAGGATTATTAATTGATCGTGTGACCGAAACAGCAATCGGTGGCACTATTGCCGTTATAATAAGCTATCTTCTAAAATGGATTCGAGGTCAATAATTGATATTTTTTCAATGATAAAAAAGAGCCAGATCCCAAAAGGTCTGACTCTTCTCTAATGCGCATGTTATTAGATTAATACTTAAAATAATACACTATTCATTCGGGTTAGATCCCACTTCATAGTCTGAACGCATCTCATAATTTTGAATGAAATAATGATGGCTTGTATATTGGTCAACAATATCATTCATCACATTCTCTTTTGTGTAACCCATGATGTCATATCCCTTACTACCATCATCTAGATAAACTTCTGCTCGGAAATATTTTTGATCTTCCTGATCAGACTCCTCATCTAAAAGGGTAAAGCTTGGTTTGAGATAGTGTTTTGCTTTCACACGATAGACAAAGTTTGCATTTTCACCGTGATCTACTTCAAAAATAATATCATCATCATTTTCAGTATTAATCGTAACATTCAACCCTTGTTTTGTGAGCTCTGTTTTTACTTCTTCAAATGCTGGAATAACTACTAATTCCATGAATTTAACAACATTTCCACGACGTGGATAAACCATCACATTACGAAGGCGTTTTTGCCACCCACCTGAATCAACTGTCGAAGGTTGAACAAACATATTTGCTTTGCTACGAATATCAATTTTACCAACATCCATCCGAAGCGCTTTAATCAACCCATAGATAGAGATCAAAATCACAATACTAAATGGAAATGCCGTAGTTGTTGATACTGCTTGTAATGAACTTAAGCCACCATTCAATAATAGGACAATAGCAATCACACCAGTAATAGATCCCCAAAATATACGTTGCCACAGAGGTGTAACTTCAACCTCTTTTTTACTTGAGAGCATATCCATTACAAGCGCCCCAGAATCAGCACTTGTAACAAAGAATACAGCAACCATTACTACTGAGATAAATGAGATTGTGGCACGAATCCATTCAGCTGGAATAATTGTTTGCACCCAATCAGATACTGGGAAATGACTAATAAATGCAAAAAGAGCCTTGGAACTACCATCTTGTCCTAAAAGTGTTTCTTTTAAGCTGAGGATCTTATCCGTCTCAATCATATCGATTGCTGAGTTACCAAAGACTGTCATCCAGAAGAATGTAAAGCCAGCAGGAATTAATAAGACACCACCAACAAAGTTACGAATCGTACGTCCTCGAGAGATTTTTGCAATAAACATCCCAACAAATGGTGACCAGGCAATCCACCACCCCCAATAAGAGATTGTCCAACCACCTAGCCAACTATCGATACTCTGGCGCAATTCAGGCGATGATGCTGCTTCATAGCTATACATATTGAAAGTACTACCAAAAATACCCGAAAAATAATTCCCAATATTTTGGAGTAGTACTTGTAACAAGAAAAGCACTTTTCCGCCAAATAAGAAAACGAATAAGACTAGTGCAAATGCTAAAATCAAATTCAATTCCGAAAGGAATTTAATTCCTTTATCAAGCCCTAAACTCACCGACAGAGTTGCACATGCAGTTGTGACAATAATCAATACAACCTGTGTTGTCGATGCAACGGGAATAGATGGGAAAAGATAATTTAATCCCGTGTTAATCTGCATCACACCAAAACCAAGCGTAGTTGCTACACCGAAAACTGTACCAATCACAGCAAATGTATCAATTGCATCTCCCCAACGCCCATAGATACGATCACCAATCATTGGATAAAGCGCAGAACGTAAGGCTAACGGTAAATTCATACGGAAACTAAAATATGCCAATATTAAACCGACAACCCCATAAATTGCCCATGCATGAATGCCCCAATGGAAAAAAGTGATATTCATTGCGGTTTTAGCGGCTTCGATTGTTTCACCATCACCTACCGGTGGACTTAAATAATGTAATAGCGGCTCGGCAACTCCAAAGAACATGATTCCAATACCCATTCCGGTAGAAAAGAGCATTGCAAACCAACTCTTATCACTGTATGCCGGCTCAGAATGATCTGGCCCTAATTTAATTGTGCCATAACGACTTAAAGCGATATAAATAAATGCTAAAAGCACCACCCCTACGGCTAACAAGTAATACCACCCAAGATTTTCAGTAATCCAGCTCAACACTGAGGCGAAAAAACTTGGTGCTGAAGGATGGAAGATTGCTATTAATATTATTGCTAAGATAATCAGATTTGCACTAATAAAGACGGGAAGATGTAAGGAAGAAAATATCCCTTTACGTTCTTCTTGGGATGCTGCTTCTTCCTTCGGCAAATTCCCTTTAATATTTGTTGCGACCATAAATATATTCCTTTCTCAATTCAAATATTGAGACCTTTAACATCTCAAAGACCCCATGTCTTTATGGAGCTAAAGGCTATTTCAATTTAGAATAACTGGAAAATAATAGCACAATATCAATAAGTTCTCATTTAAAGGCGCCTAAAAAAAATATTTTATGCTTAATTTTTAAGCATTTTTTTGCAAAAAATAACCACTTTTTAATACTTTTGGGCGTCAAGCGAACTTATTGAAAGAAAAAAATATCAACGGATATTAACATTAATATTCAATAAATTAATCACTATGTTGAGGATAAAAAATTATTAGAATTTTTATTATTTATACTAGTATTCTCTTGAATCAAAATAAAACATTAACGATTATAAATTAATAAAATTTATACAAATGCTTGACAGACAATTGTGAAAATTAGATTCAAGATACATATTCTCTACCTAGTACACTTTATATATTTGAGGCAAGTTATTTATATAACATATAGATGGCGCAAGAAAGGCAAGATAAAATCTTGCCTTTCAACACTGCCGAATTCACATAAATTATCGTTTAAACTGTTTATAGCCGATATCTGATCGGTAAAAAGTGCGCTCTACTTTAAGCTTTGGCATATTACTATAAGCTTTTTCAAAAGCACCTTTAAATGTATCAGCAATCGCAACATTAAGTAGAATTCGACCACCATCACTCAAAAGTTTGCCATTCTCTTCCCGAACACCGGCGTAAAAGATTAATTCATCTTCTCCATTAAATTCGACCAAATTTAATAGACTTCCTAAATTAGGAGATTCTGGATAACCTTCTGCAGCTAAAACTATACCGAGAGCATAAGCTTCACGCCATTCCATCATAGGAATATCTCTGCCATCGATCAGACTTACAAGTAATTCAATAAGATCTGTTTTTAACAGTGGTAAAATAATTTGCGCTTCGGGATCGCCAAATCGAGCATTAAACTCTATAACTTTAAAGCCATCATCTGTTAAAAAAAGTCCCCCATATAAAAAACCGGTATAAGATATCCCTTCTTTAGATAATCCATTTACAATAGGTTGCATAATCGTTGTAACGGCTGTTTTAACTTGCTCGCTATCAGCAGAAAATATTGGTGCATAAGCACCCATCCCACCGGTATTGGGACCTTTATCGTTATCATAAGCCCGTTTATGATCTTGAGCCATCACCATTGGTATAACTTGATTGTTATGTACAAAACACATCAAAGAGAACTCTTCACCTTCTAGCATCTCTTCAATCAAAATGCGAGAACCCGCTTCACCAAAAAGATTCCCTCCGAGCATATCATCAATAGTTAAAAATGCCTCTTCAAGTGTATTAGGTATAACGACCCCTTTCCCCGCAGCGAGTCCATCAGCCTTGATTACAATTGGTAAACCTATTTTTCGAACATAATCTTTTGCTATTTCGCTCTCTGTAAAACTCTCAGAGTGAGCAGTAGGCGCACCATATTTAACCATCATTTTTTTAGAGAAATCTTTACTACTCTCGATCTGTGCTGCTACTTGAGTTGGTCCCCAAACACGAAGATTTCGCTTGTTAAATTCATCTACTACTCCAGCAGCTAAACTTGCTTCGGGCCCTATGATTGTTAAATCAATTTGCTCTTTTAATGCAAAATCTGCTAATGCATTAACATCTGTTTCATCAATATCAATTAGTGTTGCATCTTTTTGCATACCTGCATTACCAGGCGCAACAAAAACCTTTTCCACAAGAGGACTCTGCCTACTTTTCCATGCTAGTGCATGTTCACGACCACCTTTACCAACTATTAATACTTTCATTCTTAATCACCTAAATACATTTGAACAGGAAGCGCTCAGGACAATTTTTAAACCTACAAATTTCGATACAAGCACATTTTTAATTGTAATATTGTAAATCGTAATTAATTGCAAATTTTAGCATATCTTAAAGAAGAAATATGCTGACACATAAAATCTCTTTAACAATTTTTAAACCTTATATAAAAAGCTGTTTCATTCATAGATTCAGCAAGCTTTTTGCCATTAGAGACAATAATTTTGTGATATGATTTAAACCAACTTTAAATTACTAAATCATAATCTTTCTATAAATGAATAGGTTGAAGTATGCCTCACATAAAGCCAACAGCATCTCTTTTTAACATTATCACTCTGTTGATACTGATATTAATGTTGAGTGCATGTAAACCCATCATTAAAGAAGAACTTTATAAAATCACCGACATATCCATCACATTCCCAGAAGTTTTACTGAATAGTGATGGAAAACAAGAATTTTTTGATAACTTAGGTTTTAAACTTGCTAACCGTTTTATCAATAGTTTCATTGACTTTCGGGAAGGAAATGTCCGTTTTTATCAATATTATGAACTTGATTCAGGAATACTAAAAAAAGATACTATCTATTTTACCAACGGTTCTTTTAAAATTGAACAAACAAATTCTGCAAATTCTCATAAAGATGAGGCAATTATTCTCTCAAGCAACAACTATGATTTATGTGCAAATTGGGGGTGTAAGATTCAAATCGAAATAAAAGAAGATACTGTTCATAATCCTGACTTTGCTTTTCTGATCACACAAATCGCAGAATCTAAAAAAAAGCTACAAAAAGCAGATCTTCAATTACAACATGACATTAGTAAACGCCTTAATGACGATTATATTGGTGAATGGGTAGAACTTCCCTTTCAATACTCTATAAAACTAACACCATCCCAAATTCTAACATTCACACCAGCCACTCTTTCAGATTACCGCCAATATCAAGGATTAATACTTGATCCGCACTCAAAAAATTTAAAGGTGTTTAATTTTTATAATTTTTCTCCTCAAAATGAGGATTTAGTAATTATTAATACATCGGCCATTTTAATCATTGCGCCTTCCGAGAAAGATACCGCTGCTTTTGATCATCTTAAAAAAAAGCTCACGAAAATTATCTTTGAAGATCAGTATGGGTTTATCGGAGAACATCCACTCTTAGGAACGGTCGCCTTTTATCATTATTATGACCCTGAACGCGGTTACTACATTCTCGGACAATCAAGCGGCGATAAACACACTGTCATTGATCATTTTATAAGCTTTACTACTATCTCTCATAAACGAATGAGAGATATACGAATATCACTTGAGGATATTATTCTTTCAAGCGAACAATTTGAGGATCGCTATGGTATAAGCTACCAATTTTTCACTCAAAATCAAACTGAAGTCCCGAGTTATTTCAATGCTATTGCAAATATTATACGCAGTCAAAATATAACAAATAACCAAGAAAACATAGCGCTTTCTGTTACTTTCGCCCCTAAAATATTAGCGCCTATCAATACTCAGATCAAGATTCATTCAGCTCCACTCAATAGTGTTATGCAAGAATTAGCAAAAAAATACTCCCAAAGCGCCCGATTAGATAACTTTTTAATTCATTCTTCTAGGCTCAAGACGCCATCAGGGATTACCTATCTTTATCCACTCAAAGAGCAACAGACTTTAGAGATTGAAATCCCATACTACATAGGTACAACTTTTGAAAAACTACTGTATGCTAAACAACTTGAAGCCTTAGATTTTTCAAAGTTGTCGAATTTGTAAGAAAAATCGCTGGTCTTTTGATGCTAAAAACAATTTGTAAATAATTTTATATGATAAACTGCGCATAGTTATCACCTAAATCATTCTATGCAACAGAAAAAGGAGAATATTAAATGCGTTTAGCAATTGCAATTTTTTTGCCTTTTCTACTCTTTTTTACCATTGAGCGACCACTCTCAGGGGTTATCTGTTTAATATTGCAAATCACCCTTATTGGATGGCTACCAGCCGTAATCTGGGCAGTTTATGCACTATCACAATATACAACTGATAAGAAGATAGATGCTTTTAGGCGTGAACGCGATAATTTTTAATGCATTCTTATTAAAATTTGCTGTCACGGTCAATTTTGACACTTTCATCTAATGTTTAGAGACAAAGCGAACCAATAGATTCGCTATATACTCTTAGTAGCCTTAAATCAAACGAAAGCTTCTGATCATTCAATCTCATAACTAACATCTATATATGTAAAAAACTATAAATTGATATATATAGACATAAATATGTAAATTAACTAATATGGATAAATATTTGTAGCAACTAAGAAATCTAATAGTCATCGTATAACTATTGTTTAAGGAATAGACAATTTTATTATTCACTCTGTAATACGTCTTGCTCGCAAATAAATTCTTTGAACAATATTAAGAGAAGTAATTATGAAAATTAGCCTTTACAATAGAGAGGATCAAGGCTCTATTTTTAGATCTTACCGTAATATCCTACAATTTTTAATATTTGTAGCTGCGTTGCTTCTCGTAATGTTTTTCTCATTATTCTATGGAAGTATACAAATTCCATTTATCGAAAAACTTTCGACAGTATTTAAAATTGTCTCGTTACAAATAGACCCGGAAAATCTTTCGCCAATTGAGACAATTATTTATCACATTCGCTTACCACGCATCATCTTAGTGGCTATTACAGGTGCGTCCTTATCCCTTGTAGGCATCTTAATGCAAACTATTTCGCGTAATGAGTTAGCTGATCCATACATTCTTGGGGTATCTTCTGGTGCAAGTGCCGGCGCTGTATCGGCAATTGTACTTGGATTATTCTCTTTTATCTCTCCCTATAATATCTACTTTGGAGCATTTGTAGGAGGTCTTATTGCAACAAGTGTAGTTGTTCTCTTCAATATTAATCGTAATAATATGAGCAATCTAGTCTTAGTGGGCATTGGAATTTCGAGTCTCTTTTCTGCAATCACTACCGCAATTATCTACCTTTCTAAAAATGAGAGCCAAGTAAAAAGTGCTATGTTCTGGATGCTTGGGAGCTTTTCAGGCGTTAAATGGTCATTTATTACTTTACCCCTTATTGCTCTGATTATTATTCTCACTTTCTGCTTACTCTTTAATCACATTCTCGATACGCTTTTATTAGGTGGTGAGGCATCACAACAGTTAGGAGTTAATGTTGGCGCGATTAAATTAGCCATTATCCTACTCTCTTCATTTGTCGTTTCGATTATTGTGGCAAATGTCGGAGTTATAGCTTTTATTGGCCTTATCATCCCTCACATTGTACGACAGATTATTTCTGTCAAACACTTTAAACTTGCTCTCTATTCAGCCTTTGTAGGGGCTATTTTCCTAGTCATTATTGATACGATTTCAAGAAGCTGGTTTAAACCTGAAGAGATTCCTATCGGCATTCTTACATCATTAATTGGAGCGCCACTCTTTGTCTATATTATTATTAAAGGGAGCCGTCGATCATAATGCACAATATCACGATTAATAATCTTAATTATAATGGCATATTGCATAATATTTCGCTCTCTTTGTCTAATCACGACTTTATTGGGATTATCGGCCCTAATGGATCCGGAAAAACAACCCTTTTACGCCATATCTACCGAGACATAAAGACAAAGAATACCGTTTTTTTAAATAAAAAGGATATTGCACATTTTTCGATTAAGTTGTTAGCACAAAATCTTTCTGTATTAACTCAATTTAATGAGCAAGTCGAAGGTAAATTAACTATTGAAGATATCGTCATTATGGGTCGTATGCCATATAAAAAATATTATATGGGATATCGGGAAGAAGATTTCAAAATTGCCGAGCGCTACATTCATCTTTTTGGGCTACAAAAGATGATACATAAGGAATATTCTCAACTTTCAGGTGGAGAGAAACAGCGCGTAATGCTCGCAAAATGCTTTTCGCAAGAAACAGATCTCTTAATTTTAGATGAACCAACTAATCACCTTGATATTCGCTACAAGGTTGAAGCCATGGAACTTCTAAAAAAAACGCCGGCGACTGCTATTGTAACGATTCACGATATAAATTTGGCATCTAAATATTGCCAATATCTGATCCTCATGAAGGATGGACAAATATTCACTCAAGGGACACCTCAAGAAGTCTTAACAAAGGAAAATCTGTGGGATGTATTTGAGGTTCATTTCAATATTCAACAGATGCAAGATCATATTGCTATTTTTTTATAAATGAGGAAATTATGAAGAAACTATTACTCAGTGCTGTTATTACAGCTTCTCTATTTTATAGCCCGTTAGCAGCAGATGAACAAAAAGATATTGCAACTGCTGCTAACATTCAGAAATCACCCGATAAGCCCATTGAATTTGAAGCAAATCTTGATGGTCAGCTCTATCAGTTTAAACTAAACCAATATCCCTCTCGTATTGTTTCTCTGAATCAAATCACCACAGAGATGCTACTCGCATTGGGATTAGAAGACCGAATGGTTGGTACGGCTTTTTTAGAAGAACCTATCTACCCCCCGATCAAAGATGCCTATGAAACTGTTCCTGTGCTTGCCGAACGTTGGCCATCATATGAGGTATTTATGGCTGCAAATCCTGATTTTACAACGGGTTGGGGAAATTCTTTTACAAAACTTGCACTTGAAGCAAATAAAATCGTACCTGAAGGCGTATCCATTTTTATTCCTGAATCAATGACTTCTTCAACCGCCGATGTTAATACCTATTTTAACGATCTTCAAAAATTTGGTGAGATTTTTGGAATTGAAGAAGAAGCCGCAGCTTATGTTGCCAAAGAACAGGAAAAACTTAATGATGTCATGGCTCAAATCGAAGAATATCCTGTTAAAACAGCATTTATTTTTGATGCCCAAGATGGCAAACCCTACACATTTTTTGATGGTTATACCACTGAGATGCTAAAACTGATATCAGTACAAAATATCTTAGCGGATAAAGGGGCTAATAAGACTTGGGCCGTTGGAAATTGGGAAGATGTTGTGATGGCTAACCCCGAATATATTATTATTCCAATTTATAAAGGATTCCGTAACGATGATGATTATGACCGTAAAATTGAGATTCTTGAATCAATGCCAGAAATGCAAGGTGTAACGGCAATCAAAAATAAAAACTATATTAAAGTGAATCTCTCCGAAATCGTACCAGGACCGAGATCTATCGACATTTTACCGCAACTTGCAAAAGAGATTCATAAGCCTGATGCCTCTCAAGAATAGAACGTAAAATAGATTTTGTCTGGTAATCAAAAGGTATCTTCCTCGTTTAAAAATAATCTAACAACGAATGAGATACCTTTGCTATTAATGGGTTACGATTTGCTCCTTTATCAAAGGATTTATGTTCTTTTCGTAAATAATGCCCCTAATCTATATCCTAATGCAACCACTACAAATCCAACTAACACACTGCTTGCGATATATATAATCGCAACCTGTATATTACCTTCACGCATTATCTCAAGTGCTCCATAGATAAAACTTGAAAAAGTCGATAATCCCCCCATAATTCCTGTTGCAATAAAAGCATTCAATCGAGTACTAATTATCTTGTGACTCATCAGTCCAGCGGTCACTCCTAATAACAAAGATGCGATAGTATTCGCAAAAAAGATATCCAGTGGAAAATGATCACTCATTGGGGGAATGAAGAGCATTAATGTTTCACGAATAAGTGCCCCGGTCCCTCCACCTAAAAAAACTAATACAGCAATTCTCATAAAGTTTCCTTATCTTGCTAAAAACACTCCGACAAAGGCAGAAACTAATCCTAATATAATTGAGACAAAAAGGTAGCATACCGCTAAAGATCGAGCACTTTTATTCACTAGTTTTAAAGTATCGAGCTGCATACTACTAAAAGTCGTATAGCCTCCTAAAAGTCCCGTTAATATTGCAGAATGAAGAAATGTCCCATATCGATTTTGCCAATCAAGCATAAAATAAGTACTTAAATAACCAATTGCAAAGGCCCCAGTAATATTAATTAAAAAAGTACTCAATGGAAACAGACCGTGATATTTTTCACTAACAATCTTGCCAATTGCCCATCTCACGACAGCCCCTATTCCACCGCCCAAAGCCACCAATAAAAAATCAAAAATATTCAATTTCATTCCCTAGATAAAAGAGATATCTATACTAGAAAGATAAAGCGCTACAATTGCTATCATCATGCAAATAAGCGCAATAGCACCTCCAGACTTTGTAAATTCCCAAAAAGAAATTTTAACTCCATGAGCTTTAGACTGTTCTACGGCTGTGATTCCAGCGATACTACCAAAAATAAAGATGTTACTCGTAAAGCACGCACCTAAAATTAATGCTGCTCCCAATGCATCAGCATTGCTGTTAGGTGTAACATACTGAATTATAAGCATTACAGCAGGAGTTGTCCCCACAAAAATGCTCATGATTGAGGTCACTAAAAACAGCGTAATAGGATGATTAAGATTGATACCTGCATTTATGAGATAACTAAGTGTTTCTTGTGGTACGCCCGTTTTTGATAGTGCAGCATTGACAATAAAAAGCCCCATTATTAATAGTAAAAGATTACCATCTACTTGCTTGAGCATATCGCTTGAGGCTATTTTTCGATTCAATAATAGAAAGCTTGCTGCTGCAAGCGCAGTCACTTCCCTTGGTATTTCTGTAAAAATAAAGCATCCCATTACAATAACGATAATCATTGTGGCTTTAATTGTTTCCCATCGATTAAAAGCAATAACCCCTGACATTTTATTTTGACTATTCATAGGTTTTATAGCTTTGTTCTGTATAGAAGATGCCATTACCCAATGATTTCGATAACGCCAAGTAATAATTCCCCAAATAATCATTAATGATAAAAGTACAGGAATCCAGGTTATTTCTAGGAGCCCTGAAAATGAGAGATGTAAACTCTGAGCTGTGATCATGTTCTTAGGACTACCAATCAAAGAGCCTGCGGCTCCATTATTCGCAGCAAAACAAAATGCAAGCAGAAATGGTACAGGATTCAATCCCCTAGCAAGAGTAATTGAGACAAGCAACGGTGTCATTGCCACAACAACGATATCATTTGTTAAAACAGATGCAAGCCCAGCGGCAACGATAATAAAAATTGCTAAAAGCTTAGGTGGTGATAGTGATAGACTAGCTACTTTATGAGCAGCTTTGTGGTAAAACCCTGATACAACAAAGGATGCTGAGATTACCATCAAGCCAAATAGAAGTCCAACTGCACCATAATCAATCGCATCCCAAGAGGCTTTGGGGGTAATCGCACCAATACCAATCATCGCTAGGGCACCTGCTACCGCTGCACCAGTACGATCAATTTTAATCCCAGGAATCATACCAAAAGCCATCGCAATATAGACAAGGATAAAGATAATAATTGTAAAATCCATAGATCCTAATCTTTTAACTATCTAAAACCGTACTAGAAAATAAAATATTTTCAATAACCTGATTGTCGATTCCTTCGCCAAAAAGCATTTTTAACAGCACTTCACTTCCCAACGAAGACAATGATATTAAAAGATCAGTGTGAAGTAATTTCATATTTTCAGAATTCTGATCATCATTCACTAATACAACACTCTTAATATTAGTGCCAACAAGTTCTTTAGCGGCAAGTACTGTCAAAGTATTTTCAGCATCAGAGTCTCCTAAGATAAAAATACCTTTTGCAGTCGTTAAATTAACTTTTCTTAAGGTCTCTTTTGTAGCACGATCAGCAACAATAACAGTTGCATCATCTGGGTATATTTTTCGCCCCTCAGCATCACAGAGAATCATGATATTAAGTTCCCTTTTTTTGAGTCCATAATATGTATGAAGTGATAATGGACTTGCCCCTACAATAACGTAATGATCCCGCATTTTAAATAACCTTTTTTTAACAATTGCTTGTGTGTCTTTTGCTAGCACTCCAAGAACATAGAGAACTGAAGTAGTGAAAATAGTAATACCTAAAACAACAATCGAAACAGTAAAAAGCCTTGCCTCGACACTAATGGGAACAATGTCACCAAAACCAACCGTAGTAATACAGACTAAAGCAAAATAAAATGCCGATGAAAAATCGGTAACATGCGGTTGAAATTGATCCCCAAGGTATAGTGTTCCAAAAACAGAAAAACCAAGTAGCGCAGTTAGGCTGATAAAGGCGACAAAACCAGCAGCCGAGAGACTATGCTGATGAAATAGTTTCCAATTAACCAATGAAAATCCTAAAAGCATCAAGGAGAATGTACCTACTAATACATTTTCACGTTCCAAGACTAAGTTTAGAAGGACAATCACAAAGAGAATAAAAGTACTAAATAACCAGCCAATACGCGTTCCTGAAAAAACAGGAAAGGCCAAAACTAGTAGTAAAATACCCATAGCAAAACGTGGGATATCGAGTAGCTCAATAATCCCAAAGGCTTGTAACCAACCGTTAATATCTCTCTGATGTATTAAATGGCTATCATAAGCAGCAAGCATTGGCAAAATAATGAGTAAACCATCAATAAAGAGCAAAATTGCTAATAAACCACGGGAGGTTCTAACTGCTTTAATATATTTATATAGTGTATTTTTAGTCATTGCAATAATCTAACCTGCTATTTACGATGGCTCGGCATGATATCGTGATTTGGCACTAAAAACAGCCACGAGGCTAAAACAAACGGCATGGTTAATGTTGGAATGCCCATGGGATCAAGCACAACATTTAATGCACCTTGTACAAAAACTGTAAAAATCACCCCAATAATTGCAAATACAATTACGCGAAGACTATTTGGCTTATTAAAAGTTGAACCCAGTGCAATAGCTGTTAAAACAGCACTAAACGAATAAAGCCCGGTATGAATACTAGTAACGTCGGCTTTAAGCATCATTGCGATTAAAAAAGCAAGTAGTGACCCTAAGACAGCAAATATAGCAGCCCAACAAGAGCTAACAGCCAAACCGATTACAAAAATAATACCAACCGTAACGCTACTGAAAAGAAAAACTTCTGAAATCCCTCTAAAAATATTCGCTATAAGATCACTATGAGGAATATGTCCCATAATTTCTACATATCGATGAGGAAATTCAGGTTCTGGTAATGAAACCCCTTCTATCCCTAAAAAGCTATAACTCGCTAATAAGATAGTCCAAGAAACGAGTACAAATGGAGCTGTCAATGCAGCAACTTTCCACTGCTTCAAAAAGTCCATAAGTGCAATCGTAGAAATCACCGAAACAATACTACCAAGGATAATTGATAACCACACAAAAGGACTATCCGCTAAAAAAGTAGGCAATGCAACACCAACAAGACAACCGTTATAACTAAATAATCCAACTCGTAAAGAATCTTTATCAAGTTTACTAATGTAAGCAGTTAACGTTGCTACCGATGTTCCTAACAAACATCCTAAAGCAACCTCTGGCATCTTTTCCAAAAAAGCCCCTGTAAAGATTGCAACCATAAATAACAATCCCGTCAAAGCATTATTTTGAAACATTACTTGTGAGTAACCACGTAATACTACATCAATAAACTGAATAATTTTATTGCTCTCGACGAGTCGTTGCCAAACAGATGGATTCATTACTTGAGCTCGCATAGAACTCTCCTTTTAATACAATATTAATCTTAGCGCCATAAAAATGGATCTTGTAACGTTACACCCAAAATTTCTTCACGTGCGATTTTCCAAAATTCTCGAACTGTATTACGAACATCATCACTATGCACTCCAAGAACTTTAAAGATAATACCCGATTGATTCGGCAATAAAGATGCACCATAAGCAATCTGTTTATCAGGCTCAAAAACAGCTTTTACACGCACCATAATTCTCTCGTGATTCTCTTTGGGAGTTAATAAGATCACATTTCCAAATATTTCAAACTTCCCCATTACTGCAATCGCAGTCAGTGGATCTTGTTTCGGTTCTAATATATATTTTTCAATAAATATCTCTTTTCCATCTGAAAATTGACCACGAATTTTAGAAGAGAAGATATCAAATCCAAATACTTCATCTGGATGATGGAACTTACGACCCGGCATTAAAATTTCGGAATAGATCATTGATGCCGATGGATCAATCAAAATCTCAGTGTCAGTTATAAAACGTGATTGCCGGTGAGGAATAATAGGATCTGGCAGATACTCAAGATATCCCCCCTCCTCTACTATAATCTTTTGATATTGCGTGGCGTAGTTACTATCCATCATATGAATTTTAGTAGCTGACTGCGTCGTTACATGAGCATAAGCACCTTTCTCTACAATAATATCGAGTGCTTGACGATCTCCTTGTAAAAGCCCACCTGAAGTCGAAATCATCGTAACACAGGGTAATACTGGCAATTTCTCATCCCAATAGAGTGCTTTTTGTGCCAGTGAGGGAACTCGACGCTCCATCTCCACTAATTCACTGCGATGAGAACCTTTTTTAAAGCGAAGTTTCAAATAACCACTTTTCCCAACTGCTCCACTTTGCATCTGTTTAGGCTCATCTTGATAAAGAGCCATCTCTAAAGCCTGGCTCCCTAAATAATGTGCTTTAAGACGAGAAGGGATTTTAGCAATTTCTCCTCTTAAATTTTCCATATTATTGTCTCGCTGCTGAGTGAGTGAAGAGAAATTTATCCATAATCATATCCACTAACTCTTCGATACCTTCACCCGTTTTGCAGTTGGTTAAGATATAAGGGCGATCGCCCCGAACAACCTTCGTATCATGCTCCATGACTTCTAAACTAGCCCCAACATACGGTGCTAAATCGATCTTATTAATAATAAGAATATCAGCTTGTACTAATCCAGGACCATTCTTACGAGGAATTTTCTCTCCTTCTGCCACATCAATCACATAGATGTAAAAATCCGCCAAAGCTGGACTAAATGTCAGAGTTAAGTTATCTCCTCCACTTTCTATTAAGATCACATCACTATCGGGGAATTTTTCTTCCATCTCTTCCACTGCCGCAATATTCATACTTGGATCTTCTCGAACAGCTGTATGAGGGCATGCACCAGTCTCAACTCCGAGGATTTTTTCTTCGTCCAAGATCCCTTTTAATGTACGTTTGACTTGCTTAGCATCTTCTGTCGTTACAATGTCATTTGTAATAATTAACGGCTTAACACCTCTTTCAATCAATAACGGAGTTATGACTTCAATAATTGCTGTCTTTCCCGATCCAACCGGACCACCAATTCCAATACGTGTCATTTTTTTCATAATAAATCCTTTAATTTTTTTAGTTCATAAATAAACGCACAAATGATTGTGTATGAATAGAAGCTAAGAGATCAATCACAGGAACATAGGTTGCCATCTGTTCCACATCACCACATTCTGCAATTTTACAAAATTGTTCAATTTCCTCATTCAACTCGAATAAAATATGCTGAGTTTCGTAATGGGTGACACGCATTAATCGCATTGCAGCACTTAATATAGTCATTGCAATACCATATTGATGCATGACCATGACATCGCGCTCTGCAATGCCTTGCTCCGCCATTAAAATTGCTTGCGTAACGGGATGTGTTCCAGGAACGTCTCCCGATTTAATAATTTTTAACCATTCAGTAATCTTCGGCATATCTGTTGTATGAGCGGAAATTTCAGCGAGCTTTTTCCCCATTCGCGTCGTCATTAGCCTCGCTTCTTCATTGAGCTTACGATTGAAAACCGCCCAATCAATTTTTTTTAGGGCATCAAAATCATTCTTCAGAAGTGCTCGATGAGCCGCTATTAGCGCAATACCGTCACTTTGAGCTGCAATCTTTAACGAAGTTTTAACAAAAGACCGCAAGGTCTCCTTATCTTTTACAACCCCTTTTTGAATTGCAGCTTCAACTCCATTTGAGAAGGTAAATCCACCAATAGGTAGTGCAGAGTCTGCAAATTGTAATATTCGAATAAGTTCAGATGCTTTCATACAGATCCCAAGATTATGATAAACAGTAAAAATTAATCACATCACATGTTATTTAATGCTTGCGCGCATGTGAGTGTAAATGTGGGTGATCTTCTGTATCATCTTTATGCAAGTGCTCATGCGAATACTCATGGCTATGTGAATGAGAGTGACTATGTGAATGCTCATGAGAATGAACGCCAGAAACATGAATATGCGTATCAGTCTCTTCTGATCCACCAAAAAGTAATCTTGCTTCTGAATGTGACATTTTTGGAAGAATTGCATCTCCAGAGACAAACTCAAAAGAATCTTCACCGAAATTATGAGTCTTCATCACTGAACGCATTACCTCTTTACTCACCGAGAGCGGTACATAAACAAAGTTATCTTTCAATACAGCTTTCCAATGTTGATTTCCTAATGCGTGACCGAGCTCAAAAGAAACTCGAACCTGCTCTTCTACTGGAAGTGCTTTTAACCCTGCCAAATTTACAACCATCACTTCACGAAGAGATATCTCGACGACAATCATTGTATTGGCACTTTCATCAAAAAGGATCACATCACCATTTGTCAATAAAACATTGCGGTCAAGAGCAATACCTAAATCTTGCCCTTTCTCCGTGTGTTTACGACAACGACTTTTTTGCGCATCGCGTTGGTCGAGTATTAGCATATCAACATCGGCTTGCTCTTTGCGAGCCTTCCAGATTGGATCTTTGTAGATATTGCCTAGGATATGTTCGATAATAATCATCTGTTTGCCCTTTGTATATCAAATTTCTGCCCACAAACAGATGTAGGCAGAATTTTTATTAAGATGTTCATTAACTAAAGAAATAACGTTGGTTCATAGCCGCTGTCGAAATTGGTTGACATGTTGCATGTTTACCATCGACTTTTACAGCGAACGTTTCTGGATCAACATCGATATGAGGAGTAACATTATTGCGCACAAGATTATGTTTTCCGATTGCACGGCAATTATTGACTGCCATTACTTGTCGATCTAAACCCGCTTTTTCCTTAATTCCATCATCAAGAGCTGCTTGCGATACGAATGTCACACAGGTATCTTGCATAGTTTTACCCATTGCACCAAACATCGGACGATAGAATACGGGCTGTGGTGTTGGGAGTGAGGCATTTGGATCCCCCATTGCAGCCCAATTAATCATTCCGCCTTTAATGACTAATTTGGGTTTAGCTGCGAAGAAACGTGGATCCCATAGTACTAAATCAGCCATTTTTCCAACTTCAATGGATCCTAAAACATGACTCACACCTTGTGCAATTGCCGGGTTAATCGTAATTTTTGCTACATAACGTAAAACGCGGAAATTGTCATTGCCTGGTGCATCTTCAGGAAGCTTACCTCGTGCGGCCTTCATAGCATTTGCGGTTTGAATGATACGCAGCCAATTTTCACCAACACGACCCATCGCCTGTGAGTCACTTGAGAACATCGAAATAACGCCCATATCATGAAGAACATTCTCCGCAGCAATTGTTTCTGGACGAACCCGACTTTCAGCAAATGCAACATCCGATGGGATATTAGGATTAAGATTGTGACAGACCATAATCATATCGAAAAGCTCTGCCTGACTATTTACACCAAAAGGTAATGTTGGATTAGTCGAACTAGGTAAAACATTCGGTTGACTCACAACCTTTAAAATATCTGGAGCATGCCCACCACCAGCACCTTCTGTGTGATACGTGTGAATTGTACGCCCTTCGAATGCTTCGATAGTATCCTCAACATAACCGCCTTCATTAAGACTGTCAGTATGCACCGATATCTGTATATCATATTCATCGGCAATTCTTAATGCATGACGAATTGCATTACCGGTCGCCCCCCAGTCTTCATGAACTTTTAAACCTGCGGCTCCTGCAACAAGCTGTTCAATTAAGGGGCCTCTTGCATATGAGTTCCCCTTCCCTAAAATACCAACATTAATGGGTAAACCTTCAACTGCACGAAGCATTTTTCGCATATTCCATGGACCTGCTGTTACAGTTGTTCCATTGGTTCCATCTGTTGGTCCAATACCACCACCAAAGAAAGTTGTAACACCATTCGAAAGTGCTGCATAGGCTTGCTGAGGTGAAATATAGTGAATATGTGAATCAATGCCAGCAGCAGTCAAAATAAGATGTTCGCCGGAGATAGCATCTGTTGAAACACCCGCCACCATGCCTGGAGTTATATTATCTTGGATATTAGGGTTTCCACTCTTGCCGATACCAGCAATTTTTCCATCTTTTATCCCAACATCTGCTTTAATGACGCCTAAACGAGCATCAACGATTGTGACATTTGTAATTACTAGATCTAGTACACCATTATCACTTGTTAAAGTATTATTAGCACCCATTCCATCTCGGAGTGATTTTCCACCACCATACACAGATTCCTCTCCGTAACCACGGAGATCTTTTTCAATCTCAATATACAGATCGGTATCACCTAAACGAATTTTATCACCGACTGTTGGACCGAATAATCCACTATACTGTTGTCTAGAAATTTGAGGCATAACTTTTTCCTTCTAATTTATCGAGAGCTTCACTGCGAAATAAAGAAATATCTCGCAACTATCCCATTTCATTACTCTGGACTATTTTTAAAACCGTGCGCAATTGCTTTTTCCAGCGCAATTGCTTTAGCTGGTCTTTCAGTTTTAGCGACATTTTCGCCCGTCCATCCATCAACCACATTATTAAATCCATACACCGTTTGTGTACCACCGTAAGGGATTAAGCTAACCTCTATCTCATCACCTGGTTCAAAGCGAATAGCAGTGGTAGAAGCAATATTAAGGCGTTTTCCATAGGCTTGGGCTCTATCAAACTCCAAAGCGCGATTTACTTCAAAAAAATGAAAATGTGAACCAATTTGTATTGGTCGATCTCCTGTATTTCTCACTTTAAGTTTAGTAACAGGTTTATCTTCATTAAATGTTATAGGCGCATCGGCTAACACAACCCCACCAAGTGGCGTTGGAATAGGTGTATCATTAATGTTTGCTTTACTAGGAGTAGACGGTGCTACTTTTGTGCTTTTTTCCGCATCAATTTTTGTATTACTCATTTCAACACCTCATCAACTATTTAATAGGATTATGAACCGTTACAAGGCGTGTTCCATCGGTAAAGATAGCCTCAACCTGAACTTGAGGGATCAAGTCACCAACGCCTTGCATAACATCATCTTTTGTTAATACTGCTGCTGCCTCTTTCATCACATCTTCAACAGACTTTCCATCTCTTGCGCCTTCTAGAGCTGTCACGGTAATAATGGCAACGGCTTCTGGATAATTTAATTTAACGCCTCTAGCACGACGTTTTTCTGCGACATCTGCCAAGGTATACACCATTAATTTTTCGATTTCGCGGGGGGTTAATTGCATAACATCTCCTAAATTCACATAATCAAGAACTCAAAACAGTAAGGATTTTTTGTAAATTACGACTAAAAATTCAAATATCACAAAATAAAAAAACTGCTTATTTTATTAAGGGCTTAAATCAACAGTTCGCAGTCATACGACATGTGGATTATATTTCTCAGTGTATCCAAACAACCAATAATATCAAATATTAATTTATAATCGTTGACTTAAATTTAATATATCAAACTTCTTAATCAACCATTGCGAAATTGAATATTTTTGAACTCTAAGATCAGAGAAAATCACACAGAGTCATTCCTTTTGATTTACCCCATGTTTTTTTGATTGAAAAAATAGACTTTGACAATCCAAGGTGTTATCATCCCGTATCGTTAAGTGTTTATTAGTTATTATTACAATCAAAATTAAAACCTTTCATATAACGACACTTAGAGATAATTCAGGTATCTAATTGCGAGCAATTAGAAGTTTTAGACAAACATCATTAAAAGAAAATTAGACAATTTTAATGAATGTTAAAAATGTGTTTGCAACACATCCAATGTATATTCTTTCTGTCATATGATAATGAGTGGAAAATGATAGAAATGAAATTAAGCAGATAAATATCATTTAACAATGTACGAATGTAAAAAAAACATTTAATGTAAACTAAGCTTCATTCAATTAAATATTTGAAGCTTATTGCAATGAAAAATCTTTTGCGTTGCATCCTACCAATAAAAACAATAATTATTAGGAGATTTTAATTATGAATATAAAACAACCCATTGATAGAAATGGAATTACTGTGACTGTTGGCAATAGTCTAGTAAAAGAAAATCGCTGCGAAACAATCATTCGAGTAGATAATAATACCGAACAAGTTTGGTACAAGAATGGCGGCTTTGACTGGTTCGAAGAGATGAAACACTATGTTCAAAAGCCAACAGGATCCTGCTAATCATGGACACTCAATCATTATATTATGAATTACAGTTCATTGATAATGAATAAAAGCCCGCAAAATGCGGGCTTTTTTACTGTTTCAATCCACTAAATATTTTGGATAATTTTGCTAAGAATTTAAATAACCAATTGTAAACTTACTATTAAGCTAAAAACCTTTAAAATCTAATATAAAACATCCCGCTTTTCACGGGATGTTTTAACAATTGAGACCTTTAGAAAACCTTAAGGCAAGTACTATTAATCGCTTAAACTATGAAATGTAAAAATTTACTGGTTCCAAAATTCTGTAACTAATAGAGATGTTGAACCTTCATAGCTACTAAACACTAGATCTACTCCATCGTATTCCTTAAATAATACTGAATCAAACTCCGCCAAAGGAACTACTTCACCTTCAAAAATTAACTCACATGCCTCAAAAACTGTCACCAACGTAAAATCACCTTTACGATTATAGACATCACCTTTCTGAAGGGTAATACATGAAAGTTCATGAGTACTATTCTCATCGCGGCTCATCACGTTATAATCAAGAACGGGACCATTGACACTTAAAACCTCAGCATGATCACCACCATCAAATTTAACTATGGGGCCTTGATATGAGAGTATTTGTTTCATCCCCCCTAATTTAAGCTCTGCACTTTTACCAGCTAAAACACTAAGACTACGAGAAACACCGGGATAGTGTGAGAAATTTCCAGGGAAGATAATGGAAGCCGCGCTAACTCGCCAATGGAAATTCGCTAAGTCGGCATCTAATGGCCAAATGATGATCTGCCTCGTTGTTCCAAGTCCATTTTTCCAAGGTTTTTCATCCAAAGTGCTGTATTTAATCAGTTCCATAATATAAATATCTCTTTAAAGAATTAAAAGAATCTATCAAAATCCCAAAAACGAATTCAAATAAGATACAAAAAATAATTGCCTACCCCTTAATGATATTGATTTTTACAATCTTTTGCAAAGATTCATCAAAAAGTAACCAGCATTAAATGCCCTGCTTTTCAAGCTAAGAATTTTTCTTGTAATTTAGTTATAAAAATCCGTAAAATGATAGGTTAATAACTTTTCATTAATAAAGAGAGTCAGTAAATGTGTGGAATCTTTGGTGCAATCAGCCAGCAGAAAAATATTCTCCCAACCCTTTTACAGGGCTTAGAACAACTCGAATACCGAGGTTACGATTCTGTTGGGATTGCTTTTTTAGAAGATGGTGAGTTACGACGAATCCGTGCAGTTGGTCGCGTGCAAAATCTCCTCAAAGATGCAGAAGGGCTATGCAGTCATATCGGCATCGGCCACACACGCTGGGCAACGCACGGTGGTGTTTCTGTTGAAAATGCTCACCCACATCAATCGCACAACTTAATGATTGTTCATAATGGCATTATAGATGCCTATGAAGAGCATAAAAAACGTCTTGAAAAAGCAGGATATCTCTTTACTTCTGAAACTGATACTGAGGTTTTAGCACATCTTCTACATGAAGCAACAAAAAGCACACCTGATCTTCTTAGTGCTATTAAAAAAGTAATCACTACTGTTTCGGGAAATTATGCACTATTAGTTCTTGATCAAAATAACCCAACCCAATTAATCGCAACAGCCCAAGGCTGCCCTTTAATTGTAGGGTTAAAAGATGATAGTACCTTTATCGCTTCAGATATTGCAGCAATTGTTTCAGAAACTGATCGCCTCATTCACCTTGAAGTAGGTGATATTATCGTAATGGAAGCCGATCAAATTCCTTACTTTTCAAATCTTGCAGGTCAAGAACTAACGGCAGCAGAAATCTCTGCTAAAGTGCATATTTCGAACCTTACCATTGAAAAATTAGATATCGGTAATTACCAACACTTTATGCTTAAAGAGATTTTTGAACAGCCAGTCGTTATTGAAGACACAGCTAAACAAGCATTAACAAAAAAATTTGATGCTACACTCTTTGGAAATAAGGCAGAAAGTATTTTTAAAGAGATTAAGCAGATCCAAATTCTTGCATGCGGTACCTCCTATTTTGCAGGATTAGTTGCAAAATATTGGTTAGAATCTATCGCTAAGATCCCTACATCTGTCGAAATTTCCAGCGAATACCGTTATCGTAATATTTTAATGGGTGATAAAACACTTATCGTTACTATTTCACAGTCCGGCGAAACCCTCGATACCATCGAAGCGATGAAGCACGCAGAAAATAGTGGTGCATTTGCAACACTCTCGATCTGTAATGTCAAAGAGAGCGTTCTACCTCGCACAAGTGATTGCCATTTCTATACAGAAGCAGGTATTGAAGTTGGTGTTGCTTCTACTAAAGCCTTTACAACCCAACTAGTTGCTCTCTTTATTCTAGCCAATAGCATTGGAAAAACTCAACGTATTCTCGATGAAAAAACTTTAACTAAGAATATTCAACGACTACATGAGTTACCAGCGATGATCGTTCAAAGCTTTAATTGCCAAGAAGATGCAAGTCAATGGGGAAATCTTTTCACCAATGCTCACAGCGCCCTCTATCTTGGGCGTGGAATCCATTTCCCTATTGCAGCCGAAGGTGCTCTAAAACTAAAGGAAATCAGTTATATTCATGCAGAGTCCTATCCTGCCGGTGAATTAAAACATGGACCTTTAGCATTGGTCGATGATCAAATGCCAATCATCGCCCTACTTCCTGACGATGAACTTTTTGAAAAGGTACGTGCAAATTTACATGAAGTTCTTGCTCGTAAAGGTCAACTCTTTATTATAACGGATAGTAAAGTTGCATTAGATGATTTGAAAGGTGCGCATATTATGCATGTACCTGAGGTATGTGATGCACTAAGCCCTATTTTATTAACTATTCCTGTGCAGTTAATTGCCTATTATGCCGCATTAGTGCGTGGAGAAGATATCGATAAACCTCGCAATCTAGCAAAATCTCTGACTGTTGAATAAGTTTACTCCATCAAGGTAAAATCACCCATAAAGTATTATAAAAACGACTTTTTGGGTGATTTTTGTCATTTTATTACTACTTTTCGAGCTACTCCTTGCGAAGATACTCCTATAACTCTAACTTTGTCGATATAAAACTAAAACGATTTATAAGAGATTTTCAAATCCATTCAATAAATTGATGAACCAGTAGAATCAAATTAATGATAAAGTAGATAGAACTCTATTTTCAATGACTAAACTCATCTGATGGGTGGTTTTAGCCTCAATTAGATATACCAATATCTATATCAATCCATAAAGGAACAAATAATTAGTGAATGATGTAACCAAAAATCTTGAATATTTTGCCAAATATTTTGAAAATGACGCAGAATACCAAGAACAAAAAGAACAATACGGACGGGCTATACCGAGCCGAGCATTTATTTTAGAATTAATACAAAGCCATTCTAATCTTGATTTTGAAGGGATGGCAAAAATTTTTAAACTCCGTAAAAATTGGGAGCTTGATGCATTAGAAAATCGTCTTAATGCAATGATTCGTCAAGGTGCACTCTATCTTGATCAAAATGATAAAATTCATATAATCAATCAAGAGCAAATATTTACCGGTATTGTTTCAGGACATGCTGAAGGTTATGGCTATCTTGATATTAAAGGTGAACCTTCTCTCTACCTATCGCCCCAGGAAATGAAAAAAGTGCTTCACGGAGATACTGCCGAAGCAGTAATTTCTGGAATCGATAATCGAGGTCGTCGAATCGGTACCATCACGAACATTGTGGAACATGCTCTTGAAGAGATTATTGGCCGTTTTTATCGTGAAGATGGGAAAAATATTGTTATTCCTGAAAATAGAAAAATTGCTCAAGAGTTTTTCATCTCGGAAGATAAAACCTTAAAAGCTAAGAATCTTGATATTGTTCGCATTAAAATCACACAATATCCTTCAGAAACAAAACCATCTATGGCAGAAGTTTTAGAAGTATTTGGGAATGAGATGACCGTTGATATCGAAATTATGCAGGCAATTTTAGAGCATAATATTCCCCATCAATTCTCGAAACAGACAGAGAGTGAGATCAATAATATTGCTGACTCTGTATCAGATAAAGAAGCAGCAACACGAAAAGATTATCGCAATCTACCATTAGTCACCATTGATGGAATTACCGCGCGCGACTTTGATGATGCGGTCTATTGTGAGCCTTTAACTAATGGGCGTTATAAACTCTATGTTGCGATCGCTGATGTTGCGCATTATGTCCATCGAGATTCCGCAATTGATCAAGACGCATATCTTCGTTCAACCTCTGTCTATTTCCCAAACTATGTTGTACCGATGTTACACCATAAACTTTCAAATGGTATCTGTTCACTCAATCCTGATGTTGATCGTTTGACAATGGTGGCTGAATTAATTATCGATTCGCAAGGCGACCTCATTGAGTATGCATTTTATGAAGGAGTAATGCGTTCTCACGCACGCCTGACTTATGAACTTGTTCAGCAAATCATCGATGGTGATGAAGCATTAAGGACGAGTTATAAATCACTAACGCCTCATCTTGATCACCTATATGAACTCTACAAAATTCTTCGTAAAGCTAGAAATGAACGAGGCACTATCGATTTTGATACCGTTGAAACACTTGTTTTATACGATAATGATGGAGAAATTTCCAAAATTGTTCCCGATGCACGATTTAATTCTCACAAAATTATCGAAGAATGCATGATTACTGCCAATATTGCAGCAGCAAAATTTGTAGAAGAGAGTGGACTTCATACTCTCTACCGCGTCCATCCAAAACCTGATGAGAAAAAACTTAATACATTAAGAGAATTTCTTAAAGAATTTGGTCTTGGTCTTGCTGGAGGGCTTGAGCCAACACCAATGGATTATGCCAATACTTTAAATGCCGCAAAAGAGTTGCCAGCATTTAACATGATTCAAACAGTGATGCTCCGCTCATTGAGTCAAGCAATCTATCAACCTGAAAATGATGGCCATTTTGGTTTAGCTTTGAGCCATTATGCACATTTCACTTCACCAATTCGTCGTTATCCAGACCTGCTACTTCATCGAGCCATCAAAATATTGCTTCGAAAAGAAGATAAACAACAGTTCTATAATGAAAAACAGATGATTGAAATGGGGGAGCATACATCAATGGCAGAACGCCGAGCCGATGATGCAACTCGAGATGTGATGGACTGGTTAAAAGCAAAATATCTCGCTCGTTTTATTGGTGATGAATTTGAGGGAAAAATTACTAGCATCACAAGTTTTGGCATGTTTGTAGAGCTCGATAATATCTATATCGAAGGTTTAGTCCATATCTCTAAACTTCAAGGAGATTATTTCCTGTATGATGAAACTAAGCATCGTCTCATTGGTGAAAGAACTGGGCAGCAATATCGTCTTAGTGATATCGTTCGGATCAAAGTTGCAGATTCGAATCCTGAAACGAAACATATTGATTTTGACTTAATCTCACCAGTAATCGAAGGTAGTGAAAATAGTAAATCAAAATACTCAGTCCCCAAACATTCAAAGAAATCTTCTAAAGAACGCGAGAAAAAACATCGTCCTAAAAAAGGCTCGCGTATCAATCGCAGTGAAAAAGGTTCTGAGAAAAAATCTCACAAGAGACGGAAAAAGAAATAACACTCTATTCGTTCAGTAATTATTACAAACGTCTTAAGGTACATTTCAAAAGTAGCGTTTTCCATTTAGAAAACGCTATTTCTCCTATAACAACCACTTCATTTTATAAAGGAACTAATGATGCCTAATCAAAAATTAGACTTTCATACTGCCGCCTGTAAGGGCGATATCAAAACTTTAGAAACGCTACTTGCAAAAGGATTTGACATCAATCATACCAATCGTCAAAAACAGACAGCTATTCTTCTCGCTGCGATGTTTCAACAATATAGTGTAATCGAGTTTTTAATCAAGAAAGGAGCCGATATCAATGCTCAAGATGAAACCTGTCTTAATCCATTTCTATGGGGTTGTTTAAATAATGATCTAAAGTTAGTGCAGATAATGCTAAATGCTGGTGCAGATCTTGAACGATTAACGCGCTTTGGAGGCGTTGGTATCACTCCAGCTGCAGAAAAAGGCCATCTTGAAGTTGTTAAAGAACTTTTAACCACTGATATTAACCTCAATCATACTAATTTTGTAGGATGGACGCCGCTCATTGAAGCCATTATTCTCAATGATGGCGGGAAAAAACAACAAGAAATTATATCCCTACTGCTTCAACATGGAGCAAATCCCACAATGACCGATAAGTATGGTAAATTGCCAATAGAACTTGCTAAAGAGAAAGGATATAACGAAATCGTATCACTTCTCGAACAAGCGATGAATGGGAAGATTTAGTTCTACTAAAGCAATTTCACCATTTAGGGCTTTCAGTTTATAAATAAGCTTATGCACGATAATATTATTACCGCCCGTAAAATTGTACATGTCGATATGGATGCTTTCTATGCTTCCATTGAGCAACATGACCATCGTGAATATCGCAATAAACCACTTGTTGTCGGCTCAATGGACGGACGCGGTGTCATTGCTGCTGCTAGCTATGAAGCTCGTAAATATGGTATTCATTCTGCAATGCCGGCGCGCAAAGCTCAAGAACGCTGTCCTGAACTTATTTTTGCAACACCGCGATTTCCTCGTTACCGCGAAATTTCCCAACACATTCGTAAGATATTCCTTCAATATACTGACCTTGTAGAGCCTTTAGCATTAGATGAAGCGTTCCTGGATATCACGCAAAATCATGCGGGAATTGATGATCCTGTTGAGATCGCATTAAAAATTAAAACACAAATTTTTGATGAGCTCGGGCTGACTGCTTCTGCTGGAATTTCCTACAATAAATTTCTCGCAAAAATTGCTTCTGAACAGAATAAACCTAATGGACATTTCCACATCTCTGAAATGGATGCCTTGCCCTTTCTCGATACACTGCCTGTTGAGAATTTCTTCGGTGTAGGAAAAGTTACAGCACAAAAAATGCATCAAATGGGGATTAAAAATGGGCTTGATCTTCGAAATGTTGAACAGAAAATATTAACCCAACACTTCGGTAAAGCCGGAATAAGTTATTATAACTACGCAAGAGGCATCGATAACCGTCCAGTACTGCCGAATCAACCTCGTAAATCTGTCGGCGTTGAGGAGACATTTTTTCATGATCTACTCATTAAAGAAGAAGTGATTGAAGAACTGGAAATTGTGGCACAAGAATTGATTCATCGCGCGGAACGAGCACAGTTTCAAGGACGAAATTGTACTCTGAAAATCCGCTATAACGATTTTACACAAATATCCCGTAGCCAAACGACCCATTTCCCGCTTGGAAACGACCTTGAGGAATTATGGCAAGTAGTATTATTACTTTTGAAAAAAATAGATTTACGTCCCAAAAAAGGCATTCGCCTTTTAGGATTAAGTATTGCAAATATTGATATCGATAAGGATGCCTTTAATAATGTCCTTAACCAAGAACTATTGCCGCTTTAAGATTTCAAATGTGCTATGAGATGCTCTTTCCACCAATTAAGCGCCAATCCTTCATCTTTGGTACGCCATGCCAAATAAAGCATTTCTGTTCGATGTTCTTCCATCACTTCTTTTTGAACTAATTGACCGCTTTCAATATAACGCTGCGCAATGGTACGTGGAATAAAACCATGTCCGACACCACATAGTTGAAGAACGATTTTGTCTTCAAAAGTTGAAACAACAATACGACGTTGTTCTTTATATAAACCTGCAGTTCTCAAAGGCATATATCGGGCACTATCGGCTAAAACAATCGCCGGATATGCAAGTAGATCATTTTTGGTTAAAACACGATTCATCGACGCTAATGGATGAAAAGGGGCAATGCAAAAAACAAAGTCTATCATTCCAATTGGATAAGTGCGATAACCACCACCAGAGGGTCCTTCCCCAGCGGCGATAATTAAATCCGACTTAAATTGCAGTAATGATTCCCAAGTACCCATCATCACTTCCCGATTAATATTGAGATGAGTATCACAGGAAGAGTTTTTAAATTCTTCTATTAATGGCGTTATTGATTCAATTGGAAAAACTGAATCAAACGTTAGAGTGATAGATTCTTCGATACCTTGAGCCATTTTCTGAAGGCGGCTTTCAAGTTCATTTGCTGCTGAGAGCAGTACTCGCCCCTCTTCTAACAAAATTTTCCCTATTGCTGTTAATGAAACATGAGGACCATTTCTGTCAAAAAACCGAATATTTAACTGTTCTTCTATCTTTCCAACACTATAAGAAATTGTTGATGGCGCTTTATGTAACAACTCAGCAGCCTTTGCAAATGAACCAGTATTGGCAATCATATCAATTGTTTGAATCGCTTCTAATGTTAGTTTCATTATTTTTTGTCTTTACGATAGCTATATTTTTATGTTCGAAAATTTAGATGATAACATTGAATTATATTCATTTTTAATCATGAAAAAGACAACTTATAATAGATTTATTCGATAACTTCAAATATTTAATTAATTTAACTAATAGGAGCAATCTATGTTTATCCTTAGAGCGGCAAACGAGCGAGGCTATGCCAAACATCGTTGGCTAGAAACTTTTCACACTTTTTCGTTTGCAAATTACTATGATCCTGCACATATGGGATTTTCGGATTTACGAGTTATCAATGATGATCGGATTTCACCCAACAGAGGTTTTGGCGCACATCCACACAATGATATGGAAATTTTTACCTATATTCTTGAAGGTGAATTAACACATCAAGATTCCATGGGAAATGGTTCCACGATAAGACCCGGTGATATACAGCTTATGAGTGCAGGAACAGGTGTTGTTCATAGTGAGGTCAATAGCTCACTGACTACCCCCGTTCATCTTTTACAAATTTGGATTTTACCCAATCAAAAAGACTTAACGCCAAGCTATCAGCAGACTCATTTCTCACCTAAAACGTTACAAAATCAATTACGTTTAATTATTTCTGAAGATGGGAGAGAAGGTTCATTGAAAATTCATCAAAACCTTAATATCTACGCATCAAAGCTTGAACAGAATCATTCAATTACGTTTAACACCATGGAAAATCGAACCTATTATCTCCATTTAGCCACAGGGAAAATAACGCTCAATGGGAATATTCTCTCTGCTGGTGATGGTGTAAAAATTATCGATGAAAAGACTCTTGATTTTCATGCTTCAGAAAATGCTGAATTTTTGCTCTTTGAATTACGAGCCGAAAATTAATATTTATAAAAAAGGTTTCTACGATGAACGTGGAAACCTTTTTTATTAACTTCACATACCCTTTAAACGGCTTATGATATATCTTTTAAGATTCTAAAGCGTGCATGCGCCACCTGCACATCCTGTATCTTCAACCTCTTCTGGTTCTGAAGTATCAATTGGGTTTGCAGAGTTCCCAGCAACACCTTCATATAAATTATCAAGGTCAAATGTTAAATCATCTAGATTATCGCTCATTACAATACTCCTTTTTTCAAGTTCACTAATTATATCGTAGTTACTATTGGAATATGAGGATTTTACGATTCTTTATTATGCATTTAAAAGTATTTATTTTCATAAAAATCCCGAAAAATCGGGATTTTTTAGAATTATTTGCTATAAAACCAGTATGAAGCAATATAAAACTAAAGCGTTGCTAAAATCTCATTAAAGATCACACTTGGACGCATAGCTTTTTCAGCTTTAGCATCATCTAAGTGGTAATATCCCCCAATCTCTTGTGCTTTACCCTGAGCATCTATGAGCTCTTGGTTAATACGCGTTTCATGGTCAAAAAGTTGTTGATAAACCTTAGTAAAAATTGCTTTCAACTCAGCATCCTCGGTTTGCTCTGATAATGCTTTTGCCCAATACAGTGCTAAATAAAAATGAGAGCCACGATTATCAAGCTGACCAAGTTTACGTGCAGGTGATCGATCTTCTTTTAGGAATTGGCTATTTGCACAATCTAAAGCTTCCCCTAAAACCATTGCCTTATTATTATTTTGTGTACGTGCTAAATGTTTCAAGGATTCTGCTAGAGCCAAAAATTCTCCGAGTGAATCCCAGCGTAAGTAGCCTTCTGTCAAAAATTGCTCAACATGTTTTGGCGCTGAACCACCCGCACCTGTCTCAAATAGACCACCACCTTGCATTAACGGAACAATTGAAAGCATTTTGGCAGAGGTCCCAAGTTCTAAAATCGGAAAAAGATCCGTTAAATAATCACGCAAAACATTTCCTGTCACAGAAATCGTATCTTTCCCTTCACGAATACGCGCTAGACTATATTTTGTCGCCTCAATAGGATTCATAATTTTGATATTAAGTCCTTTAGTATCGTGATCCTGAAGATACTTCTCCACTTTTTTGATCATCTCGCGATCATGTGCTCGATTATCATCTAACCAAAATACCGCCGGAGTATTCGATAATCTTGCACGAGTCACCGCTAATTTTACCCAATCTTGAATCGGCGCATCTTTGGCTTGGCACATTCTGAAAATATCACCTTGCTCAACAGATTGAGACATTAAAATATCACCATTTGTAGTCACAACATTGATAATCCCATCAGCTTTCGCTTGAAACGTTTTATCATGTGAGCCATATTCTTCTGCTTTTTGTGCCATCAGACCAACATTAGGAACACTACCCATTGTACGAGGGTCGAGAGCACCATTTTCAATACAATCTTCAATCGTTGCTGAAAATACTCCCGAATAACAGCGATCAGGAATCAATGCCAAAGTATCTTCTTGTTGATTATCCTTATTCCACATTTTCCCGCCAGCTCGAATCATTGCCGGCATAGAGGCGTCCACAATGACATCTGATGGAACATGGAGATTCGTAATACCCTTATCAGAATCAACCATTGCGAGACGTGGCCCTTTCGCAATAATCGCATCAATCATGCTAAGTACTTCAAGCTCTTTTGCATGGCCTTTTACTTTAACGTAGATGTCGCCTAAACCATTGCGAGTATCCACCCCTAATTCATGAAAAAGATCACCATATTTTTCAAATAACTCTGCGAAATAGACCTCCACAATCGCACCGAATATGATAGGATCAGAGACTTTCATCATTGTTGCTTTAAGATGAGCCGAGAGTAAAACATTATCCGCTTTTGCTTCTTTAATCGTTTCTGCAACAAATGCCTTTAATTTTTTTAAACTCATGACTGAGGAATCGATAATTTCCCCTTTCTGTAAAGGTGCAAAATCTTTGAGTAATATTTCACTTCCATCTTCTGCTATAAATGTGATCTTATATTCGGTTGCTTCTGGTATTGTGACTGATTGCTCTGTTCCGTAAAAATCCCCCTCATCCATTGAGGCAACACCTGTTTTAGACGTAGAGCGCCATTCTCCCATCTTATGCGGATTATTACGTGCAAACTCTTTAATGGCAGCAGGTGCTCTTCGATCTGAATTCCCTTCCCGAAGAACAGGGTTCACCGCAGAACCTAATACCTTTGAATAACGTTTTTGGATTGCTTTTTCTTCATCTGTTTGAGGAACCTCCGGGTACGCAGGAATTGCAAATCCTTGGGCTTGTAACTCAGTAATTGCCTTTTTCAACTGCGGAATAGATGCAGAAATATTGGGGAGTTTAATAATATTCGTAGCTGGATCTTGAGTAGCTTTACCAAGTTCTGCTAATGCATCTTCTGTACGTTGATTCTCCGGCAATATGTCAGAAAATAACGCCAAAATACGTCCACTTAATGAAATATCTTTAACTTCAATAGCAATTTTTGCAGGTTTAGTAAAGGCCTTCACAATTGGTAAAAAGGAATATGTTGCCAATAATGGTGCTTCATCTGTCTTCGTATAAAAAATTGTCGCTTTTGACATGAGTAATATCCTTCCTTACTTGATTAAAAAATAGTTAATGAGTTCTTTAGAGAGGCTCTGACTAAATGGTGCCTTGAGCCATTATTACATTTCAGATTATGGCTTTAGATAAATCGATAATTCTCTCATTTTAGGTATTTTTATCGTTTTGAGAGGTACATCAGAGCTTCCATTTTGACATTCTTTAGCAGTATATAAGAGAAATCTTCATAGAACAAATAGGGGATAATATCGCACGCGATTGGAGAGACTTATACAGCGATTGTCATTCGAATATAATCCATCACAATAGAGAGGGCTCCTTGATTATTGAGCATTGTTCTCTTAGCAGAGCTCCCAAATTCAACGGCCATTTTACGATCGTTATAGAATTGAAATACCGACTGTGCAAGATTTTCAGCATCAGTTTGCACAATCGCTCTACTATCCAAAAACAGTTGTAATGTCTCTTCATTCTCTTCCATATGAGGCCCCACAATAATTGGCTTACCAAAATAAGCGGGCTCCAAAACATTATGACCACCAATTGGAACAAAACTACCACCGACTGTAACAATATCTGAAAATGAATAAAAAATTAGAAGTTCACCAAGAGAATCAAGCAACCATATATCGGCATTTTTATCCAACATTTCTAAGCTTTTGCTACTTCGCACATCAACTTTAAAGTCATGTGCGTCAGCATATTCTGTTAATAGTGATTGAACGGTATGGAAGCGTTCTGGGTGCCTAGGTGCTATTAAAAGCTGCAAGTTAGGTACTCTCTTTTTTAACTCAATGTACGCGTCCATGACAATCTCTTCCTCTTCATCATGAGTGCTTGCACAGAGCCATCTTTGTTCATCACGCCCATAGGTTTCAAAAAGCAAATTAGAGGCCTCAAGCACCTCCGGTGCAATAGTCATATCATATTTGATATTCCCCATTCGAATTGCGGATTTGACCCCTAACATCTCAAAACGTAGAACATCCTCGTTGGTCTGCGCTAAAACATCCACATTTTGTAGTAAGTATCGTGCAGTTTTAGGTATTTTCCGAAACCGTCGATAAGAACGATCCGATAAACAAGCACTGATAATTGCTATGGGGATTTTCTGTTTTTCAGCCTCTTTAAAGAGATTTGGCCAAATTTCAGTCTCCATGATTAATATCGATTTTGGTTTAAGTCGTTTTAAAAACGAACGAATTGATAAATGGAAATCAAGAGGAAGATAGGTATGTGTTAATTGATCTTCCTGTAACTCTTTGGCAAAAGAGCGTTGAATTTGCTCACTGCCCGTTAAGGTTGTAGCCGTAAAAAGAATTCGAAGTGTTGGATAATCACTTAAAAGTTTTTTAACAAGCGGCGTAACTGCGCGCACCTCGCCTAATGAAACAGCATGAATCAATAGATCTGATGATGGAATATTTTGTAAACCAAAACGCGATGAAAAATGGCGAACACCGAGCGGTGAGCGCCAATCTTTAAAAAATCGCAGTAAAACAATCACCGGTAATAATACCCACCATAAAATGCGATAGAGGGTAAGAATGATCATTTTTTGCCTTTATATACTATTTAATTAACAACAATCAATTATTAAATTCTACAACTACTAAATTTTATCCGACTCTACATTTGGTGTATTTTTATAGCCAAACTCAGGTAAACGCGCATCATATGGAAAATTGAAACGCAAAACATCGATGCTCTTTTTCGCTAAATCAGGTAAGCCTAGTGCTTCATAGGCTTTTGCTTGTATATAGAGCGCATTTGAAACTGAAGTTGTTGCATCATAATTATCTAACACATATTGCGCACGATTAATCGCTCCAACATATGCATGACGATCATAATAGAAATTCGCTTTATGTATTTCTGCTTGAGCAAGCAAATTACGAAGATAGATAATACGTTTTGCGGCATCCTCTGCATATTCACCATCAGGATATCGATCAACCACAGTCATAAATGATGCAAGTGAATCGCGCATTTGTCGTTGATCAATTTTTGAGCGATCTGGTGGCATTAATTTATCCAGAATTGACTTTGCTCTATCAAAGTTGATTAAACCCTGAAGATAAAAAAGATAGTCAATGCTCTCGTGGTTTGGATAAAGTTTTATAAACTCATCAATACCCTGTAATGCTTGATCAAATTGACGATCATTATAGTTCGCGTAAATTTTATTTAGCTTTGCTTGTTGTGCCAGAACAGTATGTGGAAAACGAGCCTCTATTGCCTCATAATGTTGAACGGCAATTTCATAACTTGAACCTTCTAGGTTCTTGTTCCCTTCCTCTAGCAATTCCTGTCCTGTCATTGCATAGTACTTATCATCTTTCTTTGCCGAAGATGAACTACAAGCAGTTAAGATCCCCGCAGAAATCAGCACTACAAAAAATTTTAGTGTTTTAGCTTTCATTTTATTACTATAGACCTAACAAATTGAATTAATTCTCCGAGATTATACAGATAAAATATGAAACAGTCAGAAACTTTTACCATTCTTGTTCCAGATCACTTAGATAATCAACGTCTTGATGTTGCTCTACCTGTTTTACAAGAAAACCTCTCCCGTAATCAAGCACAAAAATTAATTAAAAATCATAAAGTGTTACTAAATGATGAAATTCCCCGCCCTAAAGACCCTATTTCTACCGGCGATAAGATAACAGTCACCATTGAAGTTCATGAAGATGTTCCTACAATGATGCCAGAAAAGATAGCTCTTGATATCATCTATGAAGATGAAGACTTGATTGTCCTCAACAAGCCCGCTGGCATGGTTGTCCATCCTGGCGCCGGCAATAACCAAGGAACTTTAGCAAATGCGCTATTACATCATTGTCCTGAACTCGCTAATTTAACTCGTGCAGGCATTGTACATCGATTAGATAAAGAGACATCAGGCTTACTTATTATTGCTAAAAATTTAGAGGCAGAAACCGCTCTTATCGAGCAATTTAAGGAGCGTACACCGGAAAAAACTTATCATGCACTAGTCATTGGTGAACTTATTTCGGGCCGCACTATTGATGAACCGATTGGCCGAAACCCCTATCGACGTAAACATATGTGGGTTCCTGAGCCTGATGAGGATGGAAATGTTGATGGTAAAGAGGCGATTACCCACATCCGTGTAAAAGAACGTTTTCGGGCGCATACTCTTGTAGAAGCAAAAATTGAAACTGGACGAACACATCAAATCCGCGTGCATATGCAACATATTAATTATCCGATAGTAGGTGACAATGACTACGGAGCTCGTTTAAAATTGCCTAAAAAGTTTGGTCCGCATGCTGAAAATGTTTTAAGAGGATTTAAACGCCAAGCGCTCCATGCATTTGCAATTGGATTTAAACATCCGCGCACTAGCGAAGACCTCTATTTCGAACAACCTTATCCTAGTGATATGACACAACTCATCGAAGCAATTCGCCAAGAGAGTATTGAATATGAGCAAAATAATTAAGGAAACGACAAGTGGAATTGAAGTAATTGCTCCCAATTGGCCACTTTCCTCGAAAATTAAGGCCTTTACGACGACTCGTAAAGGCGGTGTGAGTGAAGGGGCATTTGCTGGATTAAACTTAGGCTTAAGCACACAAGATGAGCCTCGCAACGTGATAGCGAATCGAGCATTACTCTATCAAGCCATGAATGTTCCCGCTAATAACTTCTATTTAACCCAGATTCATTCTAATATTTGTGTACCAATCGCAGAGAAATGGAATCATACTGGTGCGGATGCTTCTTACACTGAATTAGTCAATCAGCCTTCTATAATTTTAACCGCTGATTGCTTACCAATACTGATTGCTGATGCTAAAGAGACAATTGTTTGTGGTATACATGCTGGTTGGCGTTCCCTCCTAACAGGAATAATTGAAAACAGTGTTGCATCTTTAACAAGAAAACCTGGAGAGCTTTTTGTTTGGCTTGGTCCGGCGATTTCCCCAAAAGCATTTGAAGTTGGGGCTGAGGTGATGACGGCATTTCAATTTTGTAATTCCCAGTTAAAAAATATCTCGATAAAAAAGAAATTAGTGCAAGAACTCTTCCCCCCCTCTAAAAACGAGGGAAAATATTATGCTGACATCTATCAGTTAGCACGATTAAGACTTCTGAATCTTGGAATCCCTGAGACGCAAATATACGGTGGCGAGTTTTGTACTTACAGTGAACCTGATCGATTTTATTCTTATCGCCGAGACGGTCTACTTTCAGGCCGACTTGCAAGTTTTATCTGGATTGATAATTCCTAATGTTATTTCAATATTCTTCAAAATAAATATCTTTTAGCAGTATCGTTAAAACGGTACTGCTAATTTTTTACACATAAATAAAGTAACCTGAAGTTATCCCTAAAATAGGGTAAAATACTCTATTCAAATATTGACATCCAACTACGAGATTTACTTAATAATTATGTCCACAGCGCAATATAAAAATTTCTATATCCAAACTCAAGGCTGCCAGATGAACGAGTATGACTCCAAAAAAATGGCGGATTCCCTAAAAGCATTTTGTAACCTTGAACAAACTAAAGAGATCGATAACGCTGATGTCTTCATTCTTAATACTTGTTCTATTCGTGAAAAAGCACAAGAAAAAGTCTTCTCAGAACTTGGTCGTTGGCGCAAACTTAAAGAAGAAAATCCACATATTGTAATTGCAGTTGGCGGCTGTGTTGCTTCCCAAGAAGGTGAAGCAATTAAAAAACGTGCACCCTTTGTAGATATTATCTTTGGACCACAAACACTGCACCGTTTACCTAAAATGCTTCACGATGTATGGCAAGGAAATGGAACTCAAGTCGATGTTTCATTCCCAGAGATCGAAAAATTTGATCATCTTCCAAAACCACGAGCGGAAGGCGTTACGGCATTTGTCTCGATCATGGAGGGATGCAATAAATATTGCTCATTCTGTATTGTGCCCTACACTCGTGGAGAGGAAATATCACGACCTTTTATTGATGTAATCGCCGAGATTGCAGAACTTGCAGGTCAAGGTGTAAGAGAAGTGACACTTCTTGGGCAAAATGTGAATGATTACCAAGGAGAGATGCCCGATGGAAAAATTGGGGATTTGGCACTGTTAATAGAATATGTAGCACAAATTGAAGGTATCGACCGTATTCGTTTTACAACATCACATCCAATAGCGTTCTCTGATCGTCTTATTGATGTCTATGCACGTGTACCAGAGCTAGTATCTCATCTCCATCTGCCTGTACAATCGGGGTCTGATCATATTTTAATGATGATGAAACGTAATCATACTGTCCTAGAGTACAAAGCAAAAATTAAAAAATTACGGGAAATTCGCCCCAATATCTCTATTTCGACAGACCTAATTGTTGGATTCCCAGGAGAAACAGCCGCAGATTTTGAGGCTACAATGAAACTTGTAGAAGATATTCATTATGATTTTTCGTTCAGTTTTATCTATTCAGCTCGCCCTGGTACGCCTGCTGCAAATCTTCCTGACGACGTCACAATAGAGGAGAAAAAAGAGCGTTTAGCTCGATTACAAACAAAGCTGACAGAACAAGCAAATGCAATATCACAAAAAATGGTGGGGACAATTCAGAAAATTTTAGTCGACCGCCCTTCACGCAATAATCCTAAAGAGCTTGCTGGCAGGACGGAGAATAATCGCGTAGTAAACTTTGAAGCACCAGCAGAACTAATCGGTCAATTCTGTAATGTACTCATTACAGAGGCGCAACCAAATTCTCTCCGTGGCCGTTTAGTACTCGAACAATAGATATTAAATTATTTGTAAATTACATTGGATCCTTGGGGTCAACCATTTAATTACCATTAATTAGGAGTTATATATGAACTTAAATCGTAACGCTTACCACTTGGCGAAAGAAAGTGTTCTTAAACACGAAAGCGATTGTCTTGTTGTTGGCGCTTTTGAGGGAGCTCTTACTGATACCGCTAAAAAAATTGATGAGACACTTAACGGTCAACTTTCTGCTTTAGTTGAGAGCGGTGATATTAGTGGTAAAATCGGGGAAGTTCTTCCACTAATGAGTATTCATGGTATTACCGCAAAACGTCTGATCGTTGTCGGACTTGGAAATAGCAAAAAATATAACGTCGATGTTTTACGTAAAGCTACTCAAGCGGTTACGCGTTGTGCAAAATCAATGCCAATCAAATCTCTCTCTTTTGCGCTACTTGAAAATTGCAAAAACAAAGATCGTTCAATTCCTCAACTGATCCAGGCAGTGAATGATGTGCTGTATCAATTTAATGCACCTAAAAAAGAAGCTGTTAAAGCCTTAGATCTTACAGATATTTTCATCGTTGATGAAAATGCAGACCATAATGTGAAAACTGCTGTTGAGTATGGTCAAGCACTCGTCAACGGTATGACACTTACAAAAGATCTTGCAAACATGCCTGCAAATATGATGACTCCGAAAGATTTAGCAGAAGCTGCAATGGATCTTGCAGATGAATTCCCAAGCATTAAGGTCACTGTGCTTAAAAAATCTGAAATTAAAGAGCTTGGCATGGGAGCATTCTTAGCAGTTGCGCAAGGCTCTGAAGAGAAACCACGCTTTATTATTCTCGAATACATCCATGATGATATGGCTGAAACTGCGCCAATTGCACTTGTAGGTAAAGGCGTTACCTTTGATACAGGTGGTATCTCATTAAAACCTGGCGCTGCAATGGACGAAATGAAATACGATATGGGCGGTGCTGCATCGGTGATTGGTACATTCCGCGCGCTTGCTGAACTCAACTTAAAAACAAATGTTATTGGTTTAATTCCTGCAACAGAAAACATGCCATCTGGCGATGCCGTTAAACCGGGCGATGTTATCACATCAATGTCTGGTCAAACTATTGAAGTACTAAATACTGATGCTGAAGGGCGTTTAATTCTTTGTGATGCACTCACTTATGCAACACGTTTTAAACCTAAAGCAATCATCGATATTGCCACATTGACGGGAGCAATCATTGTTGCTTTAGGTCATGAAGTTTCAGGTCTATTTAGTAACAATGATGAATTAACTACTAAAATAAAATCATCAGCTGATACAACACGGGATCATGTATGGCAATTCCCTATCTGGAGTGAAATTTTCCAACCCATGTTAGATTCAAACTTTGCAGATATGGGGAATATTAGCGCTGGTCGTGGCGCGGGGTCGATTACAGCAGCTTGTTTCTTAGAACGCTTTGTCGAAGAATATCCTTGGGCGCATCTTGATGTTGCCGGTACTGCATGGACATCTGGTAAAGAAAAAGGTTCAACAGCCCGCCCTGTACCATTATTACTTGATTTTATCAAAAATCATCAAGAATAAATTTCTTTTTTAAATTTCTATATATGTTATTTTGTTTTTGTAAAAGTAATTTCCCAACTCAAAAGGAGATGTCACATGGCAATTCGTGTAGGTATTAATGGTTTTGGCCGTATTGGTCGTTTTGTTTTCCGTGCTGCATGCGAGCGTAATGATATTGAAATTGTTGGTATCAATGATTTAATTGATGTTGACTATATGGCATATATGCTTAAATATGACTCAACACATGGCCGTTTCAATGGATCTGTTGAAGTGCAAGATGGCCATCTTGTAGTGAATGATAAAAGAATTCGCGTCACTTCAGAGAGAGATCCTGCAAATCTTAAATGGGACGAGATCAACGTTGATGTAGTTGTTGAAGGTACAGGACTTTTCTTAACTGATGAGGCTGCACGCAAACACATCACAGCTGGTGCTAAAAAAGTTGTTATGACCGGCCCTTCAAAAGATAAAACACCGATGTTCGTTATCGGCGTTAATGAAAACACATACAACGGTGAAGATATTGTTTCAAATGCATCTTGTACTACAAACTGTCTAGCACCTATTGCGAAAGTTCTTAATGATACTTGGGGAATCGAGTCAGGTCTTATGACAACGGTTCATGCGACAACAGCGACGCAAAAAACTGTCGATGGTCCATCGGCGAAAGATTGGCGTGGTGGTCGTGGCGCATCACAAAATATTATTCCATCTTCGACAGGTGCTGCAAAAGCAGTAGGTGTAGTTATTCCTGAGCTTAATGGAAAATTAACAGGAATGTCATTCCGTGTTCCAACACCAAATGTTTCCGTTGTAGACCTAACTGTAAATCTTAAAAAACCTGCAAAATACGAAGATATTTGTGCAAAAATGAAAGAGATGGCAGAAGGTGAATTAAAAGGTATTTTAGGCTATACCGAAGATGCTGTTGTTTCAACAGATTTTCTTGGTGAAGTATGTACTTCTATCTTTGATGCCAAAGCAGGTATTGCCTTAACAGATACTTTTGTCAAAGTTGTTTCTTGGTATGATAATGAAATCGGCTACTCAAATAAGGTTCTCGATTTAGTTGCACATATTTCTAAATAAATCGGACAATAATTGCATTTTAAAATTTATATAAGCTCCATATTTTGGAGCTTTTTTATTATTTGAAAATATTTAAAAATAGGCTAATAATAAATGTAAATAATTGCAATTTTGATTATAATAAAAATAAGTGTTTATGGTTGTTTAATCTACTTTTTAGGAGAATGGTATGAGTTCACATTACAATACAATTTTAGTACCTGTCGATGGTTCTGAAGCTTCATTAAAGGCACTTCATCGTGCAATTGAATTAACAAAATTTTACGATAGTAAATTAATTATCGCACATGTAATTGATGTACGATCTTATTCACTTGCTATTGCTTACCGCGAACCTCTTGAGCAATATGCTGAAGATAATGCTAAAAAAATATTAGAGGATGCTGAAAAACGGGCTAAAGAGGCGGGTCTAACAAATGTTGAAACGATGACAAAAGAAGGATCTCCTCGCTCGGTAATTGCAAAAAAAATTGCTCCTGAAGTTCAAGCAGATCTCATTGTTATGGGCGCTACTGGTTATGGGATGGTTGAAAGAATGTTTGTAGGTTCGGTTTCAGAAAGCACTGTTCGTCACTCTCATTGCGATATTATGATCGTTCGCTAATTATTACAATAAATATAAATAAATAGAGCCCTTTTTATAAAGGGCTCTGTTATTATGGACTTCCTTTTCTTTCTATTTCACTAATATTCTCATGCCAAAATTAATCGTTGATGCAGATGCAATTCCTAACGCACTGAAAGAGATCCTTTGTCGCGCTGCTATTCGTGAAAAATTTAAGATTCTTTTTATCGCCAATCAACCACTAAAACTACCTCGCTCATCTTATATTCAGTCATTACAAGTATTGTCCGGATTCGATGTAGCGGATCATAAAATTGTCGAAATGACACAAGAAAATGATTTAATCATTACCGCAGATATCCTCCTTGCGAAAGATGTTTTACTCAAAAAAGGGTGTGCGCTTAATCCTCGCGGCAATTTTTATGATATTGGCACCATTGATGCTAAGCTGACTATGCGCGATTTTAACGATACACTTCGAGGCAGTGGCATTCAAACAAAAGGCCCAGCACCTCTTACAGCCAAAGACCGGCAACTATTTACCAATGGGTTAGATAAATGGTTAAGAGATTATATTCGCTGAATAATCTTACATAATTTTCTCTTTTACTCTCAACACTTCTTCGTATCATTAGCTCAATTAATAGGTGATAACATAATAATTCCACTCAAAAATTGGTACACTTAAGATAATCATTTAACACATTATTTATAGAGGAATCCGATAATGAAACTCATTCGTAATATTCTCGGGAAAACAATTATTTTCTTTGACAATACCTTTGCACCAACACCTATTAAAAGAAATCCTGAAGCACAACAAAAAATCAATGAAAAGACAAAAAATTTAGTGCTTTTTCAATATCATATGTGTCCATTTTGTGTCAAAGTTCGCAGAACCATTAAGCGTTTAAATTTAAATATTGAATTACGGGATGCAAAAGATGACCTCTATGGTGCTGAACTCGTAAATGGCGGCGGCAAGAAACAGGTACCATGTTTACGTATTCAAAATAGTGATGGGAGCTTTAATTGGATGTATGAATCTGATACCATCAATCAATACCTTGAAAATCTCGTTCGTACACAATAATATGCCTCATCCCTCAGCTGATCTTGTTCCAATCCTTTATAAACGATATGGTAAATTATGGCGTAAACTGCGGCGGCAGACAGAGTTTGTTGAAAAAAACTGGCTTGATTCTTTTAGTAATTTTATCGCGCCGGAAGGAGAGATATTAGACCTTGGTTGTGGCGATGGTTTTCCCATTGCGGAATATTTAATTTGTAAAGGATTCTCCATTACAGGGGTTGATATCTCCAGACCTCTTATAAAGTTAGCTAAAAAACAATTTCCTGAACAGCAGTGGTTTTTAGAAGATATGCGTTATTTTGAACCACAAAAAAAGTTTGATGCCATCATTGCATGGGATTCTTTATTTCATCTACCACAAGCTGATCAACATCATTTAATAGAACGTTTTGCTCAGTGGCTTACAAAAGATTCCCCACTTCTCTTCTCTACGGGACATATTGAAGGAGAAGCAATTGGTGACTTTAATCATTACCCACTCTATCATGCAAGTTTATCTGAGACTGCATACCGTCAACATTTAATTGAAAATGGCTTCGGTGTGCTTAATTATAAGGTTGAAGATCCTCATTGCGGCAATCGAACAATTTGGCTCGCAAAAAAACGCTAATCCCTTTAGCACTTTTTTATTTTACTGCTGGCGTTAATAAAAAAGACATACAGATAGCTCTATATGTCTTAACTGTATACAATCAGGTATAAGATAACTTATCTTTATTTCATACTCTACTTATTTAAAAAAAGCTGCTTGAATTGCTCTTCAGAAAAGCCCACAGATACCTGATTATCTGTAATAATTAATGGACGTTTAATTAGAGTTGGATGAGCTTGTAAAACTCTAATTGCAGTTTTTTCATTCATCACAGCCTGTTTTTCATTTTCTGTTAATGCTCGCCAAGCAGTACTTCGCTTATTAACTAGTTGATCAAGACTAATCAAAGTTAAGATCTTTGTCATCTCATCTATAGTTAAGCCTGGTATACGATAATCTTGAAAAGTATATGTCATAGAATGGTTATCTAACCAATCAAATGCTTTTTTCATCGTACTACAATTTTTGATTCCATAAACAATCATATTTATCTCCTTCATTATTTATTTTCTTCATTAAAGATCTACCAATCGCTTTTAAACTAATATACCGCTATTCTAGCACTCAATTTTATCGCCCTTTTAAAAGCAATTGCGCATCAATTGAACAAAATTTTTATAGGGGATCGAAGCAAACTTTAGTACACTAATTTTTTTCACACCTGACTCAATTGTAGGAGCCTAGATGTACAAAACTATTAAATATTTCTTTTCCTTACCTACCGCCGGTGGCATTATCTTAATGCTCTCCGCAATTATCGGCTTAATTGTCGCTAATAGTGGATTATCCGACGCTTATTTTGGTATTCTTAATACTTATATTGGCGGTTTAAGTATTCTTCATTGGATCAATGATGCCTTGATGGCGATTTTTTTCCTCTACGTTGGTCTTGAGCTAAAACGTGAGTTTATCAATGGTGAACTTGCAACAAACTCTCAACGAATTCTTCCAGGATTAGCTGCATTTGCTGGTCTCGCAGTTCCTGCGATAATCTACTTTATCTTCAACAGTGATAATGACCCAGCAATCAATGGCTGGGCCATTCCAACAGCAACAGATATCGCATTTGCTCTTGGAATTGTCGCACTCCTTGGCAGCCGAGTTCCGTTATCATTAAAGATCTTTTTAACAGCACTTGCCATTATCGATGACCTAGCAGCGATCTTAATTATTGCACTGTTCTATAGCAATGAATTGAGCGTAGTCTATCTTTTAGGTGCATTAGTATCACTCATTATTTTAATTTTCTTAAACTTCAAAAAAGTTACATATCCTATTTTCTACATTATTATCGGCCTATTTCTTTGGTTTTTTGTTCTTAAATCAGGAATTCATGCAACACTTGCTGGTGTTGTTTTAGCAATGACGATTCCATTAAATAATGTAAAAGAAAATACAAAAGGTGAAACACCACTCATTGCATGGGAACATTCTCTAAGCAATTGGGTCAGCTTTCTAATTATCCCTCTATTTGGTCTTGCTAATGCAGGTGTTTCCTTTGCTGGGATCGAACTTTCAATGCTAACGCATCCGATTGTATTAGGCGTAGCTTTAGGACTCTTCTTCGGTAAACAGGTCGGTGTATTTGGAATGGTCTTTATCGGTGAAAAACTTGGTGTATTTAAACGCCCTACTGGCGCAAGTTGGTTACAAGTTTATGGTATTGCACTTCTTTGTGGAATCGGCTTTACCATGAGCCTTTTCATCAGTATGTTGGCCTTCGCCGATCCAACATTACAAGATCTAAGCAAGATTGGTGTTTTTATAGGTTCTATCCTTTCGGGGGTTTTAGGATATCTTATTCTTCGATTCCATCCTGAAAAAAAATAGAAAACTAATAACAGTTTGATTCAAGAAGCAACATATTATTGAAATATAAAAAAACCTATTCATATTCTGAATAGGTTTTTTAGTATTCATTGATAGGTGAAAATTACACAACTGTCTCTAGCGCTTCATCTTCAGATACCTTACCATCTAATGCATCATATAACTTATCATAATCAAGCGCATTATCCCAACGTGCGACAACAACAGTTGCACATGCATTACCTACAAAGTTTGTTAGAGCCCTACATTCAGACATAAAGCGATCAATACCAAGAATCAATGCCATTCCTTCAATTGGTACAGCTGGAACAACGGATAATGTCGCGGCTAACGTGATAAAGCCGGCACCGGTTACTCCCGCAGCACCTTTAGAGCTGAGCATCGCCACTAAAAGTAGCAAAACCTGCTCACCAATACTTAAATCAATGCCACAAGCTTGAGCAATAAAGAGCGCTGCCATCGTCATGTAGATATTTGTGCCATCAAGATTAAACGAATATCCTGTTGGTACAACTAATCCCACAACAGACTTATCACATCCCGCTCTTTCCATCTTTTGCATTAATGTTGGAAGCGCTGCTTCAGAAGAACTTGTTCCTAAAACCAACAATAATTCTTCTTTAATGTAACGAATGAGTTTCAAAATAGAAAACTTGTTATAACGTGCAACTAACCCTAAAACAACTAACACAAATAATAATGATGTGACATAAAAGGTAATCACTAATAAACCTAAGTTAAGCAGTGTATCAATACCATATTTACCAATCGTAAACGCCATAGCTCCAAATGCACCAATCGGAGCAAACTTCATAAGCATTGAAACAATTTTGAATACCGGCGCGGCAAATTGGTTTAAAAAATTCACAATCGGAACACCCTTCTCACCAATACTCGATAATGCGATACCAAAAAGTACCGCCACAAATAAGACTTGAAGAATATTCCCTTCAACCAATGGACTCACTAATGTTGTTGGCAAAATACCCATTAAAAATCCTGTTAAAGAGCTATCTTGTGCTTTTTCAACATACCCTGCTACTTGATCTGCATGTTTTGAGAGCTCTACCGGATCAATGTTCATCCCTGCACCAGGTTGCACAACATTAGCAATAATCATTCCGATAATAAGCGCGATTGTTGAAAATGTTAAGAAATAGATCATTGCTTTGCCAGTGACTCGGCCAACTGTCTTCATATTATTCATACCACCAATACCTGTCGATACAGTAATAAAAATAACCGGAGCAATAATCATTTTTACAAGTTTTATAAAAGCATCGCCTAGCGGCTGCATTTTTTGGCCGATATCCGGTGCAAAGTGTCCTAATAAAATACCAATAACAATAGCGGCAATTACTTGAACATATAAGATTTTATAAAAACGTACCTTTTTTTTTTCGCCGGGTATGTTTTTAGGTGGTATTTCTGCAACAATGGAACTCATTCGATGAACCTCTCCTTGGTATTTTAGAAAAATCAATACTCTTTGAATGTCTTAAGAAGTGCACTGTTTACAGTGGCAAAACTTAGCCATCATCCTTATTTGTTTCTCACTACAACAATTTTCAGCAAAAATGCTCTAAACCCCTCGTAGCGTAACCGTTCTATGTTGCCGAATAAAATGTAAAAAAACATAAAGTTACAAGTGATTCAATAGCGTGATTATTCATCAACTCGTCCCTCCTTTTTGTGTCAGTACACAATTTATCGATATTTTTATTCCTTTTTTATAGAATGAGATACTTTCGTGTTTCGTATTATTTCTATTGAACAAGAGGAAAAATTAGTCAATAAATAAACGATAAACCCCTTTTAAATATGGATAGGAAATCTCTACCTTTAAAGATTGGATCACGTAAAATAGAATTGAAGAATATTTTATATAAAACCACTTAAGAAATAAGGAAATAAGATTTATGAGCGCACAAAATATTAAAAAAATTGTTGTTGCAGGTGGCTGTTTCTGGGGAGTTGAAGAGTATTATAAACGCCTTAAAGGCGTTATTTCCACGCGCGTTGGATATGCTCAAGGAATTACTGACAATCCAACTTACCAAGAAGTATGTACTATGGAGACGGATCATGCAGAAGTGGTAGAAGTCACCTATGATGCCGATACTATTCCTCTTGAAATGATTTTAGAACATCTATTTAGAATGATTGACCCGCTTTCACTCAATCAACAAGGCGGTGATGTTGGTACACAATATCGAACCGGTATTTATTATAGTGATCCTCAAGACTTACCGACGATTAAATCATTCATTGCAAAAGAACAGCAATCCTATTCAGCACCGATTGCCGTTGAAGTTGAACGCTTACAATCTTTCTGGCAAGCAGAAGATATGCATCAAAAATATCTAGAAAAAAATCCAAATGGCTATTGTCATATTAATTTTAACCTCATAAAACCGCGTGAATTGAAAGATTAAAGTAGCTTTAAAATCTTAATGATATTTTTCGTTATCTGACCTCTGTCAGATAACGATCACTTATTTAACAACTTCCAGAATGATTGCGCTAATATTTTCAGAGTAATATTTTTAATGTATCTTCATTAACATTAAGGATATGTACTAACCTATATTTCTTCCCTAAAACGTTTTTTGGTTGGAATTAGCAATTCGAGGATAGTATGCAATCTACATTGAATAATAGTGACATCATTCATCTTTATAAGACAGTGAATCAATTTAAAGAAATTCATTCACTCAAAAATGCTATTAAAAATAAGCAAATCGATGAGACCTCTTCCGAAACGATCGCAATTATTGTCGAAAAATTAAAAGCACTACCAATGAGTGAACTCTTACACTTTCGGCTCTGTAATTATAATCAAACGCCAATTACGTCTAAACTGTTACTTGAAGCACTATTATTAACACAAGAAGTACAAGAAGAATTACAACAAACGATCGATCTATCTCTCTCTATCACCACTTTACTTGATCTGGCAATCTTTCAGTCTGCTAAAGAGGATAATAGCCATCAAAAAATTAATGATATAAGAGAACATCTATTCTCTCAGGAAGATTATATTCTACAAATTGAGTATACCATTGAGCTTCGTTCAACTTGTCATAATGAAGATGTACATGATCAACTCCAAGAGAAATTAATCGAAGATTATCATAATATGAAACAATATTACGATGAGGTTGATAGGCTATATCAGGCACTTTTAAAACAACTAGATAAATAACAAATAGCTACTTATCATGCGAAGTTCTCTAATTTAAAAAAGAGCACACTACTCACTTCAACATAGGCGCTCTTTTTTAAAACCTTAGCAAACACGGTTATATTGCTAAAGGAAATAGAATAGGAATCAAGAATACCGCAATAAACATTACAATAATTACAAACGGAACGCCTATTTTAACGAAATCTCCAAAACTATATTTACCGGGTGCAACAACAAGTGTATTCACCGGTGAAGAAACAGGAGTCATGAAAGCTGCGGAAGCTGCAATTGCAATCACCATCGCAAATGGATATGGCGATACACCAAGAACTGCGGCTGTTTGAATAGCTATTGGTGCAAGCAATACTGCTGTTGCAGTATTGGAGATAAAGAGACCAATAATTGCGGCAAAGGCAAACATAATACCAAGCAATACACGGGGACTTGAATTGCCACTAATATCAAGTAGGAAATTTACCGCTAAATCGACACCGCCGGTATTTTGAAGAGCAATCGCAAATGGGAACATTCCGACAATCAAAATAATACTTTGCCAATGGATCGATTTGTAGGCACTATCCATCGTAATGCAACCAAATGCCCCCATTAACAGGGCACCAAAAATAGCAATCAGAACATTTGGGAAAATTCCTGAAATCATTAATCCTACCGTAATCAGAAGCGCAACAATTGCATAAGGAGCCTTGTCCATAGCTGGTGCAACTTCATCAATTTCTGCTGGCACAGTTAATACAACGAAATCGTTTTTCATGCCTTGTAATTGCCGGATAGCTTTCCACATTCCTACAACAAGCAATGTATCACCTCGTTTAAGTTTTTCATCTAGCAGTTCTGTTTCAAGCACTTTTCCCTGACGTTTAATCCCCATGACGTTTAAACCATATTGAGATCGAAACGCATTTTCTAATACAGTTTTATCAATCAGTTTTGAATCGGGATGAATTGCAACTTCAACCATCCCAATTTCTCGTGCATGTTCATTGAAGTAACTATTCATGAGTGGCAGCGAAATGAGATTAAATTTTTGTAGAAATAGACCGACCTGCTCAGGATAAAAAAAATCAAAGAGCAAGACGTCATTTTCTTGAATAACCCTGTCAGGAACGGCATCGAGTACAACATTACGAAGACGGTTTAAACGCCGTTCAACAGCAACAATATTCGCGCCATGTTTCTCACGAAGATGCATCTCTGAAAGTCGTTTACCAATCAGTGGCGAACCTTTGCCTACTTGCGCTCGGTAATTACGCCCTTTGAGTTGATATTCATTAACAAGATCATCAAAATTAATACGCGTACTACCGACAGTCTCTTGCTCAGGTGCTTTTTTCCCTAAAAAACGGCGAGCAAAAAGCATATAAAAAATACCCACAAAGAGAACCACTAACCCAATCGGCGTAAAGGAAAAAAATTGAAAAGGATTAAATCCCGCCAATTGTAATTGACTCGAAACAACTAGATTCGGAGTGGTTGCAACCAGGGTTAACATGCCACTAATCAAACCAGCAAAACTCAATGGCATCATTAAACGACGTGTATCAGCTTTCATTTTTGCAGCCACACTAAGGACAATCGGAATAAAGATCGCCACAATTCCTGTTGAACTCATCACAGAACCCAAAAGTGCTACCGCTAGCATAAGAAGAACAATTAATCGTGTTTCACTATTCTTCGATTGTTTAACCAACCAATCTCCCACTCGAAAAGCTACACCCGTTCGCACTAGGCCATCACCAATCACGAAAAACACAGCCACAATAATGACACTGCTATCACTAAAACCAGCAAGGGCTTGCTCAAGCGTCACACTACCTGTTAACGGTAATGCTAATAACGCACAAACCGCCACCACATCCATTCGTGGTTTGTTCATCATAAAAGCAATAATTGCCGCGAAAAGCAGTACTAAAACAATGATCAGCTCTTGTGTCATATTCACTCACTCATACATGGAGAAATTACAGAAAATTGATTGCGCTTATTTAATCAACTTACTAATAACTTTAAAATCATCACGATTATCTGCAGACTCAAGTAATTCAAAGAGTGCCATCTCGACACTGGTTAAATCAGCGCCTAATTGAATTAACTTATTCAGGCCAAGTTCAGTATTGGCTTCTACTCGAGACGAGACTGCATCGCTTACAATTTCGACATCATATTCATTTTGTAATAGATCACGCGCAGTTTGATAAACACAAATATGGGTTTCAATCCCTGCAACCATAAAATGGACATGATCATATTGTTCGATCGCTGCTTGAAATTCAGGATGAGCATAACCACTAAATGTCATTTTCTCGATTGGTTTTAAGCCTCTCTCTTCTAATAAAACGCGTAAAGATTCAACGGTTCTCCCAAGCCCCCGTGGATATTGTTCTAACCAGATAATTGGTACACCAAGTGCAATAGCACCCTGTAACAGTATTTCAAGATTTTTCAGTAGCTGCTCTTTTTTGTTCATCACGGCAAGTAATTTTTCTTGAACATCCACTAAAATTAAAACAGTATTCCCTCGATGTAACATTTTATCCTCCTCATATTTTATGACATAAAAAAATATCACTATTAATTTATAATAGCGATATTTTTAAAAGTTACTCTTTTTTCTGTTGCATCCCTTTGGTTAACTCAACCTCACGGTGATAGAGAGATTCTAATCCTGTATCGGGGACATAATACTCAACGACCTCAACTTCTTCAGCATGATCTTCATAGAGCATAATAAAAGGCATTGTAATCATATAGATTAAGCCGATCACTAACACGGCGAAGAATATGTAGAATAATTTACGCATCTAAAAACCTTTTGATAATAAAATTGAAACATGATTTCTCAGTATCTTTATTTTTCTAAGGCTGATTATACGATAAATTCGGGTATTATGTTATTTCTCATTTGAAAATCGACCGTCTCACCATTCTTTAAAAAAGATCAGATCGTTGCTGCTTTCATTGACTTTGTAAAATCCTTCACAACATCAATCATTTTTGTCGTATCGCCTAGATTTTCACGAATCAATTTCGTTACTGCTGATCCACTTATAATACCGCTAATGTTACTTTCCATAAAATGCTCCACCTGTCTGGGTGTTGAAATACCAAAACCTTGAATGATCGGTGGAGCACCTGCATTTTTCAATCGTGCAATATTGTTTGTAAGTGATTGATCCTCTTCAAAATGATCAACCCCCGTTACGCCTGCCCGCGAAACTAAGTATGTATAGCCTTTTCCTAATCGAGCAATCTCATAAATCGTTTCATCGGTTGCATCCGGAGGACAGATAAAAATCGGTGCAATATTATATTTATTAGCAATGGCAACAACTGATTCAGATTCTCGCAATGGGATATCTGCCACTAATACAGAATCTACGCCAATATTTTGACAACGCTGATAGAATCGTTCAAACCCATAAGCATTGATAAGATTAGCGTACATCAATAAGCCGATAGGAATATCAGCATTAATCGCTCGAATCTCTGTAAGTAATTGAAATGATTTTTCTAAAGTCATTCCATTGTTAATTGCGCGTAATGTTGCCGCTTGAATTTCTGGTCCGTCGGCTAAAGGATCAGAAAATGGAATACTGAGTTCCAATCCATCTGCACCTGATGCCATTAACTCTATAATAATTTGTTTCGACTCCTCATAACTAGGATCACCTAACACCACAAAAGGAATAAATGCACCCTCTTTTTTGGCTTCCAATGCCTCAAATTGTTGTTGATAGCGATCCATTATGCTCTCTCCTCTAAAATCTTAATTACTGAAAATATATCTTTATCGCCACGGCCCGATAGATTCACCACTAATAGTTGCTCCTTTTCAGGATTTTCCTGAATCATTTTAAGCGCATAAGCTAACGCATGAGATGACTCTAATGCGGGTAATATTCCTTCTTGAGAAGCGAGTTTTTGAAAAGCCTCTAACGCTTCATCATCAGTTACTGAGACATATTCAGCCCGACCTATCGTATGTAGATGTACATGCTGTGGGCCGACTGATGGAAAATCGAGCCCAGCAGAAATAGAGTATGAGTCTTTAATCTGCCCCTCCTCATTTTGCATTAGATGCGAACGCATTCCAAAATAGATGCCAGGCGTTCCAAATTTCAATGACGCGCCATGCTTTTCAGTGTGTATTCCTTTGCCTGCTGGCTCAACGCCTATCAAGCGGACATCTATTTCTGGAATAAAATCCGTAAACATTCCAATAGCATTTGACCCCCCACCAATACATGCAATAACAGCATCAGGTAAACGTCCTTCTCGACGTAAAATCTCGGCCTTTGTCTCTTCTCCAATCATTTTTTGAAATTCACGCACAATCGTTGGAAATGGATGGGGACCTGCTGCTGTGCCTAAGAGATAATGCGTTGTTTTATAACTCCCCGACCAATCACGTAACGCCTCATTACAGGCATCTTTTAATGTGCCGGTGCCGCTATCAACCGAAATAACTTCTGCACCCATTAAACGCATACGAAATACATTTGGCGATTGGCGCTCCATATCTTTTGCGCCCATATAAATACGGCATTTCATATTTAGGAGCGCGCATGCTAATGCCGTAGCAACTCCATGTTGACCGGCTCCCGTTTCAGCGATAATCTCTGTTTTGCCCATGCGTTTTGCGAGTAATGCTTGACCTAAAACTTGGTTGGTTTTATGCGCACCACCATGAAGTAGATCTTCCCGTTTCAAATAAAGTTTTGTATTAGTCCCAGCAGTTAAATTACGACACAATGTTAATGCAGTCGGTCTACCAGCATAATTTTTTAGGAGATCCATAAATTCATGCTGAAATTCAGGATCATTTTGCGCTTTAATAAATTCAGCTTCGAGTTGATCCAATGCCGGGATCAATAACTCAGGGACATATTGCCCGCCGAACTCACCAAAATAAGGATCTAATTGTCTCATTTTCTCTCTCTTTTAATTTTAATCTTTAATATATATAGATGTTTTATTGGTTGACTACCCGAAGATATACGACTGTTATAGTCTGTTGTAATATTGCTCAATCTCATTAAAAAGCGCTTCTAACTTAATCGGGCATTTCTCCCCCGGTATTCGTTCAACGCCTGAATTAATATCTAACGCAAACGGTTTCAACCTTAATGCATCAATAATATTGTTAATATTCAAACCACCCGCAAGGATGATTCGCGAAAGATCGTTTTCTTGTAACAATCGCCAATCGAAGGGTTCTCCACTTCCCCCTTTTTTGCCATCTAAAAGATAGTAATCTACATTGTCATAATTCATACTTGGAAGTGATTGCATCGAATCGTCAATATTGAATGCTTTAATAATTTTGACTGTGTGTGGCAATTGATGACGTAACTTTGTTATGTACTCCTGCGGCTCTTGCCCATGTAGCTGCACTGCATATAACCCCACTTTTTCTGCAATAAATGCAATGGTGTCGATATCATCATTTTGAAATACACCGATATAATTCAGCTGTACCGATTGAGTGATCTGTTCTGCTTGCTTGTATGTAACACCACGAGGACTTGATAAAATAAAGATTAGACCACCATAAGTTGCGCCCGCTTTCTTCGCCGCTTGTGCATCTGCGATTGTTTTCAAACCACAAACTTTATGCCCACCGATTAATAGCTCACGAAGCGCACGATCGAGATTATCACTTCCCATTAAATGACTCCCAATCAAGAACCCATCAACAATTGCTGAAAGATGGCGGATAGTACTATTATCACGAATACCTGATTCACTAATCACTAATTGATCGGCCGGCATCAGAGCTCGTAATCTTGCTGTTTTAGTCAAATCAATCGAAAGATCCCGCAGATCACGATTATTGATTCCAATTACTTTGGCTTGTAAACGTAATGCCCGGCGAACTTCATCTTCATCATTAACTTCAGTTAAGACCCCCATTCCTAGCTCATGAGCAATATTTGCAAAATAACGGTATTCATCGTCTTTTAATACCGAAAGCATTAATAAAATCGCATCAGCACCATAAAAACGCGCAAGATAAATCTGATAGACATCTATTACAAAGTCTTTACATAAAATGGGGCAGCTCGTGTTCTCTTTTGCTATGACTAAATCTTTAAAATTCCCACCAAAATGAGCATTTTCGGTTAATACAGAAATGGCTGTTGCAAATGGTGCGTAACTTTTGACGATTTTAGGCAAATTAAAATCAGCCTTTATGAGCCCCTTCGATGGTGATGCTTTTTTACATTCTAAAATAAAGGCAGGTTTTCTTTCGTCGCGCTTGCCCTCAATTGCTTGATAAAAACTTCGTTCGCTCTTTTGTAGCGATATTTCAAAGTTTGTCAGAGGCTGCTCTAACTTCATTACTTCAATGTCTACTCGACGTTGTTGAGTGATTTTCATTAAGATTGACTCGTTCATTTTAGACTCACTATTCTTTTTATATTTAGTACGCAGATTATGCTTCTTGTAAAATTTCGTTAAATTGATTGCCGGTGATTTTTTCGAGTAATGCCAATCCTTTACCAGTTCTAATCGCATCGAGAGCTTTTACTGCATTCGCTTTTAAATCATTGTGGCCAAAAAGTGTTAACAAGAGTGCTACATTAATAGCAACTGCTTCTTGATGCGCTTTAGGGGCTTTACCATGCAACAACATTAATAGAGTACGGCGATTTTCTTGAGCATCACCACCTTTAAGAGCTTCTATTGGGTGCACACCTAAATTAAAATCTTTGGGTGAAAGATAGTAAGTCGTGACTTTCCCTTCTCTTAATTCGCTCACTTTTGTTGGTGCATGTAAAGCAACTTCATCCATGCCACCACCATGAACCACTAACACATGTTTATATCCAAGAAGCTTAGCAGTTTCTGCCACTAACTCTGTCAGTTCAGGAGCATAAACACCCATCAAAGCACGCTTAGGACGGGCAGGATTTGTTAAAGGACCAAGGAGATTGAAAATTGTACGCGTTTTAAGCTCGGAGCGAGTTTTAGCGGCATGCTTAAAACCCGTATGATAATGCGGTGCAAACAGAAAAGTAATATTGTTTTCATCAAGTGATTGCCTTGCAACTTCAGGCGGTACTAAAAGATCAACTCCAAGTGCTTGCAGAAGATCTGAAGAGCCCGTTAAGCTCGAAACACTACGATTTCCATGTTTAACAACTTTAACACCACATGCTGCGGCTATAAGAGCACTTGCTGTTGAAATATTAACTGTATTAAGTCCATCGCCACCGGTACCAACAATATCAGCAAATGGATAATCTGGAGAATCAAAATTCTTAGCAGAGGCAACAAATGCAGAGGCAGCACCGGCAACTTCGGCAGCAGACTCTCCGCGGAGTTTTAAAGTAACAAGCGCTGCACTTAATTTAGACTCTGATATCTTTCCATTCGCAATCGCACTAAAAAGTGTAAAACTCTCAACTTGCGATAATTTATCACCGGCATAGAGCTTAGTAAAAATTGCAGGGATACTATTTGTATAATCTTCAATCTGTGGCATTTTCAATTCCTCTTAAAACGACTCATTGCGATATTTGGTATAACTCAATACTTTTCTGCGCGCGGGTCTTAAGATTATTGCTATTGAAGACGTAAAAAACCCGCAGCTAGTGCGGGTTTAGGTACAGTTTTGTGCGCTATTTTTAACGCATAAAGTGACCATCCCGCATTTGCGAGATTTGCCACCAATAACTATAAAATCGAACTGTACTCATGAAAATTCCTTATTTTAATTTTATCTTGCTGACACAAGTTCTTAAATTAACTTGTTAATAGATATATAACGATTTTTTTAAAGAGTCAAATTATTTTTAATTCTCTTTCAGAAAAGGCTTACTCGTAAAAAATATTAAAAACCAAATTGTTTAAACATATCATTACTTGCCGCATCAAATTCATTCATACTATCAATTTGATGAATCATTCCTAAAACGGCACCAATCGGGCCATTAACATTTACACCAACACTGCTTGAACGACTTTTAGTCTTACTGGTACTCTTTGTTTGACTGCTACTATTACACTTACTGCTGCGAGTCGTTGACATACCATTGTCATGAGGAGTAGAAATTTCAGACCCTGTACAACTCCCTTGTGAAGTTGTATTACTATCATGCTTTGTGGAACTACTTCCTGTTGTGTGCCATTCATTATAATTACCTGTCGGCATAATAATTGCCGGCATTGCTTGATAAATAATTGGAGAAGCACCAAAATCCTGTATCTCCATTGATGAACCCTGATATGGTTGCGGCATTGTGCCACATGCACTAAGAATAAAGGAAACTGTCATAATCGCTATAAACTTTTGGGAAATTGAATTTTTCATACTGTTTCTAAAATTAATCTATCAAAAAAGATTGAGGATCAAAAATATAACATAATTTTACTTATGTTTACAAACTTTATCTATTGTTTTTTCATGATAAATTTCAAACATCTCTAAAAATCAGTTATTTCAAATATATGTTTGTGCCATTTATAAAAAACTGTTATCGACTTAATAGCAAAAGTTAAATACCACATAATCCGAATGTGTACCAAATCGGAACTTACCTCCCCATAGACCTAACCCTGGACTAATCACAAAATATGCCTTATCAATAGAATAAAATCCCGAAAGAATGCCATTAACCATCTTTGCAACATATTGGAAAGGCCAAATTTGTCCATCATGAATATGTCCTGAAAATTGTAAAAATGGCATTGAATATTGACCGTCATAAATTTTATACGGCTGATGATCGAGTACAATCATCGGCTTATTCCGATCTAAACCTTGTATCAATTCCGCAAAAGATAACCGATCTCGATTGGTACGATCATCACGACCTACGAGATAGATTCCTTCATCTAAAAGTTGCACTTTATCTCGAAGCAGCGTGATATTACTCTGTTCAATAAAGCGAATGCTCTTTTCCACACCCGCATGATATTCATGGTTACCTAACACCATATAGATACCTTTTGGAGCTTTAATTGTGTTCAGAGCTTCGATAACATTCTCTTGATACAGTGGACGTACATCTGTATCAATCAGATCCCCTGCTATAAAGAGATAATCAGGATTTTCACTGTTAATGAGTTTTATCCACTCTTCAAGTTCACCTCTGTGAATCATATACCCTAGATGAAGATCGCTAATCATAATGATTTTTAAAGGGCGTTTGTCTAATTCACATTTATTAACACAACTGATTAACTCTGATTTTTGAAGATCAAACACATATTCTGTCCGAACCTTATTATGATAATTTTGATTGCCCCAATAGAAAAATAGTGAAAAACCAACTAATAGGAGTATTGCAGTTTTGCCATTATTCAGACGAATATGATCGAGAATATGCGGTTTTACCAATTTTGTAAGACGATTGAATAGACGAAATAGATCCATCAAAAATGGCGGCACGACAAAATAGACAAGTCCTACCATCCACGAGGTACCAAGAAAATAGAGAGGTGTGATCAACCACAGCGGTAAAGATTTCCCGAAAAATAGCGCGACCGGCATACTAAAAAAGAGGATGACTGATACCATTAAACCTAAGCGTTTAAGCCATTTTTTTTGCGGTAATAATTGATAGTACCGATATAAAATATAGGTTTGCACTGTAAAATAGAGCACAAGAATCAGATAAAACATACAACTCCCTTTTCAAAAACAGAGAGTTATAATATGAGAAATTGATTTCAGACGCCAATTTTTATCCTCAATACAATTCATTGAAGATATTCCAGAAACTTTTTAAATCAAGAACGACAAGGTGTTTTCGGAAAACGCGGCATCGCTCGCTTATGATGGGAACGATTATGCCAATAATCAATTCGCTCAAGCACCTCCGGAGAAACTGCCTCACCTTTTAGATGGCGATTAAGCTCTTTATAAGTAACCCCCATCTCATCTTCATCTGTCTGTGCTTCCCATAGCCCTGCCGAAGGTTTTTTATCGATAATTTTTTGCGGGACACCTAGAATTTTTGCAAGTTCAAAGACTTCTTCTTTATCAAGATGAATTAAAGGCGCAATATCAACGCCACCATCACCAAACTTCGTAAAGTAACCAGTATGCCATTCAACCGCATTATCTGTCCCGACGACAATTCCATTTTTGACCTGTGCAATAGTATAAAGCGTTGTCATCCGCAAACGAGCACTAGCATTTCCCATAATCACGCGATCTTTTTTGGGGTCTCCCGTATGCGTGAACGCTTTACCTATCGCTTGCATGAGTTGATCATGCGTTTGGGTAAGATCCACAATATGATATGGAAGATTTGCACTCTCCATCACTAGTTTGGCATCATCAAGATCATTACGATGACTATGCGAAGGCATCATAACTCCGAGAGTCTTTTGGGGGTATTTACGTGCTAATAGAAAAGCAATTACCGCTGAATCAACACCACCACTGACACCAAAAATAAATGAATCTGCATGTCGATATCGCAATTCAGATGCTAACCAAGTTTCTAGCTCTTCAATATAGCGCTCTAAATAATTCATACAACATTCTCTCTTTAATTAGGCTTTTTCAACACTGTTATCGTTGTAAAACACCCGTTCTAATCGGGGATTTGGTCGATATTTACGACCAGCTTTCGCTTGTTTTTCACCATCAAGCAATACGTTATCGCCCGTAAAACTCATATTCACTTTTAATAAACTAGAACCTACACCATAAAGATCAACCGGCGTATTCAGTGCTTCAAAAAGTGCTATTTTTTCGGCATTAAAACCGCCACTGACAACGATTTTTACATTTTGGAATCCTTCATTATCCAATGCTTCACGCAATGCAAAAATCAATGTTGGATTTGTTCCTCGAGGATCAAATGTACCGAGTTTTTCTTGATGACGCATAAAATATTGATCCACCATTGTATTTGAGGTATCAATTCGAACTGCGGATAATTTATCCCCAAAATGACGCGCAACACGAAGTGATTCTTCCACTGCATCATTATTGTAATCAACTAACACCATTAATTTATCGTCAGGGAAAATTTTATGGTACGCTTTGGCTGCTTCTAATGTATCACCATTAAACAGCTGAATAAGTGCGTGTGGCATAGTACCTAACCCTTCTATTCCCCACCACTCATTCATTGCATGGGTAGCTTGAGCGGTAGAACCACCAATAAATGCGGCATAACCATCCCCTGCTTGTTGACTAAAATGATCATCGCGATCCCCCATAAAGATGACTTCTTTATCGCCTGCTGCCTCAACTACTTCTAATACATGTGTTGCGACCGATGTTCTACGAGCAAGAATTCCATCAATAATTCCTTCAAGGTAGCCAAAGTCTTGATAATGTCCGGTAATCGTCAGTACCGTTTCAAAAGCATCAATCCGATCACCATCATTGAGCGCCCAGATTTCAAGATTTTCTGGATTATGCGCGAATGTATGCAAGAGTGAGATCGCCTCATCAATACCGCATAAAACAGCCCCATTTTTACGTTGAAAAAATTGCATCGTAACAATTTTTTCAGGTGCGGATTGTTTGGCAATTTCTGCCGTTTTGAGAAAATAAACTGCAGAAAACCAGCCATCACCAATACGTTCATCAAATTTGAAAGTTTTATTGGTTAAACGCTTAATCTTGCCGCTATGCTTTAATTCATACTCTTTAATATCATTTTTCGCTGTCATTTTCTGATCCAGTTACCACCAAAGAGGGGGAATCCCATTAATTACTCTAGAATAAGCTACTATAACAACTATCCACTTCTATTTTCAACGACTATCATCTTTTCAAAGATCATTGCGAAAATTGATCATTTTTTAAATATAAAAAAACCGAAGTATCACTACTTCGGTTTTAATTTGGCTCCTCGACCTGGGCTCGAACCAGGGACCCCTTGATTAACAGTCAAGTGCTACTACCAACTGAGCTATCGAGGAATTGAGAAACAATTATAGCTAAATTTTTCAATAAGACAATAGCTCTATTCGTATATTTTTTATACAAAAAATCTATCTCATTGATTTATAACTTTTCTAAGCGGGAAATATCCCGTACTGCACCAAATGCAGCAGATGTTGCTAAAGCACCGTAGACTTTTAATGCATTAGATACTTTACGAGGACGCTCTTTTGCAGGTTTAAAGCCTATCGCACGTTGCGCTTCAAGTCGTTTTGATATCTCGGCTTCTGGAACATTTAACACAATTGTACGATTAGGAATATCAATTGTAATCTCATCTCCATTTTCAACTACTGCAATCACCCCCCCTTCAGCAGCTTCAGGCGATACATGACCTATTGACAAACCAGATGTACCACCAGAGAAACGTCCATCTGTTAATAATGCACATTGAGCATCTATCTTTTTGCTCTTTAAATAAGAGGTTGGATAGAGCATTTCCTGCATTCCTGGCCCACCTTTAGGACCTTCATACCGAATGATAACAACTTCCCAAGGATGCACTTCATCTCCTAGAATTCCAGCTACTGCGGCATCTTGACTCTCATAAACGCGCGCTTTACCGGTGAATTTAAGAATAGATTGATCAACGCCGGCAGTTTTAACAATACAACCATCAGTTGCAAGATTTCCATAGAGAATTGCAATACCACCATCTTGACTATACGCATGAGCAATCTCTCGAATACAACCATTCTCTCGATCTAGATCGAGCGTTTCAAAATAACGATCCTGTGAAAAAGCTTCTGTCGTACGAACACCACCCGGCGCTGCACGATAGAATTCATGATGTTTATTCGAACGGCGAATATCCCACTCTTCAAGCCCCTCTTTTAATGAAGAATGAAGGACGGTTGGTTGATCTGTATGCAGACGTCCAGCACGCTCAAGCTCACCTAAAATTCCATAAATACCGCCGGCACGATGGACATCTTCCATATGGTATTTATTCGTTGAAGGCGATACTTTTGAAAGATGTGGTACTTGTCTTGAGAGACGATCAATATCTTTCATCGAGAAGTTTACGCCCGCTTCATGTGCAGCCGCTAGCAGGTGTAATACTGTATTACTTGATCCACCCATAGCAATATCAAGCATCATGGCATTTTCAAATGCATTGAAATTCACAATACTTCGAGGAAGTACTTTATCATTACCATTCTCATAATAATCTTTAGTAATCTCGACAATTTTACGTGCTGCGTCTAAAAAAAGCTTCTTACGCAGAGCATGCGTTGCCACTAATGAACCATTACCTGGTAAGGCTAATCCCAATGCTTCAGTTAAACAATTCATGGAATTTGCTGTGAACATCCCCGAACAAGAACCACAGGTGGGGCATGCAGCACTCTCAATTGCCGATATTTTCTCATCAGATGCATCATCACTTGCGGCAATCACCATAGCATCAACTAAATCCAACTTTAATTCATTCCCTTCCCATGAAACCTTTCCTGCCTCCATCGGACCACCTGAAACAAAGATTGTTGGAATATTCAGTCGGAGTGCCGCCATCAACATTCCTGGAGTTATTTTATCGCAGTTTGAAATACAAATTAATGCATCTGCACAATGTGCATTGACCATATATTCTACTGAATCAGCAATTAAATCTCGACTTGGCAAAGAGTAGAGCATGCCGTCATGTCCCATCGCTATTCCATCATCTACGGCAATAGTATTAAACTCCTTCGCAACACCTCCAGCAGCTTCGATTTCTCTTGCAACCATTTGACCAAGATCTTTTAAATGGACATGCCCCGGTACAAATTGAGTAAATGAGTTGGCAACAGCAATAATAGGTTTTTTAAAATCTTCATCGTTCATGCCTGTTGCGCGCCAAAGTGAACGTGCGCCAGCCATATTACGACCTTGCGTTGATGTATGTGATCGATATTTTGGGTTGTGAACCATTTTTTCCTCTGCTCTCCAAAAAATTTGGGTCAATCATTCAAAAAAAGTGTCGATACAAGCTCTTCATGAATATTCTATTTCATTGAATTATATTTTATTTATCAATTGAACAGCCAATTTTCATTGATGAAATCATAAAATAACTATTCTTAATTTAAAAATAACACGCTCACACAATAAAACAAATGGAGAACAAAAAAATTTCAATTCAAAATTTTGATTATCCCCACAGCGATTAGAATATCTCACCATCAATATAGACTAATTGATCATTTTCTATGATAAATCGACTTCGTTCCTTCAATTTCCCGACGCGATTATCTTTTCGAAAGCGAGCCTCAAATGTAACAAATTGTTCACCAATTTTATTTGAATCTACTGCGATGATCCTTAAATAAAACCATTTTGCATCGCTCTCCTCTAACTGCTTAGGCCGTGTTGAAGAATGCCAACTTTTTAAAATGTAGGGTTTTAGATCAAGCGCAAAAGCGCTATATCTAGAGCGCATTAAAGATTCTGCTATCATCGTAACTTCGCCTAAATGGAATCTTTGGCAACAATTTCGATATTTTGCTCCACTTTGACATGGACATTCAAGTTGCTCTAACATTTTCGCTCTCATTCGTTAGCCTCTTCATTCTTTTCTTTACCAAAATGCCAAATTTAGCTCTACCCTTATCACAGTATTATCATCACCTGTGAACCACATCCTTATGATCCATATTACCATCGCCTTTCTTTTGTCTGCTTTATGGATTATTTTTTCCCCATATTCTCTCGGAGTTACTCTCTTATCCATTACAATGGTCACAGGGATTCTCTTATTCGTGTTAATCTATCATGGATTAAAATGTCGAATCCATTTTGCAAGCTGTTTTGCCTTAATTGGCATTTTATTAGGAAGCTACCTGTATAGTAATGAACTCCAAAAATATCAATTAATATCCAAAAATCTTCCGTTAACCATCTGTGCAAAATTTAATATTAAACAGAAAAATAATTACTCTGTAACAGTCACGCTTCAATCTATTGATGATGTTAAGACAACGCCTCAATCTTTCGACATAAAAGATCGTTTAAAAGAGGTTCTTAAAGGTCGTGAAATTACACTCTACTCTGCTAATCATCTATTCCCTCAAAAAACATCAATTGTCGGCCAGTATTATACGGCTAAAATCAAAATAACGCCGCGAACCTACCGCAACATCCCAGGTAATAGTCAGCAAGTCTTGCGAGATCTTGGACGCAATAATATTGGCTATGGGAACATTATCTCTGAACTAAACCTCGATCAACCCGCCTCGACCATTACTAAATTACGTTATAAAATTAGTGATTATTTAGTAGATAACTTCACTACTGGTGCTTATCTAAGTGCTCTTTCAGTTGGAATTACCGATCATTTAACGCCGAAAGATTGGCAGATCCTCAGACGAACCGGTACGATTCATTTAGTATCAATATCCGGTTTACATCTTTCATTAACTGCTTTCTATGCATTTATAATTTTTCGCATCATATTCGGATTAACGCTACCACGATTTTGGATTTCTCCTTATAAAAATGCTGCATTTTTAGCAATTGTTATTGCTTGGGGTTATACGTTACTAGCAGGAGGTAGCTTACCGACCATCCGAGCAGCTATTATGTTCTCGATTGCAATGGTAATACTCATTCTCGATAGACCAATATTTTCCTTCCAATCACTTGCTGTTGCAATTTTAGTTGTTCTTTTCATCATGCCACTTTCTATTGTAACCGCCGGTTTTTGGCTCTCATTTTCTGCAGTAACAATTTTAGTAGTCTGTGCACAACGTATCCACTCACCATTAGCCGTACTATTGTTAACACAGCTTGTTATTTCTCTATTACTGATTCCCTTATCAATCGCTTTTTTTGGAGAATTTTCATTAGTCAGCCCGATTATTAATCTTTTTGCTATCAGTTGGACAGCGACAATGATTATGCCCTTTCTTCTTATCGGCGTTTTACTGCTATTTTTTACCTCTACCATAACAGCACCTTTTCTATCAATTGCTAATCAAGCAATATGGGTATTAATGATTTCCATAAATTACGCTGCCCAATTGCCCTTTGCATATATAAAAATGGCCAAAATCCCATTAATTTTATCCATAATAATCACTTCTTTTTTAATAATAACGCTTTATTTTTCAAATAAATCTATCAAGTACTTTAATGTATTATGGCATCATCTAAAATATTTAAGTACTTTCACCATAAAACGGTCAGCATTACTGATATTCACTCTCCTCTGCCTTTTTAGTTCAGCTAAAATTACTCTCAAAAACACGAATTACAATCAGATTAAAGTCTATCTTTTACCCGTTGGTGAGGGACTTTCGGTACTATTTCACTCTAAAAATATCACCTTTTTATATGATACGGGCAATCGCTTCCGACAATTTGATGCAGGCAAACAAATTGTTATTCCCCTATTACAAAATTTAGGTATCGAAAAAATTGACTATATCATTCTCAGCAATGATAGTTGGCAACATATTGGCGGAAATCGAACAATAAGAGGCAACTTCCCTGAGGCAAGTATAATCGCCTACCCTAAACTACTGCCTTTCTTAGATAAAGGGTTCTCTTGTAATGGTTTCTCTTATAAAGAACAAAATATTCTGATCGAGGCGATTAAAACATTTTCTACAAGCTGCGGATTTAAAATTACACTATTTGATCACACTGAACTGTATCTAATATCAGATCTTACAAAAATAGAATGGTTACAATTTATTTATGAATTAAACCAAAAACAAAATATTCATACTTCAGATTTATCACCAAACAAAGACCATCTTCAACTAAATAGCTTTATTCAGAACAGCAAAATTTTTCTTTTTCCTCATCAAGGACGACATCATTATCCGTTGATGGAACGATTACAGAACTTTTCTGATATAACCTATTTATTCTCAACAAAAAAAATTAATACTAACATTTTCAATCAATTATCGAACAGTGATTTTACTATCTATAATGCATATTATGGGGCTATTGAAATATCAATTCCTAAAATAAATGCGAAACCTTATAGAAGATTTCGCATTAAAGAATACTCTGATAAAAAGCAGTTCTGGTGGTACTCACCCACCCATTAATTCTCTGAAGTCAAAAGTGTAATATTACGATTATGCAACATCATTGTAATATCAGCAGGCAAAGGTTTATCTGTAATAATTGTATCAAATACACTAATCGGTAATGCTAAATAAGTTGCCACTGCTCCATACTTGGTATTATCTGCGACTAAAATCAGACGTTTAGAGACATCAGGTAGGATCCGTTTAATAGGAACTCTATCCTCTGTTGGTGTTGAAATTCCCTTAATTCCCCAAGATGCTGTTGAGACAAAAGCAACATCGATCAAATAATTCTCAATACCACGCGCAGCACTTTCACCGATGCTACAGTTTGTTTTGGTGCAGACTGTACCACCTGTATGAATAAATTTCCCACGACCATTTTCGATCAAATAATACATAATAATAAAATCGTTGGTGATGATTGTTAAATCTTCACGATCTTTAATTTGCCGTGCAATCGCAAGCGTTGTTGTTCCTGAATCTAAAAATACACAACTATTTTTAGGAATCTCATTTGCAGCTAATATGCCAATAAGGCGTTTGCCTTCTTCATTCATCGTTTCTTTCACCTTATGTGAAAGTTCTGTCGATAGTCTTTCCGCCGCTTTAACTCCACCAGATACCGTAACTACTTTGCCTTGCTTCTCTAACTTCTGTAAGTCACGCCGAATTGTCATATGAGAAACATCTAGTAACTCAATTAATTCATTTATGGTGGCAATACCTTTTTCTGCGACTACAGATAAAATTGCTTCATGTCTTTCTATGGGAATCATAGCCTGCCTCATTCGTTTCTTATGATCTAAACCTTACTACAACATTCGACAGATGATGTAATGTTGAAATATTCCATTTTTCTTTATAACTCATTTACACCAACTAGGTAAAATAAATTATTTTTTGTAATTATACTTCAAAAAAAGAACTTAACATACAAATAATAACAAAATTATTTATTTACTCAATTTAATTTAAAAATAAAAATTTTATTTGGATAAAATAAATATTAATCTCAACACATCATTAAAACAATATAAAAAACAAATATATCACTGATTTATATAGACATATCACTTCATAAAATTTATCAAAAACAACTTTTTATCTACACAAAAGCTAATCTATATCAAAAACTCTCAAAAAAAACACCTCAAATTTTATACAAAAAAATTTGAGGTATCAAAATTTAACGTATTAGTTTATTGAGAAAAAGTATTAACATTATATCAAAAATATTAATTTAACTTACTAATAATTATTTTATTAATTATTGCAGGATCCGCTTTTCCTTGACTCTTTTTCATCACTTGACCGACAAAAAAACCAAGAATCTTAGTTTGCCCGGATTTGTACTGCTCAACTTGCTTTGGATTATTCGCAATAACTTCATCAATCCAACCTTCTATTGCGCTCGTATCTGTTACTTGTTTTAAACCTTGCTCTTCAATAATTTCATCAGCCGATTTATCACTTGAAACTAATAAACCAAACACTTTACGTGCGATATTATTCGAAATTGTTTTATCGGCGATACGCGCTAAAAGTTGCGCTAAACGCTCTGGCGCTACCGGCAATTGAGCAATATCTAATTCATGTTCGTTCAAATAAGCAGAAATATCTCCCAATAACCAGTTAACAGCTATTTTAGCATCAACATGTAAGTTCAATAATGCATTAAAATAATCCGACATTGCCCTCGATTGCACAATGATACCCGCATCATAATCAGATAATTCATAATCTTGCATCAACTTAGCTTTTAGCTCTTCCGGCATCAATGGGAAGTTTGCTTTAACCGCTTCAATACGTTCATCTGAAATAATAATAGGTGGTAGATCTGGATCATGAAAATAGCGGTAATCATTTGCTTCTTCTTTTGCACGCATTGAGCGCGTCTCATTCTTATCTGAATCATAGAGACGCGTTTCCTGAATAATTTTACCACCAGATTCAATCACTTTAATTTGACGAGCAACTTCATAGTTGATCGCCTGCTCGATAAACCTAAAGGAGTTGATATTCTTTAATTCAGTACGTGTTCCTAACGGCTCTCCGGGACGACGAACAGAAACATTCGCATCACATCTAAATGAACCTTCTTGCATATTACCGTCGCTTATATCGAGCCATGTTACAATTTGATGCAATTGACGAAGATAACTAATGGCTTCGCTTGCAGAACTAATATCAGGCTCGGACACAATCTCAAGAAGTGGTGTACCTGCACGGTTTAAATCAATACCCGTCATTCCTGGAACGACGCCATGACGAGAGCTACCGGCATCTTCCTCTAAGTGTGCACGATTAATACGAATTTTTTTCAATCCACTATCTGTTTCAATCATCAAGTAGCCATCATAAACAATCGGCGCATCCATCTGACTTGTTTGATAGCCTTTAGGAAGATCTGGATAGAAATAATGTTTACGTTCAAAAATTGTACGTTGTTGTACTTTCGCATTTGTCGCAATAGCAAGACGAATAGCTTTATCAATGACCGCTTCATTTAATAATGGCAAAACACCCGGTAACGCAATATCAAAAATACTTGCCTGTGTATTAGGTTCTTGTCCGTACAGTGTGCTTGTCCCTGAAAATAATTTTGTCTTTGTTGTTAACTGGGTATGGACCTCTAATCCGATGACAACTTCCCAACTCATAATAAATTCCTCTTAATGATCTTTATAGATTTTGAATTCTCAGTCTAAGCAAAGTTTGTTGGACGTAATGTATGCCACTCACTATTTTGCTGATATTGATGGACTGCTGCTAATAAACGAGCTTCATCAAAAGCACGACCGATTAATTGGAATCCAACAGGCATTCCTTGGCTCATTCCCATTGGGTGGCTAATTGCCGGAAGTCCAGCGAGGTTGGCACCAATAAGGTTTGCATCGAATAATGAGTTTTGAATACTAGATGCTTTATGATTTTTACTAAATGCAGCTCCTGCAACTGTTGGTCCTGCGATAAAATCTACATCTTTTAAAATTTCATGATATTCATTAGCAATTAAACGGCGAATTTTCTGTCCTTTAATAAAGAAATCTTTATAAAGAATTTCTGTTTTTGCGTATGTACCCATTAAAATTCTACTTTTGACTTCATCGCCAAAACCTTCTGTACGTGTACGACAATAAAGGTCACTTAAATTTTGCGCATCTTCAGCACGATAACCAAAACGAATACCATCAAAACGTGATAGATTACTCGCTGCTTCTGCCGGGGCAATCACATAATAAACAGGCGTAACAAGATCATGATATTTAAGATCGACTTCCACAAACTCCACACCCAACTTACGATATAACGCTAAAGTTGTATCAATCGCTTTCGCGGTATCAGCATCTATTTCCCCTGCAAAGAAATCACGAGGAAGCGCCATTTTCATCCCTTTTAACGAAAGGTCTAAAGAGCGTGAAAATTGAGGTTTTGGTTCATTCGCTGATGTTGGATCTTTAGCATCAAACCCTGACATTCCTTCTAAGACAATTGCGCAATCTTCAGCCGTTTTTGCCAGCACACCACCTTGATCTAGGGAGGAGGCAAAAGCAATCATTCCAAAACGAGATACCCGACCATAAGTTGGCTTAATCCCCGTTACACCACAAAAGCTAGCAGGCTGACGAATTGATCCGCCGGTATCGGAACCCGTTGCTGCCAACACAAGTCCTGCTGCCACTGCTGCTGCAGAACCGCTCGAAGAACCACCGGCAACATGATCTAGGTTCCAAGGATTACTTGTAATTCCATAAAAACTTGTACCACCCGTCGATCCCATCGCAAATTCATCGAGGTTTAATTTCCCTAATGATACTGCACCTTCTTTACGAAGATTATCCGTAATTGTTGCATCAAAAGGAGGCACATAGTTGCTTAACATTTTAGAAGCTGCAGTTGTTAATACCCCTTTTGTTGAAATGAGATCTTTATGAGCAATTGGCACCCCAGTTAATAGACCGATCTCTTTTTTAGCAATCTGTTGATCTGCTAATTTTGCTTCTTCTTGGGCATTTTCAAATGTCGTTGTAATAAAACTATTGATCTTAGGATCAAAGTCTTCAATTCTTTTTTGAAAATATGATTGAACCTCAACAGCAGAGACTTCACCTTTATCGAGCTGTTGGCGTAATTCTGTAATACTTTTAGTATGCATAATTTAAAACTCTTCTATTCGATAACTTGAGGGACTAAATAAAGGCCACTTTCAACACTTTGAGAGAGTTTTTGTAGCTCATCACGTTCATTTTTCACAGTTACAACATCCGCACGTAAGGTTAATGTTGCGTCAAATGGATTTGTCATTGGAGCAACATTATCGGTGTTAACCTCTTGGATTCCACGAATAACTTCTGCCATATTTTCAAGACGCATCTGTTGATTCGCAACTTTTGTACTATCAACACTTAATTGCGCTAAATATGTCAGCCACTCTACTGTCTTATGATCTATTTTCATCTTTTAACCTTTTTTGGGTGTCTCTATTTTTTCACTATTCAAGGATTGTTGGTCAAGAGTATCTATTTTTTTGTTTTTTTCATCTTCAAGAGGACGAATATCCTCATCAAATAAAATTTGATGTGCAGGACCTTCAAGATCATCAAATTGATCTGAACGAACCGCCCAAATAAAAGCATACGCCGCTGCAATCATACCGGCAAGCGTTAATGGTAACAATATAAATAAAGCATGGCTCACTTTGCTCGCCCCTCCCGAATCCTTAACGTATTTCCAACTACAATCAGAGAGCTTAAACTCATTCCTAATGCAGCCATCCATGGAAGTACAAAACCTGTCATTGCGCATGGAATCGCTACAATATTATATAATAACGCCCAAAACAGATTTTGAGTAATAATTTTATCAGTTCGTTTAGCGAGCGTAAGCCCTTCAATCAATGGCTTTAAATGATTATCCATCATCAAAATCATGTCTGCTGTCGATTGTGCTAAAAGCGCCCCTTGTCCAATTGCAATAGAAACATCCGCTTTCGCTAACACCGGTCCATCGTTAATTCCATCACCAAGCATTGCTACAATTGCTCCTTTCGATTGAAGTTGCGCTACATACTCTAACTTATCTTGCGGTAACAAATCCCCTTTTGCCTGGGAAATACCCAATGTCTCATTAAAGAGATTCACGGTTTGTTGTCTATCACCGCTCAAGATATGCAGTTCATAACCTGATTGATGCAAGCTATCGATAACTTCTTTGGTGTCATCTTTGAGATGATCAAGTAATGAAAAAGCTGCTAATAACTGATTACCCACTCCTAAACCAATCCATAAACCATTACTGAAATCTACTTTATCACCATTTTCAAACCAATCTAATCGACCAATTTTATATGTTTGCCCATCAATCACTCCGGTTATCCCCTTACCCACGACATTATCAATGTCGCTTACCGAAAGCAGTTCGACACTATTTTTATAGACCCACTCATTGAAACCAAATGCAATAGGATGATTCGAGGACGCTTCTAATGTAGCAGCAACAGTTAAAAGCTCTTTGTCTGAAAATAATTGTGAAAAATTTCGTATTTCATCTATCGTTAAACGCCCTTCTGTAAGGGTTCCTGTTTTATCAAAAACAATGTCTGTCACTTTACCCAACGTTTCAAGCGCCCCCCCACGAGTCGCAATCAGGCCTTTCTCAATAATAGCTTGGTTACCAGCGCTGAGTGCAGAAGGTGTTGCTAATGCTAATGCGCAAGGACACGAGACAACTAATACCGCAAGTGTCACTTCAAATGCCTTCGATGCTCCATCTAAATAGAACCAAATACCAAATGTTAACGCACAACAGATTAATAATCCGAGGACAAAATAGGTCGAAATGATATCAGCTAATTTCGCCATTTTAGGTTTTTCACTCATTGAGCGATCAATAAGACGTGACATTTGTGATAAAACGGTTTCTGCACCGACCTTAGTCACCTCCATCATTAATGGCTGTTCATAATTCACAGATCCCCCAATTAAAGGATCACCAAAGTGCTTTTCTATTGGCAAGCTTTCACCCGATAAGAGTGATTCATCAACCATTGCAATTTTATCAAGTAATACACCATCCACAGGAATACTATCACCGGGTTTAATCCGTAATTTATCTCCAACTGCAAGACGGCTAGTCGCTATTAATTCATAAGAACCGTCTTCTAAAAGCCGCTCTGCAAAATTAGGTTTTAATTTTAAAATATCATCCGAAATCAATAATGATTTATGGCGTGCACTTGTTTCTAATACTCTTGCACCCAAAAGCAAGAAAACAAACATCGTAACACCTTCATAATAGGTTTCACCAATCCCCATAACGGTATTGTAGGCACTCCACACGGTACCTGCAATCACCGCTAAAGAGATATTAACATTCATCGTCAATCGGTGATTTTTAAGATCAGAATACGCGGATTTATAAAAGCTTCGACTTGAATAAGTAGCGCAAGGTATTGTTGCAAAAAGGCTAAACCATCGCAAAAGACTCAATGAGCTATCAGTCATATCTCCAGAATAATAACCGAAATAAAGCGCAACAGAAATTGTCATTACCTGCATTGAAAATAGTGCTGCGATACCAAATTCCATTAATAACGAACGCCATTCTTTCTTTATTTTACGTTGCTCTATTTGTTCATCATAAGGAGTACCTTGGTAACCCAGCTTTAAAATCTCAATAAGTATCTCAGATATTTTAATTTTTTCAGGATCAAATGTGAGATGCGCCCGATGAGTAGTCAAATTAATATCAAATCGAGTGACTCCAGCGAAACGCTTTATGCTATTTTCGAGCAACCAAACACACGCAGCGCAAGTAATTTTATCAATGATTAAATAAGCATTTGCTAAAGTTTTGCCATTTTTATCTTCAGATTTCGATATAAATTGGACAGCGACATCAGGATGGTCATAAAAATGCATCTCCTGTTTCAGAGCTTCAGGGATAAGCATCATTTCTGTATCTGGTCGAATTGCTGCTTCTGAACGAAAGTCATAGTAGCGAGTTAAACCAGATTGATCAATCATCTCAGCAATAGCTTTACAGCCTGCACAACACATTGGCTGATCTTTATTTTGAATTTTAGCGGTAAATGGAGCTCGACCATTAATTGGGAGCTCACAGTGATAACACTTAAGTTTAGCTACTGTTGCCATATCATCCTATGATTCTTATTTTTTATTTTTCCATTATAAAGCAATCTTGCCACTACAAAAATAGAGTTATGGCTTAATAGTATAACTCTACATAAAATTGGTTGAAAAATCGTAGCTACTCTGAAATAGAAAAAGAGCATTGCTGCTCTTTTCTAAATATGTCTTTTCAATGAACTCTGAGCTTTTCTTCAAGATCACATTGTATATCAGGAGGACAATTTATCAAGGTTCGCCCTACCAATTCATGAGTATCTTCACCCCGCAGAATATCTAATTCCAATCCCCAAGGGCCAACACGTTCAAATTGAACTGGAATAGAATACAGACCAGGTTCAATCATTTCAAGTGTATATTCTCGATCAAGCTCCTGCTCTGCTGAGCGATTAAATTTTGCAACAATCTCAGCATTATCGAGAGGAACCCCTTCCTTATCTTTTAATTCAACAATAAAAAAATTTTCTTGATCTACAAACGGCTTTTTAGCAAAACCAAAGTTCACTTTCCAACCACGAGCTTCTTGTTCTGCAAGACGTTTTTGATAAGCATTATAATAAGCTTCTTTCTTATGATATGCATTCGGCACCTCTCCTGGGAATCGCGTACTAACAAAAGAATCTTCCGCTTTACTCTTAAAGATCAAGCCCTTTTCAGCCATCACAACAAACGCACCATTCTGAATAGTCAACACTAAAAAGAAACCCAAAATTGTAATGGGCGCCCAATGCATTCGCTTCCCATCTTTACCACGCAAACTTTTGACTCCACCAGAACTAATCAAGTAATAGGCAAAAGAAGTCATCAAGTTACAAGTGATGTAAAGTGTAAATACATCTCCACCACGCCAATGTAAAATTGAGAATGGGACAACAACTGCAATCCCCATTAACGCAGTAATACTTGCTGCTTGCATTGGAGTAAACCGTAAAAATTTATGTAAAATTAAACATAAAACTAATACGGCCACTACACCAAATAGCATAATCGCTACTGTTTCATTCATTTAAGTCAATCCTTTGGCTCTTATTTTTTTAAGAAAATTGCTTTCAGTTTCTGCGTATCAATCACATCGCCTGTTTCAGGATTTGTAATGGTCAGAACGAAAGTTACATCCGGAATAAATGGTACATCTTTATCTTTACGCACACTAGCATTCAGTGCAACTCTTTGACCTGGTTTTAACTCAATATCATTAAAACTCATTGCCAATTCGTAACCAGGATCTTCCACTGCGACATGAAGTTTTTGTGGATCAAGTGTTAGATTATTAAACTTCAGTTCGTAAGTATTTTGTATACGGCCATCACTTAGCACAGTTGCAGGTTTTCTTGATGATTCTACAATATAATGAGCTACATCGCGATGCGAAATACTCCAAGCCAAAATTGCTGCAATTACGATAATTACAACACCATAACCAATATTACGAGGTCTAAAGTAATTCGTTTTCTTACCCTCTAATCCTGCTTCTGAATCATAGCGAATGAGCCCTGTTGGGTATTTTAAACTAGTCATCATATTATGACATGCATCAATACAAAGACCACAAGTAATACAGCGATAATTAATACCTTCACGGATATCAATACCTGCCGGGCAAACCTGTACACATAGGTCACAATCGATACAATCACCATAACCTTGTTGGATTCGCTCATCATGATCACGTAATTCTTTTGTAGGCTTTGCACGACCCTTTTCACGCTCACCTCGCTTAAAATCATACGTTACAATTAATGTATCGCGATCAAACATTACCCCTTGGAAACGTGCGTAAGGACACATATAGGTACAGACCTGCTCTCGTGAGAAACCCGCCATAATAAATGTTGCAGCCGTAATAAATGCGATCGTTCCATATGCTGCAAATGGCGCATCACCAATAAACACAACTTTAATCAACTCAGGTGCTGGCATCCAATAAGACGTAAAAGAAAAACCAGTCCAAAAGGCAACCACTAACCAGGCTAACCATGTTAAGCTGATCTTTGTGATTTTTTCAGCATTCCAGGGACCTTCATGCAGTTTTTTACGAACATTTCGATTTCCTTGAATCCAACCTTCAATCATAATAAAAGCATCGGTCCAAAGAGTTTGGAAACAAAAATAGCCGCAAAAAACACGCCCTAACACTGCGGTAACAAAGAAGAGTAAAAAAGCAAAAATTGCCAACACCCCGGCAAGCCAAAATATATTCTGAACATCTACCGGAAGGCTAAAAATATAGAAGGTTTTTGCTGTTAAATCAAAAACAACTGCTTGCCCTGGAAGTCCTGGCCCACGATCCCAAGGCACCCAAGGCAATAAATAAAAGACTAAAAATGCTATCAAGAGCACCGAGCTCTTGAAAGTTCTAAATTTTCCCTTAACACTTCTTGGGTAAATAGGAATACGTTTTGCGTATAAATCACCGCTACTTGGAGCTGTCTGCTCAGATAGATTATTTGCCACTTTAACGACCTTTCTCTAGTAATTATTATTATCAGGTATTATAACAAAATTTATTCAAATCTTAAGCAATCACCAATGCCTATTTATCTCTTTATATAGCTCTAAATCAAAAAAAAGCCCTTTATCAATATAAAGGGCTTTAACATCTGAAGCAATTACGATTAATTATTCGTTTTTTCTGGTACTTTACCACCACCAAGTTGGTGAACATATACAGCCAATGCACGAATTTGCTCTGGACTTAAACGGGTCTCCCAACGAGGCATAACACGATTAGTTGTATTTGGATCTACCCCATCACGAATTTGAGGGATCATTGCCGCAACTTTCTCTTCAGGGGTTTCCTTAGAGTTAATATCAACAACTTCCCAAATTTGATCTGTTAAATTAGGAGCCCCTAACATAGGATTACCTTGAGGCTTACGAGGATCTTTAGTAAAGTCTACATGACATGTGAAACATGCACCTTTACCAAAGAAAATCTCTTCACCCCGCGAAGTTGCTTCATCGGGTGTATAATTATTTGATAAAGTTAAAGCATATTTAGCTACATCTTCAATCTCTTCAGGTGTCAAACTTAACTTACCAGCAGGCATACTACTACGTCTGCCACCTTCTTTACCATTTACACCTTGCGTGATTGTTTTCTCGATATCAGCAAGACTTCCACCCCAAATCCAGTTGTCATCATTGAGGTTAGGATATAAACCAACAACACCCTCCGCCTGAGGACCATGACATGTTGCACAGTTATCTACGAAAAGCGTCTTACCTGCATTCTCTGCAAACTTAATCATATCAGGATCATTAATAATTTCTTCTTCTGTTTTAGTCATTAGCTTTTCGAAATGTTCATGACGTTTTAACGCTTCAGGAGAAAACTGTAATTCATTGACTAAACGTGCACGAGTATTCCAATGCACCTCTACTTTTTCCATCGCAGCATTATCAGGATCACTAACATCAACTAAAAGATCTCCTGATTGTTGAACAACAGGGCGTTCAATTTCAACTTTATAAACCCCTTTAGTAAAGGAATTTGGTAAAGGCCACGTTGGGAATAAAATCCAGTAACCTATCGCAAAAATAATCGTTCCATAGAACGCATAGAGCCACCATCTTGGAAGAGGATTATTATACTCTTGAAGATCTCCATCCCAGACATGACCAGTAGTTTCTGCTTCAAGATTGTTTAAATCTTTTTTGTTTGTATTATCACTCATTATTGTTTCCTCAATCATTTTGATAATGAAGAGCGGTAAGTAAATGTATTTCTACTCATCTTTTTTCGCTTTATCATTTGATTCTTTAGTCTCTTTCTGATCAAAGATAAACTCTTCATCATCCATAAATGGGATATATCGATATTCATCAAATCGTTTTTTCCGTGCTTTACCGGTAAATGTGTAAATGATGATCCCAATAAAGACCGCAAAGAAGATTACTGCAGCTAAGGTTTTACTATTACCTAAATCTGTAAACCACATAAAGAAATCCATCATTACACATTCTCCTATAAATTAACGGAATTCACTAAATTCGATACCTTGATCTTCTTTAAACTCAACCATTGTTCCCAACACTTGCAAATAAGAAACTAATGCATCCATCTTTGTAAGACGTGATGGATTCATATCATAATTTCCTGCCTTTGCTTGTGCTTCTAAGTTTTGTTCAGCGAGATCAATAACAAGCATATTTGCCACATCAACTCCGAAACGCTCAATGTTCGCTTCATACTCTTCTTGCGTTTTTGAATATGGAACACCTGCGATTCTAGCTGCACTCATTTGCTCTTTCACATCTGCTATATAAAGATCATCTTCAAGCAACCATGGATATTTAGGCATAATTGATGCAGGTACACGGCTTTTTGGATTTACCAAATGGTCTACATGCCATTGATTGTCCATTTTCCCACCTACACGTGCAAGATCAGGACCAATACGACGTGACCCCCATTGGAATGGTTTATCAAATTGCGATTCAGCAGCAAGTGAATAATGGCCATAGCGTTCATATTCATCTTGCATAGGACGAATTTGCTGTGAGTGACAGTTATAACAGCCTTCTGAAACGTAGATATTACGCCCTAAAAACTCTAAAGGAGTATAGGGTCGAATTGCATCCACTTCACGAGTAACCATTACAGCATTACCATTTTCATCTAAAACTGGTTTGAAATTCTCATCTAGCTTTACCTCAGTGACGTTTTTTTTCACTTCTTCGATTGAACCATCAATATAGAAGAGAGGTACAATCTCGATCAAACCACCGATACTAATTACCACAAGCGTAAAAAGTAGTAAAAGCCCAGTATTTTTTTCTAAACGTTCATGTTTAATCATTTAATTTTCTCCCCTATTATGCATGAGCTTTTGCATCTGGAATAAGCGCATTATTATCTGCTTGCGCACGTGAACCAATGATCATAGTCATAATGAAATTAAAGATCATAATTACTGCACCCAGTAAGAACATGCCACCGCCAATTGCTCTGAAAATATACGGAGTATGCATAAATTTAACAGTTTCAATAAACTCGTATGCGAGAGTCCCATACTCAGGATTAAACGCACGAAGCATCATACCTTGTCCGATACCGGCAACCCATAAAGAAACGATGTAGATAACGATTCCAATTGTAGCTAACCAGAAATGAGCAAAGATTAATTTTTCACTATAAATTTTGCCACCAAAAATACGGGGAACCATATGATATAACGAACCAAAAGTAATCATCGCAACCCAACCAAGAGCCCCAGCATGAACATGACCTACTGTCCAGTCTGTATAATGAGATAACGCATTTACCGAGCGTAAGCTCATTAATGGACCTTCAAATGTACTCATACCATAGAATGAAAGCGATACAACCATAAATCGGATAATTGGATTTGTACGAATACTATCCCATGCACCCGATAACGTCATAATCCCATTGATCATACCACCCCATGATGGAAGTAATAAGATAATTGAGAACGTCGCTGAAAGCGATGAAACCCAATCTGGAAGAGATGTCCAGTGAAGGTGATGCGCACCTGCCCACATATACAGGAACGTTAACGCCCAGAAGTGAACAATAGAAAGACGGTATGAATAGATTGGACGACCTGCCTCTTTTGGTACGAAGTAATACATCATTCCTAGGAATGCAACTGTCAAGATAAACCCAACAGCATTATGACCGTACCACCATTGAACCATTGCATCCTGCATACCGCTAAATACGTTGTATGATTTGAGGCCCGCCCCACCGAATACAGGGATAGAAATGTTATTAAATACGTGTAATAAAGTTGTTGCCAAAATAAATGCAAGATAGAACCAGTTTGCAACATAGATATGTTTCTGTTTACGACGCATGACGGTGGAAACATATACAAAGAAGTATGTCAACCAAATAACCGCTACGGCCCAATCGAATATCCACTCAAACTCTGCATATTCTTTACCTTGTGTATAGCCCATCATATAGCTAATTGGAACAAGCGTAAAAACAATCGTCCAACCAATCCATACTGCGTAAGCCAATATAGGATACGCTAAACGAACTTGACAAGTTCTTTGAACAACATAAAAAGATGTTCCGATAAGCGCAGAACCACCCATACCGAAGATTACTAATGTTGTATGAACAGGTCTAAGGCGTCCAAACGATAGCCCCGGTAAATCAAAGTTAAAAATTGGCCAAGTCAGCTCAAGTGCTGCCCAAAGCCCCGCGGATAAACCTAGTGCTCCAAAAAACAGAGTACTAATTACGAGACCACGGATAACACCGTACTCATAATGATCATGAAGACTGTTACTTTGTCCCATAGTTCCCCCAAAAATTAATAAACATCATATTAAATGCATCCCATACTAATGTTACTCGAGTCCTCATCTTACTAGAATTTAAGTCCTAAGTATTGACATCTATCAAAATAAATACCCAAATACTTTCGGCAATCTAACGAGGAATAGCGCATATTAAACAAGAGTTATACTGGCAAATCAACCCCTGTTATCATTTTAAATACTTTCACGGCATAGCGATCGGTCATACCCGATACGAAATCGGTAACATGCTGAACTCGCTGATAAGGATTATCACTTATCATTCGCTGATCTTCAAAAAATTGTTCTGGTAAAAACTTCAGCAACATTTTTGTTCGTGCACCACTACCCTCTTTTCCTTGTTCCATCGCACCGACAAATGCTTCTAATAATGTTTCGATCACTTTAAAGCCTGCAATGCCGACCTCAAGAACTGTGGAAGAATGATAAATATTCTCCTGAGAGTATGCTTTTATTTTACTCAAAGCTTCAGCCGCAGGAATCAGTTCAAGTAAGCTTGTTGTTAATTGACCATTTAAAATAGCACTCTCGTTTTTAATAAAAATCTCAATCGTTTGCTCAACTAATAGGCCAATCGTAAAGGCTCGCAGATATTCAACCCGATCTTTTGTTCGTTTGATGGTTTCTAATTTTCGGGTAGGCAGTTCACTAGTAGCCGTAATCAATTCTTCCAAAAACCCTAAAATTTCGTCACTACTAACAAGTGATAATCGGTATGCATCCTCCATATCAACAATGTGATAACAGATATCATCAGCAGCTTCCAATAAATATGTTAGCGGGTGACGATACCATGAGCATTCAACCGTTGGATGAGGCTTCATATTACAACTGGTAGCAACTTTGTGAAAAAGTTCTTTTTCAGATTGAAAGTAATTAAACTTTTTAAATGCAATATTCTTTTCAATCGGCTTGGGCGAACTCCCACAAGGATATTTCATAATTGAAGCAAGGACCGGTAAAGATAATTGCAATCCTCCGACATTATCGGAGCTTTGAAGTTTTGTCAGAACTCGAAAAGCCTGAGCGTTTCCTTCAAAATTTAAAAAATCAGATTTTTCTGAATTTGACATGGGCTCTAAAGCAGTAACACCAACACTATTTCGTTTAAAAAAACGACTGATCGCTTCTTCACCTGCATGTCCAAATGGTGGATTTCCAATATCATGTGCTAAGGCACCTGCTGCAAGGACTGCTCCTAAATCTGCTGGTGCAATAGAAGTCAACTGATATTCCCGCTCTAAGTATTCACCTAAAAGTGTTCCTAAACTACGACAAACACTACTGACCTCTAGACTATGTGTCAATCTTGTTCGGACATAATCTGTTTGCGCTAAAGGAAAGACTTGTGTTTTATCTTGCAATCGCCTAAAAGCTGCAGAAAATATTAGACGATCAAAATCTTTTTGAAAACTTGTACGATGCGTTTGTGATCGCTCTCGGTGCTCAACTCCTAGTCTTGCCTGAGGAAGGTATGCTTCCCATTCATACCGCCTCTTTAATTTATTCATTATGAACACCTTGTTTGCTGCTCGAGCTGTAAGTTGATAACTGATCAATTGGCCAACGTGCTAACAATTTTACCTGATCCGTTTTCTCTCCTCTAGAAAGTCGCTCATACCCTAAATATGCGACCATCGCACCATTATCAGTGCAAAACTCTGAACGAGGAAAAAATACTTTTAATTGTTCTTTATCTTCTAACTGCTTCAATTGTGACCGGAGATGTTTATTTGCACCTACCCCGCCAGATACCACTAATGTTTTGCAGTCCGTTTCTTTAAGAGCTCGAAGAGATTTTAAAATCAATGTGTCGATCAATGCTTCTTGAAATCCAGCTGCAATATCTGGATACTCAGCCTGATTTACAGATTCAATTGTGAGCAATGCTTTTGTTTTAATACCACTGAAACTAAAATCCAACCCTGGTCGATTCATCATTGGTCGAGGAAATTCATACTTTGAGCTATCGCCCTGCTCAGCTAGACGTGCAAGCTCTGGCCCACCAGGATATGGCAAGCCCATAATTTTTGCAGTCTTGTCAAATGCTTCACCAACAGCATCATCAAGGCTTTCGCCGAGTAACGTATAGTCGCCAAAAGCTTTTACAAGAACCAACTGTGTATGACCACCAGACACAAGAAGCGTAATAAAAGGATACTCTGGTTTTTTTTCTTCAAGCATTACCGCCATTAAGTGTGCTTCCATATGATTGACCCCTAAAATTGGGATATTCAAAGCTAAACCTAAGCCTTGAGCGTAAGTCGCCGCCACCATTAACGCACCGATCAATCCAGGGCCTTTTGTAAACGCAATGCCATCGAGATCCGAAAAGCGCAAGTCCGCATCTTCCATAGCCGCATTAACGAGTATCGGAAGTTTACGAATATGATCCCGTGATGCAAGCTCAGGAACGACGCCGCCGTAATTAGCATGTAAACCAATTTGTGAATAGAGTTGATGCGCAAGCAACCCCTTATCTTTACTATAAATAGCAACGCCAGTTTCATCGCATGAACTCTCAATTCCTAAAACAATCACTCTCTAACCTTTATGTATAAAAATATGTACTTGCCTAATTTAAGATCAATCTTACAGCACCGGGAAAAAAAGAATCGCACCCCAAACAGCAGCCCATAATATGAATGCGATAAAAACAAGTGCAGATCCAATATCTTTTGCTTGCCCAGACAATGGATGAATCTCAAAACCAATTCGGTCGATAATCGTTTCTATTGCTGAATTAATCAATTCCATTAAGAAAATCAAAATTGTTGTACCAAGCATGAGCGCAAGTTCAACACCTGATTTTGCTAAATAAAATGCTAATGGAATAATCAATATTGCTAGCAGTACTTCTTGACGAACCGCGGATTCATTTCTATACGCAGCTTTAAGTCCTTTTATCGAATAACCTGCCGCCGCTACAATTCGACCTAATCCCGTACGATTAGGTTTATTCATCTGTTCACTCATAAATATCTGATTAAATTCCTATAAACAGCGCATTATTTTAGACAAACGATATAAAAATGTTTAAATTATCGAGGAAGCTCTACTTCGATAACTTGATTAGCTTCATTCTCTTTATCGGTGTCATCAAGCATCACCCATATGATAAAGGCGATAATGATTACAAGAAAGAGCCATTTGAATGAGCGTTTTGATTTTTTTTGTTCGTAATACATAAGTGATAAATTCTACTTTCTAGGTTAATTTAAAGAGATCGCTTGAAATATTGAATTAAATTACTCAAACTACTACTTCAATTTTGAAGTATGCGAATAAAAAGTCATTGTAGCAAATCCGAACTTTTTTGAACGATAAAAAATAGATAATAAACATTTGTAGGATTACTGAGAACAGATAGATGAGTAAATCATTAGTTATTGTAGAATCACCCGCAAAAGCGAAAACCATTGAAAAATACTTAGGCAAGGACTATACAGTTCTTGCCTCTTTTGGACATGTTCGAGCACTCGTTAGAAAACAGGGATCTGTCGATCCCGATCACAACTTCGCAATGAAATACGAAGTGATTCCACAGAATAAAAAGCACCTAGCAGCCATTGAAAAGGCCTTAAAAAATGCCGATACTTTAATGCTTGCAACTGACCCCGATAGAGAAGGTGAAGCAATTTCATGGCATATTCTTGAATATTTAAAGAGTAAGCGGGCACTAACTGGCAAAAAAGTCTGTCGCGTTGTTTTTAATGAGATTACTAAAAATGCGGTCCAATACGCTGTTGCTAATCCACGTCAACTCGATATGGACTTAGTAGAGGCACAACAAGCACGAACAGCTCTCGACTATCTTGTCGGCTTTAATCTCTCACCACTTTTATGGAAAAAGATAAACCCAGGTCTCTCTGCTGGACGCGTTCAATCCCCTGCTCTTCGTCTTATTGTAGAGCGAGAAGATGAAATCAATGCCTTTGTGAGTCAAGAATACTGGTCTATCTTTGCCCAGCTTGAGAAAGATAACAACAATTTCTCCGGCCGACTAACAGAGTACAAAGGTAATAAGGTTGAACAGTTTTCATTTACAGATGAAAAAAGTGCATTAGAAGTTCAGAAGACATTAACCGATAAATTTGGGCATACAATTCCCGTTTATAATGTTGAAAAGAAACAACGCCGCCGAAATCCTGCGGCACCTTTTACCACATCAACCTTACAACAAGAAGCTTCTCGTAAGTTACGATTTAGCACATCACGCACGATGCGTACAGCGCAAGATCTCTATGAAGGAATTAATCTCGGACATGATACAATAGGTCTGATCACTTACATGCGTACAGACTCGGTTGTTTTATCAAATGAAGCGTTGGAAGACATCCGCAAATATATTCTTTCAAAACATGGCAAAGAATATCTACCCAAAGAATCTCGTGAATACAAAACGAAAGCAAAAAATGCACAAGAAGCGCATGAAGCGATTCGCCCTACATCTATCTTCAGAACCCCTGAGTCTGTAAAAGAGCATCTCTCTTCTGATCAATATCGCCTCTATGAATTGATCTGGAAACGGGCAGTTGCGTCCCAAATGGAATCGGCAATAATGGATACCACTTCTGTTGATCTTGGAGCAAAAGGATTGCACACCTTTAGAGTAACAGGTTCAACTATTGCTTTTCCAGGATTTATGAGTCTCTATCTCGAGGATGTTGATGATGAAAAAGAGGATCAAAAAGAAGAAGATCGCATTCTTCCGGAGATGGCAGTGGGAGATATCATTGTTCTTGATGGAATTCAACCAAATCAACACTTCACTGAACCACCCCCCCGTTATACAGAAGCCTCTTTAGTGAAATCATTAGAAGAGTTCGGTATTGGCCGCCCTTCAACCTATGCATCAATCATCTCAACATTACAAAATCGTGAATACGTAATCCTTGATAGTCGCCGATTTATTCCAACGGACATGGGTAAAATTGTTTCTCGATTCTTGAGCTCTGAATTTAAGCGAATTGTTGACTATGAATTTACAGCCCTCATGGAAGATGGTTTGGATGAAATTTCTCGCGGTGAAAAAGACTGGATTCCACTTCTAGAACATTTCTGGGAACCTTTCATTAAACAATGTAATTTCGTTGAAGAAAATGTGACTCGAGCGGAAGTAGCACAAGCAAAAATCCTCGGGGAAGATCCTAAAACCGGCAAACCTGTTTCTGTCCGTATTGGAAGGTATGGGCCTTTTGCGCAAATTGGGGACAAGGATGATGAAGAAAAACCACGCTTTGCCTCACTTTTACCCGGCCAAAGTATCGATACCATTACCTTTGAGGAGGCAATGGCGCTATTTCGTTTACCCCGAGTATTAGGTCAAGGAGATGATGGCTATGATATTCGCGCTAACATTGGACGATTTGGACCTTATATCCAATACGGACCACGGAAATTCGTCTCGCTTAAAGAGGATGATCCTTATAGTGTGACCTTTGAACGTGCGCTAGAAGTTGTGGAAGCGCATAAAGCCGCTGAAGCTGCAAAATTTATTAATTCATTTGAGGTAGGTGATGTGACCATTGAAGTGATTAATGGACGCTATGGACCTTATGTTACCGATGGTACTAAAAATGCAAAAGTACCCAAAGAGACAGATCCGGCAACGCTCACTGTTGAGGATTGCCAAGAACTTCTCGCAAAAGCACCAGCAAAAGGCCGCAAAAAAACTGCGACAAAGAAAAAAACCACCAAAAAGGGGACTAAATCTGAGGACAAAGCGGATAATGATAATTCTAAAAAAACGACAACTAAAAAAGTAAGTACCACGAAAAAAACAGCCGCTAAAAAGAGCCCTGCTAAGAAGACTGCGGCTAAAAAAACCGCAACAAAAACGACAACTAAAAAAGATTCTTAAATTTGGTTATACTAAGAGGGAGTTTCAGCTCCCTTTTTTTATGAATATATTTTAAGAGATAACAACAGTATTCGTCTTAATATCCACTTCTTTATGCGAGAACAAAAATAATATGTTGCCTAAAAATCCGTATATTCTGATCGTTGATGATGAAAAAGATATCTGTAACCTTGTCAGTGATATTTTACAAGATGAAGGATATGAAGTTGCAATGGCTTACAATGGTAAACAAGCACGAGCCCTTAAAGCGGAACGAGAACCGGATCTTATTCTTCTCGATATATGGATGCCTGATATTGACGGCATTTCACTACTTGAATCATGGAAAATAGATGGAGAGTTACGCTGTCCTGTTATTATGATGAGTGGGCATGGAACTCTCGAGCATGCTATTGAGGCAACAAAACTAGGTGCTTCGGATTTTTTAGAAAAACCATTAACGCTTGCAAAACTTTTATTAGTTGTTGAAAAAACGCTACAAGAGTCTGAAGTATCTTCTTCGACTCTTCACTCAGAACAGATTCAACCCATCGATATTGTTCCCTTTGAACCGATCGGACGCAGTCACGCAATGAATAATCTGCGCCAAAAATTAAAAGACGCTTCGAAAACAGATACCAATGTTCTACTTGTCCATACCTTTGGTTCAGAAGTTGCGGGTATTGCTAGTTATATTCACCTCAATTCTTCTCGAAAAAACACACCATTTTATGAGCTAAGTTTCAATACCCTCACTCTAAGTGAAGTAAAGGAATTAATAGAAGATACAGATAAGCGTTCCAAGCTTCTACAATCAATTGATGGTGGGACGCTCTACATATCTAATATTGAACAAGCTGATAATCATGCACAAAAGTTACTCTATGATTTAATCCAGACTAAATCATATGTACAGCCACAAAACGGTGCAATAGTTCCGTCTAATATTCGCTATATTTTTTCTGCTCAACCTGCGCTTTATGGCTTAGTCGATAATCAAGAATTCAATGAAGCACTTTGGCATCTTATCAATGTAGTAGTCATCGAAATCCCTTCATTGGCGGAACATCCAGAAGATGTACCTGAATTAATTAGCTATTATGTACATCACTTTGTCGAGGATAAACATCTTACCTATCGACACTTCTCAATTGCGGCGCAAAATAGACTACGTAATCACCATTGGAAAGGTAATCATCTTGCACTTAGAAACATTATTCAGCGACTATTAATATTGGGCAAAAGCGATGAAGTAACACTTGAAGAGGTCAATAGCACCCTCGAACAAGAGAGTAAAGTAGATCAGGTCAATCTTTTAAATACAACTGATCATCTACTTCTACATTTACCACTTCGTGAAGCTCGAGAACAATTTGAAAGAGCATATCTTATTGCTCAATATGAACGCTCTGAAGGGAATATTGCTAATCTTGCTGAGCTAGTAGGAATGGAGCGAACAAATCTCTATCGAAAACTAAAATCTCTTGATATTGACCCCAAAAAAGGCTATTAATTTTGGATAGTAAAAAATCAACATCTTTTTTATCTGTGGCACTTCACCTAAACCTTGAAGTGCCCTATTTTTATTCTTCATTTTAAAGATTATGAATAAACAAAAAACTATCGAGCAATCGGCAATTTTACAAAATATTGAGCGAATCAATGAACGTATTGAAAAGGCTGTTTATGCAAGCGGGCGAGCTCGACAAGAAATCAAACTTCTCCTTGCAACAAAAACGCAAAACGTTGAAACAATCAATCATGCACTTAGGCTTGGTTACGGTCTCATTGGCGAAAATCGTGCGCAAGAATTAGTCAAAAAAGCACCATTTTTACTCAATGAACCGACCGATATTACTCCTAGAGAAACACACTTTATCGGATCCTTGCAAGGAAATAAGGTAAATGAGGTTGCCGCACTAGCCGATTGCATTCAAACCGTTGATCGCGAAAGAATTGCCCGACGAATCAATCAATACGCGTTAAATCATCATTTTAAACAAAAAATTATGATTCAAGTGAATAGCAGTCGTGATCCACAAAAACAGGGCCTTCTTCCCGAAGAACTACCTTTTTTTTTAGAAAAAATATCAGAATTTAAAAATCTTGAAATCACCGGCCTCATGACCATTGGCTTGCAATCTCGTGAACATCAAACCATCCAGAAGGGTTTTGCTAACTTACGTATTTTAAAAGAAAAAATGCATTCTAAAGGACTTTTAAACAATTCAGCCACAGAACTATCGATGGGGATGAGCCAAGATTTAGAACTTGCAATTTTAGAAGGTGCCACCATACTACGTATCGGCAGTGATATCTTTGGTGCTCGATGACAATCAAATGTCGATAATATAAATTCTTATAAAAAAATTAATAAATCGACTTGAAGTTCAAAAAAACGTTCCCATATTGTATTCAAATGAAGTGAAGACTTACTTGAACATAACTGATAAAACTCGAAAATCTAGTAAATAAACACTATTAAAATAAATAATACAAAAGGAAATTAATAATGGCTAAAATTATTGGTATTGACTTAGGTACTACTAACTCTTGTGTTGCTGTAATGGAAGGCGATAAAGTTCGCGTTATTGAGAATGTAGAAGGTGATCGTACTACACCTTCGATCGTTGCATATACACCAGACGAAGTATTAACCGGCGAACCTGCAAAACGTCAGGCAATCACGAACCCTAAAAACACGCTCTACGCAATCAAGCGTCTCATCGGTCGCCGTTATGATGACGCAGAAGTTCAAAAAGATAAGGAAATTGTGCCTTTCTCAATTATCAAAGCTGATAATGGGGACGCATGGGTCGAAGTTTTAGATAATCAAAAGATGGCACCACCAGAAGTTTCCGCACGCGTCTTAATGAAAATGAAAGAGACCGCCGAAAAATATCTTGGTGAAAAAGTGACGGAAGCAGTTATCACTGTGCCCGCATACTTTAATGATGCTCAACGTCAAGCAACAAAAGATGCGGGTAAAATTGCAGGACTTGATGTAAAACGTATTATCAACGAACCAACTGCGGCAGCACTTGCTTACGGTCTTGATAAAGATACAAAAGGCGAGAAAAAAGTAGCGGTATTTGATCTTGGTGGTGGGACATTCGATATCTCAATTATTGAAATTGCAGACTTTGATGGTGATAAACAATTTGAGGTTCTTTCAACAAATGGGGATACATTCCTTGGAGGGGAAGATTTCGATAATGCCGTAATCAATTATCTAGTTGCTGAATTCAAAAAAGAGACAGGTATCGACTTACAAAATGATCCATTAGCGTTGCAACGTCTTAAAGATGCAGGTGAAAAAGCAAAAATTGAACTCTCTTCTGCACAGCAAACAGAGATCAATCTTCCTTACATTACTGCAGATAACACTGGACCCAAACATCTGAATATCAAAATGACTCGTGCAAAATTGGAGTCTCTTGTTGATGATTTAGTTGAGCGCACATTAGAGCCTTGCCGCATTGCCTTAAAAGATGCAGGACTTTCGGCGAGCCAAATCGATGAGGTAATCCTTGTTGGTGGTCAAACTCGTATGCCTAAAGTGCAAGAGAAAGTAAAAGAGTTCTTTGGCAAAGAGCCGCGTCATGATGTTAACCCAGATGAAGCTGTTGCTTCAGGTGCTGCAGTACAAGGCGGTGTTTTGGGTGGTGATGTTAAGGATGTTCTTCTTTTAGATGTAACGCCTTTATCATTAGGGATCGAAACAATGGGTGGCGTCATGACAAAACTCATCGACAAAAATACAACCATTCCAACCAAAGCAAGCCAAGTGTTCTCAACAGCGCAAGACAACCAACCGGCTGTGACAATTCATGTATTGCAAGGTGAACGCCCACAAGCATCTGAGAACCACTCTTTAGGTCAATTTGATCTTGCGGATATTCCACCTGCTCCACGTGGTACACCACAAATCGAGGTAACATTCGATATCGATTCAGACGGCATTATGAATGTTTCTGCAAAAGATAAAGCAACCGGTAAAGAGCAATCTATTCAGATCCGTTCTAACTCAGGTTTATCAGAAGCAGATATCGAAAAAATGGTAAAAGATGCTGAAAAGCATGCTGAAGAAGATCGTAAGTTCCAAGAGCTCGTATCTGCACGTAATATGGCTGAACAGATGATTCATGCCTCTGAAAAATCCTTAAAAGATTTAGCAGATAAAGTTGAAGAATCTGAGAAAGTAGCTATTGAAGCAGCAATTGAAGAATTGAAAGAAGCTGTAAAAGGCAGTGATCTTGATGAAATCAAAGGCAAAACAGAAAAACTTACTGAGCTTGCCGGAGCATTAGCACAGAAAGCCTATGCTGAACAATCAGATAGTGCTGATGCAGCTACTGATGATAAAAAAGAGGATGTTGTTGATGCAGAATTTGAAGAAGTTAAAGATGAGAAAAAAGATCAATAATTCTTTAACTTCCTCATAAATGCACGGGATACCTCCAATTGGAGGTATCCTCTTTTATCAAGTAATCCTTTTAGAATTAATGTAAACAGCTCATCAATAGCGATTTATCAGGTCTCTAATGATGATATGTTTTCAGATAATTGACCCTTAATTATTTATAACTATCATTTAAATCGAAATTTTGAACTCTATATTTCATTCTATTGATTAATATAGTTCTCTCATTTTATTAAATGCACATTATAAAACAGACAGTAAGGAATAAGCATATATGGCTGAACGCGATTATTATGAAGTCTTAGGCGTTGCAAAAGGTGCAACACAAGATGAAATTCGTAAAGCTTATAGACGTCTTGCCGGGAAATACCATCCCGACCGCAATGCGGATAATAAAGAAGAAGCTGAAGAGAAATTTAAAGAGGTTCAGAAAGCCTATGAAGTTCTTTCAGATGATGAAAAACGAAAAATGTATGACCAATTTGGACACGCTGGTGTAAATGGCCAAGCTGGTGGCTTTGGTGGTGGTCAAGGTGGATTCGGCGGAGGCTTTGGTAGTGCTGATTTCGGTGATATCTTTGGAGATATGTTTGGTGATATCTTCGGTGGTCGCGGCGGCGGTGGACGCAGCAGCGGACCTCGCGCATATCGTGGTGAAGACATCGGGTATCAACTCGATATTACACTTGAAGAAGCTGTTTTTGGTACAAAAACGCGCATAACGGTTCCAACTACTGTTCACTGCCACTACTGCAATGGCACCGGAGCGGCTGAAGGATCTGAGCCTATCACCTGCCCAACGTGTCATGGTGCTGGTCAAGTACGTGTATCTCAAGGATTCTTTTCAGTACAACAAACATGTCCAGATTGTCATGGTCGTGGTAAGAAAATTACTAATCCATGTAAACATTGTCATGGTACTGGTAATATCAAAAAAAACAAAACATTGGAAGTCACTGTTCCTGCTGGCGTTGATACAGGCGATCGTATTCGCCTCTCTGGTGAGGGTGAGGCAGGCGAAAATGGCGGACCCAATGGGGATTTATACGTTCAAATTCGTGTAAAAAAACACGCCATATTTACACGTGAAAATGAGAACCTCTATTGTGAAGTTCCTGTAAGTTTTACAACAGCAGCATTAGGTGGTGAGATCGAAGTGCCTACACTTGATGGTCGAGTAAACTTAAAGATCCCAGCAGAAACTCAAACAGATCGAGTATTCCGTCTTCGTGGTAAAGGTGTTAAACCGGTTCGCGGTGGTTCACAAGGTGACCTTTACTGTACAATTAAAATTGAAACACCCGTTAAACTCAGTAATGAACAAAAAGATATGCTTCGTAAATTTGGTGAAACACTCGGTGAAAACCATGCACCAAAACAAAACGGCTGGCTCGATAAAGCAAAACGTTTTTTCGAAGACTTAGGAAAATAATTTTTTAAACGAAAAATTATACGTCTTATTTATCTTATTAAATTAAAAGTCCCTGTACTATTTAGTCACAGGGATTTTTAATATCTTGCAATAAAATTAAATCATCAGTAAATACTCTTCGCTGAAAGAAATCGGTTATTGTGCATTTTCTGGAACCTTATACTCTTTCCAAGGTTGAAAAAGAAAAAAGTATGCAATCGCACCTAGCATTCCTGAAACCCCCATCACAATCGTTAATAACTCTTGATGTTGCGTGACAATTGAACTCGCAACAGCTCCAACGAAAAACTGTGTTGCTGAATTTAGCGCCATTGCTGCACCTGCTCTGTCATAATTCAGTTCAATAATTTGTGAGACAATGTTGTTTCCGATGAAACCAGATACACACATTAATAAGAAGGTAGAACCAAAAAATGCCCAAAGCGAAAAATCACCGATCAGCAACATAACCACACCGGCGATACTAATCCATACAAGCCCAAAGATAATAAGTGACAAGGTACTAAAGCGGCGTAAAAGAAAGATATTCAAGAGTGCGCTGACAATGACACCAATGATATTAAGCCCAAAAAGAATACTAAAGTGAAACTCGGTTAGGTGATACTTTCCTTGATAGAGATACGATGAACCCGTTACATAAGCAAATACGACACCTGCAGGAAGTGCGCAACCTAACATTGCACCGAGTGAACGGCGATCTTTAAGAATCAAAAGATAATTATAGAAAGTCCCTTTGAGCGTAATCGCTGGACGATCTTCTTTCGCATACGTCTCTGGAAGAAAGAAGAAAGTCAGTAGAAATGCCATTAAACCAAAAAGCGTTAACACAGCAAAAAGCGCTCGCCAGTTATCAAAGAAATAGAGCACCATAACGCCGATTATGGGGGCTAACAGCGGAGCGATCATCATTATGACCTGCACAACCGACATCATTACTGCAACTTTTTTCCCTTTAAAAACATCCCGAATAACTGCTCGCCCGACCACCATGCAAGCTCCTGCTCCAATTGCTTGGATCAAACGTAAACCTTGCAACCATGCAATACTCGTCGTTTGAGTGCTAATAATACTGGTGATGGTATAGATAATAGAACCGATTAGAATAATATTTCGGCGCCCATATTTATCTGAAAGCGGCCCATAAAACATCATCCCTATACAGAGTCCGATTAAGAAAAAAGTTAAGGTCTTTTTCACTTCAGAATCAGTTGTTCCCAATCCTTCTTGAATTTTTAAAAATGCCGGCAGATAGAGATCAATCGACATCGGAGCAAAAGCCCCCATTAACGTGATGATAACAACTAGGAGAAAGATATGAGGAAGCTTTTTAGGCGTAAAAATCTGCATGAAATAACTCTTTCAAAAAGGGATTGAATCGATCAAACGAAATTTATAATCTATTAGAGTTCTAAACTTACGTCTAAACATCTGCCAAAATTGTAACATAATTCAAAATATTACCGTGATCGTTCATAATACCAACTCTATAAAACTCCCTTTTTCTAGCCACTTCATACCAATATTAAGAGGGATACGGTAAAATAAACAATAATGTTGATAATCATTAATCGATAAACCCATTACACTGAGTTCAATAAATATGATCCAAATCTATAATAGCCTTACACGTCAAAAAGAACCTTTTGTTCCTCTTAAAGAAAATGAGATCAAGATGTATGTTTGCGGTATGACCGTTTATGATTACTGCCATATTGGCCATGCTCGCTCATTAATTGCTTTCGATATGGTGAATCGCTATTTTAGACATCGTGGCTATCAAGTAAAATTTGTCCGAAATATTACCGATATCGACGATAAGATCATAACTCGGGCCAATGAACGTGGTATCACTATCCAAGCATTAACAGCAGAATTTATCGCTAAAATGCATGAAGACTGTGCGACCCTGAACATCATGCCTCCTGATGAAGAACCTCGCGCAACAGCCTACGTCGATGGAATGCTTAAAATGATCCGTACGCTTATCGAGAAAGGACTTGCCTATCATGCCGATAATGGTGATGTATACTATCGTGTTCGTGAGTTTAAAGAATACGGTAAACTTTCAAATCAATCCATTGATGAATTACGATCTGGCGAACGTGTTGCCGTGGATCAATTTAAAGAAGACCCTCTTGATTTCGTGTTATGGAAACATGCTAAAGAAGGCGAACCAGCATGGGATTCGCCTTTCGGTTCAGGCCGCCCTGGCTGGCATATTGAATGTTCAGTCATGAGTGCAGCGACACTTGGCGAGCATTTTGATATCCATGGTGGAGGTATGGATCTTAAATTTCCACATCATGAATGTGAAATTGCGCAATCAGAAGGGTGCAATGAAACCAAAATGGCTAACTATTGGATGCACAATGGATTCATCAATATCGATAATGAGAAGATGAGTAAATCACTCGGAAATTTTTTCACAATTCGGGAAATTTTAGAAGAGTATCCAGCAGAAGTTTTACGCTTTTTTATTCTTAGCACCCATTATCGTAGCCATATTAACTATTCAACAGAAACTATATCGCAAGCAGGAAATGGTTTGCGCCGACTCTACACTGCCCTTAGTAATGCACCTACTGAGATCGTACCTTTTGATAAAAATCATCCTTTAGTGATTAAATTTTACTCAGCAATGGATGATGACTTTAATTCTGCCCTTGCCATCTCCATATTATACGAAGCAGCAACAGCATATAACAAAACCGGAGATGCGACCTATTATACTATTCTTAAAGAATTAGGCAGTATATTAGGAATTTTACAGCAATCTCCCGAGCAATTTTTGCAAGGCGATAAAGAAGAACTCGCGATTGATATTGATGCCATGATTGCTGCACGTAACAGCGCAAGAGCTGAAAAGAACTGGGCAGAATCGGATCGTATTCGTGATGAACTCGCAGCGCTCGGTATCGCTCTTGAAGATAAAGATGGTAAAACTACATGGAGAAAAATATCATGATAAATCCTGAAACTGGCGAATCTCTCGTCGAATTTCCAACTCACTTCGCTTTTAAAGTAACCGGCGAAAATAATGATGATTTTGAAGAGACAATTATTGCCTTGATGACTCAAGTAGATCCTAATCTTGATCATGATCGAATTAAACGTAACTTGAGTAAATCAGGAAAATATCTCTCGTTAACGATTGATGTATTTGTCACAGAACAAGGTCACATTGATAAGGTTTACGAGTTACTGAAAGATGAGAAACGTGTTCTCTTCGCAATCTAAAATGATAAAATTATAATATGTACTAAAATCCCCAATATGGGGATTTTTTATTACTCTATAAATTAATTTATCTCTCGACCAATTATTCGAAAAAGAGTCGATGAACTCCTTGAAAAAAGGTGCTATGCTTTCTATTGATTTAATCAAACGATTATCGCTTCATAAAAAATAGATACCATAATAGATCCAATTACTTATAAAAAATATGAGGAATACCAAGTATGTCGGGGAATAGCATCGGAACATTATTCACAGTTTCAACCGCTGGCGAAAGTCATGGCAAAGCTTTAGTTGCAATCGTTGATGGATGCCCAGCAGGAATTGAGATTGATGAATCCATGTTACAAATCGATTTAGATCGCCGTAAACCTGGGCAATCTCGTCATACAACTCAACGCCGAGAAGCCGATAAAGTGACGATTCTTTCAGGAGTTTTTGAAGGAAAAACAACCGGTACATCAATTGCACTCATCATTGAAAATGAAGATCAACGCTCAAAGGACTATCATGATATTAAAGATCTGTTCCGTCCTGGACATGCCGATTTCACCTATTTTCAAAAATATGGTTTTCGTGATTATCGTGGTGGTGGGCGCTCTAGCGCACGCGAAACTGCTATTCGTGTTGCAGCAGGCGCTATTGCCAAAGCGGCTTTGAAAAAACTCTTTAATACTGAAATCTATGGTTACCTATCGCAGCTAGGTCCATTAAAACCCTCCTCATTTAACCAAGATGCAATTGAACATGAAAATAACCCATTTTTTTGGCCAAACCTTGAAGATATAACAGAACTTGAGCAATACATGGATGAACTTCGTAAGTCTGGTAATTCAGTAGGCGCTAAAGTAACTGTTATTGCAAAAAATCCACCGGTAGGTTTAGGTGAACCTGTATTTGATCGTTTAGATGCAGAGATTGCACATTCCTTAATGAGTATCAATGCTGTTAAAGGAATTGAAATAGGTGATGGTTTTGATGCCGTTGAGGCACTAGGAACTGAATTCCGCGATGAAATGACAAAAGATGGATTTCTCTCTAATCATGCCGGCGGTATTTTAGGTGGTATCTCTTCTGGTCAGCCAATTATTGCACATATTGCACTTAAACCTACCTCCAGTCTACGTATTGAAGGAAAAACTGTTGATATATATGGGAACGAAGCAACCGTCATCACCAAAGGCCGTCATGACCCTTGTGTCGGTATTCGAGCAACACCGATTGCCGAAGCGATGCTCGCAATTACTCTACTAGATCATGCCCTTCGCCAACGTGGACAAAATGGTTACTAAATTAAGTTATAACCCTATTGCAAAGAGGAGTAATCTCCTCTTTTTTTATGTAAGAGTATAAATCAATGAGAATATTTTCTTGATAAAATCTCAATCACTCTAAATTCAAGCCCCATTCTTAAGTAAATGGTAAAATATTACCTAGTATTTTCCACTATTTAACGTTTCTGACCAAACTCTATAACACGAATTTTCACTATAACGAATAAGGAAACTTCATGGTATTACAACGCGCATTTATTAAAATACTCTGCTTAATCCTCTTTGCTTCGACATTTTCCTTCTCCTCTATTATATTTGCTGAAGATCTTGCAGAAGGTGAACGTATTGAAAAAATCAATGATATTGAGGTAAAAATTGCAGAGATCAATACACGCAAAAAAAGTCTCCAAAAACAGTTAGATGACAAATCATTGTCAGAAGAAGAAATAGCCGACCTTAATCAACGTATTCAAACACTTACCAATCAGACAAAAGAATTTAATCTTCTTTTTGAACAAACAGTACTTGGCGGTATTGACCTAACCCTCTTCCAAGAACCTAAAGAAGAGGAGACTTCAACAAATGCTAATTACAATTGGCAACAAGAAGTCTTACAGATTCTTCAACCATTTTTTGCCCAAATGCAACGAATGACAGAGAAAGCACGCACTCGCGATCAACTAATCGAAGATCGCCGCGAACTGACGAAAAAAATTGATACTGCAAATATTGGACTTACTACACTACAAAGCATCGATAAGACACAACTATCAGAACAGGCAGTTAAACAGATTACAAAACTTGATGATGAATGGATCGATAAACTCAAATCACTTGAACACCAAAAAAGTATTGTTGATCTCAAACTCGAAGATTTAACAGACAATCGGAGTTTCTTCACCAAATTTACTGATAATCTTTGGAGTTTCATCAAAAATGAAGGACTCGCTATTGTTGCTGCTGTTGTTTTTGCATCACTCTTTTATTATATTTTCAGCCGCATTATTCTACTTCTCACTCATTATATTCAACAAGATAAAAAACGCGTTACTAACTTCAAATGGCGTTTTACACTTTTAGTATGCCAAGCGGTAAATATCGCATTTACATTGGCGATCTTTATGGTTATTCTTCATACAAGTGGGAATATCATGCTTTTTGGTATTGTCGGCTTAATTCTTTTAATGTTAGCGATTAGCTTTAGAGCAAAAATCCCCGCTTATTTAAACCGATTACGTGTATTTCTTAACCTGGGACAAGCACGTGAAGGGGAACGAATTATCTACAATGATATCCCATGGGAGATCTCAAAAATCAATCTCAATACTGTATTTCTCACTAACCCACTTCTTGATAATGGTGAATTACGTGTCACGATTGATCTCATCGATAAACTCTACTCCCGTGAGACTAAAACGGATGAACTGTGGTTCCCAAGCCGTAAAGGCGACATCCTTCTCCTTCCAGACAAACGGATTGTTAAAGTCATGCGCCAAACACCAGAATCAATTTATCTCAATCATGACGGATCAACAATTGTAATGGGAACAGCTGAGTTTTATAAATTAAAATTTAGTAATTTATCTCGTGGTTATAGTCTTACACTCAACTTCACAATTGAAGATACCGAAGAAAATCGTGTACTTTTTGAAGCAGTTGATGCGAATATCACCGAAGGAATTAAAGATGAGATGCATGCTGCTGATGAATCACTGCTTGCTTCTATTAAAACAATCTCCTTATCCACTCGCCAATTAATTAGTGCCAACGCAACAAGCTACCAAGTCATTGTTGAAATGGCATCAAATTCAGCCACTAAGTATCTTATTGCAAAAAGTGCCTTAAATCGTGCAGTTATCAATGAAGCACGGAGTAAAAATTGGTCTATATTACTCACTGAAAATATTTAAAAAACAGTCCCCAAAAGAGGATTGGATCTATATTATCTATAAATCCAATCCTTTCAATTTTTTGAGCCCAACAATGGGAAAATCACCTAACCCCTGTGCTGCCGCTGTCGCTGTGGCAATGCGATATTTTCGCTCATTTTATTAGTAAATAATCGCTCATCTGGTCGTTCGCCTAAATATTTAGGCCAACCTTTAATACCTGTCCGTAAGAAATCTTCCCTCATTGCTTCACGAACAACCGTTTCATTCAGTAATAATTCCCCTACAAGAAAATCAAAAATACCTCTAAATAGCCTATCAAGCGCAATCCCATAAGCTCGACCAAAAAGCATCGAAAGATTTACTGAAAGAGCCCTAAAATTTTCAAATGGCTGATTTCCCAAAATAATTGGTAATGTATGTTTAAAGCGCCCTGAGTTAGCAACGCTATCCCAAAATTTTGCAAAACGTTCCATCTCCATCACTTGAGCAAATGGTAAATCACGATTTTGCAAAACCGAATATGGTGGTACTTGACTAAAGCTAAATTGATATTCATTCGTATGGCGAATAATCGGTACACCCTTCAAGCGCTTTAAAATCCCTACTTGTATTTCTTGGGGTTTCCACGACCATAATTCATTAAATCCTTGAGCAAAGCTCTCTAAATCCTCATTAGGTAAACCAACTATAAGATCAACATGGAGATGAACATCCGTATGTTCCGACAACCAAGAGATATTCTCTTTAGCAATTGGCAAGTTTGTTCGGCGGGAGATCAACTGTTGAGTCGTTGTATTAAGGGTTTGTATCCCAATTTCAAATTGTAATGAACCATCTGGAAATTCCAAAATCTTCGTCTTGAGTTCATCTGAAAGATAATCAGGCACCAATTCAAAATGTAAAAAAAGTGGTTCATCTGGATTTTTCTCAATTTTATCAAGGAAAAAATCCAAAATAGCTAATGTGAAATCTTTCTTGAGATTAAATGTACGATCAACAAATTTAAACTGTCGCAATCCCCGTTGGTAAAGATCATCCATTGCTTCTAAAAATGGCTCAAGTGGAAATCGCCAGGCAGTTCGATCAAGACTTGAAAGACAAAATTCGCACTTAAATGGACATCCGCGAGAAGCTTCAATATAAACCGTTCGATGCGCAATATCCTCATCATTATAAAGATAATATGGTAGCTTAATCTCTTCTAATGGCGGTTCAATACCCTTGATAACTTTTGTTTGCCAAGGCTGATTATCAATCAAAAGTGATTTTACGAGTTGATAAAAACTAATATCCCCCCAACCAGTAATCAAATAATCGACTAAAGGGAAAATCTCGATTGTTTCATATTCATAAGAGACTTCTGGCCCTCCTATTGAAATAATTAACTCTGGCATTAAAGCACGAAGATCCTTAATCAGATCACTTGTCTCTGTAAAATTCCAAATATAGATACCAAAACAGACAACTTTTGGCTGCCGTTTGTAAATCTCCTCGAGCATTGCTTCTCGGTTCTGCTGAATCGTAAACTCAAGAATTTCCGCGCGATTTTCAAGCTCATGCAAATTTGCTTTTAGATATCGCAAACCTAAGGATGCATGCGCATAGCGAGCATTCAACGTTACAAGTAAAATATCTTTCACATCCATCCTATACATTTACGCTCTATTCATCTTCTGCAAATTGAACCTTTCCATCTTTTAGTGAAGATACACGTGCTAAGGATTGAATATTGATTCCCGCCTCTAAAAGACGATCGCGTCCCTCTTGGAAGCTTTTTTCAATAATAAAACCCATTCCGTAAAGTGTTGCACCCGCTTGATCAATAAGTGATTTCACACCAAGCGCGGCATTACCGTTTGCCAAAAAGTCATCAATAAATAATACATTATCCTCTTTTGAGAGATACTCTTGGCTCACACAGACATCGTAAGTACGATCTTTTGTATAAGAATAAACAGAAGAAAGATACATTTTTTCCATTGTTTTAGGTGTTTTTTTCTTTACAAAAACAACAGGTAATTCAAGAAGATACCCCAACATAATCGCCGGAGCTATACCACTTGCTTCAATCGTAATGATTTTATTGATTGGAAGATTGGCAAATCTTCGAACAAACTCAACCGCAATCGATTTCATAAGAATAGGATCCATTTGATGATTGATAAAACTATCAACTTTTAAAGTACCATCATCAAACGCTAATCCATCTTGAATAATTCTATCGTGAAGTAACTTCATAAAAAACCTTCGATAAACACCTAAGTGCTATCAACAAATTAATAAAAAACGCTTTTTCTTTGACTTAAATAAGACAAATTGCTTATAAAATTTGTGCAACATTGTAGCTCAAATAGAGTTTTTATGCCTGCTTTCTTCTGCATACTTTTCAGGTATCCAATAGAAACCTACCGTTTATTATGCCTTCATGATCAAGCTAAATCCCGTAACTTTACGAAATTCAAACTTTATAATGCTCGTTCAGTTAAATACCAACCTGTCACGCTCTCTCTTGTCGTATGGGCGGGTAACACCTCGTGGGGAAAATCTTCCGCCACAAAAAAGATAATACGACCAGCAAGAGGTTCTAAAGTCAAAAGATGCTCTTGTTTCATATTATAAAGCACAAGTTCACCACCATCGCCTCTTTGCCAATTTTCATTAAGATAGAGCACCGTCGTAATTTTTCGACGGCTCTGTCCTTGAGGATTATCAATATGTTTTTTATAAAATGCACCTTCTAGATACCGACAATAATGCGTTTCAAAATCTTGCAGACCAAGATAAAACTCGCGATTTAATAGCTTGCGGACTTCATCCATTCGCTCAAGATAATAAGCAACTGCTGGACCAAATGCTGGATCTAGCCATATCGTTTGGTCACCACGAATAGTTTTATTACCTTGTAAAGTCGCTTTATATCCAATTTTTGCATCGTTCAACTGATCAGGAATTGCTTCTTTAATCGCTTGGATCTCTTTTCGATCAAAAAAATCATCCCAGATGTAGTAGCCTTTAGTAGAAAGCGAAGATAAAAAATCTTGAGTTTGTTGTATCGACATTGTCATTGTGTTTTATCGTCCAAATTAGATGGAAAAAACGAATTGCAAAAAAACTAAATTCTTTTAGAAAGGCCTTTAAATTGATGATGTTTGAAACCTCCTTCAATATGGAATAAAGCGAGTTATCATAGACTTACATCCTATCTATATCGTATTTTTTTTCTCATCACAAGAAAAAACAAATAATCTCGTATAATGGGGTTGTTAAGGTACTGAATAGTGAGTTTAAAAAAAATGAATTTTGCAAAAATTAGACACATATTTAAGGCCGCTTTAGCCGTCAACAACAGAGCATTCCCATGGGAAAGGGCTATCGGTGCAGCTCTAACAATGTCACTACCAATTTTTTTAGGACTCTGGTTTGATCAACTAAAGTTAGGGCTACTTGCAGGATTAGGAGGCTTCACTTATCTCTACGCTTTCAGACTTCCTTATGCTCATCTTTCTAAAAGGTTACTCTTTGTTGGAACCGGCATCGTTCTTTGTGCATTTCTAGGTTCAATGGCTGCTCCTTATCCTACGGCTGTAATCGTTATACTTGGATTAATTGCGGCAGTAACAATATTTATATTCAATGCATTAAAGTTTATCGGTCCTTCTGCGATCTTTTTTGTTCTAATTTTTGCACTCACAGCAGATATGCCGCAAACAGATTTGATGGGAGCACTACTGCGCGCAAGTCTTGTATCGCTTGGAGCAATACTCTCTTGGTTAATCGCTATGAGTGGTTTTTTAATCAATCCTCATCGACCAGAATTACTGGCAACAAAGCGTTCATTGACACAGTTTATTCGCTTTATTAACGCAATCGGGACTGAACGTTTCCAGCATGAAAAATATCTTACAATGAGTTCTCTAAAAGAGACTATTGATACATTGATGGCTGGTGAACTTCCTTGGTCACCTTCTGAAACGTATCAACGTCTTTTGTATTTTACTCTAGAACTCAATGAACTCTTTCTCTATCTTATTGAAAATTACTCTGATGAAAATTCTCCCACTCAAATAGATTTAGCGCATTTTTTAACAGAAATTGAACAACAAATAAAAAAAAGATTAAAATCAAAAAAATGGCCTAATCCTCCCTCTTTAAATGATTCAAACCTAGAAAATTATACAAAGAACATCATCAAAACACTTCAACAACCCGTTGCTGAGTTCCCCAAAATCACCTTAGAACGAAAAGAATCCATTAAAGATCTTTTAATTAATGCTTTTGACCGTAATTCCCTCGTCTTTTTAACAGCAATTCGCTTTGGCGTCATTAGTGCATTCGCTACTTTTATCGCCCATAGTTTTGATTTCACTCGTTCTTATTGGATTCCCCTTTCTTGCGTCGCTGTTATGTCTGGTGCATCAATGATTGCAACATTTCATCGAGCATTACAACGCTCTCTCGGCACAATTTTGGGAATACTCATTGCGAGCTGTATTCTCTATTTCTCTCCTTCCGATTACATCATTGCTCTATTTATTCTTATTTTCACAGCACTTACAGAATTATTCATTGTTAAAAACTACGGATTAGCAGTAATTTTTATCACACCGAATGCACTACTCTTAGCAGAAACAATTACTGGCGGGGAGTTCTCATTTTTCCACTTTTCAAGCGCCCGCATGATTGATGTGTTTATTGGAAGCGCTATTGGTCTAATCGGAGTAATACTGATGGGCAAACGAACTGCATCTGTGAGAATTCCTCGCATTATAATGCGCACACTTCGTAATCAGTCACAGATGCTTTTATTACTATTTTCAACCCCAAAACCATCAACAGACATACAAATAAAATCTCGCATCATTAAAATGCGTACCAATATTAGTAATCTTACAGCACTATATAATGCAGCTATCGGAGAAATTCCTCAAAAAAGAGCACTTATCGAATATTATTGGCCTATCATCTATTCAATGGAAAAACTTGCCTTTCTCTTAGAACATGCAACAGAGGTGAAACCTAGACCCATATTAAATGATCAATCGCTTGCATCACTACTCTTTATTTTTGAAACACTTGCAAATTCTGCAAGATATTTTGACAAAGAAGAAATTAAAGCCGTAGCGGAAATTCCGGGATTTTCAACGATTACCAATGAGATCGAAACGCTTCAAAAAGCCTTTATTGTTACACCTGATGAGATAAAAAATTCTAAAACATAAATATAAAAACGCTTTCTCAAAATAGACAATACACCAATTATATTCACTTTTAAAAACAAATTAAGACAAAAATTTTTAATGAATTGATTAAAATAGTAAGTGAATAAATCCTATCTATTATTTTGTTAAACAGGAACATAAAATGAAAAAAGTAATTGCCGCAATTATGTTACTCACCACAAGCACCATCGCAATGGCAGCAGACGTTACAATAATCAAAACAGAAGATATTGAGAATGGTACAAAAAAAGCGATCAATGTAGAAATATATGCGCCAGATGCTAAAACTAAAACAGATCGCGAAGAAGTGATGAAAGAAGTTGCACATACATTTGAAACTAAAGGTTATGAATTTATCAATGTTATTTTAAGACCAACGGATAATTCAGAACACTCCAATCGGTTTGGATCTTTTGGTGTTGTGCAATATTCAGTGGATGGCTGTGATATAAATGGTCAACAATGTGATGAAAACGGATGGAATATAAAAGTCACCGACTATCAATTAACAGATAAAGATCTTAAAAATATTAATGATGCAATTAATGATATAAAATATTAACATAATTTTATATCATAAATAGCACAGCTTAAATCCCATTAATATTCTATATTTAATGGGATTTTTTATAATCTACTTTCGTAAATATCCATAATTAAGATAGAAGCTATCTTTCATTTACGCTACAATGCCGCTCCGTGGTTCGAAACCCTCCCACGCAAAAAAACTAAGGACACAATATGACTAAAAAAGCACTTGTCATCTTTTCAGGTGGACAAGACTCAACGATTTACTTACTGCAAGCAATCAAAATGTATGGTCAAGAAAATGTTGAAACTATTACTTTTCAATATGGACAAAGACATAATATTGAGCTCGATAAAGCTCGCAAAATTGTGCAACTGCTTCAAGTAAGACAGACAATACTTGATACCTCTGTTATTAACAATATCACCCATAGCGCTCTTACTGATTCAGATACTAAATTCGTTCAAAAAGATGGTGAAAACTACCCAAACAGCTGTGTAGAAGGCAGAAATGCTCTCTTTCTATTGCTTGCCGGTATTCATGCTAAAACACACAATATTAGCACGCTTATAATAGGTCTTAGTGAAGCTGATTCTAGCGGCTATCCTATCTGTCGAGATATTTTTATTAAATCAATAAATGTAACACTGAATCTTGCTATGAATTATACATTTAATAGCTCAACACCTTTGATGTATCTCTCTAAAGCTAAAACATGGGCACTTGCAGATCAATTAAGGAAATTAGAATTTATCGAAAAGTATACCCAGACTTGCTACGAAGGTATTGATTGTAGCTGTGGTGTTTGTCCTAGTTGCCAACTTCAAAATCGAGGAATAGCAACCTATTTAGCAAATCAATCGAATAAAGATGGAGAGCTATAAATGTACCAATTTACGCAAGAACAACGCCAAAGAGCACTTTATCAGCTCTCCTTTTTCCATATTTTAATAATTGCTTCAAGCAATTATTTAGTACAAATCCCCTTCACTATTTGGGGATTCCATACAACTTGGGGAGCATTTACCTTTCCATTTATCTTCCTCACTACTGATTTAACAATTCGCATTTTTGGTTCTTCCCTTGCTCGCAAAATTATTTTTATAGTGATGATTCCTGCACTTATTCTCTCTTACGTCATATCGGTCGTTTTTTTCAAAGGAGAATGGCTAGGACTCGAAGAACTTTCCTCGTTTAATCTATTTGTCGCACGTATTGCATTAGCAAGCTTTGCTGGCTATCTTGTGGGACAATTGATGGATATCACTGTTTTTAGCTATCTTCGAAAATATCATCGTTGGTGGGTCGCACCAAGTGCTGCGGCAATTGTTGGAAATCTGATTGATACGATTGTTTTCTTTTTTATCGCATTTTTCCAAAGTGATGATGATTTTATGGCACAAAATTGGCTTGAAATTGCATTTGTGGATTACTTCTTTAAATTGCTTATCTGTGCAATTTTCTTCCTACCACTATATGGCATATTGCTCAATTATATTTTGAAAAAGATGATTTCGTTTCAAAAACAACCAATGAGTTAATCAGGTTTTGAATTATTCTTGAAGCCCATCTTGCATACAAAAGTCCAAAGGTATAATTCTTTGGACTTCTCTTTTATCATGACATAATTGAAAAACGACTACCGCGCAACTTGTATACCACCAGTAACGCCATTAGGACTCCAAAGAATCTGCCATAGCTGAATACTACGGGCTCTGAAAGCACCGGCACATGCATTCAAATAATAGGTAAACATCCGTTTAAAACGTGGAGTATAGTTGCTTTCAAGCTTTGGCCATGCCTCTAAAAATCGATTATTCCAAGCCATCAATGTTCGATCATAATCAGCGCCAAAATTATGCCAATCCTCCATAACAAATTTTCCCTGACTCGCATTCGCAATTTTTTGAATTGAAGGTAGTTCACCATTTGGAAAAATATATTTTTCAATCCATGGATCAACATTATATTGATTATTACTCGAACCAATTGTGTGAAGCAAAAACAGGCCATCTTCTTTAATATTACGTCTTACAACGTCAAAATACTCCGAATAATTTTTAGGACCAACATGCTCAAACATTCCCACTGAAACGATACGATCGAACTGGTCATTAAGATCCCGATAATCTTCTAGAATGATATTGACATCTAGGTCTTTACATCGATTTTGTGCCCATTTTTGCTGTTCTTTTGAGATTGTGACACCCGTTACGGATACACCATAGTTTTTTGCGGCATAAGCAGACAACCCACCCCAACCACAACCAATGTCGAGCAATCTTAAACCAGGCTCAAGTTGCAATTTCCGACAAATAAGGTCTAATTTTGCAATCTGCGCATTTTCTAAATTTTTAGCATTAGCCCAATAACCACAAGAATATTGCATATAAGGATCTAACATTTCTGTAAAAAGATCATTCCCCAAATCATAATGCTCCTTACCAACAATCCATGCACGTTCTTTGCTCTGTAAATTTCGTAACCGTGCAAAAACAATCTTTAGAGTATCTTTAAAACTATGTGGTAATTTTTCATCAAGCTTTGCAAAAAGTACTTTAGTAAAAAAAAGATCTAAGGCTTCGCAATCCCACCAACCATCCATATAACTTTCACCTAATCCAATCGAGCCATCTTTTAAAACTCGTTGATAAAAATCATCATTATGAATTTGAATATCATATGGTTTATCACCATTGATCGTTATATCTGCCTGATCTAATAAATCTTGTGCTATCCTTTTCCAGTCAGCTGTCTTCTCAGATTTTTGATTAGTACTACTCATTTCTACTCCCCAATAATAAAATTGTTTACAAGATAGATCGGCATGATGATCTACTAAGGATTTAAAAATAGTCCGTCATTTCCTTAACCAACATTGAGAAACTTCAGATCGCTTTCAGTAATTTTTGCCTCACTAACTTACTAATCATTAAAAATTAAATTTCTTTAAAGTCTATATTTTACTACTATTTTCAATACTATTCACAATAACATCAATCAAATGATAATTTTAAAAAAATTATTATGATAAAAATAAATAAACATTAATAAAAAATTAATGATATTTATTTTCCAACACCTTCTAACTAAATAAACTATTTAATTATATTCTTAAAATAGCGACTCATACTGATTTTTACTTGCGCAGAGGCTTTACCAAATGATCGAGTCCATCAACCTTTAACATTAAAGTCAACTCCATCAATTTCCCTAATTCACCCGCTGGAAATCCTTTATCTGCGCGATTAAACCAGAGAAGATATTCTTCAGGAAGATCTATTAATAACGTGCCTTTATACTTACCAAAAGGCATACGGATCTGCACTAATTTCACCAAATTTTCTTTCGTTAACATCAATTGATCGATCCTATTCTTCTTAATTGAAAGATAATTATTACTTGCCTACACAAAAATTGGAGAAAATTTCTCCTAACAGCGCATCTGTTGTAAATTCACCCGTAATTTCACCTAATGCAATTTGTGCTAAACGTAATTCTTCAGCAACTAATTCAATCGCTACACCTTCCTCAATGATTGTAAGGGCAACAGAAAAGTGCTTCAAGACCTCCCGAAGTGATTGTAAATGACGTTCACGAGCACTAAACATGCCTTCTTGCCCTTCGTAATTAACAACTTCTAGAATCGTTGTTTTAAGAATATCAATTCCCTGCTCTTCTTTTGCACTAATAGCAATATAATCTTCATAATTACCTGAAGGTTGCCCGGAAATATCAATTTTGTTATGAATGCGAATAATCGGTATATTTAAAGCGAGTATATCTTTATCAATACCTTCAAAAGCTTGTGAATCATCGTGCATCCACAATACCAAATCGGCCCCTTCAATCGCTTTTTTTGCACGTTTGATTCCTTCAGCTTCGATAGCATCTTCAGTATCTCTTAATCCAGCTGTATCTATAATATTAAGAGGAACTCCTTCAATAATAATTTGCTCTTTTAGAATATCGCGTGTAGTACCCTCGATCTCAGTCACAATTGCTGTTTCTTCACCTGAAAGAGCATTTAAAAGACTCGATTTTCCGGCATTTGGCTTTCCAGCGATAACAACTTTTAATCCATCTGTTAAAACTTTTCCATTACCTGCATTTTTAAGCAAAGTACTCACTTGTGAATAGAGTGTCTTTAGACCCGTGACAACATTGCCATCAGAAATGAAATCAATATCCTCTTCACTAAAATCGATAGATGCTTCGATATAGACCCGTAAATTTACCAAAGTCGTTAAAAGTTCATTTACTCGTTTAGAAAATTGTCCCGTTAAAGAGTTAATAGCAGCTTTTGCTTGTGCTTCACTTTGGCTAATAATAAGATCATGAATCGCTTCTGCTTGTACTAAATCGAGTTTGCCATTAATAAATGCACGTTCTGAAAACTCCCCTCGACGTGCCATTTTTGCACCTAACTCCAAAACGCGATTCAAAACTCTTGTTAAGACAACAATCCCGCCATGCCCCTGAAGCTCAACCACATCCTCGCCTGTAAATGAATTAGGACCTTTATAAAAAATAACAATACCTTCATCCAAGGTTTCATGATTACTCGAAATAAATGATGAAAAATAAACTTTACGTGGTTCGATAATTGTAAGCTTTGTCATTGCTTTTGCAATAGATAACGCTTTCGAACCTGAAATACGAATAATCCCTATGCCACCAATGGCTGTACTAGTTGCTATTGCTGCTATTGTTTGATCTTTTAACATATAAACCTCTAGATAAAAAACAATCCCCATAAAGGGGATTGTGATTCATTAATAACTAGTTGATTGATCAATCCCTAGTTTTTACTCTGTCTTTCAACACGTTTCATAATAAAACTCTGTTGTAAGATCGTTAGTAAGTTATTTGTAATCCAATATAAAACGATACCTGCAGCAAACCACATAAACATAAATGTGAAAACAACTGGTAACCATTTCATCACTTTTTGTTGCATCGGGTCTGTTGGGGCTGGGTTCAAACGCTGTTGGAAAAACATCGTAACACCCATAATCACAGGTAAGACAAAGTATGGATCTCTCAGTGACAGATCGTTAATCCATAAAATCCATGGTGCTTGACGCAACTCAACACTCTCCATTAACATCCAAAATAGTGCAATAAATACAGGTATCTGAATAATAACCGGCCAACAACCACCAAGCGGATTAATCTTCTCTTTACGATAAAGTTTCATCATCTCTTCAGATTGTTTCTGACGGTTATCTGCATACTCTTCACGTATTAACGCTAGCTTCGGTGCGACATTGCGCATTTTCGCCATTGAAGTGTAACCCTTGTTTGCGAAGTAAAAGAGTGCCAATTTAACTGTTAAAGTTAAAAGAATAATCGACCAACCCCAGTTTCCTACAAATGAGTGGAAGAATTTAAGCACCCAAAGCATCAATTCTGAAATTGGACTAAACCAACCGTAATCAAGCGTCAAATCTAAATACTCGGCCGTCTCTTCAAGCTGTTCTTTTAATTTTGGGCCAATAAAATAACGACTTTCAAAAAGATGTGATTCACCAGGTTTCACCGAAATTGGTTCCTGATCCATCATACGAATCACGTAAGTATTTTGAGAAATATCTTTAAAATTTCCAAATTGTAATGTTTGAACGACGTTATGAGTCTGTTTTGTCGCATCTTTATCTTTACCAGGAATTGAAGCTGTTACAAAATACTGCTCAATCATTGCTACCCAACCACCTTCACCACGGAATTCTTTGGGAACATGATTAACAACTTCTTGCCCTGCTGAGTTAAAACCACGCTCCGTAAAGGTCATTTTGTCATATGCTAATTTTTCATATTTATAATCATTGTTAGGCAATGAGAAAACGCTTCCATCAAAACTTGATGCTCCAATAGCACTTCCTTTTGGAAGATGAGGTTTTTTCGTTGCAATCTCACGATATTCACCACCAACCCATACGCTATCTGAATTGTTTTGAAGATTTTGACTAAATCCTACAGTATAAAGACCCCGTTTAAATTCATATGTCTTAATAACCGTTAAACCAGACGTCGAGTCAACATATGTCAAAGGAACAATCAACGTATCTGCATCATCGGCCATTTTGTACTGATTGCTACTCGATGTGAAGACTGCATTTGTATGATTTGGCGTGCCCTCATGTGTTTGGCTTGACAAACCTGTTCGTGCTACTTGATAACGACGTGTAGTATTATCCATCACTTTAAAAGGTTTATCTTGCTCTTCCAGACTTTCAGGATATTTTAATAAACCTGCTTCGATAATATCCCCGCCTTTACGTGCAATTTTAATTTCATACACATCTGTAAGCACAGTGATGTAATCATCAATATCGGTAACGGCTTGACCATCTTGAATTGTGCCACCTATTGTTGGGACTGCCCCTGCACTACTATTTTCTGATGAACCATTCTCCATTACCTGCTCAATAGCTGTTTCTGGTTTTGGATTTTTGTAATCGACCCATTTTGTATAAAGAAAATAGACGATGACAGCTAAGATCAATACAAGAAAAAGACGCTGCTGATTATTCTGCATAAATTGTTTCTTTAATAAAAGTTAATACACATAGAGAAAAACCCCTAAGGAACAGGATCTTCCCCTCCTTTACATAATGGCTGACAACGTACAAGACGTTTAATTGTCAACCAACTACCCTTTATCGCGCCGTAACGCGTAATAGCTTCCATTGCATAAGTAGAACATGTCGGTTCAAAACGACACTGATTACCTACTAATGGGCTTAAAAAAAGTTTATAGCCTTTAATAAGCCAAATTAAGATTGTGCGCATAATGTAATAATTTTTTCCCAATGTCGAGCTAATGAACTCGCAAGTGCTTTTTTATCAGACACCCGAGTTGTTCCTCGACTCATTACCACAATATCAAGGCCTTTTAAGGCACTTTGATTTAAACGAAAAGACTCGCGAATAATACGCTTTATCAAATTTCGATCAACGGCTCGTTTAAAATTCTTCTTAGAAACAGCCAATCCTAAACGTGCTGTTTTTAATTCTACTGCAGTATGATCATTCGATACTAACCGTTTCCGTACTAAAATCAAAAAATCACGATCTTTAAAGACCGAATTTTTATCAAATACATCTCGATACTGTAATGCTGTAAGTAACCGCTGATCTCTTTGGAAACGAAATTGATTCATTATGATCATTCTCTGACACATCAATAAAACAAAAGGCGCCTATTATGCAAATAACAAGGCGCCTCGAATCTTAAAATAGACTCTTTATTTTATGCTGATAAACGCGCACGTCCACGAGCACGGCGACGGTTGATTACTTTACGACCGTTTTTTGTTGCCATACGTGCACGGAATCCATGATTACGTTTTCTTTTAATTAAACTTGGTTGAAAGGTACGTTTCATCCCTAATTCCTTTATTGATATAAGTGATAACACTTGTTTAACTCTTTGATTTAAACAAGTATCAAATTCATACTAAGACAACGGATTATTCTAGCTTTTTCCGCTCTAATGTCAAGAATAATTGCCGATTCAACCTCGAATTATTTGCGTATAATTTAAACGAGAATCGGTAATTAAAACTATCTAAAGACTATTTCAAACCTGCTTCTGCTCTTAAAATATCGGCTTTATCAGTTTTTTCCCAACTAAATGCTGTCGCTTTTACATTATTACCATTTTGATCTTGATACTCTATTTCATAAGGGCGACGACCAAAATGCCCATAACTAGCAGTTGGTAGATAAATTGGGTGCAAAAGATCAAGCATCGTTACAATTCCGTAAGGTCGAAGATCAAAATGCTTACGAACTAACTCTTCAATCATAGATTCTGGCACTTTATTCGTACCGAATGTTGTGATTGAAATCGATGTCGGCTCTGCAACACCAATTGCATATGAGACTTGAATTTCACATTTATCTGCCAATCCAGCAGCAACGATATTTTTTGCCACATAACGCCCTGCATAAGCCGCTGAACGATCGACTTTTGAGGGGTCTTTACCAGAAAAAGCGCCACCACCATGTCTCGCCATACCACCATAAGTATCAACAATAATTTTACGGCCTGTTAAACCACAATCGCCTACTGGCCCACCAATGATAAAACTTCCCGTTGGGTTGATATGATATTGGGTATCTGCGGTTAACCACTTCGCTGGTAGAGTTTTTTTAATGATCAACTCCATTACTGCTTCTTCTAAATCTTTCGCCTTCACATCTTCATCGTGTTGTGTAGAAAGTACCACAGCATCCACATGTGAAACTGAGCCATCGCTATTATATGCAAAGGTTACTTGACTTTTAGCATCCGGTCGAAGCCATGCCAATTGACGGCTTTTACGCGCTTCTGATTGGCACTCCATCAAACGATGTGCAAACGTAATCGGTGCGGGCATCAACACATCAGTTTCATTCGATGCATAACCAAACATTAATCCTTGATCCCCGGCGCCTTGATCCTCAGGTAACTGACGATCGACCCCTTGAGCAATTTCACTACTTTGCTTGCCAATAATGTTTAAAACGCCGCAAGTTTTTCCATCAAAACCAACCTTGGAAGAGTCATACCCAATGTCAGTAATCACATTACGTACGAGGTCCTCTAAATCAACCCATGCATTCGTACTCACTTCTCCGGCAACGATTGCAACTCCCGTTTTAACAAGTGTCTCGCAAGCAACTCGTGCATTTTTATCCTGTTTAATAATTGCATCAAGAACCGCATCAGAGATCTGGTCTGCAACTTTATCTGGATGCCCTTCTGAAACAGACTCAGAGGTAAATAGGTAAGTCATATAACGCCTCTTCTTAATTTCGATAAAATATTCACAGCAAGTTCTTCTCCAAGAACTTGCTTACATTATTTTTAATAAGGGAAATTCTATCACTTTATGGACTTTACTGCTGAATAAATCGCTGAAATACCATCTGTAATATTTAAATCACGCATAATAAAAAAGCGTATCAAAACAATACGCTTCCAAAAATAACTTATATCCTCATGCTTTGATTTTAGAAGGCAATCCAACCTTTCTCCATCGCTCTATTCACTGCTGATACTACCGCCTTTAAGGATGAACGTGATGTATTCGCATGCGTTGCCGCACCAAATAAGGTACGATTATCCACTTGCAATTCAACGTACGACACAGCCTCAGCAGAAGAACCTTTACTTCTAGCATGTTCATTATAATCAACCACATCCACATTCCAACCAAATGCACTATTAATACCATTCACAAATGCTGCAATTGGACCATTCCCTTTTGCATCAAGCTGTTTTTCGCCTTGTGGAGTTTTTAATTTCACTTTCATATGTGTATTGCCATCAGCATCTTCTTCAATATCGATCGGTGGAAGAATTTCAATCGAGGTTGGCGTCTTGAAATACTCCTTATCAAATATTGAATAGAGTCTCTCAGAAGTTAACTCAACTCCCTCTTTATCGGCAAATAATTGAGCAACCTTACTAAACTCAATCTGTAAACGACGCGGTAACTCAATACCATGATCTTCTTCTAAAAGATATGCAACTCCTCCTTTGCCCGACTGACTATTGACTCGAATAACCGCTTCGTATGAACGTCCTAAGTCAAAAGGATCAATTGGTAAATAAGGTACTCTCCAATGTTGTGTTGGATTTTCTTTCATATCCGCTAGACCTTTACGAATAGCATCTTGATGAGATCCAGAAAAAGCAGTAAACACTAACTCACCGGCATAAGGATGGCGAGGATGAACAGGTATCTCAGTACAATACTCAACTTCACGAACTACCGTATTAAGCTTACTAAAGTCTAAACCTGGATGGAGCCCTTGCGAATACATATTCAGTGCAACAGTAACTAAATCGACGTTTCCTGTACGCTCTCCATGGCCAAATAAACAACCTTCGACGCGATCAGCTCCAGCCATTAATGCTAACTCTGTCGCTGCAACGGCACACCCACGATCATTATGAACGTGCGCACTGATCACAACGGAATCTCGACAACTAATGTGATCACAGAACCATTCAACCTGATCGGCATAGACATTCGGTGTCGAAACTTCTACGGTTGCCGGCAGATTTAAAATTAATTTATGTTCTGGCGTTGGCTTAAACACCTCGCAGACCGCTTCACATACCTCCAAAGAAAATGGCAATTCAGCATCAGAAAAGATCTCTGGCGAATACTCAAAAAACCATTCTGTATCTGGGTATTTAGCTGCTTCAGCTTTAATCATTTCCCCACCTTTCACTGCTAATGCTTTAATTTCAGGCTTTTCCATTTTAAAAACAACACGACGGAAAGTGGGTGATACTGCATTATAATAATGAATAATAGCTTTTTTCACGCCCTTTAGTGATTCAAAAGTCTTCGTAATCAAATCTTGCCGTGCTTGCGTTAAAACTTGAATCGTCACATCATCTGGAATACGATCCTCTTCAATCAATTTACGCACAAAACTAAATTCTGTTTCAGAGGCTGATGGAAAACCAACCTCTATCTCTTTAAATCCACATTCAATCAATAGATCGAACATGCGAATTTTTTTCTCAACACTCATGGGCTCAATCAATGATTGATTACCATCTCGAAGGTCTGAACTTAACCACCGAGGAACAGTGGTAATTTCTTTATTCGGCCATGTTCTGTTTTGATAGTTAGGTGCTTCAAATCGCTGATATTTAACTTCTGGATTGGAGATCATTTTATTATTCCTCAATAATTAATTTTGCTGATATTACAAATTCTGAAATTTTTTTGCCATGCAATTATTGTTAGAGCGCAAATAAATTCTATTATTTGATTCATAAGGAAATTCTAAGTCGATAAGTATACACAATGACATGCCACCTCCAAACACGAAGACGGATTTTATGGATAACATAAGCAGGAAAATTCATAACTACACCAACTAAAACGAAATAAAAAATCTAACGCAGATTTAGGCTGCAACCTTTGCGGTTACAGCAGAATAAGTCGTAGTTGTAATAGTGTGTAGTTTTTTCTGTTCATAAAAAAACCTTAACCCCTTTTTATAAGAGGGTCAAGGTTTTTTAATAAAGAATTCAAAAAAACTATTCGGGCTTAAACTCTTCAGGCAAATCTGCACCTGCTCCAAAGAAATAATCATGCATCTGTTTTTCAAGAAACTCTCGAGATTTAGGGTCAAGAGGATTAATGCGATATTCATTAATAAGAATTGTTTGAGCCTTCAGCCAACCTTGCCATGCTTCATTTGAAACATTTTCAAAAATTTGTTTACCCAACTCACCAGGATACATTTGTCTTGGCATCCCATCAGCTTCTTTCTGTAATTTTACGCAAAACACTTTACGAGTCATTCAATGACCTCCTCTTCGTTTACTCAATAAGAATCTTAAATTACTCGTATGTAAACAGAGTACTTACTGATTCTTCTTCGTGAATTCTTAAAATAGTATTTGCTATGATATCAGAAATCGAGAGAACACGAATTTTAGAAGATGCTTGTGCTTCTTCACGTAAAGGAATTGTATCTGTTACAATCATCTCATCCATTCCAGAATTATTGATATTTTCAATCGCTTTTCCAGAAAAAATAGGATGAGTACAATATGCACGAACCGTTTTAGCACCACGTGCTTTAAGGACTTTTGCAGCAGATGCTAATGTTCCAGCAGTATCAACAATATCATCCACAATAATACAGTTACGACCTTCAACTTCACCAATAATATTCATTACTTCAGCAACATTTGGCGCAGGACGTCGTTTATCAATAATAACAAGATCAGCGCCAGGAATCTGCTTTGCGACTGAACGAGCACGAAGAACTCCACCGACATCCGGCGATACGACAGTAATATTTTCATTTCCATGAGCGAGAATATCTTTTTGAATCACCGATGATGCATAGATGTTATCAACAGGTATTTCAAAGAAACCTTGAATTTGGTCAGCATGAAGATCAATTGTTAAAACGCGGTCACAACCAACGCTAGTGATCATATTTGCCACAACTTTTGCCGAAATAGGTACACGTGCTGAACGTGGACGGCGATCTTGTCGTGAGTACCCATAATAAGGAATTACAGCTGTAATACGACCAGCAGAAGCTCTTCTTAATGCATCACAAGCGACCAAGAGTTCCATTAAGTTATCATTCGTTGGAAAACATGTTGGTTGAATGAAGAATACATCCTTACCACGAACATTTTCATTTATGGAGATCATTACTTCCCCATCTGAAAAGCGACCAACTGTTGCATCGCCTAATTCTAATCCTAAATGTTTAACAACTTTCTTAGCTAACTCTGGATTGGCGTTTCCGGTAAACACCATCATCTGGTCTTTGCTGCTCATTACAAAGAATCCTCTATCAAATAAATTGGGAAAGTAGAATAGAAAAAAGGTATTGCATCTATTTGTAATCTTTTCTTTGACATAATCAACTTAATTACAGTGCAATACCTTTCAAAATTTGGCTGGGCTACCAGGATTCGAACCTGGGAATGGCGGGATCAAAACCCGCTGCCTTACCGCTTGGCTATAGCCCATCAGAAGAACAACTATTATAAACTTTTTTAAATCTTTGTCTAGTTTATTTTTGAGTTTTTTTTACTCATTTAGACTTCTGTTTATAATGCGTTTCAAAGTGTAAAATGTACTTCATATTTTGTCGCCCTGAAACAACGAAAACAATTCTATCAAACTTTTTAAAAAATGCTATGAAACGAGTAAAAATTATCCCTTTTTCTTTAATTATTTTTTCAATAACTGCATGTACAGTCCCTATTTATGAGACCTTAGAGGATGCCGAAAGTTATAAAGTTTATGGCCGTACAGCAATTAAACATCCTGCCCAAAATGGCCAAGTAAGTTTTGCCATTGAACAAGCTAAAAATGAGGCGCTCAACATTATAATTCAAGGTCCATTTGCCCAAGGCCGAGTAGATATTGAAGTAAATAATGATGAAACATCTATTATCATTGATGAGCAAACCTTTAAAGATAAAAGCGCAGATCGACTATTTGCAGAACTGACCGGCATAAATTGGCCCGTTTCAGGCACTCAACAATGGATTAAAGGGCGTACTAATCATGCCACAACAAAAATCACTTATGATGAAAAAACAGAATTACCAAAAACATTTACTGAAGATGGATGGACAATTACTTACAATGAATGGATTGAAAAAAATGGAATGCAATTACCTTTAAAAATGGAAGTAACACGTGGTAATGATATTCGCCTACGCTTCTTAATTGATAATTGGATAATACGATAATGCTCTACTTCACTTCTCCTGCAAAAATTAATCGAATGCTTCGAATTATTCATCGTGAAAAAAATGGTTACCATTATTTGCAGACTATTTTTCAATTCACCAACCTCTTTGATGAAATTGGATTTCGCGAAGATGAAAATGATGACATTACCCTCCTTTACGAAAACCCTAATTTTTCAAAAGAAGAAGATTTGATCTATAAAGCAGCTATCGCGCTCAAAAATGAGAGTCATTGTGAAAAAGGTGTCACAATTGACCTTATAAAAAATCTTCCCATGGGTGCAGGTATTGGCGGTGGCAGTTCTAATGCTGCAACAACTTTAGTTGTTCTGAATCAGTTATGGGATCTTCATTTAACTCAGGCAGAGTTAATGAAAATTGGTAAACGGCTTGGCGCAGATGTTCCAATCTTTATCTATGGGCAAAGTGCTTGGGCAGAAGGCATTGGAGAACAACTCAGCCCCATCGAATTACCTGAAGAATCATTTTTATTGATCAACCCAGGAATACATATTAGCACCAAGGTTGTTTTTGAAAGCCCACACCTCATACGAAATAACCCGCGTTTTAAAGAGCAATATTTTAATCAAAGTCGTGCAATTAACGACTGTATGCCCGCTATCTTTCATCATTATCCTAAGATGAAAGAAGTTATGGAAATATTAACTCAATTTGGCTTTAACCCTTACATTACCGGAACAGGTTCTTGCCTTTATATCCCCGAACCTATCCTAGAAAAACATGCGCTATTGGAAGAACTTGCTAAAGAAAAATCTTGGGAAATTACCCCCTTCAAGAGCTTGAATCACTCTCTGCTTTTTAAAGAATCCCCCCTGAATCTCAACTTCTATTAAGTTTCAATCCAACTTTCATTTGAAGACAATTTCCACCGAAAATCTATCTCTATAAAATTACTGTTGCTAAAAACATACTTTACATATATATTTAATATCATTAAATATTTAGGAGATTCGCCGTGAATCAGCAAAAATTAGGGATTTTAGAACAGCGTAAGATTGAAGCATCGATTATTAAACCCATTTATGAGCGAATTAAAGCAGAATTTGGTAAAGAAAAAGCACAAAAGATCATAGCTGATGCTATTCGGGAAGATGCAATTAAAAGTGGTGAGCGTTTCGCGAAGGAAAGTGGTGAAAAATCCACACTTTCGACACTAAAAGCAATTCAACCCAATTGGACAAAGGGTGATGCATTGCATATTGAAAACTTGCCTTCTGAGCCCGGCGAATTTAATTATAATATCACGCGCTGCCGCTATGCAGAACTCTACAAAGAAATGGGGTTGGAAGAGATCGGTTTTTTACTTTCATGTAATCGAGATGGCGCTTTTATTGAAGGTTATGCTCCGAATATTGAATTTACACGAACTCAAACAATTATGAATGGTGCTCCCTTTTGTGATTTTCGTTATCGTAACAAGCATAAAAGATAGCCTAAATAATTAGGCTATCTTATACTAATACTCACTTTTTACGGCAAAGAATAATTATGCCTGCGCTTCTTCAGGACATATAGCTTGATCATCGTTCTTAGCACTATTTGGATTATGTCCCGGCTTATACGGATCATGCGTCGCTGTAATATCAAGCTTATCAAATAACTCTTTATCAGTAATTTGATCCGCATTCGGCGTTGTTAGTAATTTATCACCATAAAAAATAGAATTTGCGCCCGCCATAAAACAGAGCGCCTGCAGTTCTTCACTCATTGTTTCACGGCCTGCTGAAAGACGAACCATTGATTTTGGCATCATAATGCGTGCAACAGCTATTGTTCGAAGAAAATCGAAATCATCAACCTGCTCATTCCCTTCAAATGGTGTACCTTTAATCGGAATTAAACGATTAATCGGAACACTTTCCGGCGGTGTACCCATATTTGCAAGCTGTACTAAAAGCGATGCTCGATCACGTACTGACTCGCCTAATCCGATAATCCCGCCCGAACAGACTTTGATTCCTGCTTCACGCACATAATCAAGCGTATCAAGACGATGTTGGTAATTATGTGTCGTTACCACACTTGCGTAAAACTCTGGAGAAGTATCAAGATTATGGTTGTAATAATCAAGTCCTGCTTCTGCCAGTTCTTCAGCTTGCTCTGCATTAAGATGACCCAACGTCATACAGGTTTCAAGCCCTAATGATTTAACGCCTTCAATCATCATCTTAATCATCGGCATATCGCGAGCTTTGGGATTGCGCCATGCGGCTCCCATACAAAAACGACTTGCACCGGTCTCTTTTGCTTCTTTTGCCTCTTGAATAACTTTTTCAACTTCTAGTAGTTTTTCTGGTTCTAATCCTGTGTCGTAACGTATACTCTGCGCACAATACTTACAGTCTTCTGAACATTTACCTGTTTTAATTGAAAGTAGTGTACTAACTTGTACTTTCGTTGGATCAAAATTTTGACGATGTACTGTTTGCGCCTCAAACAGTAACTCAAAAAGTGGCTTTTCAAATAACGCAAGCGCTTTATCAATTGACCACTCATTTGTGTAGTATTCCATTATTCTTATTCCTCCGGCTCAACAATGAGCTTTTTTAAGATAAAAACATCCCGTCTATCATAGGGGAAATAGCAATTGAATGTGAATTTATTTAAGAAAATTGCCTACTCATTAAGCACCTTCAATTCTTATTTTTCTACCGAGGATCTCCTACACACTTCTTCATCAGGAAATTTCTCAAAATTTGCACAACAAAAAAGGTCTTCATAAAGACCTTTTAAAATTTTATGCGTTTTTAAAGACTACTTCGTATAGATATTAGGCGAAGAGAACCGTTCTTTTCGGCTAAAAGCATAGCCCGTTGCATATGTTAATATCTCTTGAATTAGTCCATCTGACAAAGCGATCGTTTCATCACGATTTGACCAAATTTTTTGCTCTACCGAATAGTTGCCAATACAAAAAGAGTCATTTTTACCATCTTTCAGCCAAATACCTAAAAATTCCGAACCCGGAACTGTTTGGAAATGTATTTGATAATGGGAGTTTTTAAGCGGATAAAACTTGTAGTTATTTGTAGTCATAATTCATGAATCCTTTTTAGCTGATAGACGGGCCGCAATTAGGAAATCGCCAGATGATTGATCATTTACTTTCAAAGTAATAAGCTGATAAATGTATAATAATTTATCTCAACAATCAAATACTTTACTCATTAATAAAAAATCCCGCCAAAGCGGGATTACAAATATTAACAACAAAGTAATTAACTAAATATCAAAGATTTCATCTTCCGCATCGTCAGTAACACTATTCAGACGATAATTAGTATTATCCATCTCTTGGTTAGCATTTTGAGTTTTATTCAAATCGAACCAGTTATCCATCCACGAAAGTGGATTTTTAGCGATACGTTTATGAGGATTCTCTAAACCAAGAAACTGATAAAGATCCTGCGCATTCCACAGAACCCACTCATTTAAAAGCATTTGATTAAGACCAACGATTGAACGACCTTCACTGAAAAGATAACGATTCCAATCAAATTCCTGATCCACAACTGTTTTGATAATTTCGTAAATTGCATCTTTGTTTTCATTAAGCAACTCAGCCCATTCAGGGTCTTTGAAAAGAATCTCTAAAACAGCTTCATCCATCATCACATGAACTTGTTCATCCTGCGCAATCTTTTGAACAAGTTTAGCAATACCTTGGAAGATATTTTGCTCAGCAAGTGCAAAAGTACATGCAAATGAGCTCATGAACTCGATTTTTTCTAAACAATAAAGCGCAACAAAACCACGAAGAACTACTGATTTAAGCTCTCGAGAATTACGATCAATTTTACCAAGCTTATAGAGTGCTCCATAACGATCTAACTCATCAAAGCAATCAACAACAGTTGTTGAACGATTCAACACTTCATCATTGCGCATTACCTCTTTAAAAACTTCTTGAGGATCAGAGATACATTGACGAATGATTTCTGAATACGTTAATGCGTGCAGATTTTCAATTTCCGATTGCTTCGATAACATTACCCACAGCTCAGAGTTACTAACAAATGGTGCAAAGAGCGGTGCAATCGTGCGTGAAGCAACTGAGTCAAGCTCCCATTGAAACGCAAGCGTCTTAACCATAATGTCATAGTTATTTTTTGAGCAGTTCAATAGATCCATTCGTGACTGCTCTAAATTAACCTCATCTTCCGTCCAGTCCATAGACTTTTGCAGTTTATAAAGATCAAATAGACGCGGATAAGGCGTATTAATTGAATCATAAAGTGCAAGAGGCTCACCTAAAAACAATGGATACTGGCCTGTTTGCCAATTATCATTGTTTTGGTTAAAAATTGATGTTTCTTCCATTCTTATATCTCCTCAAGGATGACGAGAGTGACTGCTCGCCACTGATTATTCAAAAAAACCTAGAGCGTACAAGCACCGCCGGCACAGCTTTGATCTTCCACTTTCTCATATCCTTCGTGAACTATGCCAGATGCACTATTTAAATAGTAACGCGTTTTACAACCCAATTTCATCATATAGATAAAATCAGAGAGTAGTTGTCTGCTCGAAATTGTTTGTTGACTTTGGAGGTTCAAATAGAGATCCGCACTAATTGCTTGACCAGTAAACTTCTGAATAATCGCATACATCTCGATTAAATCTTTAGAATCTAAATTCCATGCAATATCATAATACGGTGCAAGCTCATCCATATCCGGCGCAAGAAGAAGATTTTTCCCTGTTCCAGACGTTTTCATCACTTTTAAGTTACGAATTGGATAGAGACCATTTGTTGTGTTGGTCAATTGTGAACTTGATTCAACCGGCATCATCGCTTCTAACACAGAGTGGCGAATACCACCTTGAGCAATAATCTCTTTACGCAATGTTTCCCAATCGTAAACAAGCGCTTGGTTATGAACTGTATCAACATTTTTATTATATGTGTCGATCGGTAACCATCCTTCTGGATATTTAGTGCGATCGATCCAATCAGCATTACCCTTCTCTTTAGCTAATCGAAGGCTTGCTTGATGTAAATAATATGAGTGACGCTCTGCGATAAAGTGAATATAGTTTTTCCCTTCTCTTGAAGCATAACTCAATTTTTTCAGTGCCATTTCATGGGCCAGATTTGTAATCCCTACACCAATTGAACGACGTGCTTTTGCCGTTGTTTCAAGTGATGCAAATGGATATTCCATAATCTCGATCACGTTATCAATCATCAATGCACAATAGTAAGCAACATCTGCATACTCTTCTTCACTGACGCGCCCAACAACAATCGACGCTAATGAACAAAGACCAATCTCACCAACTGGATCATTTGAATAGAGATCCATCATACCGGTGTAGGGTTTTGTTGGAAGCGCAATCTCTAAGCAGAGATTTGATGAATAGATCGTATCTTTAAACGGTGTATGACGATTCATCTCATCAATATAAGTTAAATAGATTCGTCCTGTTTCTGCTGCTTCTGTTAGTGATTTAATTGCAATATCACGGGCTTTTACAAATGTTTTCTTAATGGAGTCATCTGCTGCAACACGTTCATATTCTGCTTTAAATGCTTCATAATCTTCATGATAAAAAAGCTCATATAATTTAGGCGCATAGAGCAAACTCACAAGCATCCAATCTTCATTTTTAGCGACTTTTTCAACAAAATAACGATTAACAATCATTGCATAATCGATATCACGAATACGTTTTTGCGTGATAGTTGTTGGGTTTTTGAGCACAAGAAGATCGAAAATTTCTGGATCTAAAACATTAAAGTAAACTGTTGCAGAGCCACCACGAGATGCTTGCATGTTCGCATGTACCGCAGATTGAATCATTCGGTAATACGGTAGTTTTCCTTGATGGACAACGCGCCCCTCTTTAACGGGATCCCCTTTTGAACGAGTTAAAAGGTGTGAGCCAATTCCCGCAGATGCACAAGTCATCATATATGCAATATGATCCCCAACAGCCAAGCTTTTCACATTATCGCCGGTCGTATAAACACAGCAGGATGCATAGCCTTTATGAGGTGTACGCATATTAATCAGCATTGGAGTTGGTGTATTAATTTTTAACTCATTGAGATATTTATAAAGTTTTGCAATGTCTTGCATCCGGCGTTCACGAGGTTGGTTTTGCATATTTTGCATCGCCATTCCCATAAACATAAATTGCGGAGATTCTAAGCAAAAACCACTCACACGATTATTAATCAGATAACGATCCTTCATCTGATGAAGCGTCGTATAGTTATAGTTAATATCGATATTATGATCGATAATTTCTTCAAGCTCATCAAGCTCTTCACGAGTGTAATCCATTACTTCCCAATGTTTTAACTTGACCATGTGATCATAAAACTCTGGAAGTGTTGGAATTTGACGAAAACCACCGAATGCTTCTTTGTAAATCGTACCAATTAGTAGGCGACCAGCCATTTTTAAGTGCTGATGATCTTCTCGCTCAACGCAGGCATCAATCATCGCCTTATGGAGTTCTAACGTAGTACAGCCATCGTAACATTTACGATAAGCCTCAAGCGCAATCGCACTCCAATCAACTTCATATTGGGCTGCAAATTCTGCCCATTTATTGAGTTTCTCGGCATCAAATTTTTCACGTTCGCCGCTGCTCTTTACTACGTAATTGATCATTCTCAGCACCCTTCCGATTTATTTTAAAACTAAAAAAGATTTATATTTTATTTCTTCTATCTCTATGAAAAGAGAGGAGAAATAAAATATTCTGGTCTTTTTTATATGAAACTTGAGAGATATTCTCGACTTAAATTTTGAGTAGCTACTATATCATTTATCCCCTACCGGAGTAAGCTTTATGAGGAGCGATTATTTACCATTCTCTGATAAACTACTATTCATCGACACATTGCAAATTTTTGAATTTTGAAAAAAATTCTCAATAAATATAACCTAATTCCGTTTTTTGTAATGTATTCACGATGGATGATATCCAAATCAAGCAATTGGAACCGATAATAGCTGATGAGTCTGTGCCTGATAGAAATGCACCTCTCTATTGCCATTATTGATCGATAAAACCGCATAAGTTTTCTCACTACCTCCGCGCGGATAACGAATACTGCCGGGACTAATCAAATGAACACCAGCTACGATCTCTGAGCGTGGAATATGTAGATGCCCATGAAAGGCTATCTTTGCATCATTCTCTTTTGCTCTTCTTACTACCGATGTTGCTACCGAATCATAATCCACAATATGACCATGCGTCAGATAAATCTTTTCGTTCCCAATAACCATCACTCTTTCAAGTGGAAAACTCACTTTGCTATTTGCTATCGGAAAATCGTTATTCCCCGTTACAGCATAAAATGGAACTTCTGGAAATATAAAGCTTGCCTCAATTACCTCTTCAGCACCATCACCGAGAAAAATAACACCGTCAATATTTTGCCGATGGTGATAAATAATCTCTATTAACCCATCACGATCACCATGAGAATCAGAAATTATTAGCAAACGTTTTCTTTCAGAACCAGCGTTACTCTTCGACATCCATCATTACTCACTTAAAATTCAATCAAATATTAAAAATAAATTATATATCCCAAATAGTTTCAGGGTAAGGAAAATCTTCCTTCGAAAAAGGCTTCGTTTGATAGAACTTCTGAAGATTATCAATGAGCTTTAAGCCACGTGGAGGAATACCATTTTGTAGCATTGAAATCAGCTCTTGATGAACACGTTGCTGAAATTGTAAGCGATCAGGTTCAAAATCACCGGCAAGATTATCACAGCTTACAGAAAATTTACGACCACATGCTTGCGATAACAACCATTCTAAGGCTTGAGGTCGAACTTCATGATCCTCAAATTTCGCTTGCGTCAATTGATCTCGACCATCGGGGCAATACCAATAACCAAAATCCACTAATTGACGACGCTCACGTCCGGCAATACACCAGTGTGAAATTTCATGCAATCCACTCTGAAAGAAACCATGGGCAAAAATGATGCGATGATATTGATGTTCTTCATCAGCTGGAAGATAAATTGGCTCATCATCTCCTTTAACTAACATCGTATTCTCACTCTCTAAAAAAGTCGCGTTAAAAATATCGATTAAATCTTCGTAACGATGTTCCATATAAGTTCCCTCAAGAGAGACCGTGCACTTAAAAAATATGATAATTAAAGAATATTGTGAATTTTACCATGAAAACGCTTATAAGAGATTGTCAAAACTTAAAGTTCGCGTTATATCTATTTGTTTGCACTATTTATAACTTTATAACAATAAATTCATTTATTATGACATCGACTTCAAGTAGCACGCTTACCATCTCTCCACGCGCACCACTAGTTAAAATGGCCATCGCGATGATTCTCTTCGGATCTGTTGGCTTTTTCTCGCAACGAAGCGGTGTTCCTGCGCTTGAATTGGTCTTTATTCGCTGTCTTTGTGCTGCTTTTTTTCTTGGATTTTTTTGGTGGCAATCGGGTCAACTTCGTCTGGAGAAATGGCATAAAAATGAAGTCATTCATATTTTAATTTGTGCTATTTTTCTCATTTTAAATTGGGTCTACTTCTTTAAAGCTATTGAAGAAAGCGGTGTAACGATTGCTATTTCGATCTATCATCTTGCGCCAATTATGGTGCTAATTTTAGGATCCTTCATCTATAAAGAACGGCTAACAACCATTGCCGTTATCGCCATTATTTGTTGTTTCATCGGGACATTAGCAATCTCTGAAATTAATCGAACTGCATCGCTAAAGGAGTTTTTCTCTCATGGATTAATCTTTGGCCTACTCTCAGCTCTTTTTTATGCACTCTTAACCCTCATGGGGAAAGGCTTTAAATATGCTAGCTCCTATGCAATTACTACTATTCAGGTCGCTTTCGGCGCGCTACTACTGATCCCATTTGTTGAATTTAATTATTTTGAGAATCTTACAATGACTAATTGGATCTATATCCTCATCACAGGATTTGTACATACCGGAATCGTATTTTATCTCTTCTTTGATTCTATTCGCCATCTATCAACACAAGTCATTGCGCTTTTGGTTTTTTTAGATCCATTAGTGGCAATTTTAATGGATATTTTTATCACCGGGTTTATACCCTCCATTGAACAGTGGATTGGCATTATTTTAATATTTGGGGCGATGGCTTTAACGCTTCTTCCTAAACCCCAGCATAAGAAACAATAAAATTGTCGATTATTGTTAATAAGCGGCTCATGATATAATCTGCACAAAATTCATTAATTATCCCTATTCGTAACCAAATTTTAATTGAGATATCTATGATTGTTCACTCACAGCGTGGAATGTTGCTTCCGTTAGTCTATCTTTTTACTGCCATGATTTCGATTCAAGGTGGGGCAACGATTGCTAAACAGCTATTTCCGATTGTTGGAGTTGAAGCAGTAACGGCCTATCGACTTGGCTTTAGTGCAATTATTTTGCTGATGATTTTTAAACCTTGGAAACGAAAACTTCAAGTGGGATATCGTCGCTATCTAGTTTTGTATGGCATTGCGCTTGGAACGATGAATTTCCTCTTCTATCAAGCAATCAAATCGATTCCTTTAGGGATTGCTGTGGGATTAGAATTTACCGGTCCTTTAGCTGTGGCTCTCTTCTCTTCTCGACGTAAAATTGATTTTGTATGGATTTCACTTGTTGTTGTTGGCTTACTCGCCTTAATTCCATTTGATGGTGATAGCGATCTCAATATTAAAGGTGTGATCTATGCGCTAGGTGCAGGTATTTGTTGGGCACTCTATATTGTCTTTGGGCAAAAAGCCGGTAATTACTATGGTACAGCAACCGTTGGGATTGGTGCTGCGATTGCTGCCATTATTTATGTCCCGATAGGAATTGCGAGCGGTGGTATTGGAATTTTTGCGCCAGAATATCTTCCTCTAGCCATCACTGTGGCAGTACTGACATCTGCCATGCCCTATGCGCTAGAGATGATGGCACTCACACGAATGCCAGCAAAGACCTTTGGTACACTTACTAGCTTAGAGCCCGCCATAGCTGCTATTTTCGGATTTATCATCCTAAGCGAAGTACTATCTCCCATTCAAATTGCAGGCATCATCGCAATCATTGTTGCATCTCTTGGAGCATCGCTTTCATCAAAACCGATCGAAACTGTGAAGACACTCGATTAATAAGGCCAATCAAATGAATTCAACTTCAAATGAAAACATTGAGAAAAAACGCCCGTTTTGGATAAAATTGATCGGCGCAATTGTTCTCATATTTATACTATTATTTGTTATGAATTTTATCGTCAAAAAAGAGATTGCTGCTTTAATCAAAAAGTCTGAAATTTCTCAAGAATCTCAACAATCTACATCAATAAATAGTCAAAATAAATGATGACATTTCTATCTAATTATTCTCAGTACTTACGTTATCTCTAATAATGCTTAGATCCCATAAAAATCACTATCTTTCTGATTTATTACCGAGAAAATATTTGACAAAAATGTTGCACTGAATAGAATATTCTCTATTATTAACAACCTAAAATTCTTTATGAGTTTTTCAAGCTTACAAAAGTACAACCATTCTGCCCTTTTTATTGCACAGTTTTGCATACTCTGCTACCGGCAATCCCACGCTTAAACTTTTCTTGTTCATACAGAACTGATAACGCGATTGAAGCTTTCCTTTTCAATCCGACATTTCAAAAAAATTTCTAATCAAGTTTTCAAGTTATTGAACTTGTCATTACATTCAAAATAAATAGGTTTTATAATGAATAAAGCGTGGATTTACGTTGTGCTCACTTCAGCATTTGAACTGATATGGCTCTATGGTTTTAATATTGCATCAACTTGGTGGCATTGGATTATTATCGGTATTTTTATATTATTAGATCTCAACTTCCTAGCCAAAGCTTGTGAAGGACTTCCAACGGGCACCGTATATGCAATATTTGCTGCAAGTGGTACTGTCGGTACTGTTCTCATGGATTATTTTCTCTTTAAAGAAATTATTACCGGCGAAATGCTCTTTTTTATGGCGATTATCTTAGTCGGCGTAATTGGTCTTAATATCTTCGATGTAAATACAAAAGTAGAGGAGAAAATCTCATGATTATCTCAACTGCATTTATGGGATGGTTATTTATTGCATTAGCCGCAATTGCTGAGCTTTTGGGAGTTTTCGGATTAAGCCTTTACAGCCAAAAACGTAATATTATTAATGGCTTGTTTTATTACGGTGGGATTTTTGCATCATTCGCCCTACTCTATCTATCCTTTAACTTTTTACAAATGAGTATTGCATACACCGTATTTACCGGAATTGGTACTGCCGGTGCAGTAATCTTAAATATCGTACTATTCAATGAATCTAAAAACTATAAACGTGTTTTAAGTCTAATTGCAATTATTGTCGGTGTTGTTGGATTACAGTATGTCTCTTCAGGACAGCATTGATAAACTCAAACGCCAAATATTAAAGAAAGCCCTTTCTAAGAGGGCTTTTTTGATGCTCCAAACTACCCAGAAGTAACTGAATTCCACATAAAAAGTGCGAGCTCAAATGCAATATAGAGCATCATGATACCAATTAAGAAATTTAGAATCCGCCAAGTTGATGGTTTTCTTAAAATAGGAGCAAGTTGACCCACAAAAAAAGCAAGGCTATAAAACCAAATACAAGATGCTGCTAATGCTCCTAACAAAAAAGCAACTTTATGTTGATCTTCTAGTGTCGCAGCAATACCACCAATAATAACAATCGTATCAAGATAGACATGAGGATTGAGAAGCGTAATAGCTAATGCTCCAATGATGGCTTGTTTGCGTGTTAAGGCTTTTGCATCCCCCTGAATCATTAATCGCCCATTTTCAAACGATGCACGAAATGATTGGATAGCAAAATAGAGAATATAGAGCATGCCACATCCTGCTAAAATATTTTGAAAAAGTGGATTTTGAGCAATAAATCTACCAACCCCCAATATCGCAAATGACATTAAGAAAAAGTCACATAAAAAGCAGACTGTCGCAACCCAAAATACGTGATTATTGAGAGCCCCTTGCTTTAAAACGTAGGCATTTTGTGCACCAATGGCAATAATTAATCCTGCCGAAAGCAAAATCCCCTGAATAAATACCTCAAACATCTATTTTCCCCAATCCTTTGGATCTTATTAATTATTTTATTCGCAATAAAAATCCCCAAGATTACGCATAATCTTGGAGATATTCACTATTTAACCATCTAATTACAGGATCGACTACCTAAATAACATTAACAACATAAATGCATTATAATTCATAATCCATCAGAAAATAGATAATCTTAAATTGATTTTGCTAACTTTTCTGCCAACCCAACATAATTCGCCGGTTCAAGCGCTTTTAATGCTTCTTTTTCTGACTCTGCAAGTTCAAGCGTATCAATAAATTCACGCATTTGTGCCAATGTGATACGTTTTCCACGTGTGAAATCTTTCAATTTCTCATATGGATTAGCAATTCCATCACGGCGCATTAAAGTCTGAACAGCCTCACCAAGCACTTCAACGTTAGCATTAAGATCAGCGACTAAGGTTTCAGCACTTACTTCAAGTTTTCCGTGACCTTTAGCAAGACTGCTAAAACCAATTAAAGTATAACCAAATGCAGAACCCACACTCCGAAGAACTGTTGAGTCACTTAAATCTCGTTGCATTCTTGAAATTGGAAGTTTATCTGCAAAGTGACTAAAAAGTGCGTTGGCTAGACCAAAGTTTCCTTCAGCGTTTTCAAAATCAATAGGATTCACTTTATGCGGCATAGTCGAAGAACCAACTTCGCCAGCAATTGTTCGCTGTTTAAAAAAGTTGTGACTGATGTAATTCCAAACATCACGAGACCAATCGATGAGGATAGTATTCACACGGCTCATGGTATGTGAAAACTCCGCAATATAATCATGGCACTCTATTTGTGTTGAATACGGCGTGAATGTTAATCCAAGATCATTTTCAATGAAATCTTGGGCAAATGAAGGCCAATCGAAATCCGGATAAACGACTAGATGCGCATTATAATTCCCTACTGCTCCATTGATCTTTCCAAGAAATTCTTGGTTCTTGAGTTGTTTTACTTGACGTTCTAAACGATAGATAACATTGGCAACCTCTTTTCCTAGCGTTGTTGGTGTTGCTGGCTGACCATGTGTTCTTGAGAGCATTGGAATCGCCGCAAACTCATGTGCCATCTCACGCATTGAACCTATAACGTCTTGCAATTGAGGAAGAACCACATCATTAATGGTGTTCTTAAACATTAAACCATAAGAGAGGTTATTAATATCTTCTGATGTGCAGGTAAAATGGGTAAACTCTGAAGATGCCGCTAATGCTGCATTATTTTTTACCTGATTTTTAATCCAGTATTCAACTGCTTTAACATCGTGATTTGTTGATTTCTCAATCTCTTTCACAGCCATAGCATCTTCTGGTGAGAAGTTTTCATAAAGCGAAATTAAGAATTTCTTAGCATCAGCATCAAATGAGGGAATCTCTTTAAAATGTGATTCTTCTGCTAATTTAATTAACCACTTAATCTCAACCATTACACGATAACGAATTAAACCATACTCACTCACCTCACCAGATAGTGCTTGAACACGATTTGCATAGCGACCATCTAATGGAGAAATTGATAATACAGAATGAATACTCATATGATTTCCTTTACTCATTACGAAGAGATGTCGATTTGATTGCCGCAAATATCAACAATAACCAACCAACAATAAAAAATAGCCCGCCAATCGGGGTGATTAAACCTAAATTTGTAATTTTTAACAGAGCGATTAGATAGAGACTGCCTGAAAACAGAATTGTCCCAATTAAAAAAGCGAGGCCCGCAAAGCGTAAAAGCTTTTGAGTGCTAAGAAGCATTAACAAAATACCTACCGCAATCAGCGCAACTGAATGGAACATCTGATATTGCACACCTGTTTCCCAGATTGCCACACCGCGTTCAGTCAATGAAGCTTTGAGCGCGTGTGCTCCAAACGCACCAATAACAACAGCCAATCCGGCCAATAGTCCACCAATTACAATAAAAAAACGCGTTGCACAGTTACATTGATGACCTTTCATTTTGATCTCCTCAAACGATAAATATCAATATATTACAATTAGATAAGAGACATTACTATTTGTAATATCTCTCATTATACTCCAGCAAGTTTGAGAAGTTTCTCAATAGGTACCGTATCGGGACGCGCGATTACCGCATAATGGTTGTAAATAACAATGGGCCGTTCGATCACAATGGGATTTTGAATAACAAACTCTTTCTTCTGTGTTGGTGACCAAGTAAACCATTCCAATGCAATTCGTTTAAAATCATCTTCTTTTGTGCGGACTAACCCATCTATCCCAATACCCAGCATTGCTAAGAGTCGATCTATTTCTTCAATAGTTAGAGGTGTTTCAAGATAATTAATAAGCGAATATTGAATATTATGCGCATCTAAAAATGCCTTTGCCGCACGTGATTTAGAACAATCACCGTTATAATAAATCTGCCACATATCCTCTAAGTTCCTATTATTTACGTTTATCAATAATGTTTTGCAAAATTGTCAATAATCTATTAAGACTACCATTTTTAACCATTTTTGGGTACTCAAACACGGTAAAGATATTGTCTATTTCTTCTACAAAGAATGATTATATTCAGGGGCTGAAATATAACACCAACACGCGCCCTTTTCTAAGGAAACTTCTATCTCTTTCGCTTGCGCACGATTAGAATAAGTTAACCCACGTCCTAAAGGAAGATGACAATTCGTTAATGGCCATTTTACTCCTTTAATTGTTAAGCCTATCAGCTCTTGAACAGCAATAATGCTTACTAAACTATCGTACTGTGTTGTAATCACCAATGATTCACCCGCTCGAATAAAATAGAGATTTTGCTCGCCATCAGTATGTATAAAGTGACATTCAGGATATTGGAGTGGTAAAAAGAGTAGCGCCATCTGATGATCTAAACGTCCCCCAATACCGCCTAAAAGGATAATTTCCGTAGCGCCATGTGCAATCGCAAACCGAATCGCTAATTCGGTATCAATCTCATCTTTGTCTTCTGGATAAGGGATTTTATGCAAATAAAATGATTCAGGTATTTCATACATGGCACTTGAATCAAAATCACCAACCCATAAATCTACAGGTTTTTCCATATTGGAAATCTTTAAAATACCTTTATCAACAGCGATAAAAAGCGCATCCTCCCAATGAATAATATTAAGCGAACGCACTTTTTCAAAATCAACAAAACCCGGTAATAATAAAATTGCTTGTTTGTGGGGGGCTTTTTCCACCATCTATCGCATTCCTATTCATTAATTAATCAAGTGATTGTGGAAGATTTTCAATCACTCTACTTGCCGGAATATCCGCAATCACATCCGCTCGTTTTGGGGTAAATATGAGCGTCGTAAGATCTTTATTCAAAGGAACCCACTCTAATGTCTTGATCCGCATCAAAGCGATAACAGGCACATGCACCGCATTAGCGAGATGCATCACAGCTGTTTCAACGGAAATAATTAAATCACTTTTCTCAAGCATTGCCGGTAACTCAAAAAAATTATCGAGCGCACTAAATGCATGAGCATTCTTCAGTTGATTATCAGCAATAAGTTTTTCAATATCGGCGTATATCTCTGGTGTACCATTAATCACAAAGAGTGTATCTTTCCATTTAGGTAAGGCTTGCATCAGTATTATTAATTCTTTCACCTGCTCTAATTTCCATGATCGACGTGGATTTTTTGCAATATGATTAATAAACACAACTGGCTGTTCCTTTTGCCAACCCCAATTTCGTAATTTATTCTCGGCATTTACTTGCCACTCTTGGGGAATTTCAACAAATGGATAACGATCCTCTTTAAAAAGCATCACACCACCAATCTGTGCAAACCAATACGCGTAATCATCGCTGATATGACGATCTTTACCGGCATTTGGTGTTACCACATTAATCATTGCATTTAATGATCGTAAATCAGCACGTTTTTTCCATTGATACCATTTAAATTCAATATCCATTCCCATAGCAAAACCATCTGGCCCAGCGATATCATGCGCAAGCCCTGCACCATTTAGTGAGGCTAATGTTTCAATAGAGATAACAATGGGGTAGTTTTCACGCTTGGCTTCTAAGATCGACTCTAAACGCATAGCTGGTGAATAATTCTCACGATAGATCTTATGAAAGAAATCACATTTTTCTACCCAATCATAGAGCGCATATTTTTTAAGATGGGGCCATTTATCAGGATTATCGGTGCAACGGACATCTTCAATAAAAAGATCGATATCTAAATGAGGATATGCTTCTTTAAAAGCTCTAAAACCATTTTGAAGATAGGTAAAATCACCAATTGCAAGATGAGCAATAAACAGAATTTTATTAGATTTTTGGAGTAATTGTGCCGAAATTTTCCCAAGCTCTAACCGACGAGTCATCAAAATATGTGGTTCGCCATCTTCTAGAAACACATCGCCTTCTGATTTAAAACCATACATTTCATAAAAGCCTTTTGAGGCAACTTGTGCGTGTAATATCACGCGATCACTCTCGGCAAGCACGGCACATTTTTTCAGTGCTTCTTTCAACATGAATGCGCCGAACTTTTTTCCTCGTTGATTTTGTAGAATCGCCACTCGCCCAATCTGGTATTCACCACCACTATTGATAAAAAAACGTAATGTGCCGATTGGTTTAGTGGATTCATCATAGAGTACTAATTGCCAAGAATCCTTATCAAGTGCATCATGATCAATCTCAGCGGGAAAACCTTGCTCTTTTGTGAATACTTCATCACGTACAAAAAGTGCATCTGTGAAAATTGGGGAGTTTTCCCCTTTAATCCATCTAAATTCCATGCGTTTTCCCCTAATTGACTATTCGTATAATCCTATCAAAATTGCGTACTTTTTGCAGTTAAAATACGATTAGAATATAAAATATGTATAATTGAAAATCTATTTATCTCTATTTCTAAAACACTGATTAAAAGTGTTTCATTCAATAAATTTATAAAGAGGCGAAATTATGAGCTATTCGAAAGTGCCTGCGGCAAATGATTTAGCAAAAATCACAGAAGATTTTAACTGCGTAATTGAAATTCCTGCGCAATCAGATCCTGTGAAATATGAAGTTGATCACGATACAGACCTTATCTGGGTTGATCGTTTTGTAGGGACCAATATGCGTTATCCTGCAAACTATGGTTTTATTCCTAATACGCTTTGTGATGATGGCGATCCGTTAGACGTCTTAGTAATTACTCCATTCCCACTTATTCATGGTTCAGTCGTTCGTTGTCGTCCACTTGGCGTTCTTAATATGACAGATGAATCTGGCGGCGATGCAAAATTAGTAGCAGTTCCTGTGAGCAAACTTTGCCCAATGTATGATGAAATCCAAGAGCTAAGCGATCTTCCAAAATTATTAGTAGATCAAATTGAATTTTTCTTCCAAAACTATAAGGGTTTAGAAAAAGGCAAATGGGTTAAACTTGCAGGATATGGCGATAAAAAAGCCGCTGAGCAAGAGATCATAAACTCATTAGAACTCTTCAATCGTCAACATATCTAATCTTAAAATAGATATTAGTTATCATTTCAAATATTTTAGAAAAGCTATCCTTAGTCGATAGCTTTTTTCTTGGTCCAATGTTCTACAAGACGCAATCCCTAAAACTCAATAACAATAAAAAAACCTAAACCGAAAAAACGATTTAGGTTTTAAAATATAAAACTTGTGACTAATGACTAACCTGGCGGCCATGTTAGTTTACGACCAGCTAAAAGATGAAGATGGATATGATTTACTGTTTGCCCACCATCTTCATTACAATTGAAAATTGTACGGTAACCATCTTCTGCAAATCCTTGCTCTTTCGCAATTTTTTGGGCTGCTAAAAAGAGTTTTCCCATCAATGCAGCATCCTCTTCTTGAAGATCGTTAAGCGTTGGGATCTCTTTTTTTGGGATCACTAAAATATGTACCGGTGCTTGCGGCGCAACATCTTCAAATGCTAATACATCTGCATCTTCATAAACGATTTTTGCTGGAATCTCTTTACGAATAATTTTACTAAAAATTGTACTCATTTAACCTCCTAATAACTTTTTCGCGCTGAAAAAGCATGGGATAGAGTGCCACCATCTAAATACTCTAATTCCCCACCTAATGGAATACCGTGGGCAATGCGACTAACCTCAATATTATATTGTTTTGCCATTTCGGCAATATAATGTGCTGTCGCTTCCCCTTCAACAGTGGAATTAGTTGCCAAAATAACCTCTTTAATCAACCCTAACTGAAAGCGAGATTCAAGGAGATCTAATCCTAACTCTTCAGGGCCTATACCATCTAATGGCGATAATCGTCCAAAAAGCACAAAATATCGACCTTTATAAGTGACATTTTGTTGAAGAGCAAATACATCAACAGGATTTTCAACAATACAAAGTAGCGCGTCATCCCGTGATTTATCTTGGCAATCCTCACAAATAGCACTATCCGTTAAGTTACGACAAACCTCACATTTCTGAATAGTTTGTAATGCGTGAGTTAATGATTGACTAATACGCTCTGCACCTTTCGGGTTACGCTCAATCAAGAAAAGCGCCATACGAAGAGCGCTTTTTTGACCAACCCCCGGAAGGATGCGCAAAGCGTCAACCACATTTTGTAAGGATTTTGGATACATAGTCTTTTTAATTCCTTAGAAACCAGGAATCTTCATACCAGCGGGTAATCCAAGACCACCAGTGACTTCAGCCATTCTCTCTGCAGATGTTTTTTCTACTTTTGTTAATGCATCATTAAACGCAGCACCCAAAAGATCTTCTAACATCTCTTTATCATCAGACATTAATGAATCATCAATACGGATTGAACGAACAACATGGCGGCAACTCATTTCAATCTTCACAAGGCCTGCACCCGATTCACCAACCACATTCACATCACCTAGTGCTTCTTGTGCCTTTTCCATCTCTTTTTGCATTTTCTGGGCTTTTTGCATCATCCCAGCGATTCCACCTTTAAACATTTATAAGGTCTCCTTCGTAATAATGTAATGACTCTATGTCATTTATGAATAATTTTAAAACATTTAACTAAAATAGTTTAATCTAACCTTCTCGAGGTTTCAAAGTTTTCTCAAGTAAAACTGCCCCAAATGAATTCTCTAAATATTGTACAACTTCATCATCTCTAAAAGCTTGAGCGGCTTCTTCCTGTCGCTCTTCATCCAATCTTTCTGTTCGATCATGCAAACTCTCGTCTGAGAGCGCTTCAACATATTCAATCCGACAATGAATTTTTGTTTCAAGTTTTGCGGATATTGCCATAGCTAAACGCGTTTCCGCTTCATCGATTCTGAAATCTTGAACAGATAATGGGCGCTCAAGCACAAGCTGTTGATCATCAAAGCTTTTAAAAACAAGACTATGCGCAATACCAGATAGAACACTCTCTAACGAAAGACCAGAAACCAATGCTAACCACTCTTCATTATTAGTCAGTGAAATAGGATGAGAATCTGCTAATACTTTTATCTCCGGAAGACCTGTATTCGATGACTCATCCGTGACTGAGCTTTCATTCTCATCATTCAACGCAGATATATCTTGTTCAAATAACCCCTGAGAGATATTATCAGTCTCACGATTTAAGTCTCTTCGAGTTTCATTGAAACTATTCTCTACACGATCTTGATTTTCAATCAAACTTGTCAATGATGAAATAAAATCTGGGCTCAATGAACTTTCAAAATCTAATTCTTTCGAGGACAGGGACGAATCTTCCTTCCTCTCGATCTGTTCTCTGGCATAACAATTTTCTGGGGTATTAACCTCAGACTGCCTGCTAATCTCTTTTCCTTCAGATGCAGCATTATTTTTAAAATTACTATTTTCAGTGCATTCAAAACCGATAGATGTCTCTTCAAGTGATAGAGCCTCCGAACGGTATTGGCTCTGACCTGATCGTGCATTTCCTGCTACATTACTTGTTCTATCATATCCATCATCCGTAATATGAGGCTCTACAACAAACGTCTCTAAACGCTCATCAGCATTACTAATGACTTCATCGACTATCCATGGAACAGCTGTATCTAGCTGCTCACTAACCTGTAATTCCTCTGTTAAATCAGGTTCTGGAAGAATTTCCGACACAACCACCTTTTCATTACTACCTGAGGGAGCTAGATGATCTACAACAGCGTTACTTTGTAATTCACTCTCATCCTTCGTCGACAAAGGCATATCATCAGATACTACGGGTTCAGACTCAAATTGAGATATTTCAATCTCGGGCGGTATTACCTCATTTTTTTTTTCAATACTCTGTTGATCAATTTCTACAAAACTTGGTGCTATTTCTGTCGAGAAGGATGATACAACTGATTTCGATGAAAAATTATCGTCTGATTCTAATGACAAGGGCGCTGTGGGTGAAAATAAAACCATTCGTAATAATGTCATTTCAAAACCAACCTCAGCATTAGGATGATTTTGTAGATCTTTACGACCATTCAGTGCCACTTGATAAAAAAGTTGCAGATCTTCAGCTGTAAACAGCATTGCTAATTTTTGAAAAGCAATGGATTCACTAACTGCAAAATCTGGTGCTAATTGCAACATTGCCAAACGATGAAATGCATCAATCAACGCCTCTAAAAAACGTGAATAATCTATTCCATTGGATTGAATACTTTTGAATGTTTCAATTACATTATGCGTATTTTTACTAGCGAGCGCTTCTAGTAGATGTTCTAAGTATTGCGTATCTATTAAACCCAACATTTCATGAGTTTGAGCATAATTTACATTTTGTCCACTATAAGCAATTGCTTGATCAAGTAACGATAAAGAATCTCGCATACTACCGTCACCTGCATGCGCTATAAGCTTTAATGCTTCAAGTTCAAAGGGGATTTTTTCTGTCTCTAAGATATGCACTAGTTGTTGAGAAATATCTTGATCAGAAATACGTTTTAATTGAAAGCGCAAGCAACGCGAAAGCACTGTAACCGGTAGCTTTTGCGGATCTGTTGTTGCAAGTAGAAATTTAACATGCTCAGGGGGCTCTTCTAACGTTTTAAGTAGTGCATTAAAGCTACTGTTAGATAACATATGCACTTCATCGATTAGATAGATCTTATATCGGCCTCTCGTTGGGGCATATTGAACATTGTCGAGGATTTCTCGAGTATCTTCCACTCGTGTACGAGATGCTGCATCAATCTCAATCAAATCAACAAATCGCCCAGCATCAACCTCCTTGCAGATAGAACACTCACCACAAGGCTGTGACGAGATGCCCTGCTCACAGTTTAAGGACTTTGCAAAAATACGTGCAAGTGTAGTTTTACCGACACCTCTAGTACCAGTAAATAAAAATGCGTGATGGAGACGATTATTATCTAACCCATTCGAAAGCGCCTTAACCACATGGGGTTGCCCAATGACTTCATTAAAGGTTCGAGGACGCCATTTTAATGCAAGAACTTGCTGAGTCATGGATATCACTTATTCCATTTGTTAAGATGATGGGATTTTAAGTATGGAGATGACCCGTATTAGCCGACCCATAACACATGAAAGTCTTGCTAGTGCTGCTTCCTTCCGGACCTGACACGGTTCACAATAGTTCATTGTTAGGAAACCAATACAGGCCACCATAAAAAGGCCATAATTTGGAGGCTGGAGCCAGAATCGAACTGGCGTCTACGGATTTGCAATCCGCTGCATAACCATTTTGCTATCCAGCCTTAATTTGGAGCGGGAAACGAGACTCGAACTCGCGACCCCGACCTTGGCAAGGTCGTGCTCTACCAACTGAGCTATTCCCGCTAAGTGAAGATAGGTATTATAGCTTGTAGATTTACTGAGTCAACAAATCGATTACTATTTGCACAAACCTAAAGAAAAAGTAATTTCACTTGATATAGATCGAGCAATTTTTCAAGATTTTCTGGAAATTTATGGATCTTTAGAGCTCTATTTTCACGTTTAATTTCCACCAAAAGCGCAATTAATGCACTATCACACTCCACTAGACGTTCTAACGAGATATGATCTGGAATCATTGTTTTCAAAAGCGGTTTAATAACTTTCCAATGCTCAGGAATAGTGAATTTATCATATACCCCTTCTAAATAGTAAGTTTTGCTCGCTTTATCAATTGATACACAATTATGGTTTTGCATATATCCCTATCTACTTTATTCTTAAGGGAGAATCATCAGTCATTAAATTAATCCTAACCGATGATACTTTTTTAACTAAAAAATTACTGATTTTTACTCTTCAAAGTATTGATCATTCCATCAACACCATTTCTACTCACTAACTCACGAATTTCAGAACGATAGTTGGCAACAATACTTACACCTTCTACCGAAACATCGTACACCATCCAACGTGTTCCCGATTTAATCATCGAATAGTTAATTGCAATTGGTGGACGATCTTTAGAGATAATTTCAGAGCGTACTGTTACTTCATCGCCTTTCACTGCACTCGGTGGAAGTGGCAACACATTGAGTACTTCATCACTATAATCTAATAAAACACCAGCGTAAGTATTGATTAATAGTTTTTTAAATTCCGCTGTAAACTGCTCTCTTTGAACAGGTGTCGCATTGCGCCATGATCGCCCCATAACCCATTGGGAAATGGTTCCAAAATCAAAACGTGGGACTAAGATTTTCTCAACAATACCATAAACTTTATTAGGGTCTTTTTTAAGAACGACCTTCTCTTTTTTCAAAGTTGCAAATAATTGATCAGAAGTATTTTTAATAACACTTACTGGATCCTCTTGTGCATTTACTTGTTGAAACAGCGACATTATCGCCACAAAAAAACTAAACAGAAATATTTTCTTAAAATGATATTTCATTATTCAATCCTATATTAATGAACAAATTCTGTGCCATTATACCCTAAAAATGAGCAAAAATTACAAGATTAATGGTTCCGGCTCTAAATCAATTGCAAATTTTGATTGCACAATTGATTGTACTTTTTGGGCATAATTCCATAACTCACCACCCGTTGCCCCACCATAATTTACTAATACTAACGCCTGATTAATATGCATTCCAACATTACCTTCGCGCACCCCTTTCAGCCCGGCAAGATCAATCAATTGTCCAGCCGCTAACTTGACACGATTTTCAGAAAAAGGGTAAGTCACTAAATTGGGATGTTGGTGTTTTAGCTGTTCTGCCTTCTCCTTTAAGACAATAGGATTTTTAAAAAAACTTCCCGAGTTCCCCAGGATTTTGGGATCAGGCAATTTCTGAGAACGAATATCCACCACAGCAGCTAAAATATCACTTGGAGAAAGTCTGTCAATATCCCGACCTTTCGCGACAAAATAATCTTTAAGCGCTTTATAAGTCACGGTGATATTTGGCACTTTAGAAAGATTAAAAGTCACCGAAAGTATTAGATAGCGATTTGCATTTTCCTTGAAAAAGCTATGCCTATAACCAAAATTACACATTTCATTAGTAAAATAGACTACTTTTTCAGCCGCTATATCATAAACTTCAACCTGCTCAATATACTGCTTAATCTCCATTCCATAAGCACCAATATTTTGTACAGGGGCCGCACCAACACTTCCTGGAATAAGCGCTAAATATTCAAGTCCATAATAACCACACCTACTCATTTGGCACACAAAATCATGCCAAACCTCACCCGCCATAGCTTTTATCAATACAGTATGATCATTTTCTGCAAGAATCATCATACCTTTTAATCGATTATGAACTACCGTACCCACAAAATTTTCTGTAAATAGAATGTTACTTCCTCCTCCTAAAAATAAGTGCGGCGTTGGTAAATCATTCATTTGTGTAAGCGACTTAATATTATCCAATGTTACAAAATAGCGACTTACAACATCAACCCCAAATGTATTGAGTGTTACTAATGGGTAATTTTCTTTTAAAACCATCATAAAACCTTGACTATTTTTCATTAGATATAATAAACGGAGGATGATATTACTACCAACCTCCGCTACTTTCTAAAGAACAACTATTTATTCAAAAAAACCATTATTATACAGTTTTACATCACTATTATTTAATATATAGAGTAATAATGCTTGGTATTCGTACCCTGCTTCTAAACCTTGAAGATAGCTTGCAATTTGCGACTGCGCTTCATCAGGAAGATCTTTAATGTCACCTTTTTTAATATTTTTAGTCACAACAAGTACTAAGTTACCATCAATATCTTCCATCGTCACTTCTGGCTTATCTGTTGCAATCGTTTGAACCTTTTGAAATGCGTTATTGATAGCATACTGTTCAGCTGGTTTTGCAGGCAAGTTTCCAATTGAGCTAATTGCTAAATCATTATATTGATTATAAGCAAAACCCATTTGCTCAAACTTATCCTGAAGATTTTGAAAATCACCAGCTTCGAGCATTGCATTCACTCGGTTGGTAATCTCAGTTTTGGCTTTATTTTTTGCTAATTCTGCACGAATCTCATCAAAACTCTCTTCAACACTTTTTTGGCGCGAATTGTCTTTTTCTAAAACTCGAACAATCATTGCATGATGGTCTTCATCATTAAAGGCAAATGGTAAGGAGTTTTTCTGATTATCTAGTACATCACTTGTATTAAGAGCACTCCATACTGTTGGATTCGCAATAAATCCTTCTGGTTGATCAATACTCAGCCATGCTGTTTCCTTCAGCGGAACATTGATATCTTGTGCAATTTCAGCAAGTGATTCCGTATACGTTTCAGCTAACTGTTGCATTCTTGCTTCTTTTTCGAGATAAAAATCCTTCATCTCCTTATCTTTTAAGCTCGCAATAGCCGCTTTTTTGAGCTCATCTTCCGAGTCATACGGTGATATTATTGCTATCAGATGCAGTAAATGCACCTCACCATCAGTTGCAAATGGTTCTGAATATGAATCTGCATCCGTCAATGCAAACAATGCATCATCAAATTCAGGAATACCCGCAGCGCCATACCTAAAATTTCCATTTTTGTTGTAATACGCATTATCAACATCTGCAATTTTTGCTTTTGCCTCATCAAAAGTAATTTCGCCGGCAACAAGTTTAGATCGCAATTCTGATAAAATATTTAATGCAGTCTCTTTCTCTGCTTCATTAGTATATTCGATTGTAAACTGCTCGGAAGAACGTTGTTCATTTGCTTTTTTAAGCTGCTCCATTTCGGCAATAACTGCCTCATTATCTGGCTGCGCGATATCAGCAGCCCCCAAAATTTCTGGAGTCAATTCAAGATATTGCACCTTAATTCGATTAGGAGTGACATAGAGATTTTTATTCGCTTCAAAATGTTCATTTACAGCTTCAGGCGTAATATCAATTTTTGGAAGATCATTTAGGTAATTATATGAAGCAACGGTGATATCACGTGTTTGACCTAAAATAGCGACTTCTTCTATAACTGCTTTACTTGGTACAAATGCCGAATTAATCAACGCTTCACGCACTAATTGATTTTGCACATCTCGGCGCACAGCATTTTCAAACGTTTCGATGTTATAACCTGAATAAAAAAGTGCCGTTTTATAGGTTTCTTGATCAAAGACACCATCTTTTTGGAATGCTGGAATATTCACAATCTCTTCAGCAACTGCTCTATCTGATGCACGAATACTCCAATCATTCACTTGATTATCTAACGCTCTTCGCTCTATCAAATCTCTGCGAGCAATCAGCTTCAACTGATGCTGAATCTCTTCTGTCACTTCCCCATTTTGAGCATTAGCATTTAATAATTGTTGATATTGTGCTTCAACTTCCTGAAGCGTAACTTTACTACCATTAACGCTTGCTATTGTATCAGCACTTGGACCACTAAAAATTTGAGTCCCACCAATACCCGCTAAAGATACACCAACCCCAACGAGTAATATCTTTGCCCACAAACTATTGGCATGATCGCGAATGAATTGCATCATAATTAAAGCTTATCCTTTTACCTAACCCTTCAAATACATCAAGAGTAAAAAATTAATAAATTATATAGTGATACTTCTAATAAATTGTCAGAAGTATAACGCATTTTATATTATGAAATAAACATAAAACAGTAACCACTTAAATTTAGTCATAAAACATTTATTTAAAAAGCAAAAGCGCCTCACTATTATTCTGATACAGATCCAACAGTGTTCTAGCTTTTACAATAATTAAATATCGACCTCTAAATGGTTGCCAATACTCCAGCGCCTGATCACTTACTTCAGATAAATCAGTCACATACAAAATAACTCGCGAATCAGGTGCGATTTCTACCAAATTTTCTAATCCAATAAGAGAGTTAATCTCCACGATTTTATCACGCAATCGCCCCTCAAAATGTAAATGTCCACGATAAGCATCCTGATGAGCAACAGTGATCCCTTTACTCTGATACCAAGAGACTCGTTCTCCTACTGGTTTAAGATCATAAAAATCGGTTGCAACACGTACTACGCCAAAATTAATTGAAAGCGTTAAAGCAACACTCATTAAAGCGAGCGTCATTATACGAGTATTTGCAGCATTCAAGAAGAAAGTAATACTGAAAAGTAATAAACCAGCCCCCCAAAATGGGGAAATATCCCCTACCCAACTTGGTAAACCCCAGACAAGATATGTTTTAGGGATTACGATCAATAATCCCCCAATCATCGCAACCACTAATGTGATCAGAAAAATATCCTTTCTTGAGCTTGCACCGGAACGATAAATACGTGCAATAACCAATCCTAAAGCAGGATAAAGTGGCAATAATGCATCTAAAGAAGTTAAAGACAACACTCCTAAAATTAAAATCAGCGCCCCCATCCATAAAACAACAAATCGGAATGAATCATCCCATTCCATCTCTCTATATTGACGATAAATTTTAAGCCAAAAAAGCCATGGAAATAGAATAACAATAAGGTTTATGAGATAAATATAGAATGGCGTTGAGCTATTCAAAGCTCTCAAAATAAAGGATAGACCTAGAGCATCACTAAAACTAAATCCTAAAAGAGTAGATATCCAATATGCCCATATACAAAATCCTAGCACTGCAATCAAAATGGAGATCACTCCACATACATAGATACTTTTCCAATATAGTTTATTCCAATAAGGCGCTAATGCAATAATCGGTAGTACAACCAATACAAACATTAATCCTGACGAGAAAATTCCAAGCAACAAACTAATAACAAAACCAATCCACCACACTTTTTGATTAAAACGCCAGACTCGAATCAAAAAGTTAATGGTTAACATTAAATAGAATGTAAAAAAGAGGTACTCGATACTTGCTGTGGCAAACATTGTCCACATCAAACTTCCAATCAAAACCAATGGTGCATTTGCACGAACTTCACGCCGATCTGGCCAAAGCTGATAAGCTGCCCAGGCTGTCAAGAAAAGTGTTCCAAGACTAAAAAAACTCGCGAACGCACGTAATGAAAACTCTGAAACCCCAAAGATATTCCAAACTGCATACCCAAGCCAATAATTAAGAGGATAGGTGCCGTGTTGGTATGTTTCATTAATATGGGGATAGAGCCAAAACCCACTAGTGTAATATTCCCAGATAATACCCGAAAAAAAGGTTTCTTGAAAAGGAATAAGCGGTCTAGAAAACCACGTTGAAAAAATAAGGATTAGCCAAACACTAATCCATATAAATGCATATCGACGAGTTGTAAACTCTTGCCGAAGAAATACTATTTTTCTCTGCATTTGGCACAGATACCGTGCAAAATTGTTCGCGCATCTGTGAGCTCATAGCCAAGCTCATCTGCAATTTGAGCCTGCTTTTCATGAATCTTTGCATGCGAAAACTCACCAATATGTCCACAATTAATACAGATTATATGGTCATGCTGATCACCATCATCTATTTCAAACATTGATTGTCCACCATCAAAGAAATGACGACGAACTAAACCAGCCTGTTCGAATTGAGTTAACACACGATAAACAGTCGCCAATCCTACCTCTTCACCAGAACTACTAAGCTGCATATAAATCTCTTCTGCAGTTAAGTGACAAACAGGTGTTGCAGCTGCTTTCGCTAAGATATCTAATATTTTGAGGCGCGGCAAAGTTACCTTTAAACCGGCATTTTTTAATTCTGTCGAACTCATAAATGTTATTTACTCCATGAATCTCATCGAATGAGGCATTTGGATTATCTAAACCATGAGTATACCCATAAACCCCAATTATTCCAAGCACTGAATGTGCGGCAAAATGGATCGTGATTACCTCTTGAAAACTACACATTTACTACAAAACACTTTTATAAGTGCAGTAAAAAGTATATTATAACCCCAATTTTTATATTCATAGATACTAAATGTGGAGATTTCAATGACTCACTTCGGCGTAACGCTCTCGCAATACATTATGGAGGAGCAACGACGCTTCCCACAAGCAACTGGCAACTTTACCTTACTTTTAAACGATATCGCCGTTTCATGCAAAATGATTGCAGCAGCAGTCCAAAAAGGTCAGCTTGCTAATATTCTAGGTGCAACAGATAATGAAAACTGCCAAGGTGAAACACAGCAAGTTTTAGATGTGATTGCCAATGACCTTTTCATCAAAAATAATGCTAAGCGTGGTCATGTTGCAGCAATGGCAAGTGAGGAAATGGATGAAGTCTATCCTATTCCTGATGGCAGTCCTCGTGGGAACTACTTACTTATCTTTGATCCACTTGATGGCTCGAGCAACATTGAAATAAATGGGCCTATCGGGACAATTTTTTCAATTTTAAAAACGGATAAACAGCACCCTACTGAAGAAGATTTCTTACAAGAAGGTGTTGAGCAAGTCTGCGCAGGCTATTGCCTGTATGGATCTGCCACTATGATGGTATTAACAATTGGTCATGGAACCCATGGATTTACACTTGATCCTGCAATTGGTGAGTTTATTTTAACACATCCAAATATGAAAATTCCGAGCTCAACCTCAGAATATGCGATCAATCAATCTAACCGTAACTTGTGGGAACCACCTGTCCGCCAATATATTGATGACTGCGACCTCGGCAAGGATGGTCCACGAGGGAAAAAATATACAATGCGTTGGGTGGGCGCTATGGTTATGGATGTCCATCGTCTTATTCTACGCGGCGGTGTTTTTGCTTACCCGATCGATAGCTCCCTGACTGAGAAAGGCGGGCGTTTACGTCTGATGTATGAAGCAAACCCAATGGCCTTTCTTGTAGAACAAGCGGGAGGTATTGCAACAACTGGTTATGAGCGAATTCTCAATATCACACCTCAGAAGCTACATCAACGCGTACCTGTCATTATGGGTTCACAAGAAGATATGACAATACTTCTTAATAACCACAAGGAATATGCAAAACATCAAGACCGAGCATTTTCTCACAAGTGTTCTCTCTATCAGTAGCGATTTAATCACAAGAAAACGACAAAATTTATAGTCTAAGAAAATATGATTGGCATTTATTATTAGATGAAGTAAATTGAGGAGTGCAGCGCTTTAATGCTGCATGTAACTTTAAATATTATTACATTCATCAATAACTTATAACGATAATTTATTTTTTTAGACTATGAAAATACTTCACAAAATCTCGCAAACAATCGATGCAATTAATTCTTTCTTAGGAAAAATTGCGATCGTTGCAATCTTTTTAGCAACACTCATCTCTGCGGGAAATGCGCTTTTTAGATACCTTTTTCACATGAGTTCAAACGGTATGTTAGAAAGCCAATGGTATCTATTTGCAGTCGTTTTTCTCCTTGCGTCGGGCTATACCTATCTAAAAGACCAACACATTCGGATAGATATTCTTTCCAACCGCTTTTCGCCAAAAGTGAAAGCGATTATGGAAATAATTGGTATTGTTTTCTTTCTTTTCCCGGCGTTCTCAATGCTTTTTTATCTCACAATTAGCCCTGCTATCAGCTCGTGGCAAATTTGGGAGATGTCCCCAAACCCCGGGGGGCTTCCTCGTGCTCCTATTAAAGCGTTACTCCCTATTGGAATGTTTTTCTTACTTCTCCAAGGGATTTCAGAACTATGCAAAGCGATCATCACTCTTCGCACGCTCTCTAACGATAACGCTAATAATTTGGAGTCACAGCAACAATGTTAGAATTTTTACCCCCATTAATGTTTATCGCCCTTATCCTATTTTTACTAAAGGGCTATCCCATCTCGTTTTCATTAGCTGCAATCGGACTCCTATTTTCTCTTATAGGTATATCTATTGGGCAACTTGATTTTGCACTGCTTGGCGCTCTTAGCGATCGTTTTTTCGGCATTATCAGCAATGAAACGCTACTCGCAATTCCCTTCTTTACCCTCATGGGGTTAGTGCTTGAACGCACTGGCATGGCCGAAGATCTTCTTAACACAATGGGCCAACTATTCGGTAAACTCCGTGGTGGGCTTGCATATTCTGTAATTTTCGTTGGTACGATGCTTGCCGCAACAACAGGCATCGTCTCTGCATCTGTTATTGCAATGGGGCTTATTTCTTTACCGATCATGCTACGTTATGGGTATTCTAAACGCATAGCATCTGGTGTAATAGCCGCATCTGGCACTTTAGCACAAATTGTTCCACCGAGTTTGGTACTCATTGTTTTAGGGGATCAGCTTGGCGTATCTATCGGCTCGATGTATAAAGCAGCACTGATTCCAAGTATGCTTTTGATTGGGGTTTATATCCTCTTTATTTTGGCTATGACCATCTTTAAACCAAATTCAATGCCGGCAATCCCTGATCATGAAAGAACCCTGTTTGGGTGGGATTTAGTAAAAAAAGTTGTCACTAGTGTTATTCCACCAGTTACCCTGATTTTTCTCGTTCTAGGAACGGTCTTTATGGGAATGGCAACCCCGACAGAAGCAGGTGCAATCGGTGCGGTTGGCGCAATGATATTAGCGATTATTCGCAAGTCCCTGACAAAAAAATTACTTTATGAAGCGCTCGATCAAAGTGTAAAAATCACGACATTTGTTGTCTTTATTATGATTGGCTCAATGTTCTTCTCATTAGCCTTTACAAGCTTAAATGGAGGGATTTGGATTGAAGGAATTTTAGGAAATCTTCCCGGAGGTGCCCTTGGTTTTATTATCGCAGTGAATGTTTTAATCTTCTTTGTTGCATTCTTCTTAGATTTCTTTGAAATTGCCCTAATTCTTGTCCCATTACTACTTCCTATCGCAACAGCATTAGGAATTGATCTAACATGGTTCGGGATTATTCTCGCGATGAATATGCAAACATCATTTATGCATCCACCATTTGGTTTCTCACTCTTCTATCTTAAATCGGTAGCACCTAAAGAGGTCTCGACAAAAGATATCTATTATGGAGCTATGCCATTTTTAATATTACAAATATTAATGGTCATCATTCTTATCGCCTTCCCTGACATTATCAAGTCAGAAAAAATTGAGAAATTTGAAGGAAGCGGCTCGGAGATCGAGTTTAATCTTGACGCAGGAGATTCCTTTGATTTTGATGACTTCGATGATTTTGGTGTTGATTTTTAATTAATTTTAAAAACTGATCCATACTTCATTGATGGATCAGTACAAGGAAAATAGCGATGAAACGAAGACAATTTATAACAAAAGCATCTGTTCTTGCGGGAGCGGGAATTAGCTCAGTAGCCCTTGCTAATAGTAGCCGAAAACCAAAGGTCAAATGGCGAATGACTACTAGCTTTCCTAAGAATCTAGATCTACTTTATGGCACATCGCAGAGGTTAGCAGATTCAATCTACGCTATGACTGACGGTGAATTTGAAATACAGGTTTTTGCGCCAGGTGAAATCGTTCCATCGACACAAGTGTTTGATGCAGTTCAAAATGGTACTGTTGAGATGGGGCACTCTACTTCTAATTACTATCATGGCAAGAATAAAGCGCTCTCTATCGATACATGTCTACCTTTTGGTCTCACTACGCGAATGCAAAATGCTTGGTATTACGCTGGGGGAGGCACAGAAGTTTTACGAGAACTTTTTGATAAATATAATATTGTCAATTTCCCAGGCGGAAACTCCAATACACAGATGGGCGGATGGTTCCGAAAAGAAGTTAAAACAGTCGATGATCTTAAAGGTCTTAAATTCCGTATCCCTGGATTTGGTGGAGAAATCTTTTCTCGATTAGGCGCAATCCCTCAAAATATCGCTGTCGGCGATATCTACTCTTCACTAGAGAAAGGAACCATTGATGCAACGGAATTTGTAGGGCCTTATGATGATCAAAAACTTGGACTACAACAGGTAGCGCCTTATTACTACACGCCAGGATTTTGGGAGGGTTCCGCTATGTTAACCTACTACGTTAACAAAGATGCATGGGAAACTTTATCCCCACAACACAAAGTAATTTTCGAACGTGCTGCGGCTGAATGTAACACGTGGATGGCCGCACAATACGATGCAAAAAGCCCTGAAGCCTTAGCAACCTTGATAAAGAATGGAGCAAAACTTCGTTCTTTCTCAAAAGAGATTTTGCAAGCAGCTTACAATGCTGCGCAAGAAATCTACGCCGAAGAAGCAGAAACAAATGAGGACTTCCGCCGAATCTATACTCACTGGAAAGATTTCCTCAATAAAGAATACCAATGGTTTAGAGTCAATGAGAATATATTCCAACAATTTATGTTCTCACAATTTCGTAAACAGAAACCGTAATTGATTTACCCCCCTCATATCTTCATCGGTAGATTTCGTTCTACACATCTACCAATTTAAAATGGAACCAATATTATGAAACGACGTGATTTTATAAAAAAAGCAAGCGCAACCGCTGCTATCACAGGATTAACCGCAACAACTATTGTTAAAGCAGAAGATAAGCCCCATATCAAATGGCGCTTGGCTGCCGGTTTTCCAAAAAATCTTAATATTCTTTTCGCAGCATCAACAATGCTATCAGAAAAAATTGCTAAGTTGACAGAAGGAAAGTTTGAAATTCAAGTCTTTGCTCCCGGTGAGATTGTCCCTGCAAATCAAGTGTTTGATGCGGTCTCTCAAGGTACGGTAGAACTTGGGCATACAGCTTCTTACTACTACCATGGTAAAAATAGCGCGCTCTCATTTGATACAGTCCTTCCATTTGGTATGAGTGCTCGTATGCAAAATGCATGGTTTTATGCCGGAGGAGGATTAGAGATCCTTCGCAAAGTATTTGCGCAATACAATATCATCAACTTCCCAGGGGGAAATACTACCGCACAAATGGGAGGATGGTTCCGCAAAGAGATCAAGACATTAGAGGATCTCAAAGGACTTAAATTTCGCATTCCTGGATTTGGAGGTGAAATATTATCACGCTTAGGTGTTATTCCACAAAGCATCCCAGCAAGTGATGTCTACTCTTCATTGGAGAAAGGCACCATTGATGCGGCTGAATTTGTGGGGCCTTATGATGATGAAAAACTAGGATTACAAACAGTTGCTCCATTTTACTATACTCCAGGATTTTGGGAAGGCTCTGCGACCACATCATTTTATGTTAATGATAAAAAATGGGCAGAACTACCTGAACTTTATAAAGAGATATTCGAAACTGTTTGTGCTGAAATTAATCAGTGGATGATTGCACAATATGATGCAAAAAATCCACCCGCACTTGCCACTTTAACCCAAAATGGTGCTAAACTCCGCTCATTCTCCAAAGAAATTTTAGAGGCTTCCTATGAGGTAGCTCAAGAAATCTATCAAGAAGAATCAGACAAAAATCCCGACTTTAAAATGGTTTATGATCATTGGAAATCTTTCTTAAACCAGGAGTATCAATGGTTTAGAATCAATGAGAATATTTTTCAAAGTTTTATGTCCGCTCAAATTCGTAAGCAAAATAGGTAAGATGTAAGCTGAATTTAAAACGGAGTTCGGGTATAATCTGCAAAGAAAATTTTTATTATCGATAAAATAGTGATTAAAAAATGGCTACATATACAACAAATCAATTCAAAAGTGGTTTAAAAATTATGCTTGATGGGGATCCTTGCTCCATTATTGAAAATGAAATGGTTAAACCTGGGAAAGGTCAAGCATTCAATCGTGTTAAAATTCGTAATCTCAAAACTGGACGTGTCATTGAAAAAACATTCCGTTCAGGTGAGTCTGTTGAAGGTGCAGATGTCATTGATGTGGAATTACAGTACCTCTATAATGATGGCGAATTTTGGCACTTCATGAATCCTGAAACATTCGACCAAGTCGCGGCTAGCGCAAGTGCAGTTGAAGAAGCTCAAAAATGGTTGATGGAACAAGATATGTGTACAGTTACGCTCTATAACGGCGCACCGTTAACTGTAACACCTCCTAATTTTATCGAGATGAAAATTGTAGAAACGGATCCAGGCCTAAAAGGCGATACAGCGGGAACTGGTGGTAAGCCAGCGACATTAGAATCTGGCGCTGTAGTTCGTGTTCCTCTATTCGTACAAATTGGTGAAGTAATTAAAGTCGATACACGTACTGGCGAATATGTATCACGTGTAAAATAGCAGAAGTAATATTTTTTAATGGAGACGAAGAACATGAGTTCGGAGAATGTTAATCACAAAAGGAGACGTGTCTTAAGTTATGCAACTGTCGCAGTTGCAGCTTTCGGTGCTGGTTTCCTTGGAGTACCTTTTGTAAAATCATGGATGCCGAGTCAACGTGCTAAAAGTGCTGGAGCACCTGTTGAGGTAGATTTATCAAAACTTTCACCGGGTGAATTACTACGTGTTGAATGGCAAGGAAAACCTGTTTGGGTGCTTAATCGGACAGAAGCGATGTTAGAACGCCTAGCAACCGCACCTCCTGATGCGTTAGTTGACCCAAATTCTAAAAGCGATCAACAGCCCCCATACGCCCAAAATGAGTTCCGTTCTATTAAACCGGAATACTTAATTCTTGTAGGGATTTGTACACACTTAGGTTGCTCACCTACATTTAGACCAGAAGTTGCTCCAGCAGATTTAGGTCCAAATTGGCGAGGTGGCTTCTTCTGTGCATGCCATGGTTCTCGTTTCGACTTAGCTGGTCGTGTATTTAAGAACTTACCTGCACCGATTAACCTACTTGTTCCGGATCATTACTACAAAACAGATAGTTCTATCATTATCGGTACTAGCGGGGAGGGTGTTGCATAATGTCAACTCAAACAAAATCAAGAATGGAACGTTTAGGAGATTGGATCGATTATCGCATCCCATATAAACGAGCTCTTCGTACGCACGTTACGGAATATTACGCTCCTAAAAACTTCAACTGGCTTTATGTATTTGGAGTTTTAGCAGGCGTAGTGCTTGTAAACCAAATTCTTACCGGTATTTGGTTAGTAATGTACTATAAACCCGATGGGGCTTTAGGTCCCACAGGTATTCCTATTGCATATGCTTCTTTAGAAACAGCAGTAATGCGCGATGCAAATTGGACTTGGCTCATACGTTACATGCATGCTGTCGGTGCATCAATGTTCTTTATAGTGGTCTATATGCATATGTTTAGAGGCCTAATCTATGGTTCACATAGAAAACCACGCGAACTTGTGTGGCTTTTTGGTATGTTGATCTATTTAGTTCTCATGGCTGAAGCCTTTATGGGATATGTACTGCCCTATGGTCAAATGTCATTCTGGGGAGCGCAAGTTATCATCTCTCTTTTCGGTGCGATTCCATATATTGGTGATACTTTAGTAACGGGAATTCGTGGTGACTTTGTTATTTCCGAAGCAACATTAAGCCGTTTCTTTGCGCTTCACGTAATTGCTTTACCATTAATCCTTGTCGGATTAGTTGTAGCTCATATCCTTGCACTTCATCAAGTGGGTTCAAACAATCCAGATGGTATTGAAATTAAAGATAATCTTGATGAAAATGGTAAACCTCTTGATGGTATCCCATTCCACCCTTACTACACGGTGCATGATACATTTGCTGTGGGCATATTCTTAATCTTCTTTGCGTTGATTATTTTTTATATGCCAGATATGTATGGATTATTCTTAGAATCACCAAACTTTGAACCTGCAAATCCACTTGCAACGCCTGCACACATTGCACCGGTTTGGTATTTTACACCGTACTATACAATCCTTCGTGCTGTTCCATCATGGTTTGGTACCCAAATCTGGGGCGTTATCGCAATGGGTGCTTCTATTGCTGTTCTCTTTGCACTTCCTTGGTTAGATAGAAGCCCAGTACGATCAATCCGTTACAAAGGAGCTTTTATCAAAATCATGATTGCCCTCTTTGTAGTATGCTTCATTGTTCTTGGTTATCTTGGCGTTGTGCCTGCAAATGATACAAGAACATTAGTAGCTCGTATCTGTACTGTTTATTATTTCGTTTTCTTCCTCGGTATGCCATGGTGGTCCAGATGGGGTAAAGTGAAACCAGTTCCAACAAGGGTGACAATGAAATGAAAAAAATCATAACTTTTTTAACAAGCTGTTTGATGTTAATTGGTGTCACAGCAAATGCGCAAACATCGGAAGAGTTAACTGCAAAAGCACTTGATAAGCTCGGTAACCCGCAAATTAACTTAAACAACTATGATTCGCTTCAATCGGGCGCTCGTCTTTATGTGGATTACTGCTTAGCCTGTCATTCACTTGAATTTCAGCGCTACAATATCACCGCACGTGATATTGGCCTCGAAGAAGAAGACATTCAAAAACTGATCAATACTGGAAGTTACGACTCTCGTGAGGCTGAATTTATACGCACTAAAGATGGAGATCTTATCCATACAGCCATGGATCGCAATGATGCTAAATTTTGGTTAGGTGTTGCACCACCAGATCTGTCAACCATTGCAAGAGCAAAAGGTCCTGATTATGTATTTAAGTATCTGCTCTCTTTCTATGAAGATGATAGTCGTCCTACAGGAATGAATAATATCGCTTTCCCAAATGCTGGAATGCCACATGTACTTGCTGAATTACAAGGTACTCATAAACCTGTTATTGAGAAAGTTGCAATTGGTGAATGTGATATGAATAATCCTGATGAGTGCCAATTTGAAGAGGTCGTTGTAGGTCTTGAAAAAGGTACTGACGGAGCAATGAGCGAGCTTGAATTCCGTAAGTCAGTTAATGATTTAACAAACTTTCTAACCTATGTTGCAGAGCCTGCACAATTAGAGCGTAAAAAATATGGCCCATGGGTCTTAGGCTTTTTAGTGATCTTTACGATCCTAGCTTATGCTCTAAACCGTGAATACTGGAAAGATGTTAAATAATTGTTATCTTTCATAGTTTAGAAAATGTTATAAAATGGGTAAGGAGCAATTCTCAAGTAGTCTTGCTCCTTACTTGCGATTAAGGAGATTAAATTTATGTCAACAAGACGTACAGGCTTTACCCTATTTACTGAGAAAAATTCTTTAGATGGTGATCGTGTTAAAGTCACTCTTTTAGAGAAAAATATCACTTGTGAGACAGTTATTGTCGATCCTAATAATCCACCTGAAGATCTACTAGAGGTTAATCCTCAGGTGATTCTTCCGACATTAATTACACGTGAAATCGCAATTTATCATACAGACACTATTTTAGAGTTTCTTGATGAGCGTTTTCCTCATCCACCATTACTCCCTAATGACCCAATTGTACGTGCTAAATTTCGTTTAACACTTAAAACGGTTGTCAATAATTGGTATCCTTTAGTTGAAAAACTTATCGGTAGAAAAACAGCGGACAATAAAACAAATAAGGCAATTGCAGATTTATTAGTCACTTATACTCCACTATTTGCACAAACCAATTACTTCCAAAATGATGATTTCACACTTATTGATGCGACAATTGCTCCTTTCTTATGGTGGGTTAAATATCTTGAGATCCCTCTTCCTAAAAAAGCACAACCAGTTTTAGATTATTACGATCGTTTAATGGAAAAAGAGAGTGTAAAACTCGCATTTGATAAAAAAGAGAAAACTATTTAAAGGATATAAGTAAGTGATGACTTCTAACAAGCCTTACTTCATTCGAGCACTTTATGAATGGATATTAGATAATAATTGCACACCATATATTGTGGTAGATGCAACACTTCCGTTTGTTGAAGTTCCACAACAGTTTGTATCTGAAGGTCGAATTATACTCAATATTCTCCCCTCTGCTACTCAAAGCCTCTATCTTGGAGATGAGTGGATCACTTTTTCAGCACGTTTTTCTGGTGTATCAGAAGAAATTAATATCCCTATCGGCGCTGTTGTGGCTATTTATGCTCAAGAAAATGGGGAAGGAATGGGTTTTAAGACTGAAGCATTACCAAGTGATTACTTCACCGAGACTCAACTACAAACGCCAAGTAAAACTACATCTCGTAGACCTGCATTAGATATTGTTGATCAATCATCTGAGTCACCCGAAAAAGAGAAAGATACGGGATTAACTGAAGTGAAGAAGAATAGCACTAAAAAACCCTCTCTTAAAATTATCAAATAAATAGTTGCTCAAAAATCTGCTCAATAGCAGATTTTTTTTATACAACACTTATAACTGATACAAGACTGTCAAGGGATACTATGAACAACCCGATTGGATCATCTATAAAAACTATTGTATTAGTACATGGCTTATATCAATCTAGCTTTATCATGAAAGTTTTAGGAAAACGTCTGGAAAAACTTGGATATTCCATCCTCTACTTCGACTATCCAACACTCTGGCGTAATTTACATCAAAATTGCCAACGCTTTAGAAGATTTCTCGATGAACTTCAAACGCCTTTTGCCATTATTAGCCATAGTCTTGGTGGATTATTAACGCTAAATACTCTCAAGACCTATTTCTTTCCCCACTTGAAAAAGGTAATCGCGATTACTCCACCCTATCATGGCTCACAAATTGTGAAATATCTATCACAGCACCATTTTGGTATTCTCATTGGGAAATCACAAAGCGCACTTTACCCAGGATCCCAACTATTAAGTTGGCCATTTATTAATATCCCACTTGGGGTCATTGCGGGTACAAGAGCATTTGGACCCTCTTCACTTTTATTAGAAAAACTTACAGAGACTATTCCAAAGGACAAGTATCTCAACGATGGCACTGTTTACCTTAAAGAGACTCAAATCGAAGGAATGACCGATTTTACAACACTCGATCGTTCACATACCGCAATTTTATTTGATAAACGCTTGCCATTACTCTGTGATCAATTTTTAAAACACAATCACTTTATCAAAAACTCACTACGGCAGTTATAAGTATGCGATCAATGTTATTTTGTTTTTCTTCCATGCGCATTTGACTCCGCAGATCCCCATATCACATATCAATAATACCTAGTTATCACTGATATCCTTAAGGTTCGATATCCTTAACGATTGTATGAATTTTTCCATCAGGAATCTGAACTGTTAATACATCGCCTTTGGTTACTTGAGTAATCGATTTAACAATTTGCCCATTAAGCGTTGTCATTGAATATCCTCTCAATAGAATATTCAGCGGACTTAAAATTGATAATTTTTCTACCAATTGCAGAAACTCTTTATATTTTTGTTGTTGTTTAAACGTTATCATTTTTTCTAACTGTTCGGACAACCCTTGAAATTTTTGAAAATATTGTTGTTGTTTTTCAGTCATTAATCGTGGCTGAAGTTGCTGTGCTAACTTTGCAAAATCTGTGTATGTTTTCATCTGTTTCTGTTTCATTAGATATTGCAGTTCAGCATTTAAACGTTCAAATTGTTGTTTGAACGTTATCAATTGAACTTTGGGATCTCTACGAATCAAACGATGAGATACTCCCTTCAATTGATTGTGTACTAGATCAATTTTACGAAGCATTAACCGGTTTAAACGCTCGCGAAAATCATTTAATACCTGATAAAGTTCATCACGGGATTGAGAAGAATATTTCGCTGCTATCGAGGGCGTCGGAGCTCTTAAATCTGCTACAAAATCCGCAATCGTATAATCCGTCTCATGTCCAATCCCCGTAATAATCGGGATAGAGGAAGCAAATATTGCACGAGCAACGACTTCTTCATTAAAAGCCCATAGATCTTCAATACTGCCACCACCACGAATAACCAAAAGTAGATCGCACTCATTTTCTTGATTCGCTCGCAAAATCGCATCCGCGATTTCATGCTCTGCACCCGTACCTTGTACGCGTGTATTGTAAAGCTTTAAATCAATATCAGGCCGATGACTTGCGAATATATTCAAAACATCCTGCAATGCCGCAGCTGTGGATGAAGTAATAATTCCTACCCTGCTTGGATGAGCAGGGATGATTTGTTTATAACGGGAATCAAATAAACCTTCTTGCGCTAGTTTTTTCTTTAGTAATTCAAATTGTTGATGCAGGTCACCCTTCCCAGCCTCTTCGACCTTTGATACGATAAATTGGTATTCACCTCTTGGTGAATAGACCCCTATTTTCCCTGTGAGTTTAATCTTTTGACCACCGACAATCAACCCCCGATAAAGAATCGCCTGGGCTCGCCAAATTACAGCTTTGATGACTGAACCATCATCTTTCAAGTTAAAGTAAATATGCCCCGATTGCGGGAAAGCAGCATTCGAAACCTCCCCCTCTACTTGACAATAAAAAAACTGCGATTCCAAACAATCTTTTACAGCACTATTGAGCTGACTAACCGTTAATACATTCTGATTATCACGATTCTCTAGGGATTTATGCCACATTTATAGCCCCTTTTTCTTTGCGCTATCCCATCGAGCATCAAGCTCTTCAAGCGACATCTCAGTAAGCGGTTTATCTGCATTAGCTTCAATATCCGAAAAACGAGCACGGAATTTCATATTTGTACGATTTAATGCAGTCGATGGATCAATATTTAGAAAACGAGCAACATTGATCAATGAGAAAAAAAGATCACCAAGTTCATTTTCTATTGCATCACGTTCGTTGAGCAGCATCGCTTCTTCAAACTCCGCTTTTTCCTCTTCTACTTTTGCTAAAACATCAGAGAAATTATCCCAATCAAATCCTACTGTCGCAGCTTTTTCTTGAATCAATTTTGCCTGCTCCATGGGTTCTAATGAAAAAGGAATCGTGCCCAATAATGAGCGTCCTTTAAATTCCTTCCCTTTTGCTAATTGCTCCTCGTGCTTAATACGCTCCCAATCTGTTTTTTGCTCTGCAACACTACCATAAACCTTACCAGCAAAAACATGAGGATGACGACGAATCAATTTTTCGGTTAATGCCTGCATCACATCTTGAAATGAAAATTGCGATTTTTCTGTCGCGATCTGTGCATGAAGCAAGACTTGCAAAAGTAAATCGCCGAGCTCTTCTTGAAGATTCTCAGCATCATGTAAGATAATTGCATCAATCACTTCTGCACTCTCTTCTTTTAAGAAAGGAATTAAAGATTCATGTGTTTGAGCACGATCCCAAGGGCAACCATTCTCAGAACGTAATGTTGCAATCACTGCTAATAATTGATGTAAAGTTGTATCTTTCATTGATATCTAGCTCTAATTGTAGAGCCATTATCATAGCGAATTTATTGTAAAAATTCACTTTTAGCAAACTGATTAAATACGACTTTAAAAATTCCTAAAAGTTGTCAGTTTTTATATGTCAGCAAAAAATAAATTTACTTTTGCATGCAAAAATGACAATACATCGTTTATTCTTAGAATAAAATTATTAACGTTATTTAATCGTATAAATAGAGCATTTTTAAAAAAATATGAAGAATGTTTGACTTTGCTACCTTGACTTTTAAGGTTTCTACTCTCAAGAAATAGATACCCACAGTTGCTGTGGATAACATTGGGGATAACCTACCTAAAAGAATAACAAAAGGCATAAAAATGCCAACTTTGATTATATGCCCAAAAATTATACACGTTTAGAACTCACTGATATCAATTGATTTCAAGAATCATAAAATATTTTTATAAGTTTGATAGAGAATGCTCTATTTATCGAAACTCTCAAAAGTTGTGAATAAGTCAAGCCAAAAAACAATTAAATTTCATAAAAAAAACTTCCATAAAAAGTTCACGATTTATCGTCTTAAATTTTATACAGAAAAAAATTTACGCAAATAATATTTATTCTAATAATCCTCAAAAAGGAGTTAGGATTGATTTTTTGAAATTGATATAATGCCTTTTTCTACAAAATAGATGGGCTGTTATGGATTATATAATTGTTATTCCCGCACGCTTACAGTCGTCGCGTTTACCTCAAAAAATGCTCCGAAACCTTGGCGGACAACCACTCATTGAACGAACTTGGCATAGTGCTAAAAAAAGCGCTGCAAAGCGGGTCATTATCGCCACGGATTCTCAAGCAATTTATGATCATATGCATGCATTAGGAGCAGAGGTTGTTATGACAAGTAACACGCATGAATCAGGCACTGACCGGCTCAGCGAAGTATCAAAAATATTACAATTTCCAGAAGATCAAGTGATTGTTAATTGGCAAGGTGACGAGCCTTTTTTATCGACAGATTTTATTGAATTAGCCGCACAAACGCTCATTAAAAATCCCAATGCTGCAATGAGTACACTAGCAACACCACTCTATGATTGGACAGAAATTCACGATCCTAATGCTGTGAAAGTTGTACTCAATGAAGCGGATGAAGCGCTCTACTTTTCCCGCGCACCGATTCCTTATCAACGAAATAATATGCAAACTACCGGCATAATTGAGGGGGAAACACCTTACCTTCGTCATATCGGGCTTTATGCTTATCGGGCTTCCTTCTTAAATCAGTATCCTCATCTTGTCTCATCACAACTTGAAACTCTCGAAAAACTTGAGCAACTTCGTGCATTAGCTAACAATTTCACCATTAGTGTTGCTATCTCACTTAAAACGCCGCCTCCTGGCATTGATACTGAGAAAGATTTAATTACTGCTGAAAAATGGATCCAAAATCAGTAGAATATCGCTAATTATTTCAAACGAAGATAGATACGCTATTTTCGTCTCCCAATCTCTTTATACTACCGAGATCTCATGTTTAAAATTTATTCTATACAACGTGTTTCATCGTGGTTATTTCGAAAAATTACCCGTATCCGCGCGACTTGGTTCAAAAACTTTTTTATCAAACAATTTGCTAAACTCTACAAAATTGAGTGGCAGGATTATGCAAGACAGTCGCCTGATGAATTCGCAACCTTTAATGATTTCTTTACCCGAGAGCTCAAAGAAGGTGCTCGACCCATCGAAAGTGCGGATTTTGTGTCACCCGCTGATGGAAAGATTGCCGCCTTTGGACAACTTGATAAAACAACATTTATTCATGCAAAAGGTCATCAATTTACTTTAGAAAGTCTCATTGCCGATCCAATGCTTGCAGCACAGTTTGCTGATGGACAATTTGCAACGGTATATCTCTCTCCTCGAGATTACCATCGCATTCATATGCCTATTACCGGAACACTACAAAAAACCATTCATATCCCTGGAAAACTTTATAGTGTTTCACTAAAAATGACAGAAGAAATCCCAGCACTTTTTGCAGAAAATGAACGGCATATCTCCCTTTTTAATACTGAGAAAGGAAAAATGATTCTGATTCTCGTCGGTGCGGTGAATGTCTCAAGCATCGAAACAGTATGGGCTGGCGCGGTTACTCCACCTTACGGCAAAATATTACAGTACAGTGACTACTCTCACGAGGCGATCACAATTGCAAAAGGTCAAGAAATGGGGCGTTTTAATATGGGCTCAACGGTCATTATGATTACCGATAACAATGAATTAAATTTCACCGATCTAATTAGTGAGCACTGTCCCATTAAATTAGGTGAAGCGCTGCTCACAGAATCCATTGCAGAGAATTTAGAAGTTAGCTCGGCAAAATAATAATTACGATATTAAAGATTCCACTTACCCTACTTTCCTTTATACAAAAAGATGGGTATAATACCGAGCTTGATTTTGACCTTTTTAAAGGTCTTGGTCTCCTTGTCTTTTAGTCAGTAATAAAAGACTTTAAATTATTTTTAAATCCATAAGGAGCATGAATAATGCGTCATTACGAAGTAGTATTTCTGGTTCATCCAGACCAAAGCGAACAAGTTCCTGCAATGATTGACCGTTACAAAGCAATTGTAACTGACAATGGTGGGGCAATTCATCGCTTAGAAGATTGGGGTCGTCGCCAACTTGCTTACCCAATTCAAAAAATCCACAAAGCACATTACGTTCTCATGAATATTGAATGTGACAAAGCAGCTTTAGAAGAGCTTCAAAGCGCGTTCCGTTTCAATGATGCTGTCATCCGTGATCTTATCATTAACAAAGAAGAAGCAGAAACAGAACCATCTGTCATCGCAGCTAAACCTGAGCGTCAAGTAGAAGTACGTGAAGAGATTGAAGTTGAAGTTGAAGAAGATGACAGTGCAGATGATGAAAGCGAAGAAGCTTAATCCTCTAAACTCTTTCCTATAGATATTTTAAAGGTAAAAAATTATGTCACGTTTTGTTCGTCGTAGAAAATATTGTCGTTTTACCGCTGAAGGCGTTAAAGAAATCGACTACAAAGATGTAAACTTATTAAAAAATTACATCACTGAAACAGGTAAAATTGTACCGAGCCGTGTAACGGGTACAAGCGCACGCTATCAGCGTCAACTTGCAACTGCAATTAAACGCGCTCGCTACATTGCATTGCTCCCATACACTGATCAACACTAATTGTCCAAAGGGAGATACAATGAAAGTTATTCTTTTAGAAAAAATTGAAAATTTAGGTTCTCTTGGTGACACAGTCGATGTTAAACCAGGATATGCTCGTAACTATTTACTTCCAAAAAGCTTAGCAACAGAAGCAACTCCTGCAAATATCGAGCGTTTCGAAGCGCGTCGTGCAGAGTTGGAAATGCGTCAAGCAGATCTTCTTGCAGCTGCGACTGCTCGTGGTGAGAAACTTGCAGGTTTAGTAATGACGATTGCTGCAAATGCAGGTTCTGAAGGCCGTTTATTTGGTTCAGTTACAGCACAAGATATCGCAACATTAATTACAGAAGCAGGTGTTCCTGTTGATCGCAAAGAAGTTCGTATCAATGAAGGTGCGATCCGTTCTTTAGGTGAGCACGTTGTAACACTTCATTTACATGCAGATGTAGATGTAGAGATCACTGTTAACGTTACAGCTGAGTAATTAGTATTAACATTAATAAAAATTAATAAAATTCATCCTAAGACAATGAATCAAAAAAACCCACTAAATAACATAGTGGGTTTTCTTTTTTTAATGCTCAAAATTTCGCTATAAAAATAGGATGAAAATAAACTAAATACCTGGATTATCTCTATTAACTATTTTACCTTTGGCTTACTAGCCTCTTTTGAGGTAGCTTTATTAAGGGCATTACGCTTTTTAAAAAGATCATAGAGCATTGGGAAGTTATTCATTGAATAAAAATGAGCAAATACCCACCCTAACATCCCCATATTATTCATCTGTTCTAATGTTTCAGCATCCACCTCTCGGAATTTAGCTTCATCAATGAGATAGATGTTATGCACATCAAATGACTCGCCTTTACCATCTTCAATTGTGACAACTTTACTTTCGAGTAACTCTTTCTCTAATAATACCCCTACAAAATCGCGTGTTCGCTGCATATCTGCATTATAATTCATTAAAAAATTAAGGATATTCTCAAGATATTGCGAATTCTCGCCCTCTTTTGTAAATAATTCTTGCCCTTTTTTATTATTCAGTCCCTCATATTGCTTATCTATACAGACCGTTAACTGTTCATCATCCTTTCCTGTTTCAGCCAGTACAAATGGATAACGGCGAATAAATGCAGGAATATAGATCTCTTCGGGCCATTCACCATTCGATTCTACAAAAAGATTTTGCTGATCTTGCAGACCTAAAAGTGCAATTGGGATGAAGTTTTCTTCATTTTTTAAAAAGACTACGGGATAGTTTTTTGCAGCTTCAAAAAATTCAGTGCCCGCAAGTGGTGCCCAATACATATCCTTTACGAAATCATATCGATTTAGAGGCTCTAATTTTAAATCTGCATGTGTATCTCTTGAAAGTGCCTCAATTTCACGATAAAAAAGCATATTATTACTCATACCATCTTTTTCCTTTATAATTCAATAAATAATGCTACTTAATTTGTAGTTTGTAGTCATTTCATCTAATACAGCATTAATACAGCATCTATATATAAATCTTACGGCTCTTCAGTATTACTTCCGTTAGATACAGATTGTACTCCTTGCTCCGAAAAGTGACTCTCAAGATCAGGACGTTGCTCATTGCCCCACGTTTCTCGTAGCCACGTTAAAATATCGGCAATCTCTTTATGACTTAATTTTCCTATAAATGCAGGCATCGCATACATTCGCTGTCCGTTAGTGTAATTTGTAGTCGGTAACCCCTTTAAAACAACAGCGATAAGTGTCGCTGGATCACTCATCTCAATCACGCCATTATTTCTCAAACCTGGCGCTACATTTGGAATTCCCTCACCCTCTAGCCCATGGCAATTGGAACAAGCACTGATATAGAGATCATATCCGGCGACTTTATCGCCTTTTTTCATAAAACCTGCAACTTGATTCATAATCACAGGAGACTCTTGCGCATTGAGTAACCGTCCATCTTTACTTGTCATAAGATAGGTCGCAATCGCTTGAACATCACTCTCATTCATCTGACTTGTAGAATGTTGTACTACTGTTTCCATATCTAAAAATGCTGTGCCAAATTCAGAAATACCCGTTTCAAGATATTTTTTTAAGCTCTCAACACTATAACCTCTTTTTGCAAGTCCCTTTGCGGTGATATTGGGAATGGATAATCCATTTTCATACCCGCCTTCCAATGCTTTGGAGAATTTTACCCCCATCATAAAGTTTCTCGGCGTATGGCACGCACCACAATGTGCTAGGCCTTCGACTAAATATGCGCCGCGATTCCAATCAGTCGAGCGTTCACGATCAACGCTGTACGTTCTATTGGGAAAATTAAAGAGTGTCCAAAAATTCATAAAGCGCCGAACTGGCAAGGCAAATACTCCACTATTTTTAGCATTAGGTACCGCCATTGCCGGAATACTTTTAAGATAGGCATAAAGTGCATCAATATCCCGATCGTTAGTAATATGGGTAAATACAAATGGCATCGCGGGGTAGAGATTTCCTTTATCCTTACCGATTCCCCATTTCATTGCACGATGGAAATCCGCGCGACTATAACTACCAATACCATAACGTCGATCCGGGGTAATATTCGTTGAAAATATTGTCCCGAAAGGTGTTTTGATCTCTACACCTCCTGCGCCCATTGGACCATCGGGGCGTGAATGACATCCAAAACAATCACCAGCGAGCGCGATTTCTCTACCGCGAGGTATCAATTGTTCGATTTCATCCTTACTCAAAGGTTTCTCAAAGCGACTGTCAACGGCACTTGAACGAAAAACCCCTGCATAGGTTAATATTGCACCAATAATCAATAACAACAATAATGAGTAGAACCAGCGTTTAAAACGGCCTTTTCTGACAGGGCGATAATCACCATAATGCGCTTTATATTTCATTTTCACTCCTAATCCACAACGCAACCTGGCGTTGCTAATGCGACATCACGAATTGCTTCATAGTAACGAACATATCCGGTACAACGACAGATATGATCATTTAGAGCCTCTTCTATCGCACGCTCTAGCTGATCTCGTTTTATCGGTTGACGATTAAGACGGTCTAAAAAGACTGTTGCACCGGTCACAAATCCTGGCGCACAGTAACCGCATTGAAAAGCAAAGTTATCAATAAAAGCCTGCTGAATCGGTGTAAGCACAATTTTTCCATCAGGATCTTTTGAAGCTTGTCCTTCAATAGTAACGATATTTTTCCCTTCAAAAAAATGCGCTCCATAAATACAAGTTCGCACCTCTTCCTTAGTACCATCGGGTAATATCTCCATCACCGTACAAGCATGACAAACGCCTTGCCCACATCCAAAATGCGTACCGGTAAGATCTAAATACTCATGAAGAAAGTCGATCATGGACATCGCTAACGGCACCTGTATTGGACCAACTTTCTCACCATTAATAATCAGTGATAAGGCTTTACGCTCTAATCCTGTGTATTGTGGATTGTCATTAATTTTGGCATTCATATTATGATTTTTACGACTATTACTCATTATTCTGCTCGCTTCTCATTTTCTGGATTTTCATATATTGCTCGCAATTTCGCTGGCGTAATCGGGAACTGATAAAACCGTTTACCAGTAGCATGAGCGATGGCATTTCCAACAGCTGGTAAAATTGGAATCATCCCCAACTCTGCCATTCCTTTCGGAGGCGATGTTTCGGAGAGCGGTGGTAAATAATCAGCCGTCTGCGTCCATACCGCGACATCTTTTGCTCGCGGAAGAATATAGCGATTAAAATTCCAAGTACCATTCCCCGGCCCTTCTTCATAGAGCGGTAACTCTTCCATCAATGCATGCCCAATACCCATCGCAGTTCCGCCTTGTACTTGCCCCGATACAAGCTCTGGCACAATCATGGTGCCAGGATTCATTAACATATGATGTGACATAATCTCCACATCACCAGAGAAAGTATCGATATTAAGTTCAACCAGACAAGAAGCTGGTGTTACCGTTGTAGGATCTGCACCAGAGCGATCAGTATCAGGAAAATAAGCAATATTGCGTTTGATAAAATCATAACCGCCAGTCATCATTCGGGCTTTCAGTGCTTCAGAGGCACCATCGCCATATTTCACAGCAAGCGCATCAAGTGGTAATTCTCTTACCCCAACAGTTGGGATATTAAATTCTGCTCTTGCCCATTGCCAACTAGAATATGCATGAACTGCAACACCGGTAATTAACCCCATTTCATGGGCTTTCTTAGCCAAAACCTCAAATGGAATCGGCGTCATTCCTCCACCACCCAATCCTGCATCGCTAATCCGAAGATCACTCAACTCAACATTCAGACTGTTAAAACTACCGCCACCGATACCTTCACTCCAAATCGCTTTTGCCGCAGGCCAAAGACTATTTTCTAAAAGAAATTTTCCCGCCTGCCGCGTTCCAAAACCAATGTAATAGACCCCACTTGAAGAGCTCATATCAGGAATTAATCCCGGCGTCCAATAAGGATCCTCTTTTGCTAAACGGTTTTGTTCCTTTTGATCCGCCCAACTCGTACGAAGGGGTAATTCTGGAAAGTCAGTTACACCAAATTCCACATAATCAGGCGCTTTCCCAAGGGCATTCCAAACCATCACTTGCTGAGCAGTTGTCCCACCGGTTCCAATCTCTTGCACACAATGACGCATCGATAATTGGCCATTAGCATCAAACTCTAATGAAAGGATAGTCGGTACACCACTTGAGCCATAGACTTGTTGTACCTGCGCAAAGCCGACACCATATTTTTTCCCAGGATTTTTTCGCTCAAAATTCTCTTTTTCTAGATCTCGCCGCTGCCAAACGGGATGTTTCTCTGCCATTTCGAGCATCTCTATATTACGAGGATCTCCTGCAAAAACACCACCTTGGGTATTGGTATACCCTTCTTGAATCGCATTACGCTTACGTAATTCAATGGGATCAATTTTAAGAGTATTCGCGATCTCATCGACCATTAACTCCGTAATCGCCATCGATTGAAGCGATCCAAAACCACGCATTGAACCAGCTTCAACCGCTGTCGTTGCCATTGCTAAGGCCGTTAAATCTGATTTTGGAAAATAGTAAATCGATTGAGCACCACGTACCGCAACATGCGATACCGCCACAGAAAGATTTTCGCGTCCACCCCCGTTACAGTTATAAGTACCTTTTAAAATCTCAAACTTCCCCGTTTCACGATCGGCGGTAATAGTAACATCCATCTCTACTGAATGACGCTTCATTCCCATTTGAAATTGCTCATAACGGGTATTCGCCATTCTTACCGGTAAACCATTACTATAAAAACTCGCAACCATCGCATAGATAGGATAAACCGAATAATCTTTAGAACCGTAACCCACGGTTGAACCTGTTAAAAGTAAGATATCGCGAATATCTTTAAAGTGACTATTCTTCACTAAATCTGCCGCCATATTCACAACACCTGCCGGCGATTGTGTCGCCGTTAAAATATGGAGCGTCTTTGCGGGTTCATCGTACCAAACATTACAATTATCAGGTTCCATTGCCGATGGATCAATCGATTGAGAGAATCCTTGACGATTGAGCACCAATTTCTTTGGATTATTTTTTGCAGTCGCGATCTCTTCGGCAATTCGCTCAGCATGTTCAATCGCGACTCGTTGAACCTCTGGCTTTTTATCTGCCTTCTCAAGCGCTTTGATAAATCCCCCACCGCGATTACGATAACGAAGACTTTGAGTTATGTGAGGGGTTGCGATTGCTGATGGTGGCCAGAGAACTTCATTGCCGTTAAATACACCTTTCGCCGCTGCATCTTGGTAAGGTGAAAAAATTGATGGCGAACGTGGCGTATCGCCCCCTATCCGAACATAACGCGCAGCGCCATAATTCGCGGGAGGATTTTCACCTGTCACTTCCCCGTAGGTAATCGCTTTATCATTAAATTGAAGTTTTTTAAAAGCGGCATTGTAACGTGCAAAATCAGTATAGATTAAGATTGCTGCAGGATGTCCATAAATTGGTGGCGTTTCCCCTTTTGGTAAGAGAATATTTTGTCCATAAAAATTAGAGCCCATACTCGTATCTTGTGGGATATTGAGCCCATCACGCGCTAAATCTTCTTGTAACACGATACGGTCAGGTTGAAGTTCGCCGCCAAGACTTGAAAGATCAATGCCCTCAAAAGTACGATTCACCTTCGTTGTTTTAAGCATAAAAGCATAGGCCTGCTTCGATGGCCAGCCTTCGATATCTTTTGCTCGGTAATCACGGGCAAAGTTTTTTTGTCCCGTCACTTTGCGAATCGCATCCCAACGGTAACGAGGTTTTCCATCAGATCCCATCCAATCTGTTGTTGTAGGACCAGAATACATTTCGGTAGCTTGTGCCAATGGTAACTTTCCAACCATTAACGTCATACCCCCGACTACTCCTACTTTCATAAATCCCCGTCGGGAAATATTGATGCTCATAGCTCTTTCACTCCAAGTTTTCCTTACATAATTGTACTTTTAGTTAATAATATTTTTATTGAAAATTTAACTAAAAAGACCTTTAATAATTTTCCCTATTCTACCTCTTTCAGAAAACTTATTTATACCAAAATAGTTATTAATTGATATAAATAGTCCGTTTAGCAATGAAAAGAATAAAAAGGTCAGCGGGATATATCCTTCACTGACCTTTTGTAATTCATCTAAGAGCTGTGATTACTGCATCAATGCTCTACTTTCCTTCCGGCTTTTTATACCAAATAACTGGCTCTGGTCGATCTTGATGAGGCAATGATGCGGCTTCATCAAATGTCATATTGAGGTGATCTGCCACAATTTGTGTTGGTGTACTTGCTAACCATTCATTTAAAGAGATATCTGAATAACGAGAAATTGGATATGCATCGGGGCGTTTAAAGACCTCGATAAAACGTACGGGTTCATCGCCAATATTTTGAATGTAATGACCGGCCACAATTGGTACAACTCCTACATCCCCGGCCTGATAATTAAATGTTCGCGCAGTACCTTGCGAATTAAATACCGTCATTCGCGCTTTTCCTTGTATGAAATAGAGCCATTCGGATGCACGTGGATGCCAATGAATTTCACGCATACCGCCCGGCTCAATCTCAACAAATGCCGCAGAAATTGTTTTAGCTGCGGGGAAGTTGCGCTCATCAACAAAGTATACTTCTCCTGCTTCACATTTTAAGGGCTCAACCGAATCTCGATGAAATGTAAAGGGTGATGGAACATCGCCATGACGATTGTGTTTACGAACGATTTCGATCTTATCAGGTACCGCGCCTTTAAAAATATATTTTTCTACTTGTGGCAAGTTTTTAAGCTCTTCAACGCTCTTCTTAAAGTTCGCGGCAATAACATCTTGGGGAATATGTGAGATAAGTTCCGTTAATAAGAATGTATTATTTTCAGAGAAATCTGCTTCACTAAATACCAGTAAAAATTCACAACCTTCATCTAACCCCTGAATTGAATGGGGAATGCCCGCTTCAAAGTTCCAAATATCGCCGGCTTTTACATCATCAATAAAAATTCTACCATCTTCATCAATCGCTGTTACGCGCGCATTTCCATAAATCATGTAGCCCCATTCTGCTTCTTTATGCCAATGAAGTTCACGATAAGCACCCGGCTCAAGCGACATATTCACGCCCGCAATATCAAGCGATGCAGGTAACTCACGATTGGTAATCTCACGTGTCCAACCACCTTCTTCTAGACGCATATGTGCATCTGAAAAACTGAAACGCAAATTAGGAATCGTGCCATGATCTGTTGGTGGTGGTACTAAAATATCGGGATTCTCTGCATCACGCATATGGTTACGAGGACCATGATCAATCCAACCTTTACCATCAGATTTACGAAATGGTTGTTGTGTATTATTTTCTTTTGACATATTAAATCTCCGCTATTTTTTGACAATAAAATCAATTAAAACGACTATAAACACTTGCTTGAAGAGCTTAAATCCCACCCATTTAGAAAATCTTTAATTAAGTAGGGTCAATAACTTTCCCTTCATTACGTCCAATAAAGAGCGTATAAAAAGCAAGTAGTAATAATAGAGCTGCCGGCAAAAAGAGTGATTTTTCTTGGAATAAGATCGTAAGATGTGTTCCAGTAAATCCACCAAAACCGAAGCCTAATAGAACAAGGAAAAAAAGTGCAGCAAGTTTTAAAGTCCCTTTTTTGCCGCCAATAAATTGCATTAGATAACTAAATGCCAATTGCACTACGAGCGTCACCGCAACGTTACCGTAGAGCATGCCTTTAATTTTGTGAAAGCCATTCCCTTGCATTCCACCAATAAAGGAGATAATGATACAGATCCATTCAATAGAGAGTGTTTGCTGCCAAATTCCAGTTGCAATAACTGCAATAATTACAGCTTCCAAACAGAGAATAAAGAAACTCCAAGATCCTTTTTGATCATGTTTTGCAAAGAGTAGTTCCACGAGCATAGTGAGCATCGAACCAAGCCCAAAAGCCAATACAGTGATTGCAATAGTTGTAAGATGATGCCAATTTTTGGTCGCAATTGTTTCGCCAAGAAGTATGATATTCCCCGATTGTACGGTGCTAAAAATCGTCGCGACGTGATAAGTGTAACCATTAAGCGATCCTGCAATAATTGCCAAAATAAAGGCAATAAAGGGTTTCTCCATAATAGGTAATGAATGCGTTAACAACATATTTTTTGGTAAATTATTCTGACTCATTCTTCTTCCTCCTTTAAATACAAAATTATTGCACTAAAGGCTGAAACCAAATTGGCATCTGCCCCTGTATTAGTTGTTCTTGATTAATCCATGTATAAGGTGCAGGTATAGTTGTTACTAAACGTGCTTCTAGTTCACCCAGTTTTGGTATTAATGTGGGAGTTAAAACAATCGGTTCAGGTCCATATATGCCCGCGCCTGTAAATGCCCCCTCTTGTCGTCCACCACAGACAACCCAAAGTTGATTCGTCGTTGCTGCTGCATAAGGGTAGAAATCTGCAATACCTGTGGGTGGATTGGGGACGCTATACAATTTTGCATCAATTTCGGTTTTAAGTGAGGAAGGTTTTCCATTCGGCGCTGCAATAATATCTGCCCGCAAAGCGCTAAACATCCCCGTAAATTCTGCCACAGATAATTCAGAAGCTAATGCTAAACCAATCCGCCCAATTGCAGTAGGCACAATCACAATCTTTTCACCGCTACTTGCCCAATTTTGATCCCGCTCATTGAGATGCGTCGCTCGATAACGACCCAAAATTGTCCCTTTAGGTCCTGCTAAAATCACGGTATGATAAATTCGATCATCTGCGATTTCAGGATAACTGCCCACTATGTATCCTTTCCCTTGGCTCGCTATTTGACAAAGTCTTTGCTCAAATTCCTCACCCTGTTTTTCTGCTTTTGCAAGAATTGCGGCAACATCGTCATCGCCAGAAATAGAGCTTAGTTCAGGTAAAACATAGAGCGTATTATCATCCACGGTAATCGTCTCAAAGTGCGTCTCATCTAAAGACCACTGCGCAGCGACTAGGGTTGTTTGCGTTGAAGAACAGGTGGCATTTGCATCTGTTGGTGAGCGATGGAGTGCCAAGTAAGGATGATAAAGAGTTGGTCTACGACGTTTAAGATGGTATTCACGCATTTTCTCGGCATCATCAAGATCAATCTCAGCACTATAAATACCATTAATACCCGGCAAAATCTCGACCGGAGGAATAACAGGCGCACCCGCTACGCGATGACCTTCTGGTGACCAAATACTAGAGCCACCGTTATAGTAGAGCTTCGTTTTATGTAGTGGATTAGTTTCGATACCGCTTCGTGTTGCGCAAATTACCCATACACCATTATAAGCGCTCATATATTGCACATGAGAGACAGTCGAATGATCGTTTTTTTTCTCATTAATCGGTGCATCCGGCATCATACGATCTGATACTGAATGCCAACCAATTATCTCTGCCCCTTTCAGCATTGCAATGCGGGCATATTGCCAATAAGTATCGTCATAGCAAATTAAGAGCGCAATCTTGCCAATCGCCGTTTCAAAAACAGGTATTCCGAGATTACCGGGCGCAAAGATTTTTTGATCTTGAGAATTCAGCCCATTTTTACGATAAATACCAATAATCCCCTCTGGCCCCATTAACACAGCACTATTGTATGCAAGTTCCGTAGCTATATCGCGCTCGGCAATCCCCACACTGATGTAAAGATTAAACTCCTTCAATAGCGGTAAAATACGCGCCGTCATCTTTCCAGGAACAGTATCCAAATAAGGAGCTATTTCGATGAAATCATTAAATAAATACCCACTTAATGCCGTTTCTGGGAAAACAGCATAAGTAATTCCTTCATTTGCTAGTTGGGGAATGACTTTTGCAAGACGATCGATATTACCTTGTAAATCGCCCCAAGCAGGAACAAAGTCAACAGCAGCAACTTTTAGAGATTGAGTCATTGAATTTGCCCTCATCCGCGCATCATAAATGTAAATTATTAGTTTTTATTATATATTAATATATAACCAAACATTTACAAAAATTACAATTAATTTATATATATTTTATATTATTTTTATAAAGATATCGATTTAAATCAATATTTCTTATAATGCTTTACATATTGATCGGATAATTCCCATTTTCAATTATTGCGAATGATCAGTCGCACTTCCCTTCTTCACTCTGCTAAAATAGATGAATTGAAAATTATTACGAAAAACTGTAACAATGAGGATCCTATAATGGTGTCACTAACAGCATTCAAAGCCTACGATATTCGTGGAAAGCTTGGTGAAGAGCTTAATGAAGAATTAGCTTATAAAATCGGCCGTGCTTATGGCGATATCTATCAACCGAAAAAGGTTGCCGTAGGTGCCGATATTCGCCCAACGAGTGAATCGCTCAAAAAATCGATGATAAACGGCTTAACTGATGCAGGAGTGGATGTATATGATCTTGGTATGACGGGCACGGAAGAGGTTTACTTTGCTGCCTTTCATCTTGATGTAGAGGGAGGCATTGAAGTGACAGCCAGTCATAATCCCATTGATTATAACGGGATGAAACTTGTACGAGAAAATGCGCGTCCAATCGGTATGGAGAGCGGACTCAAGGAAATCCATGACAAAGTGGTTGTTGGGCAATTTAATGAACCTTCTCATAAAGGAAGCGTTACTACTTATAATATTGTGCCGGAATATGTTGAGCATCTCTTGCAATACATCAATCCTGTCGAAATTCGCCCCCTTCGTTTAGTGGTAAATGCTGGTAATGGTGCTGCTGGACATGTGATTGATGCCTTAGAAGCACGTTTTAAAGATCTCAATGTCCCCATTGAATTTATCAAAGTGCATCATGAGGCAGATAGCTCATTCCCCAATGGAATCCCTAACCCGCTTTTAGTTGAAAATCGTGACAGTACTCGAAAAGCCGTATTGCAGCATAATGCGGATATGGGCATTGCATGGGATGGCGACTTTGATCGCTGCTTTCTCTTTGATGAAAAAGGTGGCTTTATTGAGGGATACTACATAGTTGGCCTTCTGGCACAAGCCTTCTTAACACAAAAACCAGGGGCTAAAATTGTTCATGATCCACGTTTAATTTGGAATACCTTAGCAGTTGTAGAATCCCTCAACGGTGAGGCGATTCAATCAAAATCGGGGCATGCCTTTATTAAAGAGGCGATGCGGGAAGAGAATGCGATCTACGGTGGTGAAATGAGTGCGCATCACTACTTCAAAGATTTTGCCTATTGTGATAGTGGTATGATTCCGTGGCTGTTAGTCGTCATGCTTCTCTCAAAAACAGGCAAACCACTTTCAGAACTGGTGGGAGAGATGATTCAACAATTCCCTTGTAGTGGTGAAATCAACTTTAAAGTCACCAATTCAAAAGCGACCATTGAACGAATTTTAACGCACTATAAGCCACTCAATCCCGAAATAGATACAACCGATGGAATTAGCCTCAACTTTGGAGAATGGCGTCTAAATGTACGTGCATCAAATACCGAGCCGCTCCTTCGTCTCAATATCGAATCAGATCGGGCTAAAAATCCACGCCCTATGGCGGAATATATTGCAGAGTTATCGGCACTGATTGAGCAGTAAACAGTGCATTCATCTCTCTGTTAACATTCTATTGAATTACTTTTTGCTCAAAAAGATAAAAGCTGATGAGTTACAAAATCATCAGCTTCTGTGTTTCTAAAGGAAGTTTTTACATAACTACTTCTTAAGATAATGAAATAATTACGACCAATCGATCCATTGAGAACCTACCACTTGATGCACTAACGTTGCTAAATCTTGCATCTTTTTAAAGGAGTTAATCCCTGAAGACCCTCCAAAAAATGGCGTAATAATAAGATGTGTATCGCTATAAGGGAGTTTACAATAACTAATAGTAATCTCATTCAGGGAAGCTTCTTGCAATGGTATAGCTTCTGTGCCAAAGAATCGTACAAACTTGGACCACGATGTTTTACCGGTGGCAATAATCACCTCGGGATTATTCTCTCTAACAAGCTTTTGGAAGAATGCCCCACGATGAACTTCACACCACTCTTCATAAGCTCTACGGGCAAAAAAGCCGCTGAATCTCGCTCGATTTTCATCCCAATCGTGATCATGCTCTGGGGAATTGAGTGGAAACAGATTCATCTTAAAACCAATGCCATTTGGATCATTGAAACAAATTTTATTTTCGACAACAAAATCATCATATTGATAGGAATCACTCATATCAATACCAAGATAGTAATTGATAAACCAACATATTTTCTGGTTGACTCCTGTTGTCACTGCATCAATAAATCCATCTTTCCAGGAAATATTTTGGCTAAAATCCCGTAAACGCTCTTCATGATCTTCATAACCCGAATCCTTCATGACTGTTACTAATTCTTGCCCTTCTTTACCCTCTTCCCACTTTAAATTACCGCCCCATTCTAGACCACAAAACCAAATCTTCGATCGTAAGTTCCCGCCATCACAACCATAAAATGATAGAGCTAATGCTTCAAAATTCTTACCTACTGCCATAATTCCTCCCCATATTTTTATAACTCAAATAGCTATCGATAAGTTTATTAGTATAATCAACTAATCCTTAAAAAAATCAAAAAGCTTCCCAAACATGAGCTAAAACAATCAATTCACGATTCAATAAAAAACCGTAAGGACGCATTTATTAGAAAGCTTTTCCCTACGGTTCATTTCTAGAATTCATTTATTACTAAATTTTATGACTAAAATTCACTGCTACTACTGAAAGATACTGTTATTCCCGATACCCTTTAGGGTTTTGTTTCTGCCAGCGCCAGCTATCTTCGAGCATATCTTTTAGATCATACTGAGGGTGCCAGTCGAGCTCTTTTTGAGCACGAGCATTATCGGCGTATGAAATTGCGACATCACCACTTCGGCGCGGAGTGATTTGAAAAGGAATCGTCACACCATTCACTGCTTCAAAGGTATTTTTCATCTCTAAAACAGATGTGCCATTCCCCGTACCGATATTCCAAGCGCGACAACCTTTTGCCGTTAAGCGATTTTGTAATGCACAAAGATGGGCTTTAGCAAGGTCGACCACATGGATATAATCTCGGATGCCGGTACCATCTTTTGTCGGATAGTCATCGCCGAAAATTGAGAGTTTCTCCCTCATTCCAACCGCTACTTGTGTCATAAATGGCATAAGATTATTAGGAATCCCTTGTGGATCTTCTCCAAGTTGCCCACTTTTATGCGCGCCGACCGGATTAAAATAACGTAGTAACGCAATCGACCAACGATCATCTGCAATTGCGGTTTTTTGCAGTAGCTGTTCAACTATAAGCTTCGTGTAACCATAGTTGTTAGAAGGCATTCCGGTTGGCATCTCTTCTGTTAATGGAGAGATATTCGATTCGTCATACACCGTCGCAGAAGAGCTAAAAATCAGATTGAAGCATTCTGCTTTCTCCATCGCTTTAACAAGCGAAATAGAACCTGCGATATTATTATCAAAATAGACAAGTGGAATCTCTTGGCTTTCACCCACCGCTTTTAATCCAGCAAAATGGATCACTGCACTAATAGAGTGGTCTTGAAATACGGCATCAAGCATAGCGCTATCGCGAATATCGCCTTCGATAAACTCCAATGTTTTGCCAGTGAGTGCTTCGACACGCTTTAAAGATTCAACAGAACTATTTGAAAGATTATCAAATACTAATACTTCAAAGCCTGTATTGAGTAATTCTATGCAAGTGTGGGAGCCAATATATCCTGCTCCACCGGTCACTAAAATCTTCATTTTGGTTCTGCTCCTTGTAGATATTGAATCAATCCTTCTGTGGATGAGTCTACCATAGCACTCTTTTGCCCATCATCTTTTAGTAATGGGATAAGTTGGCTAGCAATTTCTTTACCTTTCTCTACACCCCATTGGTCGAAAGGATTAATGTTCCAAATTACTGATTGCACAAAAACTTTATGCTCATAAAGTGCAATTAACATCCCAATAGTTTTCGGGGTTAAACTCTCGATTAAAATCGTTGTACTTGGTTGATTGCCTTCATACTGTTTATAGATTGGAGTAGATGTAGATTCCGTTGAAGTTATGTCTTCTAAAGCATTATTCCCCAACGCCCCATTACCCACGGCTCCATTACCCAGCGCTCCATTACCAAAGGCTAATAAACGCGATTGTGCCAGACAATTCGCAAGTGCTAACTGATGCTGTTCGATAAGCTCATCGGCATTGTCTTGATAGGTGAATTGTGCATCACTATAACGGCGCTTTGGGGCAATAAAATCCGCACTTACCCAATGCGTCCCTTGATGTAAAAGCTGATAAAAAGCATGTTGCGCATTAGGGCCTACTTCACCCCAAATAATAGGACATGTTGCATAATTGACCTTTTCAAGCTTTCGCGTCACCTCTTTCCCATTCGATTCCATCTCAAGCTGTTGCAAGTAACTGGCGAAATATTTGAGTCGTCCATCATAAGGCAAGACGGCATGCGTTTGAATATTGAGGCAATTGCTATTCCAAATCTCGATCATTCCCATGAGCATCGGAAGATTTTGTTGAAATGGTGCATTATAAAAATGCTCATCCATTAAAAAACCACCCGCTAAAAGCTCTTTAAACCCCACAACACCAATCGTAAGTGCAATGGGTAGCCCTATCGTCGACCAGAGCGAGTAACGCCCTCCGACCCAACTCCAAAGAGAGAGTTGGCGCTCTTTAGCAATCCCCCAATCACTCATTGCTTGGGTATTACTCGACACCCCAATAAAATGATTGGTTAATACTTCCGGCGATGTTCCTAAGGTTTTTTGCACCCAACTGCGAACTGTTTGTGCGTTTTTAAGCGTATCAATAGTGCCGAATGATTTGGATGAAATAATAAAGAGCGTTGTCTCTGGTCGTAGTTGATGTAATAATTCTGAAAGTTGGCTGCCATCCATCGTCGAAACAAAATGGATATTAAGTGGCTTTTCAGTGACGACTTTAAAATCCGCAAGTGCATAAGAGACCATTAATGGTCCTAAATCGGAACCACCTACACCAATATTTACCACATCCGTCACCACTTCGCCGGTCGCTCCGCGATATTGTCCTTGATGAATTTTCTCCACCAACGTATACATTTTTTCAAGCTCACAGTGAATCGACTCACTCACTTTCTCGTCAATACCAAGCTGATTGAGCGCAGATTTTGGTGTCCGCAGCGCCCAATGCATCGCGGCACGATCTTCGCTCTGATTGATGTGTGTTTGTGAAAAGAGCACTTTTACCATTTCTGGTAAATGACGTGATTTTGCTAATGTTTCTAAACCGTCTAAAACTCGCTGGTCAATACGTTGTTTACTAAAATCAATCAAAAGATCTTCTAGCTGATAATGAAAATCAGAAAAACGCGCACTATTTTGTTGAAATAACGTATTTAAGGATTCTGATTGCAATTCTTTTGCTAATTTTTGTAACGCTATAAATGCGGGATCTTCGATTAATAACGGGATATTAATCAATTTTTCAAATGCCATTAGCGTCCCACTCCTTTATAGATAAAACCGATCGATTGCATATATTGCGGATCAAAGATATTGCGACCATCTAAAATTAGTGGTGTTTTCATACTCGTTTTAATTTGTTGATAATCAGGGCTGAAAAACTCTTTCCAAGCAGTCAATATAATGAGTGCATCGGCATCTTTTAGCGCGCTATATTTATCTGTGCAATATTCAATTTTCATCTCCGGATAGACCTTTGCTACCGTCTGCATTGCAGCTGGGTCATAAAGTGAAATCCTTACATTTTGAGCCGCTAATGCTTTGAGCATTTTATGAATGGGGGAATTATAGATACTTGCCGTATCTTCTTTAAACGATGCGCCCCAAATTGCGACTTTTTTTCCGCTTAAATCCGTTTGATAAAAGCGCCAAAGCCGGCGGAATAACACTTCTTTTTGATCCTCATTGATTTCCCAAACCTGATCCATCAAGCGACTTTTGACCCCGCGTTTTCCAACTTCTTCAGAGAGCATTAAAATATCGCTCGAAAAATTCTCACCCCCAAATCCAGCGCCCGGTGAAAGATACGCTCCACCAATACGTGGATCGGCGGCTAAACCTTGTTTTACATTGAGGATATCTACGCCCATTGTTTCAGCAACATTCGCAAGATCATTCATATAGCTAATGCGCGTTGCGAGCATTCCGGAAATACTCAATTTCGTTAGTTCTGCATCCAAAATTGGCATCACTAACCACTGTGTTGAGAGCGGAAAAAATGGTCGGAAAAGCTCTTTTAATTGCCGTAGAACTTCATCGGACTCCACACCAACAATGAGCTGCGCAACATCGGTAAAGCTTTTAACTGCATTTCCTTCCTGTACTGTATCGGGCAAATAGGCCCAATTTGCCTCTGGGAAATGGGTTTGTAAACGCTGTGTTCCATAAATGCCAAAAGTCGAGCCATTAATTAAAAGCGGTTTGTTGCGGCGTACTTCTTGCCGGAGATGATCTAAAAAATGAAGTGCATTTTCCACTTCTAACGTGTCATAACTCAAAATAAAACAGTCGATTCCTTTAGGCAAATCCACCAAAGAATCAACTTTAACATAGGCTTTCTCCGCATCAAACTTCGCTAAAACATTAAGAAGATGTGGATCTTGTACACTGGGAAATGGATTAGAATCGTTCACCAAAGTAGAATCTGGAAAGAGATAAACTTCATTGCCATAGCGCGAAAGCAATGCTGTTAAGACGCCGGCTTGCAAGGTTGATCCAATAATAGCGATCTTCATAACTTTATCTCACGTGCGGACTTTTCGATTAAAGCTCTGAAAGGTTCGCCCAATGTCGGGTGAATCGCACCATAATGGAGAACCGCTTCTAAATACCCAATTTTACTACCACAATCAAAGGTCTGCCCCTTCATGCGATACGCTTCAATCGGTGCTTCTTTCTGTAGTAGTGCAATTGCATCGGTGAGCTGAATCTCATTGCCCGCACCTTTCGGCGTCTTCTCAAGAAGCGACATAATCTCCGGCGGAAGAATATAACGACCAATCACCGAGAGATTCGAAGGCGCGCTTCCCACTGCCGGCTTTTCCACAATTCCCTGCATCACAATCGATTCCCCTTCTGCCGGGGCTAATTTTACATCGACAATTCCATATTGATCCACCAAAGATGCCGGCACCTCTTCTACCATAATCTGCGCTGCCTGGTGCTGATTGTAATACTGAATCATTCGCGTAAGATCATTCTCTTCCCCTTCGTTATAGACCAATACATCAGGAAGAAGGACGGCAAAAGGTTCATTGCCGATCAATGATTTCGCGCATAATACCGCATGCCCCAAGCCAAGTGGCTCGCCCTGACGCACGCTCACAACGCTCACCCCTTTCGGGAGAATCGATTCGATCTCCGCTAAGATATCGAACTTCTGCTTCTCTTTTAGAATCGTCTCTAACTCAAAGTTCTTATCGAAATAGTTCTCAATACTCCCTTTTGAGCTATGCGTGACAAGAATAATCTCCTCAATCCCTGCTTTCACTGCCTCTTGCACCACATAATCGATCACGGGACGATCAACCACCGTCACCATCTCTTTCGGAATCGCCTTACTCGCCGGCAGAAAACGGGTCCCTAAACCCGCAACAGGTAAAATTGCTTTCTTAATCATGAAAATTCCAATATTCATTAATTACTATCATTGGGTATAAGGATATCAATAATTGGGATAAGAGAGAATGGCTATTGCTAAGAAATGAACGCTTCTAGCTTTTTATCGACTGATAATTAATTAATGATCCTCAAAAAGAAGCTAATACCTCTGTTTTATCAAAGGAAAAAATAGCGCTAATATCTTCACTCACTTTAGATGCTTGCAGAAGTTAATGCCTCTATCATAAAATCATCATTTTTAGATCAATATATTTTGTAGCATGAAAAAGAGATGTACCGATCTTACTTGGCTCGACCTTTTGATTCTCACGGGAATTCTTTTTGGCTCGGCAATCTACCAATCCTCCATTCTCTATCTGCAGTTGAGTCAAAATGAGACCGATATTGAGACGTTAACCACCTTTTCAAGTAGCGCAAACTATGGCGCGCTCTTCTCACAATCCATCTACTTATTCATAGCTATTATCTATCTTTGGATCAGAGGTTTTGATTTTGCCGCATTAGGGCAACATATTCGCATTAATCGTTGGGTGATTCCTCAAGCCGTGATGATCTTTCTCCTTGCTGCACTCGGCATGGATCTTTTCTATCTTCTGCTCTATCCCGATTCCGTTGGGAGCACTCCCGTTCCATTCCCCTTTTCCGCCTTTAAAGAACCTTCTCTGATTCTTTATGCCCTTTTCAATGGTTTTTATGAGGAGATCTTCTTTTTAGGGCTCTGTCTTACCCTTCGCTCGTACAGCCTCAAATGGGCATTTCTCTATTCCCTCTTGATTCGTTTTAGTTTTCATACCTATCAAGGATTAGAAACCGCGATCGGCTTAGGTTTTCTCTTAGGCACACTCCTATTTCTTCTCTATACAAAATGGCTGAGACCGAAGAATCTGCTCCCCTTCTTCCTCGCGCATTCACTTGCAGATATCATCGGGCTCTCTTTTCTCTTCTATGTTGTGTAGAGCGCACATACACTAATCCTAAAAGAGATAATTGATTTTATGGAAACATCCTGTTACTAGAAAGGCTTTAAAATGTATTATGGATGTAAGCTAAAGAAGTATATTGTATGATCCTCAATCACAAAGAAGTAACGATCATTCTTGTAAAAGGGGATATCTCTATGCAAAAAAGACTCTACAATGCTTTGAAAGTCAGGGTTTAATATTCTTTTTTTATGAATAAACTCCGCCTTCTCAGATTCAATCAGCTTCTCCTTAAATTTACGGATATCTTCTTGAGTTGATTGAAAGCTGCCATTGATTACATTTGTATCTAGATCGTAAGAAAGCAGTATATTTGTTGCATTCTCAGGTATATCCCGAGGAATCCACCCCTTCTCAATATATTCAGTAGCCTGATATTGCGTTGGAAATTTTATGGTTTTTGTATCATGAAATCCGCCTAAAATAGAAATGAAAACTATCAGCCCGACAACAAACACTGTGAGCAATAGTGCTATCAATATATTCTTATTTTTTCTCGTCTTCATCTGCTTTTGAATTCCTTTTTTACACAATCAAACCTACCACTATCGTTCGGATCAAGCCTTTTAACTGTTGCTAAAACAAGTAGTTACAGCTATTATATTCAACAATACGCCCGGGTACCTCTGCATTATACTTAATGTACGTCCCGACTCTCTTTTTATTTAGTGAATCTCTTATTGATCCTTAATCGATTGATCAACTTCATCTAACTTCTGATTTAAACGATCCCACAATGGTTTAATCTGTTTTCTAATAGCCTTAGAATTCATAACTCCAGAAGCTCTAAGCCCATAAGTGATGAAGTTTCTATGTCCTAAGTGACTATATCTTTCATACAGTTTCTTTCTACGTAATGGCACTTTATAACCCATTTTTTTAGATTCTTTATTGACCGTATTCTTCACTAAACGAATTGACTTATTCATTTTTTCAGAAAATCGAGCTAAAGCAGCTGATCTTAACAAAATTCGTTTACCATCATATGTAAATCCTAAGTATTGAAGCGCTTTATTACTTTTACCATCTCTAAATAGTCGTTTCTCTGTTTTTTTAGAATTAATAGACAGTCCATATGCTTTTATTTCTGAAGCAACAAAGCTTTCGACATCAAATTGTTGAGACTTAGGAAGTATAAATAACATATCATCACAATAACGACGATAACTTCCACCTAAATCATTCATTTTTGAATGCAATTTTTGGTCGAAATTTAACATAAAGATATTAGAGAGCAACGCACTAATAGCTGTTCCCTGGGGAATACCTCTATCTGCACTATTAATTGAAATATATTCCTTTTCTCTCACCCGAGATCGAAACTCATAAGCAGAGCAGATCCTTTTACGCTGATACCATGGATTGTTTAAAGAGATTTCAAACTCTCTATAAATCTCATCCCTTATGCAATAAGCGTAACGAGTTAATGATCGATACACCGCATAATGATCTTCCGGCAATTGATCTTTATGAAGAAGTTTTGCCCAAGCATCCTTTAAGTGTTTGTGATCAAGATTATCAAAAAAACCGGTAATATCGAGCGCAATAACGTCACAATCTTTTCGTGACTCTATCTCCTTGAAAGCCTCATAAGCAAAATCTACATTCGACTTACCTAACCTTCTAAAAGCTAAAACAACATCGGAAAGATTTACTTGCGAAAGAATCTGCTCATAGGATAATTCTAAAACTTTCCCGTAGTACGCATAAATATGGGAGTCTAAATGTGACGCATAAGTAATTTCTCGTGCTTTATGGGTTTTAACCAAAGAAGCATCTTCTGATGCTTTACCTAGTTTTATTGTAAAAGCACAATACCTCAACATTGGATAAAAGCTGTGACGCGCCACCTTTTTAGGGTTTGTCACAATTGCTCGAGCTGCTTTTATCCCGATCTGCTGATCAAAATGTAGGTACCCTCTATTTCGGTACCAATCAGAACTTTTTAATTTCATCTAAGCCATATAATGCAAAACCCCAAACAGGTCGGACTGTGGCCATCCTATACTGTTTGGGGCTTAACAAACGTAATCTTTTACGTATTCATTGCGATAAAACCGCTGTGCCACCATATGTTGCATATGATCTATTATATCATTGCTTCAGTCTCACGAGGAGGACTAAAGATGCGTATTACCATAAATATTCATATTAAGCATATTCATATATACAGCATTGTCATCGGAATAATCACCAATAACTGGGGGATTATTCTGGTTGACATCATGTGATACTCCCCCATTTCCATTAAATGGGGCAAATACAAAATAGCTTAAATATAAATATTAAGCAACAATATATAGAAAATACAGAATATGATTAATATTAAGATATAAAATAATAGAGCCAGAAAACATCACCCATCCTCCTAAAGTCACTATAAAAAGAGAGTGGTATTATTAATGATGATTAACTTCGTACAAGGAAATCTTTTTCACGCCGATGTAGAGGCATTAGTCAATACTGTCAATTGTGTTGGAGTAATGGGACGAGGGATTGCTCTACAATTTTAAAAAGCATTTCCGGAAAATTTTCAGGCTTATAAAAAGGCCTGTGATTTACAACAAGTTGTACCTGGAAAAATGTTTATCTTTGAAACTGGTAGTCCCGTTAACCCTAAACTGATTATCAATTTCCCTACTAAAAGACACTGGCGTAGTGCAAGTAAAATAGAGGATATTAACGCAGGTTTAGACGCATTAATCACTGAAATTAGAACAAGAAAGATCAGATCAATCGCAATCCCCCCATTAGGAGCAGGATTAGGTGGATTAGAGTGGTCTATAGTAAAAAACAGAATAATTGAGAAGCTATCTCCCATCTCAGAAGATCTCTCTATCTTTGTGTATGAACCAATAGAAAAAACGACACACAATGTGACCATTCGGTCTGAAAAAAAACCAAAAATGACAGAAGGTCGCGCCATCCTTATTAGTTTAATGGATGAATATTTAAAAAAACTCATAGATCCGTACATTACGCTTCTTGAACTTCATAAGTTAATGTACTTTGTTCAAGAGTCTGGCTACAACCTTAGATTACGATTTACCAAAGGAAGCTATGGTCCTTATGCTGAGAACTTAAGGCATGTTTTACAACATATTGAAGGTCACTATATTTCTGGCTATCTAGATGGCGGCGATGATCCTCGAAAAATCATTAAAATAATGCCTAATGCTGTTGCTAAAGCGCATCATGTTTTAAAGCAAAATGGCGATATCTTCTCTAATTTTAATAGAGTGAATGCACTCATTGACGGATTTGAATCCTCAGCGGGATTAGAATTATTGGCAACAACTCACTGGTTAAAAAAGCAGGAAAAGAGATCAGATCTCTATCAAGGATTTTATAATTGGAATCGACATAAACAACAATTTTCAAAAAGGCAGATCGATATCGCTGAAAAAATCCTAATTGAAAAAGGCTGGATTTAAAATTAAAACTTCAGGAAATCAGATCTTAACCTGATTACTCTCCTTCGATTAAACCTTTTAGTAACAACTCTTCTCTTAAAAGAAGTTTTGACAGCAATATCAAACCTACCACCCCATCGTCCGTATTAAACCTTTTAGCTGTTGCCACTTTCTGCCTAAGTAGGTGGTTTTGAGCTTGGTGGATTTCTGTTTACTACGCTCAGTCACTAAAGCTTGTAGCGTGCTGATGGCGTTACTGATTTTGCCGGTATCGATATTGAGATTGGTAAGAGAGTAGATGAGCGTGCCAGCAATCAGCCCCTTCTCACTGCTCTAACTCGGTTCTTAAGTGTTTGTGCTGATAGCTCTTTATTAACAAACTCAAACCCACAATCTAAACACCTAATCAGCAACTGTTGATATGTAAATTGAGTATCACCAAGCGCCTCGCGCTCTTTAATCCCAATTACTGACTAGGTATTGAATCAACACTCGATGAAAGTAAAGAGGATTTGACAACAATATGCTTCATCTATAATATTCTATACAGATATATGCCCGTTTGCAGTAAGCCTACCGCCTTATCTCAGGTAGCGCCGAACCATTCGGGCTTTTTGTTTTTAGAGGTAATGAAAATATGTCAACAGCAATACTCATTGACGGTGCTTTTTTAATAAAAAGATCTCGTTATTTAAGTAAAAAATACCCTAAAGGTTTGTCGCAAGAAGAGATCAATACGATCTGCTATGATCCCCAAAAAGTCGCTACTTTCATTTTTGAGTATGCTCTATCCCACTTAAATACAAAGAAAGAGGGTAGAAAACGAGATCTTTATAGAATCTTTTTTTATGATTGCCCACCTGCTCAATATAAAGGGCATAACCCAATCTCTAAAGATGCCTACGATTCAACTAAAACTAAAGAATATCAATTCAGAACAGCGCTGCATACCGAACTCAAAAAACTTAGAAAGGTTGCCCTTAGATTTGGGGAGATCACACATACCAACTGGACATACAAAGATAGAGTGATTCAAGATCTATTAAAGGATAAAAAAAGATTTGAGGATATTACTAAAGATGACGTTCACCTCTCTTTTAGACAAAAAGGTGTTGATATGAAAATCGGAATAGATATCTCCTCATTAACTCTTAAAAAGCTTGTCAAACAAATCATCTTGATTGCAGGTGATGCTGACTTTGTACCCGCTGCAAAGCTGGCTAGAAGAGAGGGAATTGATTTTATATTAGATCCTATGGGGCTCAATATTAATTCAGAATTGTTTGAACATATAGATGGACTTCATAGCCCTAAAAAAGATCTCATTTGGATTCCTAGAAACAATAAACAAAACCCATCTAAAAAATAAAAATTCTAGATGTGAAAATGTAAGTTAAGTTATGATCTGTACGCTTGAGACCTTTTAGGATAAACTTCCCCATCACCACCCCATCGTCCGTATCAATCCCTTTAGCTGTTGCCATTTTCTGCCTAAGTAGGTGGTTTTGAGCTTGGTGGATTTCTGTTTACTCCGCTCAGTCACTAAAGCTTGTAGCGTGGTGGTGGCGTTGGTAATTTTGCCGGTATCGATATTGAGATAGGTGGGATAGAGGATGAGCGTGCCGGCGATCAGTTCTAATAGCGTGAGCTTTCTGCCCCTTCTGCCGGTTAAGGTGTGGCGATCTTCCGTTAAGCCCCAGTTTGCATAGAAAGGGATGCCGTAGCAGAAGACCTTTTTCCCCCGGAGGAGCGCTTCGAAGCCGGAGAGCGATGTCATGGTATGGAGTTCATCACACTGCTCGATCAGCGCGATGATATCACCATCGATCATCACCTCATCGGCATATGCTTTTGCCACCGCTTCCGGCACAATACCGACGCGATTTCCACTCACCACATCGGGATGGGGTTTGTAGACGATATAGGCCTCTGGGTTTTGCCGGCGAACCTCTTTGAGCAGTGCTAAATTGGTATTGATATCGCGCGTGCCGGTCTGAATGGAGGCATCATCTTCCACCTGCCCCGGCACTAGGAGGATCGGTCTCTCGCCCGCTTTCGGTAAGGTACAATCTTGCCGGCCCACATTATATTTACCGATCTTAAAATTGATAAGATCTTTCTGCAATGTTGCCGCTTCGGCTAATAGCTCGGCATCAAAAGTGGTTTCGCTTAAGATCTGCTCTAAGCGTGAAGGGGTACTTGCATCAAAATAGATGCCTAAATCATCGAGCACTAAAGAGCGCGGCGGTACAAGGTTAGAGCCTAGGCCCACGGAGCGGATAAAACCATCTTCCATCCTTAAGATCGGGAGTTGCTGCTGATTCGCCCACTCTACCAATTGCGGAAACTTCTTCCCCCAGATAAGAAGCCGAATCTTATTTTCTGCATGATCTGAATCTTCTGATTTTTCTAAGTTTTCTGAATTCTCTGTATTTCGATCGATCCGCTTATGCATTTCTGCATAAGCATGCTCAACTGCAGCCTGATTCTTAAAGAAACGAAGCCCATTATTCACCGCGCGTAAAAAAGGGGTAATGATTTTCCGCTTCCAGAACGATAAGCCCACTACCCAGATCTCTCCCGCAAGGAGCTTCTCCCGCCGTTTCATCATGATGAGATAATCGATCACATCAAAGATCGTTCCTCTTCTGCCGGTATAAGGATTGAGATAACGGCAATATTGCAGGTAACTCGCGGTAAAGAGCTCAAGAAGTGTCGCGTGTCGGCGACGGGATTTAAACTCCGGTGCTAAAACTTGTGGATGGCGATCTTCCGTCAATCCCCAACCGGCATACCACGGCAGACCAAAGGTGACCACTTTTTTGCCGAGCATCAGAGCCTCAAACCCCATTTGTGAGGTGGCAACATAGATAGAGTCCATCTTCTTCAATAAAGTATGGGGATGAATATTCTCCGCTAAGAGCCGAATTTGTGGATCTCGCGCTAATGCCGGCATCACCTCGGTAAAATGCCCCTGCTTCTTCCCCGCTAAGACATCGGGATGAATCTTAATCCAGATCACCGCCTCCGGATGCTCCCGCTTTGCACTCTCTAACATGGTGAGAAAGGTCGCCGCTTTGATGCCACCATATTGCAAAGACAGATCGCCAAAAGTTTGGTCGATGATTAAGAGATGCTCTCTCTCTGCCTCAAAGGTTAAATTTGCCGGCAGATCTTCCGGAATGGCATTATATTTCGTTAGTTGATGGGTCAAGATCAAATCAAGCGCCCGTGCGCCATTCGCTAAGAGCGATTCCGACATCTCTCCACTTAAAATCAACTGCTCTAAGCGGGAAGGTTTCGAGGCATCATAATAGATCCCCAAATCATCCACTACAATTGATAATGGCGCTTCTCCATTCACGCCCAGATCCATCGAGCGAAGGAAGCCATCTTCAAGCGCAACAAAAGGGAGCTGATGCTTCATCGCATAGCCCCGCGCCTTTCGCGTATTCGCCTTATTGCCCCAGCCGACAACAACATCTTTGTCTGCCGTATCTAAGACCTGCTCCAACAAAGCACGCTTTCGCTTTAAACCTGCAGAAAAGGTAATGATCATGCGCAATAACTTCCTTCACCCATATGCGAAATAGCCCACCTAAATGACGCTTATCCCAACAAAAAAGCGCTATATTTTCGCCCCAAGAATTAAATATAAGGACGAAATTATAGCACTTTGTGGGAGGTGATCATGAATCATTATTTCAAAGTATTACGATTACATAAAGCTTACGAGGGTACACGAGAAGCTTTAGATATTGTCGTTGATACCTCACTACCGGCCACTAGAGTTGTGAGAGTTTTAGAGCAACTTAAAGAAGAAAGAGGCGTTCCTAGAATGATTCGTGTCGATAATGGCAGTGAAATGACTTCTTTAGCTTTTACAAAATGGTGTGAAAATAATCACGTTAGTGTAAACCTCCCCTTTTTAGGGCTATTTAAAAGTAGAAGGTTTCTCTTGGTTTATTAAAGTTGACACGGTGGCACAGATCCAATGGCTGAATGGGGTCTTTCATTATTATAACTCCATAGCCATTTAGTGGAGTAAATTTGTGCTTCATTGATTGTTCCAAACAGATAATTCGATAGTAACTCCTCTCTTACGGTGCGGTTAAATCGCTCAATATAAGCATTTTGTGTGGGTTTCCCCGGTTGAGTATAGATCAGAGTGATCTTCTTTGAATTAGCCCAATCAATTAATTTCTGGCTAATATATTCAGGGCCATTATCACATCGAATCGCTGCAGGCTTTCCTCTCCATTCAATAATTCTCTCTAAGGAGCGAATCACTTTTTCTGTCGGTAAACTAAAATCAATATCCACGCAAAGACCTTCTCGATTATAATCATCAATCACATTAAAAGTTCGGAAATAACGTCCATTTTGCAAGCTGTCAGACATAAAATCCATCGACCATATTTGATTAATATCTGTCGCTAATCCCAATGCTTCGGGGCAATTTCTGATGATTCGTTTTTTAGGTTTAATTCTGAGATTAAGCTCTAATTCCCGATAAACTCTTAAAACTCGTTTATGATTCCATCGGAACTTTTGAATATTTCTCAAATAATCAAAACATAAACCAAAACCCCAACGCTTATGAGCTTTAGTTAACTTCAGTAACCAAGTTTCAATGAGTCTGTTTTCGGAAGAGGCTTTGGCCTGATAGTGAAAAGCCGTTTTGCTAATCCCAAATATCTCACAAACTAAACGAATGGAGATATCTTGAGTCTTTAAAACAGCTTTAGCCATCTCTTTTCGTTGAGATGGCTTTACCACTTTCCCTCTAAAGCTTCTTGGCGGATACGGGACTTTAAACATTCTTCAGCATACATTTTTTTGAGCCTTGCATTCTCCGCTTCTAGCTCTTTTAAGCGAGTAATCATCGAGGCATCCATGCCTCCATATTTTGAACGCCACTTATAAAATGTCGCCGAACTAATCCCATGCTCTCGACATAAATCGGTCACTTGCACGCCTGATTCATTCTGCTTTAAGATCGACATGATTTGTGTGTCTGTGAATTTTGATTTTTTCATAGTCAATTTCTCCTAAGTAAATAATACGAGAAAATTCTACTTATAGTCGGTATTATTTTTAGGGAGGATTACACTATCTAACAACACAAGGAAATATAACTTGAATAATAATATACTATACCTCTGCATATCATTTCTTTTTGTTTAAACTCTCTAAAACATTCAACAGTTGTTTATAATAAGAGCGCTCATCTTCTCGTTTTGAGTTTGTAAAACAAAATGAATAATGTACAAGGGCTGCTTTTGGCTTCTGTAATCGCATATAACACTTAGCCAAATGAGTATTGGTATTCATGTCAGATGGGGATATCCTGTGAGCTCTTTGTAAATATTGGAGCCCACTCCTTAATCTACCTGATTTTAGTTCTTGCACTCCCAATCTATTTAAAGCATGAAAAAACTCAGGATACTTTTTTAACATTTTATTTAAAAATAGAAAATATGCTTCTTCATCCCTGGGTATAGATGACAATGTACTAATATCTTCTAGTGAGAGTTTATTATGCAAATCCCCTTGGCCTATAATAGAATCGAAATCACAATTTAATAGGGAGTTTATGGTCATATTAAAACCAATATTTTTAAATGAATTTAATAAGTAATGATCTGAATCTAAAAAAGAAACGGTCTCCATCACAACCTGATTAAAGGATAAAAAATTTCTTCTATATTCCAAAATACACTCTGTATCCAGCAGATCTTTTTCTCCATATAAAAAATAAAACTTTTTATTATCTAAATCATTTAATTTATTTAATGATGTTGTTATTTTTCTTTGATTTTTAAATCTATTATTACTTTTGACTTTATAAACTCTTCTTATAGAATTAATTTCTAGATCAATTTTAGGACAAGATACTATTATGTTTTGTTGCTGAGAAAACTCCATAAGTTGTGTATAAATTAACACCCCATATGCCCCCATAGAATGTCCTATAAAAGTTAATTTATTAATAGAATATTTTTTACAAATTTGCTTTAATATCTCCTCTAAAACTGAAGCAGATTTTTCTACTGATTCACTATTTAAAAAGCTTTTTGCCTCAACAAACCAGTCATTTTTATCAGAATTAAAAAACAAAACATTTTTAGATAAAAAATTTATTTGGTTTTCTAATAAATAAATTTTATTAATATAATCTGCAGCGCCAAATGCTACTATTAAAGTATCATCATCAGTATTATTGACTTTTAACTTTAAATACCCGCCACTATTATTTATAATATTAATAAAGTCACCTTCCTCAATCATTATAATATTTATCCTTTCTGCCTATAATAAATAAAGTTTTCCTAAAGCCTTTATAATCTGTGATTTCGAGTCATGGAAAAACAATTGTGGGTTTTTAAGAAACTTTTGTTTTTTATTTTCTGAAGCAAATTTTGTAATAAAGTAATAGATACAATGCTGAAGAACACCTTTATCTTGATGAGAACTACTCAAACTATAGGGGTTAGCCCCACCTTTTTTTATTGTAGCCTTCTTTATATCTTCTTTACTTTCTTGCTGAGATAATATTTCTACTGCTTTACGCCAAATACCAACACCATCTTTTTCCACACTTTCTGAAAGAATAATTCTTTGCGAATTCCCACCATAAGCATCTTCAAAAGAAATACCAGCGAAAAGTCTAGCATCCCTCGGATGAGGATCTGAAAATAATTGATCTAATAAGCGTAAAGTTTTATTTGGCTCTATATCTATTTTTTTTAATTCTTGCCCTAAAATATCAACACAATCATTAATAAATTCTAAAGCACCTTTATGCACCATTCTTACAAAACCGATCCTTTCATTTTCCATATCGGTTTCTTGCATAAAGATTGGTTGTAACTTACCATCCCAAGTTTTACTCATTTTTATGAAACTACAATCAGTACTACTAAATAATGTTTCATAAAGGGGCACATAGCGACAAAATGGATGATACGTGTCATGCCTATCTACAAATTCTGCAAGAAAAGCCGTTAAGTTTAATGAGTTCTTCTCTAATCTCTCTATTGCTTTTCTGAATGTAATTAAATAATAACCCGATATTTTTTTATTCAATAATTGAAATAATGATTGTTGCATTGTTCCGGCATATCCAATATCAACAATTGCACTCTTTTCATTCTTATCCATTATCCCAATTGATCTTAAATAATCTAAGTAGTTTTCTCGTTCAGAACTAGCAACTTCCATGACATTATTTTCTAGTTCGATCATTAATTTCCTTAAACGAGGTAGATCATCTTTTGTAATTCTACTTTGCCAAGTTAGCCCATATTTTTTTAAAATATCTTGATCAACCACTATATAAGTAAGACCAAATCTATTCTCTAAAAGATGACCGAGAGAAACTCTATGAGCAAAATCAACATATAATAAATCTAAAATATCAGTGCGTTTCTTTACCTTTGCTAAATTAATCGAGCGACGTGAACAGAGCATGTATACCGATTTAGGAGCATCTTTATATAATGGAGAAAGAGCATCATAAGCTTCTTTCATAATTTTTCCATCTCGAGCTAAAAAATAAAGCGTATCAACTTTATCCTTAATAAATTCTTCAATTAACCATTTAGTATATCCTAATAATAAGGCTCCAAGTCCCATGTACCCTAATTGCCACCTATCAGCATTAAAGACTGTTCCTCTGCGATATATTTTCCTAGGATTATCATGAAGTTTTTGTCCCCAGATAGAAAGAATAATACGCCAATCTAAAGGATGATTTCTTTCATCTCTTTTCCAAGGTCGAATGTAAGCGCTATTATTTTCAAATAAATCAATAGCCTTATTGAGATGAAATGTTGCTATACCTCGTGATTTTGCTTGTTTAATATCCCCTATTTCATTGTCACCAATATGCAAGATACTCGAAGGCGGAAAAACAATACTCTCTAAGACTACATCAAATAACCTTCCATTATGTTTTTTTGCATCGTAGGATGAGGAAACAAATAACTTTTCATACCCTATATACCCATTTTTATGAAGAACTTTTTCTAAAAAGCTAACAGGTAAATACATATCAGATATCAAAATAACTGTTTTTCCTGATGATATTGCTTCTTTAAAAGCAGCCAATCCACTTTTTCTTGGATATAAGAAAAACATTTCAGAATCCATCTCCAGTTTTTTTAATATATCCTTTTTATCGTCGGTTAATTTAAGCTCAATAGCTATTTCATCATAAATATCATCTATTGATATTTCATTTTTGTTATTCAATAAAGCCTTTTTAAAAGCTTCTTTTTCGGCATTTGTTCGTATTAAGTGGAAATCAATTGTTCGATCTTCTAAAAGAGTATGAACATCACTTTCTATAAACCTAAATAGATCGGAAGGGAATTTAAATGGTCGATATAATAAAGTATCAAAAATATCAAATGATATAACATCATATTTTTTTATTTCAACAGATAGTTCATTACAAAAGTCATTGGTAATAACTTCTCCTGATCTATTGAAAAAACCAATTTCTTTTAAAAGTTGTTCTTCTCTCTGAAGCGCTATTAAAGAGGTACCGACATTATCACTCCATGGTTTGACTTCACGATTTTTTACAATATCTTCTAACCATGAGGCATATTTATCCCCTGTAAAAAATGATGACGGAAGATGCTTGCTTTTTATAACTTTAATTATTTCATCATCTTTTTCATTCAACTTTTTGACTTCTATATTTTTATAAAATTGTTCCAGAGAAGAAGCTGAACATAATGAAGTAAGTTGATTCTGAGCTCCTAGTAAATATAGTTGTTTCTTATAAAATGCAGCTTGATAACCAACGGATGATGATATCGTCATAACTCCATCAATAAAAGGTGTAATGAATTGAGAAACATATGGAGTATTGTCACAATCATTTATATATATAAAATTATCAAAGTTATTTTTCAAAAAATCTATATTATTTTCTGTTAAAACGCTACTCTGAATATCTTTTGAAATATAGTTGGTAACCCAAACACCAATATTTTTAGGAGTTTTCTTAAGTATATCGACTAATAAGTCAAACTGGGTTATACCATCATCTAACAAGCTATTTATCATAAAATAACTATCAACTTGTAATGGGAATAAAACAACATAATCAAACTTTTTGTAAATGTTAGTTATGTGCTCTTCCAAAGGACTTGTTTTTTTTAAAAAAGATAGACTCTTATCTCTGTAATGTTGAAAAGACTCTATTTCTTCTGGAAAAATATCAACATGTTGGCACTCTTTAAAATGATTTACATTCAATAACTCATTATCAAACATAACCAAAGATGGATATGGCGGTCTTGAAAAAAATCCCGGCGTTTGATGTATAGTCATTGCATTATCGTATATTTTTTCAAAAAAATAAGCCGGACTTTCCCAGACCATAATAACGTCTGGAGTATAATCTCGTCCTAATAATGAATGAAAATGTGATCTAATGAATTCTATATCACTATCTACTATAAGTTTTTTTTGGTGTCTAACAAGACGTTTGTATGAACTTTCATTTTGTTCCCAGTCCAAAGAGTTCACTCCAACAATTTTATTAAAGCAATCTCCAAAACCATCTGAAATCAATTTATTAGCCAAATGTTCACTAGTAAACAATGTTGTTTTATGACTTTTTTTTAAATTTTTTGCTTGAGAAACTATCGGCCCCCTTAAAGAAGCATAACGAAAAAAAGGGTTCCCATGTTCTATACATGGTTCTAAAAAAAATAAAATTTCCATACTAATTAATATCCAATTTATGTGTTACTTATTAAAGTCATTAAAACTAATTATTCAAATAGACCCACTATCTCTGTAGTACCTTTTTTCCTTACTATAAGGCTACGTATCTTATTCTCTTTTAATACATTTTCAGCCGCCACAAGATACTCTTCATCATCAATACAAATAGGGTTTTCCGTCATTATTTTCTGCGCAATCACATTTATATTCATATTGTTTGACAAAAGTGCCCGCCGGATGTCTCCATCAGTAATAATTCCTCTCAAATCCTTTTTAGAGCCGACTAAAGCTAGTCCTGTTTTTGACTCTGTCATTTTCAATAAGCAACTTGCTAAAGATGCTGTCTGCTTAACAAAGGGCAAGTTATCCGTAATCATATAATCCTTAACTTTACTTAATAACTTTTTCCCCAAACTCCCACCGGGATGAAATCGAGCAAAATCCTCTGCTCTAAAATCACGTTGCTTCATCAGTGCAACTGCCAGCGCATCACCTAGTGCAAGGGTAATGAGCGTCGAAGAGGTTGGCGCCAAATTATTAGGACAGATCTCTCGTTCAACACCGATATCTAAAAAGACATCGCTATACTTTGCTAATGTAGAGTCTGCATTTCCCGTAATCCCGATAATTTTATTACCAAAACTTTTAAGGCTAGGGATAAGCTTATTAACCTCATCCGTTTCACCACTATAAGAGATCAGAATCAGAAGATCGGAAGGTTTAATCATCCCTAAATCACCATGGAATGCTTCGGTCGGGTGCAGAAAAAAGCTTGGCGTACCGGTAGATGCAAAAGTTGCCACGATTTTTTTACCAATTAAGCCAGACTTACCAACACCAGAGATAATAGTGCGTCCTTCACATGCGAGAATCAGATCAATAGCCTGATCAATATTGTGGTTACCCACAAGCTTCTCTTGCCATTTCTTTAAAATCCCGATTTGATCTGTAACCGCATCCGCTACTATTTGTAAGCTATTTACCATACGACTAAAAAACCTCTAAAAAAGTGGCATATAAGCCACCCGTTATAAAATTAAATACTTATAAGTTTTGATAAACCTTAATACCTTCTTCCACATCATCGTAGATCTCGGCTTTGCCATTATCTAAGATAATGACTAGGTCACACATAGTTCTTACCTGTGTCATTCCATGAGTCACCAAAATAATATTTGCCTTCCCCACTTTATCTTTAAAGGCTTGGCTCGCCTTTCGTTTAAAATGCGCATCACCAACTGACATTGCTTCATCGACGATGTAGTAATCAAAATCGAAGGCAAGACTTAATCCGAAAGCAACTCGCCCTCTCATACCGGAGGAATAAGTCTTCGTTGGGAGGTCAAAATAATCGCCAATTTCAGCAAACTCTTCAACATACTTTACTTTCTCTTGCATTGCTAAACCGCGAAAACCTTGAGTGCGAGCGATAAACTTCACATTTTCACGCGCTGTGAGCGACCCCTGAAAACCACCAGAAAGCCCAACCGGCCAAGAGATACTCTTATCGGTAATGATTCGCCCACTATCTGGGGAATCCACCTTGGCAAGGAGATTCATCAAGGTTGATTTACCGGCACCATTTTTGCCGATAATTGCTACATTCTTACCATCGGGAATCGTAAAACTAAGATCCCGAAAAACATACTTTCGCCCTGCTTTATGATGCAGATACGATTTTGTTAAATTCTCAATCTGTATCATTTAATCAGTAACCTCTGCCGCCGTACTCGATAGAGCCCAAGGCCGATAAATAACGCTATCGCTGTACAGATAAGCGGATAGATTTGGCTGACGCCGGGGATTTCTGGATAGGCGGTAAATACCCCTTCTCGGATGTTACTCACAATGTGTGCATAAGGATTCCAAAGCACCCATGGGAGATATTTTTCGGGAATAATCCACAGTGGGAAAATCACGCCGGAAATAAGGTACATCGGTAAAAAGATAATGCGAATAAAGCTTTTTGCATTGGGCATTACAACCGTGATTACTGAAAATAACACGCCTAACCCAAAGGAGAAGAGTAACCCAACTAATAACGCAAAAAGCCATTCGAGCGGATACGCAACCAGAACATCGTAATGAAACCAAAAACCCAAAATAAAAAGAAAGATAAGATACACACCGCTACTAATCGAGAGTTCAACAAGTACCCGTGCGACATAGGTGTCGAATATCTTAATATTGGGATAAGCAAAGAGAGCCTGATTGGCATTAATTGCTTCCATCAGCTTAAAGACAATATTGCGCATTAAAAAGAAAGGAATCATCCCTGTTAGGAGAAAGATAGGGAACTCCATTCCCGGCACTGCCCTTGCTCTAATCACCGTAAAGATAAACATCATAAATGCAATATTGATCATCGGCTCGAAAAAGACCCAAAACACCCCCATTCTACGGCTCCCAAAGCGAGTGAGATATTCCCGTAGAACTAACGCAAAGATGACATCCTTCATTATGCGTAGTGGAGTGCGCTTGGTATCTTGCATCTCGATTCCATCCCTTAGTTACTTACAGCATTACCCAGTACAAGCATCTGGATAATGGGAGAGATAATCTTTTGCACTTCATACACACCGGCATTCGTCACATAGATCGCATCATCGGGCTCAACCTGAAATTGCTGTGCAACAAAGAGCGATGTTGGATCTTTTAAGTTCAGCTGAAATACCATTGGTTTCGCTTTCTCGGTAATGGTATGCGTTGCAGCATCATATGTTGAGCCATCAGAGAGACGGAAGATAAAAACACCGCTTGCATTGGCTTTCTGCTCACTTAAGCCACCGATAGTGCCGAGTACATCGAGCAAGGTCGGATTCTTTGACGGAAAATCATGTAAACCTGGTTTATGTACTGCCCCCATTGCGACAAAACGTTTTTTCGCCCGCTCTACCACCACTTCTGTATTTGCCGCAATCGGATGATTTAAGCCATTGAGTAAATCTTCATAGTTATAACGCGTGACATTTTTTCCACTTCGGACAACCACATCCACAAGATAAGGTTCTAACTTTGGCCCCCCAGCAAGGTTAACCACATCCAGAATCGTTAATGGACCTTCTAATGTCGAATAGCGCCCCGGTTTATTTACATCGCCGGCGACCAAAATAGACCCGCCTAAATCACCAGTAATATTGATAAAGACCTGCGGATCGGAGACAACTTTAGCAAGCTGCCCACGAATTTTTGCTTCGGCTTGAGTCGTTGTTAGCCCACGCAGTTGAATCTCACCCACATAAGGAAGTGAAATCATCCCACGACTATTCAGACGCACCTTATTAAAAACGGTACCACCGGCTGATAATGGTGCAAAAAGCGCGCCATCTTCGGCGCTATCGGAGATCAATACCGAAATCACATCTCCGGGCGTTAAGCGTAATTCTGGAATCACTGGTTGGCTGACCGTTGTTTTTAACTGACGGACAGGACTACGCATATATTTGGTAACGGTATCTGGTTTTAACTCAACAAATTGATAACTTCCTGGTGCAAGTTCTGTATCAATATCACTTTCGGCACCATTCACAATTGCACCTGCACCGGGACCGGCGGCAGAGATAATCCCTGAGCAACCTGCAAGTAATAATGGCGATAGTAGAACCGATGTCTGTAATAATCGGCGCCAAGAGCGAGAACAATCTCTATTGAGCGGCGTATCTCGCTTTATAATAGATTGCTCTCTATTATCAGTTTTATGATTCATTATTCATTTCCTCGGGTGTTTTTATGCACCGAGCGATTTTAAGCTCGGGCTATTATTATGTATTCCTCTACTTCCTCTGCATCCTTATTCCCGGTGATCTCGTACTGAAGCAACAACAAAAGTTGTAATTCCATAGAGCAGCAGTAATACAATCAGTACAGTAATAAGATCATATAATCGCCGGGGATAGAGTGCTTCTTGCGGAAGGTTCGGTTTTACAACGGCAATCAGGCTTCGGATATTGCGGATTGCTTCCAATTTGGCATTCTCCACAATAGCTAAACTTGCTTTATAGAGCTCTTCTGCCACTAAAACATCAACCTGTAACCGACGATATTCAGATGAAACGGTATTGAGAACTTCCGCACTCTCAATATCACTCGCTGTCACACGATTTTGTTCTGCCTCAAGTTGTGCCAATAGTGCGTTAATTTTGTTTTCTTGTGCTTTAATTTGTGGCGCATTTACGGCTAATCGACTTTTAAGGCCATTAAGTTTTGCTCGCTCATTGGCAATAGCGGACTCAAGGCTTGCGATAATCTCGCTGACGGATTGAACAGCAATCTCGGCACTTAAAATTTGGTGTTGGTTTTGGAAGTTAATCATGCTATTACGCATCTCTTCGTAACGTTCCGTTGCTGTAATGAGCTCTTGTTGAGAGAAAGCAAGTTTCTCATCCGCCATTGAACGAGTAATGGCATTTACGAAAATGGCACTCTGGGCGAGGATCTCTTTAAGCACCTCTTCGGCATATTGCGCACTAAAGGCTTCGACTTCAATGGTTAATAAGCCGGTGGTTTCGTTATAATCTGTCCGTACCATTCTCTGGTAAAACTTAAGCTTGTCTTCGTCTGAGGCATTTTTTGAGAGATCAAATAACGGGTCATACCAACGACCGGCATAATGATCTGTCCAAGCGAGATTGTTCTCTAACACAGCAAGCATATCGTGCGAGATAATATATTCTTTGAGATAGAGCGTATCTTCCCGTGATACAGGATCGGCAGAGCCCATCAACATTGCCAATCCCGGCATCACATTTTGGCTACCGCTCTCTTGTTGGCGTACAACTACTTGAGAGAGACTCACATAACGATCAGCAGCAAAAAAAGTCAAATAGCAAAAAGAGATGAAGAAAGGAATAATGACCATTCCAAGGAGTAGTCTATTTTGAAATAATTTAATAATTTTTTTCTTCATATCGTTGAATTAATGTTAAGGAAAGACCTATATCAATCCTTTATTACAAACAGGGTTGTTAAAAAGGATGGTCGACATTATAGACCGATAGTTTTTTTTGTAAAATAATATAAATTATTTTTTATTAATATAGTTATTTGTATAATTAGCTAGATTAACGATTCAAAGCATCTAATATTTTGTTTTTATTAATATAAATTACCGATCACTAAAGGCAGCTGTGAGCTGTTCGTGATAGTAATTACTATTGATCTGAGTCATTTTTGAAATCACTTCGAGATATTGTCTAATAATCCATTCATCTGGTTGATATGGATTTTTCCAAAACTCCGCGAGCGTTTGGGAACTTGTTAATCCTGCACGATCATAATGCGCATCGCCTAGTACCTTTACGGGTAATTTATGAATCAACGCTGAAATTCCAGTTGTGCTATTGACAACAATAACGCCTCTTGCTTGTCGTAAAAAAATGGGCATCGGTACTTCAAAACAATAGATAACACGATTTTCAATACCGTAATGGTGGGCTAATTTTTTAATTAAATGACTATAATGACTGAATCCACGATCCATTGGATGATGTTTAATAAAAAGGGTTGTTGATTGTGGCGCATTCTGTGCAAATGAACGAATCACTTCCCGAACTCGATCAGCAACAGTCCGACCTTTGCCATGCACGCGTATTTGGCTATCATTATGCACTTGTAGCGGAAAGATGAAAAAAGGATTCCATCTCCCTGAGACAATTTCCCGTTTAATCTTTCTATCAGAAAAATGGTAACGAACCTTGCGATAGGCGGCCAATAACCAAGCACCAATATAATACCAGCCATTATCGGATCTATGGTGTTTATAATAAGGATAATGCCGACGATGACGCCACATAGCGGTATAGTAACACACTGCCATTTTGGCTCTTTTCCAAAACCCCGATGCACAAGAAATCTCATTCGCCGGTAATATGGCATTTGGCTCTGAAGCAGGATTTTGTAGCGCAACATTCACCCGACTATTTGCGTTTACGCCCCATTTTTCGAAAGTAATATAATGAGGCCGTAGGTAACCTTCCTCAAATACCCAAAAAGTAACCCCAAGCTCTTGACAAACTTGTTTCGCAATTTGGTGATAAATCCGCTCATCACCGAAGCAAACAACACTATCTATTTTTTTTTCTAACAGTTGTGATTTTAGAAAATCTGCAAATTGTGATATTGGTGAATTATAGAGCTCTACGCCCAATTCTAGGGGATAATCATAGCAATCGCCGCCATTAAAATTTATTTTATAGACGGTTTTTCCGGATGTTGTTTCAAGATGATGTTTTAAGAGACGAAAAAAAGGCCCAACGGGTCCTTGAAGCAGCATGATACGACGACTACTTTCTAAAAACATCTGCCAATACTTGCTCAATCTCTGCTCCATTGATTATCCATAATCGCTCTTAAAATGCCTTTTCCTCACTCAACTACTTATCAATTCACGATGAAAAGTATAAAAAATAATTACTTTATTCATTAACCAGTATTGATAGGCATATTTTCTAAATCTTATACTTAAATTTTTGTAAATTTTCAAAAGAATCCTACTATTTGCAACTTTATCGCACAATTTATTCTTACTCATTTACAGTAATTTATTAACTTCAATGAATTCGTGATATTTACAGAATATTACACAAAATCAGAGGTATAAATATGGTATTATTCGAAGCTTAGAAAGCAGATTGCTTATTGTTGATAAGTATCTTCTCCTCGATTCATCTTTACTTGTAAGACTGCCATACTCTATGACTTTTACACACTTCAATCTTCACACTGAATTTTCGCTTGTTGATGGAATTATCCGTATCAAACCACTCTTTGAAAAACTGAAAGAACTGGGAATGGATTCGGTAGCATTAACCGATCTTGGGAATGAGTTTGGAGCGATTAAGTTTTATCAAACAGCGATTAAATCTGGTATTAAACCGATTTTTGGTGCTGATTGTCTGGTGGTCAATGATGACAATGAGGAGATCGGTCGAATCACGCTCATCGCGCAAAATTATGAAGGGTATCTTAATCTTGCTGAGCTTTTAAGTTATGGATATCGATTTCATCAGATCCGCGGTGTGCCCTATATTACCCATCAAAAACTCTTAGAGTTTCAAGCAGGTTTAATTGTCATTCTCGCAAAAGAGAGCCCTTTTGGAAAAAGCTTACTAAATCAGGGCGAAGAGCAAGCGCTTGAATTGTTAAATAACGTCTATGCCCCTTTTAAAGCAGATCGGCTCTATATTGGTGTTAAACGTTTAGAGCAAGAGAATGATGAACGCTTTATTCAAGAAGTCTTACCCATTGCAGATAAAGAGCATCTCCCGCTAATTGCACTTAATGATGTACGATTTATGCAAGAGAGCGATTTTGAAGCGCATGAGGTACGTTGCTGTATTCAATCAGGGCATACAATGCTCGATCCCAATCGCCCTAAAAATTACTCACCAAAGCAGTATCTCCGTTCGCCGGAAGAGATGGTGGAGCTCTTTAAAGATCTGCCAGAAGCAATTGAAAATAGTGCCGAACTGGCCAAACGCTGTACGGTTACACTGACCCTGCATAAACCACAATTGCCGGCCTTCCCGATTCCTGAAGGCATGACGATTGAAGAATTCTTTAAAGCAGAATCATACGCCGGGCTTGAAGAGCGAATCGGCCCACAGACAGACGATAATAAAAAGTATTGGGATCGACTCGATACCGAACTCAACGTCATCAATAATATGGGTTTCCCCGGCTACTTCCTCATTGTTGCCGACTTTATTCAGTGGGCAAAAGATCATGAGATCCCTGTTGGCCCAGGACGCGGTTCCGGTGCAGGCTCATTGGTTGCTTGGGCGCTAAAAATTACCGATCTTGATCCACTACCCTACGATCTTCTTTTTGAGCGTTTCTTGAATCCCGAACGGGTTTCCATGCCGGACTTCGATGTCGATTTCTGTATGGAAGGGCGCGATCGCGTGATTGAATATGTGGCTAATCGTTATGGTCGTGAGGCTGTTTCGCAAATTGCGACCCATGGAACAATGGCCGCTAAAGCGGTTATTCGCGATGTTGGTCGCGCGCTTGGTCATCCTTATGGCTTTGTGGATCGAATTGCGAAATTAATTCCGATGGATCTTGGCATTACGCTTGAAAAAGCACTTATGCAAGAGCCGGAATTACATGATCTCTATACCGATGATGAAGAGGTTAAAATTTTAATTGACTTTGCCAAACAACTTGAAGGATTATCAAAATCTGTCGGTCGCCATGCCGGCGGTGTAGTTATTGCACCAACTAAATTAACAGACTTTTCACCACTCTATTGTGAAGAGGGTTCTGCATCGCTCGTCACCCAATATGATAAAGATGATATTGAAGCTGCCGGACTTGTAAAATTTGACTTTTTAGGCTTACGCACCCTTACGATTATCGACTGGGCGCTCAAAAACATTGAATATAATCGCGGAAAAACCATTGATCTACATGCAATGCCGCTTGATGATAAACCGACCTTTGATCTTCTAAAAGCGTGCCAAACAACCTCTGTATTCCAGCTAGAATCCCGCGGAATGAAAGATCTACTGCGCCGTATGCAGCCCGATACCTTTGAAGATATTGTCGCATTGGTCGCGCTCTTTCGCCCCGGACCACTTGAGTCGGGCATGGTGGAAGACTTTATCAACCGTAAACATGGACGCGAAGAGGTGATCTACCCTTTCCCCGAACTTGAGCCGGTTCTAAAGCCGACTTACGGCGTTATTGTTTACCAAGAACAGGTTATGCAAATTTCGCAAATCATCGGGAATTATAGCCTGGGTGGTGCGGATTTACTGCGCCGGGCAATGGGTAAAAAGCTCCCCGAAGAGATGGAGAAGCAGCGTACACTCTTTATGGAAGGAGCGGCAACACTCGGGTTTGATAGTGAAAAGGCTGGTCGACTTTTTGACTTAATGGAGAAATTCGCCGGCTACGGATTTAATAAATCTCACTCAGCAGCGTATGCTCTGCTCTCGTATCAAACCGCTTATCTCAAACAACATTATCCTGCCGAATTTATGGCGGCGGTGCTCTCGGCCGATCTCGATCATACTGAAAAAGTTGTCATTATTATTGATGAAGTCAAAGAGATGAAGATCCCGATTATTCGCCCGAGTGTGAATCAATCATTCTATCAATTTACCGTTAATAATGAAGGCGCGATTATCTATGGTCTTGGCGCACTAAAAGGCTATGGGAAAGCAGCAGCGCTGCAATTAGTGGAAGAGCGTGAAGAGAATGGCCCGTATCAAGATCTCTTTGATTTTTGTCGCCGGATTGATCTCTCTAAAACATCTAAACGCGCCATTGAGATCTTAATTCGTGCTGGTGCTCTTGACTGCTTAGATAGCACTATTCAAAGTGTTGTAGATCGGGCGCAATATCGTGCCAAATTATTAGCAACAATGCCGGAAGCAATTCGGTTAGCTGACCAGCATCGAAAAAATGAATCATCCGGTCAAGGGGATATTTTCGGATTATTCGATGATATGCCGGCAGCTGATAATGAGCCACAATATCAGCTGCAAGAAGCCATTCCAATGACCGAAAATGAACTACTGCATGCGGAAAAGTCAGTGTTAGGATTCTTCTTCTCTGCCCATCCGGTGGATCAATATCGCAAAGAGATTGAATCGGTCACTAACTCATCATTAACTAAATTAAAAGCGATGCCAGAGCCCGCGTATCATAGCCGTGCTCAAGATGATTCTGTCTTAATTGGTGGCTTAGTCACCGGCTTTTATACACGCATTAGTAAAGCGGGTAATAAGCTCTATTTTGTCGTGATTGATGATGGACGCGCCCGTGCAGAATTTCGTCTTTTTGAAGATACAATTGAATCTTTTGGTCAGGCAATTGAAACCGATATGATTCTCTTTATCCGTGGTGGTTATAGTTGGGATTCATTCAACAATAGTATGACGCTTCGCGTTAGCTCGATCCATTCACTAATGGATATTCGTCATGAGTTTGGGAAGTTCATTTTACTTGAGAACCATGCTCCACTCGATCTTGCCAACACGCAGAAGATTTTCAAAACGCTCAAAAGCTATGAGAATATCGATCAGGGCTTGCAGATTATCTTTCGATATCGCAATGAGATGAGCTCTGGCGTACTTCAGATGGAATCTCAGCGCATTGAGCCAAGTGAAGAATTACTCACCCATTTGCGTCAGCATTATCATGACCTTATAAATGTTTCGATTGGCTATCGCCATTAAGATCGATAAAGACGAGTAGATTGCTTCAAACTCTTAAGGATATTTCCCGATGAAATTTACGCCAGCACTAGAAAAAGCAACATTTTTAAAACGTTATCGCCGATTTTTAGTCGATATCGAAACACATAAAGGTGACGTCATAACGATTCATTGCCCCAATACTGGCTCCATGAAAAACTGCCTTCTGCCCAATAGTGATGCGTGGTATCAGCCATCGACCGATCCTGCTCGTAAAACAAAAGGTACTTGGGTCATTGCATCAACACCCTTTAATCGTCTTGCTAATGTGAATACCCATACTGCCAATGAACTCGTCGAAGAAGCACTCAATAATGGCACCATTAATCTTGGTAAACCTTATTCAAAACTTCAGCGAGAAGTGAAATATGGCCAAGAAAATTCTCGTATTGATATCTGTTTAACCCACGAAGATCAGTCGCAAACCTATATTGAGGTCAAAAGCGTTACCCTTGGATTTGAAGAGAACAATGTCGCAGCTTTCCCTGATGCCGTCACCACTCGTGGCGCAAAACATCTACGCGAACTCATAACACTTGTAGAAAATGGCATTAATGCAGTATTAATTTTTTGTGTTAATTTAACGGGTATTGAAGCGGTACGTCCTGCTGATGAGATCGACCCTGAATATGGCAAGATACTACGGTTTGCAATTGAAAAAGGCGTTAAAGTCCTCGCTTACCGCACCCAGATATCACCGGAAGAGATTATTATTACTGAAGAAATTCCGGTATTGGTCAACGAGTAATATTTAAACAAAACTATCACAAAATAAAAGCCGCTCAATGCGGCTTTCTATTAAATCGTCCAAATCATCGGAGACACTATTAATAGGAAATTCCCATTAATTGCATCAAATCTTTATAGAACATGCGAGCACTTAGCCGATAACCTGGCGCGCTAAGATGGACATTATCGCGTGCCGCTAAATCATCACGTTGCCAATGTTCAATACTACAATCACCACCCATCGCTTTTTGCCAATCCCAAAAGAGAACCCGCTCTGACTTTGCAACTTGTAACTGAATCTCTTTGACCACTTTGTAAGATGGTGGCTGACGACTCAAACACGTTCCCGATGAATTACGAAGCATTGCATCGGCAGGACTCATCATCAATACCGCAGCATGAGGTAACTGCATCCGAATTTTACGAATCGAATCAGTCAGTAGACGTCGATATTCGTTTGCATCAAAAACATCGTTAAAAGCTTCATTAGTACCATATTCGAGGATGACTAAATCGCTTTTTGTGGCGGATAATTCCGCTAACCACTCTGGCGACCATTTATCCCAGATGGATAACTGCGCGCCATTCGTTGCAATAGAAGAGACAATCGCACCGGGTTGATTGGTCTTTTGTAACCAAACGCCACCTAAATCCACTCGTTTATCATTCGCGGTGATCCGAAATGGCATGGGTGTTCTTACCGTCATTGTCTGCCAGGCACCGGCGCCTGTTAGAGCATTCGTTAGATTGAGTTGCCCGCGATCATTACTAATCATAATACTATTAGGCGTTGCACTTTTTAAGACAAATCGCACATCCCAAAGTCCAGAATAGAGCTCTGGTTTATTGAGAATAAATTCAATAGAACCACCACTGCGCGTTGGCGTTGCAAAATATCCACCCATGGGGTAATTACGATCATTCACAGTACGGCTACTTGTTAAATTCCAGCCACTACTGCGCCACGAGACTTCTGCATGACGTTGACCGCGGACATTCATCGGAGTGACCCAACCAATGCCGGCATTCCCTAATCGAGCTTGAAGTTGGTCGCGCAACGCTCCGGTAAAGAAATCTGCCGCGCTATGCGAATCCCCAAATTGAGTGATAGAAAGAACCGCACTACCACCTCTCGCAAGAAAATTAACTTTTTCACGAAGATTAGGGAGATTACGATCACCATAATCAACTATTCCCGGCCCGATCTCTCTTTGGTAATTACTATGATTTCCCTTATCTGCGCCACACGCGCTGATTAATAATGTAATAAAAACAGGGAGTAATCCTTTTTTTAAAAAACTCATGCTATGCCCTCTCTAATAGGATTGTGCAGTTGGTCGCTTTTCAGTCTGTTTCGTTGCCCCAAAGGGTGCAATAATCAGCTTTTGGGGATGATCATTTCCTTGAAGCGAAATATCATAATCGACTCGATCCTGTGGATTTACTTCTTCGGTTTGCGAACTTGACTCATTTCTCTCATTTAATTGACGAGAAGTTTCATCATCCATTTTCGTAGATGCTGTTGTACTCGGCTCAGCCAATTTATTAGATTGTGTTGCGTCTGAACCGGCTTCTGCTTTTCCAGACTTCTGATCGATCATAATTTCTTCATTAGTTTCTCCAATAACTTCTGGTTCTGGTTCTGGTTCTTTCTCAATGACTAAATATTGAACTATTTTATCAGCAATAAGCCGTTGACCTGTAACAGTAAAATGAATTCCATCATTGGTACGAACTTTTTGATTGCCTTTATCGGTTTCAGCATAGGCAATATACCCATCGTCACTACAACCTAAAACATCACTCGTTGTAATATAACGGCCATTAAAACGCTCAACTTCCGATTGATAAAGCTTGTTGAGATAAACCATACCATTATGAAGCTCTGTTTTACGCATACAAGGCGCACCTAGCCAGATCACTGGGAGATTATATTTCGCGGCTGAGAGTAGAATTTTTTGAATGCGCTCACGATAGGCTCGTTCCCACTCTGGGCTTTTAAATTTTAAGTAACGCTTCCCTTTGCCGGTTGGATTTGGAAAATCCCAAGGATCATTCGCACCTAGATAGACAATAATCGCCCGAATTGAACCATCTGTTTTTAAGGTGTCTTCCACCACTTTTGGCCAATTATAAAAACTTGGATACGCTAAACCCGTGCTCTGTTTACTTAAATCGATCCCATCGATATTTTCACTTTTATAGAGTAATTGACGTACACGCGGTGCAACGCCCTGCATCATAGAATCACCGACAAAAAAGATCTTATCGCCTGATTTTAGATAGACCGTATCGGGTAATTGGGGGATTTGGGGCCCGACAAACTGCTCGCTCTCAAGGTTCAATCCCGCAATGCTACCCAGTTCAAGCGCAGGTATAGTGGCAACAACATCACTATCTGCTGTAATGAGGTCTTTTTGTACATCGGCATCATCATTTGCCGCTATTTGCGAATCCTCTATTCCAAGACTCAGTAGACTTTCGATATCATCTAGTATATCTACCGGCGCTTGCGTATTATCTTGTATAGCAGGAAGAGCCTCGTTCTTTCCTTCATCGCGATGATATAAAGACGTATCAGGATTAACTTGTGTATCTATATGAGTGTCAACAAAATCCTCGGCACTGCTTTGAGACCTTAAGTTTGAATCTTCCCCTTTTATACCCAATATCTCGTAGCCCCAACTTTCAAGCCCAACTAATGGCGATTCTTGATGATACGTTTGAACCCAATAGGTATTAATCGACTCACGATAAAGAAAGAGTAAACCGCATAACGTAAGGATTAAAACATAGGTAACTTTCCACTTTGCCATTTTAATCCTCCTAGAAACTTGCATAGATAAATTGAGGAATACCGGAAGGTGCAAGATAAATCACACCCCACAATATCGCGACAAAGAGAAATGGCAATAATAACCATGGAACACGCTGAATAAAACGCGTAAATAACGCTGGTACTTTTGCGATCAATGGATAGAGCCAAAAGATTATTAACCCGAATAAAAGCAGCATTCCTAACGAGTGAAGATGATGGTTTATCTCCGCAAAATTTATAAATAATGCTTCAAAATAATGTAGCGCATCCTCAAAACTTTCACTTCTAAAAAAGACCCAACCGAGGCAAACATAGTTAAACGTTAAAAAACGATACCAATAGGCTTTATACCCCGTCACTTCAGTTTTAAAGTGAGCTTTGATTGCATCGATCGATACCCCTTTTCTTTCAAGTCTCCTCGCCTTGATTGCATCTTTGATATTTAAAAAGACAATTCCGACACCATGAATTGCGCCCCAAATAAGAAAGTTGAGTGTTTCGCCATGCCAAAGACCTGAGAGAATCATCGCTATCAAAACATTAAACTGCGTACGGGTAAATCCTTTACGATTGCCGCCTAAAGGAATATAGATATAATCTTGAATCCAACGAGAGAGTGAAATATGCCAGCGACTCCAAAAATGCTTAAGACTTGTTGCCAAATAAGGTGCATTAAAGTTTGTCGGTAATTTAAATCCAAGTAATAACGCAATTCCGGTAACAAGATCAGTATATCCTGAAAAGTTAAGATAGATCTCAAGCGCATAAGCATAGGTGCCTAAGAGCAGATCAAAGGTATGAAACTCACTTGGGTTATCAAATACAGGTCTTACAAACTGATCAGAGATAAAAGCACTCAACCAATAAACCTTAATTACCGCCATAATAATGAGCGTAAAAGCACGATAAGGTTCTAACACATCGCGCGGAGACTGCGCTTGGATTTGCGGGATAAATTCTTTTGCACGATTAATGGGACCTGCGATTACGCTTGGGAAAAAAGAGAGAAAGAGCGCGAAGTCAAAGAAACTCACAGGTGCTTGTTCTTTTCGGTAGAGTGACACTAAATAGCTAATCGAGTGAAATGTATAAAATGAGATCCCAATGGGTAAGATAATTTCTAAGATAGGAAAAGAAAGATCAAACCCGAAATGAGAAAACCGCTCCGTCATGACCGGCACAAAAAAGTTATAGTACTTAAAAACGGCAAGATTCCCAATGGCAACAACCACCGATACTCCTAACCAAAATTTTGATCGTTTTCCATAAGCAATAGAGGTCGATAGAAGATAAATAACCGTTGAATAGATCCCTAAAATCAACGCAAAATTAAGGCTAAAGAGCCCAACAATCAAATAACTACTGATTAAAAGTAGACCATTTTGCAACGACACTCTCGAACGAAGTGACCAATAGAGCAAAAAGAAAAACACAAAAACTGTTGCAAACTCGATGGATAGATAACTCACAGCCAAACCTTATTGATTATTCTAAAATGGATTTTCATCCAAAAAATTCTTTACACAAGGGCTGAAATTCTACCATTCATCTTAGAAAAAGCGTAATACTCAATAGGATAAATCCAATAATTTACCTTATTTTATAATTTCAAAAAGAGACTTCGCCATTAGGCCCGTATATAAGGGTAATATGGCTTCCCCCACTCTGCATCATCGGGATTTTCTAAAATCACTTTTAAGAAAAAAGTGGTATAAGTTTCTAGAAGTGTCGCTGCATTTTTAAGTGCAGGTTGATTGGCCTTACTGGCGTACGATGCGCCACCATGAAAAACCTGATTTCGAAGCGTATAAATTCGATTAAACAAAATCATCAATAATTTTGCAGAATCTTTCTGTTCTAAAGCTTTATTAAGCTCTGTTTTATCGGCAGTAAAATCTTGAATCCATGCAGCTTCACTAATCGTACCGTTATGAAAATCCCAAAAACCTTGGAATACATATTTATTATCAATAAAAACACGAATTTCATCCGAATATCGTTGCCAAGTAAGTTTATAAAGCTCATCGGAATCGTAGTGATTCATCAGACGAATAAAACGATGAAAGCTCGATTTATCACTCATAACCAATTCAGTGTCCACCGCGTAAATCGCATTGAAAGCGATCCAGAGAGCGATAAAACGCATATTAGGGTCTTCTCGCTCTACATCTGCTTTTTTAAGCCAACTTAAACAACGATACGCACGCAAATTCACCGATTCTGGAATTGCGTTACCAATTTCATTAAATTTTTCTATAAGTTGAGAAAGTATTGCCATCGTCTATCCTCTAAATTGATGATACAGAATAATCTAATATGACCGTTTTAAACTAATTGATGCATCTATATCGGCTGTTTGTTTCATGATTAATTCACAATACTCCATTAAGATTAGGTATTTAAAAATTAAATAGTATTGTAATTCAAACCATCTTTTTATATATTGAAATCAAGGTCAATAATTGTAATTTTATATAAATAATTATTTATTCAAAGATTTATCACAATTATTAAACCGACCTTCCCCCTTTATATATAAGAGGTTTTGGACATGACAACTAAAAAAATTGAGCATTACAAAGGCCCAGCGGGTGGCTGGGGTGCATTAAAAGCTGTTGTAGAAGCACTTGAAAAACAAGAACATGAAGGCTCTGATGCAAAAGCGCTCTTCAATATGAATAAGCACGATGGCTTCGATTGTCCCGGTTGCGCATGGCCAAATCCAGCAAGAACACCAATCTTCGATGTCTGTGAAAATGGTGCAAAAGCGGTTGCTTGGGAAGCAACTAGCAAAAAAGCAACGCCTGAACTATTTGAGAAAATGACGGTTAGCGAACTATTAAAGCTCAGTGCCCATGAGCTAGAAGATCTCGGACGCCTAACATCACCAATGAAGTATGACCCCCAAACGGATACTTACAAAAAAATCGAATGGCAAACAGCCTTTGATGAAATTGGAGCCCTGCTCCAAAGTTATGATGATCCAACCACATTAGAGCTCTACACTTCTGGCAGAACCTCTAATGAAGCGGCTTTCCTCTACCAGCTATTTGGCCGCGAATATGGAACAAATAACTTTCCCGATTGCTCTAATATGTGCCATGAACCGACAAGTGTTGGCTTAGGCGAATCGATTGGCGTTGGAAAATCAACAGTGGTGTTTGAGGATTTTGATAAAGTCGATTTAGTAATTGATATTGGCCATAACCCAGGTACTAATCATCCACGCATTTTGAGCACCTACCGCAGTGTTGTAAAAAGAGGCGCTAAAATTGTAGCGGTTAATCCACTAAAAGAACGAGGACTTGAACGATTCCTTTACCCACAAAATCCTATTGAAATGCTCGAAAATAGAGCCACTCCCCTAGCTTCTCACTACTATAAAGTGCGTGTTGGCGGTGATGTTGCACTACTGAAAGGCTTAATGAAAGTTGTTATTGAGCGTCATGAAACCGCCATGGCAAATGGAGATCAACCTATTTTAGATCTCGATTTTATTCAAAATCATACGCTTGGATATGAAGCTGTGCGTGAAGATGTTCTCAATACCTCGTGGGAAGATATTCTTCGCGTATCGGGGCTTACAAAAGAAGAGATCCTCGAATTTGCTGAGCTCTATATTCGCGCTGAACGAACGATTATCTGTTACGGCATGGGGATTACTCAACATGAGCATGGTACGCAAAATATTCAACAGCTCGTTAATCTCCTTCTTCTAAAAGGAAATATGGGGCGCGAAGGTGCGGGAATTTTACCACTACGTGGGCATTCCAACGTACAAGGCGATCGCACTGTTGGTATTACCGAAAAACCCAGCAAGGCGATGCTCGATAAATTAGAGGCGCGCTATGGTTTTACCCCACCAACAAAATGGGGACATGCCGTTATTGCAACCGTTGAAGCAATGTATAATGGTACGTCCAAGGCCTTTATCGGAATGGGGGGAAACTTTGCCGAAGCAATGCCTGATAAGGATAAAACCTATCAAGCGATGCGTAACCTTGATTTAGCCGTGCATATTGCAACTAAACCCAATCTTTCGCATCTTTTAACCTCAAAAAACACCTATCTTCTGCCAGTTCTTGGGCGAACTGAGATCGATATGCAAGAAACGGGTCGCCAAGTTGTGACAGTTGAAGATTCAATGAACTTTGTAACAGCATCATGGGGTATTTTAAAACCCGTAAGTGATGAGCTCAAATCAGAATGTGCGGTTGTTGCCGGAATCGCAAAAGCGGCAATTCCTAACACTCAAGTCAATTGGGATGAACTTGTTGCAGATTATAGTAAAATTCGGGATGATATCGCTTTTGTTTACGATAGCTTCCATGATTATAACGAACGTATTAAAAACCCAACCGGTTTTCATCTCTTAAATCCTGCGACAGTACGGAAATGGGTGACAAAAAGTGGAAAAGCGAATTTCTTTAAAACTGATGATGGTCTTTTAGAAGATCCTCGCTCACTTTTAAATGCTGAACTCACACTCTCTACCGTTCGTAGTCATGACCAATACAATACCACTATATACGGACTCAATGACCGTTATCGAGGTATTAAAGGCCAACGAGATGTGCTCTTCATTAGTGAAGCAGAAGCTACAAAGCAAGGTGTTAAAGCAGGTGAAAAGGTCAATATTATTGCGCTTGATCGTAATCGAAAACCAACATCACGTCGGCTCGATAATCTCACTGTTGTGATCTATGATATTGCTGATCGCTCGGTAGCGACCTATTTCCCTGAAGCGAATAATCTTTTACCGCTCGAAAACTTTGACGAACAATCAGGGATTCCTGCTTATAAAAATATCGCTATAAAAATGGAGCTTGCGAGTTAATTCATAAGCTCATTGAGTAAATATTTAATGTTGATAATCGATAAGTACCACTATTAATTATTCTCCTACTAGTTGTGGCCACTTATCAATCGTGCATCCTTATACCCCAAGTGAGCGGTTATGCTCCTTGGGGATTTTTTTATCATCTAAGACGGGATTGCTCGATAAAGAATTAGCATCGATTTTTTTGTGGACATATCGATTTTACGTGTATGACAATTCCCCGAGCATCCACCACAAAGTGATTGTGATACAAAACTCGGGCAATTTTCACCAGAAATCGCTTCAACGGCACCTTTATTTACCCAATGCTGCATCATTATTTTGACTATTTCCGGCGTTAAATGAAAAGTATTTGCTAAGTGGGAGAGCGGGACTTCCCCCATCTTTTCGACGTACTGCTTCATCTCAACTAGGATCATTAGCAGCAGTTTCCTGTGTTAGAGCATTTTTTAGTCGATTGATGGCTTTGACCAACAAACTTATGGCTCTCAACAAAGATCTCTTTTTTGCCCATGTAGCGAAGGAGCATAAAGAGTGCAAAGAGCGCGATGACTAAAGAAGCAATCCAAATAATCGGGGCGGAGCCACCTTCTGTCCGAAATAGATGAATCTGGAAATAACCAGTGGCTAAAATCCAACCGATAATAAATGTCCAACTTGCCACTAGTAGCGTCCAACGAGTACCAGCTTCACGATAGACTGCTCCAAGCGCCGCTACACATGGTGTATAGAGCAGAATAAAGATCAAGTATGCCATGACAGAAGCAGGCGATGTGAAGTAACGCTGAATCTCCGAAACAGTGGTGTCATCAACATCATTTGCTTCTTGAATAGATTCGATCTCTCCAGCTGCAACTTGTTGATTAATTCCAAGTGGATCAAGCAATAATGATGGTAGCTCGGCAATATTCTCAGGAATCGAGACAAAGGCTTCTTTTACTTGGCCCCAAAAATCAAATTCATCTGCTTCTTCATGTTTTGAGTAGAGGGAATTGAGCGTACCAATCACCGATTCTTTCGCAAAAATTCCGGTAAAGATTCCGACTGTTGCCGGCCAGTTCTCTTCTGTTAACCCCATTGGCTCAAATACCGGCGTTATCGTTTTACCAATATGGGATAATACCGATTTTTCAGTATTTGCATTCCCCAAAGTCCCATCACTCCCCACATTATTCAGAAGACCTAAAACAGTAACCACAATGATAATTGCCTTACCTGCACGGTAGATAAAGCTTTTTAAACGCTCCCATGTGGTCAGCATAATGCCTTTCATTGTTGGAAGATGATACGCCGGTAACTCCATGATAAATGGAGTGTTAGGCCCTTTAAGAATGGAAAATTTAAGCGCAAAACCAGTCATAATCGCAACAATAATCCCTAGAAGGTAGAGAACATAAACAATAGTACCAATATTCCCCGGAAAAAAAATAACCGCAAAAAGCGCATAGACCGGTAAACGCGCCCCACACGACATAAAGGGAATCATCATAATCGACATCAAACGATCTCGCTCACTCTCGAGCGTTCGTGTTCCCATAATCGCCGGAATATTACAACCAAATCCTACCAGCATTGGCACAAATGCTTTCCCCGGTAATCCAATTGCGCGCATTCCTCGGTCAACAACCATCGCGGCACGTGCCATGTACCCTGAATCTTCTAGAAGTGAGAGACAGAAAAACATCATCGTGAGTACAGGAATAAAACTCGCAACCGTTTTAACCCCTTCCCCAATGCCATTTGCAAGGAAGGTAATCAACCAATCTGGTGCGCTAATCGATGTTAACAGTGATGCAATACCTCCCACAAAAATAGCATCAAAAAGAATCTCAAAGAAATCAATAAAGGCCGAGCCCACATTAATCGCTATGGCAAACATCAAGAACATGACAATAAGAAAAATTGGAATCCCTGTCCACTTACCTAGCGCCCATTCATCAATTTTATACGTCAGCTTTCCACTCGCAACACCTGTTGTTTTAATCACTGATTTCGCTAATGTATCGATCGCTTCATAGCGACTGCTTGCTAAAATAATATCGAGTTCACATTCCGATAATGCCTCAATATTTTGTTGTATATTCGCAATGCTACTCTTCTCTTCCGGCGTAAATCGAGGATCTTGATAATTACTTTTAATCGCTTCGAGCAACAACCATGGTGAGAGTTGTCGGAGTATTGAGTCATGAGAAAGCTGATTTACCCCTGCTTGAATTACCTCGGTAACAGCGGGCCCTTGTGTTTGGAAGGTCTCTTCATGATCAAGATAAGGTCCGGGTTCATACGCCACAATCATTTTTTTCAGCTCTTCAATCCCTTGATTTTTACGCGCTGAAATCGCCACTACTGGACAATGAAGTTTCTCTTGTAATAGTGAAGTGTAGATCTCTATCCCTTCTAATTTCGCCACATCCATCATGTTTAACACAATCATCATCGGCTGTTTTAAATCCAGAAGCTGAAAAGTAAGATAGAGACTTCGTTGTAAATTAGACGCATCAATCACATTAATAATGAGATCTTCTTTTGCATTGAGAAGATAATTCCGTACCACAAGTTCATCTTGCGATGTATTATCATCACTATGTTCAAATGAGTATGTACCAGGAAGATCAATCACATCAATGGTCAGGTCATTAATCGTAAATTGCCCACACTTTTTATCAACGGTAACACCGGGCCAATTTGCGACCGTTTGTTGGCTTCCTGTCAACGCATTAAAGAGTGTTGTCTTTCCACAGTTGGGGTTTCCTAATAATGCAATTGTCCGCTTCATATTAATCATCCCCTAAACGCTCAACAACAATACAAGCCGCTTCGGTTTTACGAAGACAAAGCTGAAATCCGCGAATCATTACTTGCATCGGATCACCTAAGGGTGCTGTCCGAACAACCTCTACCTCACAACCTGGGGTAATACCCATTGCAAGTAATTTATGTCGATAATGTAATTGAGGTGTATTAAGTTTTTTGATCATGACTCGTTCATGCAAGTTAATTTGATCAAGCGATAGCTCTTTCATGGAAATGCTCTATAAAAAGGAAATGAGGGATTGAATGCTAATAGAAATCTATCCCTTTTGATAGTAATTATCAATTAAACTTTTTATATTGTTTGATGCAAGTCATATTCATATTTTATTCAATTTATGATCTATATAAAAAAGTCGACTCGACTGTTGCACCTCAACGCTCTTATTTTAAATAGCAATATCAACATGTTATATTTCTATATTTAATAGGCATAAATGTATGCAAAAATATCTCTCTATTATTTTTATCTTTTTAACAACGCTTCTATTACCAACATTTTCCGCACCAATAACATTAGAAAAAATTCAAGAAACCGAGGTCTCTCTTGGAGCACAAGTGGGATATATTGCGGTGGATTTCTCAAATGGCCAGATTCTTGAAGAATATCATTCGGAGAATCGCTTTCCAATGATGAGTACTTTTAAAGTTTTATTGTGTGCCGCAGTACTAGCCCAAGTTGATGCTGGATTAACGCACTTAGATCACCGTATCTTCTATCATTCAAATGATTTAGTAGAATATTCACCAGTTACAGAGAAACACATTTCAGAAGGTATGACAATTGGCGAACTTTGCCACGCCGCTATCACAATGAGTGACAACGCTGCTGCTAACCTCCTATTAAAACAGATAGGAGGGCCTGAGAAACTCACAACTTTTCTGCAAGCTATTGGCGATAACATCACAAGACTTGATCGTTGGGAACCAACATTAAATGAGGCTTTACCTAATGATGTAAGAGATACAACAACCCCAAGAGCAATGGCTCAAACATTAAATAAGTTATTGAAGGGAGAAATATTAACCAGCAATTCTCAACACTTGTTAATGAGCTGGATGGAAGCGGATCAAGTCGGCGGACCTCTTTTACGTTCCCGACTTCCTAAAGATTGGTTTATTGCTGATAAAACAGGTGCCGGTGAACGTGGCTCTCGTGGTATTGTTGCGGTGATGGGGCCTGATAAAGACTCATCTCGTATCATCATTATTTACTTAACAGGCACGAAAGCGACAATGGAAATGCGAAATGAAAAAATTGCTGAAATAGGGGAAACTTTGATACAAAATTGGTAAAAATACTCAACGTTATATTCCACAATGAACTTTAGTTAATTTTATTTTAGACAAAAAAATTGGATAAAGTTACGTATCAAATACGCTATAATATGCACGTTATTTAAACCTCGCTTTTAAGGAGCAATTGATGGAAAAGATCATCGTTTTGGATTATGGCAGTCAATATAATCAACTTATTACACGGCGCATTCGTGAAATTGGGGTCTTTTCTGAATTAATCTCTCATAAAGTATCGGCAGATGAGCTTAAAGCGATGAAGCCATCAGGTATTATTCTTTCAGGTGGTCCGAACAGTGTTTATGCAGAAAATGCATTTTCAATTGATCCTGAAATTTTTAATCTCGGCATTCCTGTGCTTGGGATCTGCTATGGAATGCAACTGATGACCTATATGCTTGGCGGTAAAGTTGAAAAAGCCGATAAGCGTGAATATGGCTTAGCATTCTTACATGTTGATCTTAAAGAAAGTACGCTCTTTGATGGTTTACCGGAAACTCAATCGGTTTGGATGAGCCACGGCGACTTAGTCACAGAAGTGCCAGAAGGCTTTGAGGTAACTGCTTATAGCAGTGATTGCCCTATCGCTTCAATGGAATGTACTGAGAAAAACTTTTTTGGCGTTCAGTTCCATCCTGAAGTTAAACACTCTTCTTATGGACTTGATATTCTTAAAAACTTTGCCTATGAGATTTGTGGTTGCTCCGATACATGGCACATGGATTACTTTATCCAACAAGAAATCAAAAAAGTTCAAGAACTTGTGGGGGATCGCAAAGTTCTACTTGCACTCTCTGGTGGTGTTGACTCAAGTGTTGTCGGCGTTTTACTACAACGAGCGATTGGCGATCAACTGACCTGTATTTTTGTGGATCATGGGCTTCTTCGTAAAGGTGAAGCAGAACAAGTAATGGAGAGTCTTGGCGGTAAATTTGGTCTGAATATTATTAAAATTGACGCTAAAGAACGTTTCCTTGATAAACTCAAAGGTGTGAGTGATCCTGAGCAAAAACGCAAAATTATCGGCAATGAGTTTATCTATCTTTTCGATGACGAAGCGAAAAAACTCAAAGATATCGACTTCCTCGCACAAGGAACACTCTATACCGATATTATCGAAAGTGGTACGGATACTGCAGAGACGATTAAATCACATCACAATGTCGGTGGATTACCAGAAGATATGAAATTCACACTCATCGAGCCATTAAAAACGCTCTTTAAAGATGAAGTTCGTGAACTCGGAATTGAATTAGGGATGCCACACGAATTAGTATGGCGCCAGCCTTTCCCTGGCCCTGGTTTAGGGATTCGTATCTTAGGAGATATTACCGAAGAAAAGCTCGAGATTGTCCGCGAAAGCGATGCTATTTTACGTGAAGAAATCAAACTTGCTAATTTAGAAGGCGATATTTGGCAATACTTTACTGTATTAACAGGTCTAAAAAGCGTTGGTGTTATGGGCGATACCCGTACTTATGATTACACAATTGCTATTCGTGCAATCACATCCGTCGATGGTATGACTGCGGACTTTGCACGTATTCCATGGGATACATTACAAAAAATCTCTGTCCGCATGGTCAATGAAGTAAAACACATTAATCGCGTGGTTTACGATATTACGAGTAAACCGCCTGCAACTGTTGAATGGGAGTAAAACCATGGATGATGAAGAGTAGCTTTATTAAACATAACTAATAGCAAAACAAATACCTCTTAGTAACACACTTTGAGGTATTTTTTTATAACATAACAAACGCTATAAACACCTCTTTTAATCAATGTTTCTCTAAAATTGCCCACCTAGCCGATAAAAGAGTAGTAAATCTATATTATTCTTTATATGATAATGATATGACTATAAATATAGTTATTTTATCAATGGAGGTTCCTATGTTTAAGGTTGTAGTTCACATTGATGATGTCAATCAATGGCAAATCGTTCTAAATAATGTCAAAAATACCATTAAAGGGCTGCAAGAACGCCCTTTTGAAATCGTTGTAATGGCCAATGGTACCGCCGTTCAAGGGTATCTTACCCCTGAAGTTCGCTCACAAGTGACTGAATTAAAGCATCCGAATCTCACCTTCACTGCGTGCCAAAACTCGCTAAATGGGCAAAATATCACGCTAGGAATGCTCAATCCTAGCGATATTGACTCTAAGATCGAGATTGTGCCTGTTGCGATTATCGCGATTGTAGATTATCAGCAAGAGGGCTTTGCATATCTAAAGCCTTAAAAAATAAATATCATTGCAAAATTAATGCAAATGTCATGAAAAAGACCTTTAAGTACTCATCCTTAATCGGTCTTTTTTTCATTTATTCGTATCGATAAAACTAGTAAAGTATTCTCCAAAATTTTTGATATTTCGCCTTCCGCGCTTTCTGCAAACTTGGCTTTTATCGGTTCATCCAATTTTGGGATATCTGCTTCACACATCCGCTTAAAAGTCACATTCCAATGCTTTAAACTCACGCCATATTTACGTGTCTGATCTGTATGAAATTGCGGGGTTGGATTTTGAGCTAAAACTGCAAAGAGCAGTTCGGAAAACTCCGGATCGCTTTTGGTAATCGACTCTAATACCTGTTCTGCTTGCGGTGTTAATAACACCTGAAATTGATCTGGCAGAGTAGATGCAAATGAACTGGTGGCAGAATCAATTGCATCAATAAATGGAATATACGGTTTAATACAGTAAATCGGTGTGCCATCGACTAAATCAACACCCGAAACATCAATAATGCCTTCTGTAAAATGGATCTTTTCGATCTTCACCGCAGAAAGCCCTAGCCCATTGGGACGAAAAGGACTTCTCGTTGCAAATACGCCCATGCGTGCATTCCCGCCTAAACGCTGAGGCCGCACGGTTGCCTTACCATTCCACTCATTTTGATGAAATCCAAAAGTGAGCCATAGATGGCTGTAATGCTCTAAGCCATAGAGATAGTTTTCATGGTTATAAGGTGCTAAAAACCGAATTACACCTTTTGCTGCTGAAATAATCCCCGCTTGCCGAGGAACACCAAATTTTTCAGGAAAACAACTCTCCATAATTGCGATTGCTGCAATCGTTTTTTCAAAGCTCATAAGAATTCTTTAACGTCCTAAAAGTTTCAGTAATTGGGCTTCTGTTACAACTTCGACACCCAACTTTTCAGCTTGCGTTAATTTGCTCCCCGCTTTTTCACCGGCGAGTAATTTAGTCGTTGTTTTAGAAACAGTGCCCGTCACTTTCGCACCAAGCGCTAATAAGATATCTTTTGCCTCATTACGGCTAAAGCTTTCGAGCGTGCCCGTAATCACCCAAGTTTCTCCTAGTAGCGGTAATTCATTATTATCTGCTTCTGATTTTTTCTCGGGATATTGAATTTCAACCCCAGCATCAAGAAGTGCTTGAATAAGTTCTCGATGATGCTCTAGCGCAAAAAATTCCACAATACGTTTCGCTACCACAGGTCCAATATCTTCAAGCTGCATTAACACCGTTTCATCGGTCGCCATTAATGCGTCAATAGACTCAAAGTGGTTCGCGAGTGTCCGTGCTGTCGCTTCCCCAACCTCTCGAATTCCAAGTGCATAGATAAAATGAGCAAATGTAGGGTGTTTACTAGATTGTATACTCTGAATCATCTTTTCAGCCGATTTTTCACCCATACGGGGAAGTTCTAACAATCGACTCTTACTAAGATGATAAAGATCAGCGATCGACTCAATGACTTTCTCTTTTAACAATACTTCTAACCAACGCCCGCCAATGCCATCGATATTCATGGCTGTACGGGAGACAAAGTGTTTTAGCCCCTCAAGCTTTTGGGCATCACAAGTTAAACCGCCACTACAACGGGCGATCGCTTCTCCTTCAAGTCGAATAATCGGTGAATGACATATGGGGCATGTTGTTGGAAAGATAATATCACGGACCTTTGCCGGATCTCGATTCTCAATCACAACACGAATGACTTTAGGTATTACATCCCCTGCACGATGAATCATCACTTCATCATTAATTTTTACACCTAAACGACTAATCTCATCTTGATTATGAAGCGTAGCGTTCGATACAACGACACCACCGACCTCGACAGGTTCTAGTCGAGCGACCGGTGTAATCGCGCCTGTTCGACCAACTTGAAAATCCACATCCAAAAGACGTGTACGCGCTTCCATTGCCGGAAATTTTACGGCAATCGCAAAGCGCGGTGAACGAGAAACAAAGCCTAAGCGCTCTTGCAGTTGTAAACTATCGACTTTAATGACTACTCCATCAATTTCAAATGGCAGAGAGTCACGTGAAGCTTCAATTTCATGATAATAATCGACTAATCCTTGAAATTGATCTATTCTTCGATTCAAGGTAGAAACTGGAATACCCAAACCATTGACATATTCAAGCCAGTCAGAATGGTTCTCGATTATTGCAGGTACATTTTCATTGATTCCAATGCCATAACAATAAAAACTAAGCTCACGATTGGCAGCTATCTTGGAATCGAGTTGTCGAATCGATCCTGCCGCAGCATTACGAGGATTTGCAAATGGTTTTTGTCCTCTTTTAAGTTGCTGTGCGTTAATTTTTTCAAAAACAGATTTGCGCATGAAGACTTCACCACGAATCTCTAAACGGCTTGGGTAATCACCACTCAATCGGTGCGGCAGACTGCGTATCGTACGCACATTTTCGGTAATATCTTCCCCAACGATACCATCGCCACGAGTCGCCGCTTGTACTAACAGGCCATTTTCATAGATGATACTCACGGCTAAACCATCGAGCTTTGGTTCCGCATAATAGTGAATTTGAGTAACAGAGCCCCCTAATCGCTCTAAAACTCGCTTATGAAAACCGAGCAGATCTTCTGCATTAAAGGCATTATCGAGCGATAACATTGGCCGCTCATGGCGCACTTCTGTAAATCCTGAAAGGACTTTTCCACCCACTTTTTCAGTCGGACTGTTGGGATCCTTGTATTCAGGATATTGTGTTTCTAATATTTTTAGCTCTTGGAAAAGCGCATCAAACTCATGGTCGGGAATTAAGGTTTCATCAAGCACATGATAGTTATAATTTAATCGGTTAATAGTCGTGACTAAAAAATCCATTCGGTCTTTGATCTCATTATTCATACGATTGTTCCTAAGCTTCATGATAATTGATGTTGCTGTTGCCAAATTTGACACACTTTTCAGAAATAAAAAAAGTGCCATCAATGATAGCACTTTCTCTAGTGAATCTCTGTCAACAATCCTTAAAATTGCTCATAGAGTTTGAATTAACGATTACGTTGCTCATAAGCTTCGTAAGCACGTTCCCACTCTTCATTATCGAGTTTATTTACTGAATGAAAAAGCGCAATGAGATCATCATTACTCATCGGTTTTTGTTCAACATTTAAAATTGTACCACCAAGCGCTGAATGAAAGTGATGAATACCCGATAAAAGCTGCTCAATAGTACTTATATCAGGATCTGGCCCTGGAATTTTTGAAAAGAAAATCAATCCTGGTGTTGTATCATCTAAATGATGGCGTACAAGATTATCATCAAATGTACCGTCACCAAGCAGGTGCCCAATACTATACATCGGCTCATCACCATAATGTGTCGTGGTTAAAAGTTGAATAAATCCACCATTTTCAACTCGTAAATCAAGATGATGCGCTACGGTTAAAACTTCTTTAAAAGTATAAGGTTGATCAGGCGCAGCACTTAAAATAAGCGCAACAGTTTCAACAGCTGCGGGGCGCATCAAATTACCGTCATCTCCAAATAATTGGAGGTCTTCCTCTTTGCGACGAAAAAATCCACCAAGTTTTTGAAAAAAACTTTCCTCTTTCTGAGGGATCTCAATGGCAGGTTCAGCAGCAGACTCAGCCTCCATCACAGCCTCTTTCTCAGTAAAATTCATCCTTTCTCGCTCTGTTTGGAATTCGGTTTGTGATTTAGGTCTATATGCAAGATCATCATGATCGATTCCTTTTAAATCAATCTCTCCAGACGTTTGCTGATTATCCAACGTCATTGACTGTTCTTGGAACAACCCATTTAAATCGGGCTCCACTTTATCCGATACCGATTCTTCCTGTTTTTTCCGTTCTTTTGAAACCCAAAGGAACGAAACAACAAGGACAATGGCAATTAAAATATAGACAAAGACCATAATAGTTCTATTTTCCTAATTTATTTAAACAGATCACCTAATGGTGTCTGTGAATTTAGTGTTAGTTTCTTCTAAATATTACCCTATTTTAGAGCATTTTACTCTTCTTAATAATATTTATTTATTGTTCGGTATCGAACCTACGACCGTACCTGCGATAATATCGTAGAGATTACGACGATAAATCGGATCCTTTAAAGCCCACAGAACTGATCCTAAAAAGAGAAAAATGCCAATCAGTGGTAAAGAGCTAACTACCTGAAAGCCGAGGAAAAAAGTAATCGTACGAATCGCAACCGTATTCCATGTTAGTACTTTACCTGTACGCAGACTAAAGATGCGAATTTTAAAAAGTCGTTTGCCAATTGTGGCACCATAGTATCGTTCTTGCAGCGCAAAATAGAGAAAATAGAAGATCGCGTACCAAGGGCCTAATGATTTAATAATCTGCATCGAAAGTGCTTGAATATCAGGATTTGCCATCATTGCTTCAAGTGAGCCATTACTGCTATTAAAAATAGCAATATATTGCTCAATAAATTCCATATTGATTAACCCAAGTCCCGCTAAAAGATTGACAGCGATTAGCTGAAATGCCAATACAAATATCAAAAAGTCAATCACAAATGCTCCAAAGCGCTTTACCAGACTTGCAGGCGCAAAACCTTCGAGATCTTTATGGAGTAACATCACTTTTAATTGCGATAAGGTATCTTGGAGTTCTTGCAACGAAATTTCGTGTTGTTTCTGAGTATCATCCAATGTTTCAGAAGCTTGTTGAAGTTTTTCTTCAGCGCTTAATGATTCCGAAGTTGGACTATTTTCTTGCTTTGATTCAACATGGTTTTTTGTCGATGTTATTGCTTCTTGAGAATCTTGCTCGATGTCAGATATATCAACACTATCATTAGACTTTGGTGAAACTAGCTGTAATTTAGTAACTTCTAACTTTAACCCATGCTGTGAAAAAAAACCTTCTAATGCCTGAACCTCATCGACCGCGGCAGATTCTCGTAATGTAACGCCACCATCAACAAACCATTTTGCAATTTCATCAGGTTGAACATTATAGGACTTTGCAATATTAACAATCGCGGATTCTTTGGCGAAACCTGGCAGCATTTCACCAAGGAAACGTACACGATATTGCTCAAATTTTGACTGATTTGTTTGATTCATATCTCTTCTCTACTCTTCAGGCTTTTGCCTACTGTTATGATTATCTAAATGAACTCGCAAGAGAGACTTATTCGCCCCAACGTTGCATGAGCTGTTGAGGAATTTGGAGCTGATCTAAAATCCGCGCTACCATAAAGTCAATGATATCCTCAACGGCCCCTGGTTTATGATAAAAACCCGGATTTGCAGGAACGATCTGAACGCCCATTCGGCTCAACTTTAACATATTCTCAAGATGAATCTGACTAAAAGGTGTCTCACGAACAACTAATTGAAGTGGTTTTTGCTCTTTAATCATCACATCTGCAGCGCGTTCAATAAGATTATTCGATTGCCCTGTTGCAATTGCCGCTAACATTCCCATTGAGCATGGACAAACAACCATCGCCCGACTGGTATTAGATCCTGATGCTAAGGGCGCCGTCCACTCTTTCTCACTATAAACCATTAATAAAGATTCATCTTCAATATGAAAACGCTCCAACAGCCTCTTTTTTTGTACTGCAGGCTGGCTACCTAGTTGGATATCCATCTCAAGCGCTAACACCATCAAAGCGGCATTGGTTAACAAGACATTCACAGGATATTGATTTCTGACAAGCTCTTCGATCAAGCGCAATCCATATTGAGCGCCGGAAGCACCTGAAAAGGCCACCGTAATACGATCACATTCACGAAATGGTTTATTAGGCGGTTGAAAAAAGGTTGTCATCTAATCTGCATCCTTAATAATTCTGTATACGATTTTTAATATTTTAACGCATCTAAAGAGATATGATGCGCTATTCGTTATCATCAATCTTTCTCGTTGCTGCATGATAAAATTCTCTTATCATTGCAACTAATCCTAAAAAATCAGCACATTGACCATAAAAGCGATCATAATATTCCTTTATTGAAGACTTTAATAGAAATGACTACTTATCAATCACAAACCGATCCATTTTAATCATAGGATTATTTAACTGTTGTGATTCTAGAGAAAAAGCGTTCTATGAAAGATCACAGAACGCTTTGATAATGTCACTATTATGCGTTAATTTCAGGCGTTTCTTCCGGGGCGCAAAGCGTAAAATCTATATCGCTTTCGCTAAAAAGGTAACGCTTCCCACAGAACTCACAATCGACATATACTGAGCCACCTTGCTCATCAAGTAATTCATGCAACTCTGTTTCACCCAAATGATAGAGCATGGTCAGTGAACGCTCTTTGGAACAATTACATTCAAAATGATAACTTTCTGGCTCAAAAACGCGAGCCGCTAATTCTTCATCTGTTTCATAGAGGCGATAGAGTAAATCATTGGTTGAAAGTGTTAATAACTCTTCATCAGTTGCCGTTTCAGCCAATAACACAGCGCGATTAAAGAGATCTTCATCATGTATTTCTCCGGGTAAACGCTGGATCATTAGTCCCGCAACTGCCGCTTCAGAAGTCGCTAAAAAGAGCCGTGTTGGCAATTGTTCTGACGTTGCAAAATAATACTCAATCATCTTTGCAATCGACTCTTCCTCTAAAGAGATCACACCTTGATACGGCTGTTTAAAGTGATTCGCATCAATTGTAATTACAACGCGACCTTCACCACAAAGTTCTTTTAAAGTGGTCAGCCCTTCTACATCACCATCAATTTTTGCTGTTGCACGAAGCCCATGGAGATGATTAACTTGCACAACCAAAAGGCTCACAGGACCATTCCCTTGAATCTGCACCGTTAAACGACCTTCAATTTTAATTGTAGCTCCTAAAAGTGCTGTTGTTGCGATCAACTCTCCGAGTAATTTTTCAACATTTTTCGGATAATTACGACGCACTAAATGCTCACGCCAAGTATGCTCTAGTAATACTCGCTCACCGCGAATTGGGAGCTTATCAAATATAAAACGATCTAAATGATCGACAGTTGTATCTTTATTATTAATCATTGGATTCCTCTACTGACGCGTCTATCTCTTCTAGTCTCTTCACATTTACCATTAAGATGCGTTTATCATCGACATCCATCACAGTAAAGCGGAAGCCCTCGATATCTAAGGAATCACCTTTTTCTGGCAGGCTATCAAACATATCCACCATCATTCCACCCAAGGAACTATAGTCGCCATCTTCATCAACCAAGCCACGAATATTTAATGTATGCTCAACCAAGAGAAGATCACACCCTGCATCAATATTCCACTCATCCTCTGCGATCTTTTCAACAGAGAGACGCTCATCTTCATCAGGAAATTCACCGGCAATTGCCTCAAAGACATCTAATAATGTGATTACACCTTGAACACCGCCAAAGTCATCAGTAACAACCACTAAATGCGCCTTACTATCACGGAATATATCCATCATTTTTAACACGCTTGTTGAACGATGAGAGAAGATAACTGGCTTAATGCTACGCTCTTGAACCGCACCAAATTCAATTAAGTCCATTACAATATCTTTCGATCTTGCAACACCTTTGACATTATCTAAAGCACCATCACATATTGGAAATTGATTATGGGGACTCATTTCCATGTTTTCAAGGAGCCTCTCTTTCGAGTCTTGGATATTGACCCAGGAGATATCATTACGCGGCGTCATAATTGAACGGATTGTACGTTCACCTAATGTTAAAACACCACTAACCATGTTTCGCTCATCTTCACCGAACAGCATGGGCTCTTCTTCTTTTTTCTCTTCGCCTTCTTCATCATCATTCACTTCATCAATACGATTGCCAAGCATTCTTAGTACCATATTGGCAGTACGCTCTCGACGAGAATATTGATTATAGACCGTCTGTTGTCTTTGAGAGATTAGCTGGTTGATGATCTCAATGAAAATTGAAAAACCAATTGCTGCATAGATATAACCTTTAGGAATCTCAAAGCCAAAGCCTTCTACAACAAGTGTTAAGCCAATCATCAAAAGAAAACTTAAACAGAGTACAACCACCGTTGGATGGCGATGAACAAAGATTGTTAATGACCTTGCTGCAAACATCATCATACCCATTGAGAGCGTGACGGCAAGAATCATTACCCAAAGATGTTTTGCAATACTTGTTGCTGTAATTACCGCATCGAATGAGAACACGGCATCAAGCACAATAATTTGCAGCACAATCGGCCAAAAATTTGCGTAGATTTTAGATTTAGTGGTAAGTTCAACCTCACCTTCGATCCGTTCGTGAAGTTCTCTTGTTGCTTTTTGAATCAAGAAAAATCCACCGAGAATCATTATAATGTCTCTAAAGGAGAATGGATGACCAAAAATAGGATCCGTAAAGAGTGGCTCTTTTAGCGTTATCAGCCAAGACATCAGTGATAACAAACAGATTCGCATCACAAGGGCTAATGAGAGACCCGCAACACGTGCTCTATTTCGTTGATGAGGTGGAAGTTTATTCGCTAGTATCGCGATAAAAATGAGGTTATCAATCCCCAAAACGACTTCAAGCAGTAAAAGTATAACAAGTGATACCCAAACTGATGGATCCATTAAGGACCCCAGAAATACTTCCATGATTCTCCTTCTAAGAATGTATGGTATTTATCAATTTAATAAATGCAATAGGTTTCATTTTACACGATATTTTTAAGAAATATAATAGGTAAAAACAACACCATGAGTGAAAGGATAAAAGACGTGAAAGAACATACCCCGATGATGAAACAGTACTGGGAAATTAAGACGCAATACCCCCATATGCTTCTCTTCTATCGCATGGGCGATTTTTACGAACTTTTTTATGATGATGCTAAAAAAGCAGCAAAACTGCTCGATATTACCTTGACTCAACGTGGAAATTCTGCAGGTGAACCTATTCCAATGGCCGGAATTCCACATCATTCAGCGGAGAGTTATCTTGCTCGTTTACTAAAACAAGGAGAAGCCGTTGCTATATGTGAACAGGTAGGAGAAGTGACCGGTAAAGGCCCTGTTAAACGCGATGTCGTTCGCATTTTAACACCAGGAACGTTAACCGATGATTATCTATTAGATGCTAAAAATGAGAGTATTACTGCTGCGCTTTTTCAGGTAAAGAATCCACAAGAAGATAGCAACCAATGGGCTTTGGCTTGGATTAATTTAGCAAGTGCCGAGTTTTCATTATTGCCACTACTTTCCAATGATGCAATGGCGGCTGAATTACTCCGCATTAAACCATCGGAAATTATTCACGCAGAATCGCAAATAATGCCGAATAAAATTCAGCAAATTTGTCACTTTACCCCCTTCCCCGATTGGCACTTTGACCAAACTCGAAATTACACGCTCCTATGTGAACACTTTAAAACGCAAAGTTTGCAAGGTTTTTCAATCGAAAAAACACATCTAAGTCTTCATGCTGCCGGCGCACTTCTAACATATGTGAAAGAGACACAAAAAGACCCGCTTCTCTATATTGATCAAATGACTATGGAATCGGTAGATGATGCGGTTATTTTAGATATGACTACCCGACGCAATCTTGAAATTGATCGCACACTCTATGGCGAAACTCACAATACCGTGCGCGCACTGCTTGATGAATGCCAAACCCCAATGGGTTCTCGACTTCTCTCTCGCTGGTTAAATCGTCCACTTCGGGATCATGCGATTTTAAATGAACGTTTAGATCTTATCGAATCACTTGAACCAAATGATAAACACCAAAAAATCCGTGAAGCACTGCAAAACATTGGTGATCTTGAGCGATTAGTCACTCGTATTATCTTAAAGACAGCACGCCCCCGCGACCTAACGCAATTACGTAAAATCCTGCAAAATACACCGCTCATTAGTACTGAAATTGAGAAAAATCCGGCCCTTAAAAACATTAACCCCATTTGGTTTGAATGGCTTAAACCGCAAGCAGCATTATGCGAGCTACTCGAAAGAGCAATTGTGGATGAACCGCCCTTACTTATTCGTGATGGAGGCGTCATCAAAGAGGGTTATGATGATGATCTCGATGAGTTAATCGCGCTTAGCACAAAAGGCGACCAATACCTTCTGAACCTTGAGACAACGGAACGTGAACGGCTCAATATCCCAACACTTAAAGTGGGTTATAATCGTGTACATGGTTACTATATTGAAGTATCTAAACTCCATTCAGAAAAAGTGCCCACAGAGTATGTCCGCCGACAAACGCTAAAAGATGTAGAACGCTATATTTATCCGGCATTAAAAGAATTTGAGAATAAAATTCTTTCTGCTCGTGAACGCTCTCTTGCACTTGAAAAAGCATTATGGGATGAGCTCTTAGATAAAATTGCGCCCCATCAAACAGAGTTGCGCCTTTTAAGTGAAGCGATTGCGAATATTGATATTTTTATTACACTTGGGATTTTAAAAAATCGTTATCGTTGGTGTAGACCACAATTTCAGAAAAAAACAGGAATCGAAATTATAAAAGGTCGTCACCCTATTGTAGAGAAAAATCTTTCGCGCCCCTTTATTGCGAATGATCTCTCCATCCATCAAGAGACAAACCTCCTCATTGTTACCGGGCCGAATATGGGTGGTAAATCTACTTATATGCGTCAAACAGCGCTTATCGCTTTACTTGCACATATAGGATCATTTGTACCTGCTGATTCAGTAACTTTAGGTCCAATTGATCGGATTTTTACTCGCATTGGTGCGCAAGATGATCTTAATTCTGAACAATCAACATTCATGGTTGAGATGACAGAAACGGCAACAATTCTCAATTATGCGACAAATCAAAGTCTTGTCTTAATGGATGAAGTAGGACGTGGGACTTCAACGCTCGATGGATTATCCCTTGCATGGAGCGCGGCGGTATATCTTACTGAAAAAGCAAAAGCAATGACCATCTTTGCCACACATTATTTTGAGATGACAGAACTCGAACAGCTCTACCCGACTGTTAAGAATCTTCATCTTGATGCTGTTGAATATAAAGATGAAATTATTTTTATGCACGAGGTAAAACCAGGCGCAGCTTCAAAGAGCTATGGGTTACAAGTAGCAGCTCTTGCAGGCGTTCCTAAAGCGGTTATTCACTCAGCTAAAGAAAAATTATCAGAGCTTGAGCAAAGTTTTATGGCAGCATCGGTGACAAAAGAACCAATACAGCGTAAAAAAGTAAAAATGAAAACGGAGGCTGATTCCGTTCAATCGGAATTACCACTTTTTGCACAGCAACCATCCGAAGTGGAAGATGCTATTCGTGCTATTGATCCGAACGACCTTACCCCGAGAGCAGCGCTCGATCTTATCTATCAATGGCAAAAGAAGCTCCGTTAATGGATCAATCTCAATCGCAGACTATCATATTGCTAATGGCGGCTGGATTCAGTCGCCGCTTCAAAGCTGAACAAAAAACGCATAAACTCCTTTATCGAATCAATGATAAATCACCCTTATTGAATATCACTTTTCAAATATATGAGCAATTATGGGGCAAAAATTCAATAACGCTAATCACCAACAACAATGTACCTGATGTAATCAATCTTGCGCAAACGCTCACGAAACAAACTGTGATTGTAGAGAGCGATTCTCTCGGTAGCAGTATTGCCGGGGCAATTGAAAAACTTCAAAAGGCAAATATCTTTGACTCATCGATGAAAGGGATTCTAATTGCGCTTGCCGACATGCCATTTATAGCACTGTCAACTTTGAAAGACTTGAAAAAACAGATCGATCGACATCCCAATAGAATTATCCGTCCAATGCATCTCTCGTTGCCTGGCCATCCTGTTTATTTTCCACGAGATTTATTAGATGATCTTCAAGCACTTCAACAAGAAGAGGGTGCAAAATCGATCATTAAAAAAAATCTTCATCGGCTTATAAATGTTACCGTTGATGATGAGGGCGTTCTTAAAGATATTGATCAATTAAGTGATCTTAAACGTCGAGAATCAACGAACTCATAAAAAAAGATCGCCGAAACGATCTTATTTATTACGAGTGTATTATCGATATTTTTATAAATAGCTATAACGCAAATGACGTGATTGAGTCTTGCTTTAATAGCTCTTTCGTCAATATCACAATGGAAGAACCATCTTTCGCTCGAATATCACTTGGATTGAAATATTTTAACGTTTTATCATCAACCCCATATTTTTTAACGCTATTGAGTAACGCTGACTTATTAGAGGATTTGACCTCAACAAGCTCTGGAATCGTTTTCACCGGAACATTTAGCTGTGCCATCTCGACCGCCATCTCTGATAAAGCCAATACTTTTGGAATATATGCTTTAGTAATGGGTGGTAAGTCTAAGCTCCAAAAATCCGTTGATTTACCAGCCTCACGATTCTTTTTCATGCTACGAAGAACACGACCTTCCCCCGCATTATATGCGGCGATACTCAGTAACCAGTCACCATCAAATCGTCTATTTAGATACTCAAGATAATCTAAAGCTCCTTCCGTTGCCTTAATCAAATTTAATCGACCATCAGAATTTGCTGAAACAGGAATACCAAATGTTTTTGCTGCTACGGGACTTAATTGCCAAAGACCAATATGCTGACCATTTTTAGCATTTGGGCGATAACCACTCTCAACAAGAGGAATAAAAGCGATCTCGAGTGGCATTTGACGGCGCTCTAACTCTTTTACAACATAGTTAAAAACAATCAATCCATCGCCTTCAAGATGTGTAAAAGCGCCGATACTTTGTGATTCATAGTGCTGCATCATCGCTTGTACTCGAGCATGATTTTTATCACTCAAAGCCATTCCTGATGCTAATTTAGTCGTTAACAAAATTTCATTACTACTCTTATTTTCAATACCACGAGCAGTTGAAAAACTAACAAGTGAAGAGATAATAACGCAAAGCGTAACGCCTAAGCGTTTTTTAAAATTACTCGTTTGATATTTAATCATTCAATATATTCACATTACTAAACACGAAATGAAGTATAACTGACTAAAAAAGAATCTGTCGTTTATTTTTTTTATAAAGGTGTTGTTTTTTGTAAATATCGCCCTTCTTTCTTTCAAAAAAAGATCAATAAAAGATGCAAATTTACATATCTTAATGCTATAACAGAATATTTAGGCACTCTTAAAAAGAATACGGTAAAATACACCTCATGATGAATCGAAAAAATCGCAAAAAAATCCTTTTGATTAACGGCGTAAATTTAAATCTCTTAGGAACACGTGAACCAGAGATTTATGGAAATACAACGTTAGCAATGCTTGAGGATCATCTCATAAAAAAAGCTGATAACCTTGGTTATGAGCTCTCTGTTATGCAAAGCAATCGCGAATATGAGATTGTTGAGGCGATTCACGATACAAAAAACCGTAATATTGAGGGAATAATTATTAATCCTGGTGCATTTACTCATACTAGCATTGCAATTCGCGATGCTTTTTTAGGTATCAATGTACCATTTGTAGAAATTCATATCTCGAATGTTTATCAACGGGAGTCGTTTCGTCATAAATCGTATCTATCTGATATTGCCAATGGCATGATTGTAGGATGTGGACTTTATGGTTATGAACTTGCACTGCTAAATATTACGAATATAATCTCTCATAAATAGATCAATAAGGAGATGCCTTTAATGGATAGGTATCTCCTTATCATTTTTACATAGGAGCTAATCTTAATGGATATTAAAGAAATCGAAAAACTGGTAGAACTCATCGACAATTCATCTATTGATGAAATTGAAATCACCGATGGTGAAGAGTCTCTCCGTATTAGCCGTTTTCCAAAAGAAAACCCTGTAATGGCTCAACAAATGCAAATGATGCAACCCATGCAGATGCCACAAGCACAAGTGCAAATGCCATCTGTTGCAACAACAGCAGCACCCACAGAAACAGCGGCGCCAGAACTTTCTGGTAAAGTTGTTCGCTCACCAATGGTAGGGACTTTCTACCGTGCGGCATCACCAACATCAGATCCTTTCACGGAAGTTGATGCACAAGTAAATGTAGGTGACGTTGTCTGTATTATTGAAGCAATGAAAATGTTTAATCAGATCGAATCTGAAGTATCCGGTAAAGTGGTTAAATTCCTCGTTGAAAATGGTGAACCAGTAGAATTTGATCAGCCTCTAATGATCCTTGCTTAAGGAGCAATTTGAGATGTTAAAAAAAGTATTAATTGCAAATCGTGGAGAGATTGCGCTGCGAATTCTTAGGGCTTGTAAAGAGCTTGGAATTCAGACAGTTGCCGTTCACTCGACCGCAGATAAAGACTTAAAGCATGTTCGTTTAGCTGATGAGTCTGTCTGTATTGGGCCTGCTGCACCTGGAATGAGTTACCTCAATATTCCAAGTATTATTGCTGCAGCAGAATTAACCAATGCTGATGCCATCCATCCTGGTTATGGATTCTTAGCAGAAAATGCAGATTTCGCAGAACAAGTTGAAAGTTCTGGCTTTATTTTTATCGGCCCAAAAGCAGATACAATCCGTATTATGGGTGATAAAGTCTCCGCTAAAAAAGCGATGATTGAATCCGGCGTTCCCTGTGTACCCGGTTCTGGTGATGCTCTTTCGGATAATAAAGAAGAAAATCTACGCCTTGCTCAAGAAGTTGGTTACCCTGTTATTATTAAAGCATCAGGCGGTGGCGGCGGACGCGGAATGCGTGTTGTTGAATCGGAAAAAGATCTTCTTCGCTCAATTGAGCTTACAAAATCTGAAGCGCTCGCTGCATTTGGTAACCCTGAAGTCTATATGGAACGTTATCTTGAAAAACCACGTCATATAGAAATTCAGGTATTAGCTGATGGCCAAGGCAATGCCATTCACCTTGGTGAACGTGACTGCTCGCTTCAACGTCGCCATCAAAAAGTATTAGAGGAAGCGCCAGCTCCAGGTATTACTGATGAAGAACGTGCTCGCATCGGTGCATCATGTGTTGAGGCGTGTAAACGTATTAACTATCGTGGCGCAGGTACTTTTGAATTTCTCTATGAAAATGGCGAGTTTTTCTTTATCGAAATGAATACGCGTATTCAAGTAGAACATCCTGTCACAGAAATGGTTACAGGGGTTGATCTTGTTCGTGAACAATTGAAAGTAGCAAGCGGTCAACCATTAACTTTGACCCAAGATGATATTAAAATCGAAGGCCATGCCATTGAATGTCGTATTAATGCAGAGCATCCAGAAACATTTGTCCCATCGCCAGGGATGATTACAACTTATCATCCTCCAGGTGGTCCTGGAATCCGTATTGATACCCATATTTACACCGGTTATCGTGTTCCTCCTTACTACGATTCAATGATTGCAAAAATTATTGCTTATGCACCAACCCGTGAGATGGCAATAGCAAGACTTAAAAATGCACTTCAAGAACTCGTTATCGAAGGGATTAACACCAATGCAGAATTGCATTTAAGAATTCTTAATGATCAAGGATTTTTAAAAGGTGGGATGGATATCCATTATCTTGAAAAAATGCTAAAAGACGCATAACTGATTTTTTCCAATATCATGTGTATATAAAACCCCATCGATAATAGATATCGATGGGGTTTTTCATGATTCATTTAACAAGCGTAACCACTAAACGTGGTTAAAGAACCATAATCATAAAACTACACAATTTCCGATTTCATCATCTCAATATGAATGTCATTACTATTGATACAAGGGATAAAATGATAAGATTCACCGCCGGCACCTAAGAAAATATCTCGATTTTCCATCGCCATCTCTTCAAGTGTTTCTAAGCAGTCTGCACTAAATCCCGGACAAAATACTGCAATATTCTTGATTCCTTTGGATGGCGATGTTTCAAAAAACTCCGCAGCATAAGGTTGTAGCCACTCTGCCTTACCAAAACGCGATTGAAATACTGTTACAAACCGATCAAGTGGTAAATTCATTCGTTCTGCTATTAACTTTGTTGTTTCCATACATTGATCATAGTAAGGATCACCATCTTTATAAGTTTGAAGTGGCATGCCATGAAATGAAAATACATAGCGGTCAACTACCTTTCCTTCTGTTTCTTTCTGAATTTGCTCAACACATGCATCAATATAAAGAGGGTTTTGGTAATAAGCACCTAATACCCGTATCGCCGGAAAATAACGACGCTCTTTTAAAACCTCTCCTACCTTATCCATTACTGAAGCTGTCGTTGCCGCTGAATATTGTGGATATAGCGGGAAAACAATAATCTCATCAACTTTTTTCGCAATCAACTCATCAATTGCTTTTGCAATAGAGGGATTACCATAACGCATCGCAATTGTAGTTTCATAATTTTCAGGGAGTAACTTGCGGAGCTTTTCTGCTTGAGCCTTTGTGATATTCATCAAGGGCGAACCATTATCCCACACAACCTCATATTTCTCGGCAGATTTCTGAGGACGAATATTGAGAATTATTCCATATAAAATTGGATACCATTGCCATCTAGGTAACTCAATAACGCGAGGATCTTTTAAAAACTCTTCTAAATATACTCGAAGTGCCTTTTTAGTAGGCGCATCAGGAGTACCAAGATTTGCTAAGATTACACCAACTTTTTTCATAATAATTTCTCTACATCCTCTCTTCTAATAGTGAATTTATGAGCAATATGAACATCAAAAATTAATCTCAAATAAAAATGGATCACATTCTCAAAAATATGATCCATTTTATCAGTAACTATAAAAATATAGCTAGTCAAACATCTTAATAAAGATGATTGATTATCCTAAAAGTGCTTTTACCGCATCAGCTTCTTCTCGAAGTTCTTTCTCGGTAGCTTCCATTTTTGCACGCGAATAATCTGAAATTTCTAAACCTTGTACGATTTCGAAATCACCATTTTTACATACACATGGGAAAGAATAGATAATTCCTTCTTTCACACCGTAAGAACCATCTGCTGGAACAGCCATTGATACCCAATCACCTTCTTTAGTTCCTAAAGCCCATGAACGCATATGATCGATCGCTGAAGAGGCAGCTGATGCCGCAGAAGATGCACCACGTGCCTTAATAATCGCGGCACCACGTTGTTGCACTTGTGGAATATAATCATTCTCATACCATGCACGATCTACAAGCTCTAAAGCAGGTTTACCATTTACAGTTGTGAATGTTAAATCAGGATATTGTGTCGATGAGTGATTACCCCAGATCGTCATTTTATGAATATCATTAATATGTACACCCGTCTTTTCTGCAAGCAAGCTTAAACCACGATTATGGTCTAAACGAGTCATTGCATGAAAATGACGTGGATTTAAATCCGGTGCATTTTTCATCGCGATTAATGCGTTTGTATTTGCAGGGTTACCTACAACGAGTACTTTTACATCACGACTTGCATGATCATTCAATGCTTTACCCTGTGGGCCAAAGATCGCGCCATTAGCTTCAAGAAGATCTTTACGTTCCATACCCGGCCCACGAGGACGCGCGCCAACAAGCATCGCATAATCGGTATCTTTAAAAGCAACATTTAAGTCATCTGTGGCAATAATATCTTGCACTAATGGGAACGCACAATCATTAAGCTCCATCACAACGCCTTTTAATGCCTCTAATGCAGGTGTGATTTCTAAAAGTTGGAGAATCACTGGTTGATCAGGACCTAACATATCGCCTGCGGCAATTCTAAATGCCATTGCATAACCGATATTACCGGCAGCTCCGGTGATTGTAACTCTTACTGGCTTTTTCATAACGTATATACTCCTATGATTAATGAGAGGTTTAAATGAATTTAATTAATCTTATAATTATATGTAGTGAATTTGTAATTTATCTATTATACGCCAATAAGAATGAATGTCTCCAATTTTCCATGATCAGCGAGTAAACCCTTAACGCAGTTTTAATGATGCCAAACCAATCAATACTAAAATAAAGGTAAAAATCCAAAACCTTACGATCACACGAGGTTCAGGCCACCCTTTTAGTTCAAAATGATGATGAATAGGAGCCATTCTGAAGAGTCTCTTTTTGCGAAGCTTAAAAGAACCTACTTGTAAAATTACCGATAAAGTTTCTACTACAAAAAGACCACTCATAATAAAGAAAACAAGTTCTTGTCGTACAATTACCGCAATCACACCTAACGTTCCACCTAAAGCAAGTGCGCCAACATCGCCCATAAAAACCTGAGCAGGATAAGTATTGAACCACAAGAATCCTAACCCCGCTCCGACAATTGCAGCGCAGATCACAAGTAACTCTCCTGCACCTTCAACAAAGGGTAAGTCTAAATAATCAGCATAGATCGTATTCCCTGCAACATAAGCAAATACTCCTAAAGCACCACCAACCATAATTGTTGGCATAATTGCTAAACCATCAAGCCCATCAGTCATATTAACGGCATTACTTGCCCCAACGATTACCAAATATACAAAAGGAATAAATACGATACCTAAAGGAATGGTTAAATCTTTAAAGTAAGGAATAAGTAATGCGGTATCAGCAGGAGTTTTCGCCGAAAAATAGAGCGCAAAAGCGGCCATAAGCCCTGCAACACTTAGATAGAGATATTTTTCTTTCGCACGTAATCCTAAGGATTGCTTTTGAATAACTTTTTTATAGTCATCTAAAAATCCTACCATTCCAAAGGAGACCAGTACAAAGAGCACAACCCAAACATCAAAATTTCGCAAATCCGACCACAATAATGTTGCTAATAAAATTCCTAAAATAATGAGGATCCCCCCCATTGTTGGTGTACCTTGTTTAGAAAGATGGCTTTCAGGTCCATCATTACGAACAAATTGCCCAATCTGTTGTTTTTGAAGAAGACGGATAAAAGCTGGGCCAAAACCAATACTAAAAACTAATGCCGTAAGCGCCGCCATAATACTACGCATTGTAATATATTGAAAAACTCTCAACGGCGACCAATAGTCTGCAAGATGAGATAAAAGCGCATACAACATAACATCTAATCCTTTAATTTTTAAATCATATAAAAAGAGCACCGCAATTGGCAGTGCTCAACTCAATAAATACATTAATGAGACTCTGAAAGCGCCTCATAAAAAAACTGCATATTCATACTATTAGAACCTTTAATGAGAATCGTTAAAAGCCCTGATCCTTTATACTCCGTAACCGCTTTCTTTAATACCTTTAGCAGTGCTTCATGCGAGTCGAACGTCTCAGCACCTAAACCAAAGCCTTTCGCGGCATGCTTTGTCAAATCACCAAGTGCGAACAATTTTTCAAATCCTACCTTTTTTGCATATTCACCACATTCCTGATGAATCACTATCTCATTAGTGCCGAGCTCTCGCATATCACCAAGAACTAACCAGCGAGTACCGGCAGTACATGCATCAATGCCGGCCTTCAAGGAATTTGGGTTTGCATTATAGGCATCATTAATCAGCTGAACATCCTCACGAATTTTAACAACTTGAAGACGCCCTTTCACCGGCATTAATTGCTCTAAGCCTTTTTTAATGGCATCGATCTTCTCACCTGCCGCACTTGCAGCTGCACTTGCAGCCATAGCATTTAAAATATTATGTCGACCTAAAAGTTCTAGATGAATATTCGTTTTCTCATTGCTCTTTTGAAGCACCAACTCAAAATCTCTTCCGATAATATTCACAGCTCTTGCATCTGCTTCATGCTCGATACCAAACGTTAAGTGCTTATACCCTTTAACACATTCAAGCCAAAAATCTGCATACTGATCATCCGCATTAATGACCGCCGTTCCTCCTCTTTTTAGCCCTAGGAAAATCTCTGATTTTGCCCTTGCAACACCTTCAACAGATCCAAAACCTTGAAGATGACATGCCCCAGCATTATTTAATATAGCAATATCTGGCTGCACAATTTTCGTAAGAAATTCAATCTCATGGGGGTTACTTGCTCCCATTTCGATCACCGCATGTGTATGATGTTTATTTAAGCGGAGCAACATTAACGGGCAACCAATATGATTATTATAGTTTCCTTCCGTAGCCAGAACTTCATTATTCACAGATAAAATAGAGGTAATCATCTCTTTAAGAGTAGTCTTACCATTTGAGCCAGTTAAGGCAATCATTGTGCCATTCCAATTTTTTCGCCACGCTTTTGCAATTTTTGCGAGCGCCTTTTGGCTATCTTTTACTACAATCTGTGCAATTTGTGCAGAAGGGATAAACCGTTCTACCACTGCACATATTGCACCATTAAGTTCAGCACTCTCTAAGAAATCATGGGCATCATATTTATCCCCTTTCCAAGCAAAGAAAAGCTCTCCTGGTTTTAATCTCCGTGTATCACTCGCACCACCGAAAAAATAGGCATCTTGACCTATTAATTCCCCATTCATAACCTTTGCAGCTTCAGATAATTTCATACTCAGAGTTCCTCATTATTTTTTTGAACTTCAGCAAAATCTGAAAAATAGATCTTTTTATTCCCTAAAATTTGGTAATCTTCATGCCCTTTTCCAGCAATTAAAATAATATCGCCTTTTTGACTGCATTTTATCGCCTGTTGAATCGCTCTAGCACGATCAACTTCGATCACGATTTTATCGGATTGTGGGTTTTTAAATCCTGATTTTATATCCTCAACAATGACATCTGGATCTTCTAAACGAGGGTTATCGCTGGTAACAATCACTTCATCGGCAAATTCTTCTGCAATTTGAGCCATTAAAGGGCGTTTACCCGTATCACGATTTCCACCACAACCAAAGACGGCAATTAAACGTCCGTTATGTAGATGACCACGTAAGGAAATAAGTGCCTGTTTTAATGCATTAGGCTTGTGGGCATAATCGACAACAGCCACAGCATCATTCTTAAGATGCATCATCTCCATGCGGCCTTTGACATTAGTAATAACAGGAACAACAGCAATAATTCGTTCAATCGATAAACCAAACGAAATTAAAACCCCTATTGCCGCAACAAGATTGTAGGCATTAAAAGCACCAAAAAGAGAACTTTCAATAGGATACTCGTTATTTTTATAGCGCAAAACAAATTTAAGCCCCTTTTCATGCAATTCTAAATTATGAATCTGCAAATAATTAGGGTTATCAAAAACACTTTCTCCAAACGGAAACATATTGATCTTTGGAGATACTTGATGAACTTGCTGAAATAATTTTTCCCCAAAAGCATCGTCAATATTGATGATGGTGTTATTCTGCTCATACTCTAGAAATAGTCGTGCTTTCGCCTCACCATAGGCTTCTAGCGTGCCATGATAATCAAGATGATCTCGATTAAGATTGTTAAAAACCGTTGTTTCAAATGATAAGCCCGCAATACGTTTTTGATCAAGTGCATGGGATGTTACCTCAATTGCAATTGGCAACTTTCCATTCATCAATACGCGTACATCCTCATTTGCGTCGATTTCTGCAATAGATTGATATAATGCTAACAAATCAGGTGTTGTATGCGTGTTTTCCTTAAGATTCCCTAAAAATCCAATGCCATTGGTTCCAATCAAGCCACAGTCAATATTAAGTGCATCAAATGCCTTTACGATAAATTGTGTAACAGAGGTTTTTCCCTCTGTTCCAGTGACGCCTATTAATGAGACCCGCTCGAGCATCTCAGCATAAAAAATATGTACACAATGTCGAATCAAGGTATCAACATCATTCACTTTTAACGACGGGATACTTTCTGGAATCGAGTAAATATCATCTGAATCTTCATATAAAAGAACCGCGATTTCTTTCTGAATTAAAACTTCGAGATACTCTAAACCATGGACTTTTTCGCCTTTTTTAGCAAAAAAAAGATCGCCTTTTTGGGTATAACGACTATCTGATGAGAGCCCAGTAATATTTAACGATTTTAGATCTTCCGAGAGTTGATTCTCAGCCGCTGTTCCCGCTAATAAATCTTCTAATATCATTTTTTATTCCTCTCGCTTTTTACTTTGCAATCAATTTTATATTTAGATCATCCAATAAGGCATCCGGTTTTGTGCCCATAATCCTTAAGGTGCTACGCATCACATCACTAAAGATTGGTGCCGCAACAAGCCCCCCGTAATAACCATCTTTTGAGGGATCATCAATCATCACAGCAACGACATATTGTGGATCGGAAATCGGTGCAATCCCTACGAAAAAACTTCGATGATGATTACTACTATATTTCCCATTGACAATTTTACGAACAGTTCCTGATTTTCCGCCGACTCTAAAATTAGGAACCTGGGCACGCCAACCACCGCCACCACGTTTTTTATCCGTCACAGCTTCCAACATTAGCACAACTTGTTCCGTTACTTTTGGGCTAAAAATGGGCGTTGTTTCCGCATAATAATCATTCTGAACTAAACGAAGAGGACGAAATTCCCCTTGATTCCCAAACACTGTATACATCTGCGCAAGTTTAAGTGTATTAACACTGATTCCATATCCATATGCCTTAGTCGCATACTCAAATGGATCCACTTGCCAGCGTCTCAGTGGACCAAGTCGTCCTGGCTCTTCACCCGTTAAACGAATTTGGCTTTTTTTACCAATACCAATCTCACCATAAATGTTATATAAAACAGCTGGATCAATCGTTTCGGCAATACGCGCAACACCAATATTACTTGACTTCATAATCACTGTTGTGACATCCATTGAATCAGAAGGGGATACATCTTTGACAATATTCTTACCTATTCGGTAGCCACCACGCCCTGTTTTTACTATTGAGTGGGGTGTCCATTTACCTGACTCTAATCCCGCAGCTACTACAAAAGGCTTAATAGTTGAACCAGGCTCAAATGTATCTGTAATAGCTCGATTTTTTAGTAGGACTGCTCGGCGGTCTTCTAAACGATTAGGATTTCCTGCCGGTTGATTAACCATAGCAAGAATATCTCCAGTGCGCATATCAGCAACAATCACGGATCCTGCTGTCGCCCCATGTTTGATCATCCCTGCTTTTAAAGCACGATAGGCAGAAATTTGAATACGCCGATCAATTGTTAAGCGAAGATCTTGGCTCTCTTTAAAGTTTTCAAGATCAATCACTTCTTCCCTCTCAATTACTCGGCCTTTGGCATCTTTGACAATACGTGTAACTGTATCGCTTCCTTTTAACCAATCTTGGTAAGTCAGCTCGATACCTTCAATTCCATTATCATCAATATCCGTAAACCCAAGAATATGGGAAGTTATTTCAGCATCTGGATAATAGCGTTTATACTCGACTTGATCATAAACCCCCGGGATTTTCAGCGCCATTAGAGCCTTTGCTTCATGAGGCGGAAGTTGCCTTTTTAGCCAGTAAAAACGAGATTTCTGGCGAGATAAAATAAGCTCTTTAACCTCATCTTCTGGACGATTGAGAAAATAAGCAAGTTTAGGAATTTCATGAAGATTTTGACTTAAAATACTTGGATCAATCCAAATGGAACGCACTTCGGTAGAGATTGCGATAGGCTCACCATTTCGATCATAAATTGTGCCACGAACTGTAGGATTTTTAACATGACGAACAAACCGATTATCTCCCTGCTCTAGGAGAAAATCGGTCATATAATATTGAAGATAAAAAGCACGAATTAGTACAACAACAGCAACTAATACGAAAGCAGCTTGAACGAACTTCTTTCGCCAACTTCCTTTTACCTGTCCTTGATTTTTATTTTTCATCTGGCTTATGTAAAACAACAAATAATTATTGTGTATTAGTGTTTAGATTATTGTCTAAACCTACATACTGGACATCTGTATTTGTTTCAATTACATAAACAATTGCGCTCTCATCAGGGACAACCATATGCAACTGTTCGCGTATTTCTTGATCTAATAATGCCTCTGTTACAAGCATACTCTCTTCAAGCTGCAACCGTCCGCGCTCCTCTTTTAAGGTACGATTCTCATGCTCTAAGTGATCGATCTCATTCCAAAGTTTATAACCCTCTTGAATCGACATTGCACGATTAATACCTAAAAATACAACAGCTGTCATCACAACTACAACTATTTTCTCTACTTTCATAAAATCCTCTCAGCAACTCTTAAAATTGCACTTCGTGAGCGCACGTTATCTTTACACTCTTCTTTACTCGCCTTTATAGCCTTGCCTATTGTTTTCAGTGGCGCTTTTCCTGAGCTGATTAATATAGGAAGATCCGGATATAGATCTTTTTCAGTCGAATTTTCACGCATAAAATGCTTCACGATTCGATCTTCTAAGGAATGGAAACTAATCACCGCTAAGCGTCCACCTTCGTTTAATAAATCCATTGCACCATTGAGCGCCATTTCAAGTTGCTCAAGCTCACGATTCACTGCAATACGAATTGCTTGAAACACTCTTGTAGCGGGATGAATCCGTCCATCTTTAAAAGGCATGGCATCACTAACAATATTGGCTAGCATTATTGTTGTCGTGATTGGCGTTTCTTTGCGATATTCTTCAATTGCTCTGGCAATTCTTCCAGAAAATCGCTCTTCTCCATATACTTTAAAAACACGCGTCATTTCTTCGACGCTCGTTTCAGCGACCCATTTTTCAGCGGTTAGTGAGGCATTTTGATCCATTCTCATATCAAGCGGCCCCTCTTTCATAAAGCTAAAACCTCGTTCTGCATTATCAAGTTGAGGTGAAGAGACACCAATATCCATCAATACACCATCAATTTTTGGAATCCCCAATTGAGAAATAAGCGAGTGAATATCCCCCATTTCTCCGCGTATAAATTTAAAATTTTCATAATGGTTAAAATGTTCTTTTGCGTATTCCTGTGCGGTTAAATCTCGATCAATACCTATTAATAAACCTCTAGAATTTAGATGTTTTAAGATTTCCTGAGAATGACCTCCACGGCCAAAAGTTGCATCTACATAGATACCTGATGGCTTTATATTAAGTGCTTCAATCGACTCATTTAGAAGCACCGATATATGTTTGTGAGGTGTAGTATTCACAATAACCCTTATGAATTTGTTAAGTAACGAAAATATTACACCTTCTCACCCCTTTTTTCCACTTTTCTCCACTTTTCTCCACAAAATTATTTTTTTTAAACAAAAAAAGAGCCAACGGATGTGGCTCTTCATAACCTTTTATTTTTATTAACTTTTCTTTGTAGAGTTAGATTTTTACTTATTCACGACACCGTTTAGGAATTATCCTTGGAGACAAGTCTCCACCACTTTGACACTTCCAAAGGCCTCTTTCAAGTTGATCAATTGTTTCAAAAGAAAAATAAAAAGTGTGGGGTTTATCATCTACTATTCCTTCAAAAAAAATGACTTCTATATAATTATCAGGAAGAATTATTACTGATTTAACATCAGGCACCCTATTACGGAGAAAATCTTCTTGAACTCTAATCTCTGATTGCAACGTTTCTTGAGGCAAGTTTAATGCAATCTCCGGGAAAATTTTTTCTAAGTGTGAAAGCGCTGCTTCAACTTGTTTTTTTAAGATATAGTCTTTACCGACAAGAAGCATAAAAATCAAAATTAAAGCGAACAAAACGATCATCATAATTTTTTCAGGCTTGATTTTGCGTAGTATTGAATTTTTCACATTAAGTTCTTCTTAAAATTTAAAGATTCACATGAAAAATTATATCACAGCCTTCAAGTAACAAAATTATCAATAAAGAGTTAAAAAACTCCAAAAAAGAGATAAATTCAAGCACATTCTGTAAGCTCGTAAAATTTTTGGCATATTCTCGTAATTTGATTGGCATAGCCAATTTATGAAGATTGTAACAGATTTGGCACAAATTAAGCCCTGCATTCAGGGCTTTTTTATTGCGTTTAAACAGTGGTTAAATGCTGTTTAAAGTTTGGAGAAGTCGAGGACGATTTGTCTATATTTACCTAATTCATCTTTTTTATAGATACGAATGTATTCACTTGAGCCAATGATCTTGATTGAATCGTTAATTGCATCCATTGCTTTAAGCCATTTTTCATCTTTAATATCGAGCGATCTTAAGCTTAAGACGTTACGAACGTTAATAGATCCAGCTTTATCGACACTGAATGCTCGATTAATAAGCGCCATGATCTCATCAGATGCACCATTAGACCAACTGAGAATGCACTCATCAATAAGCTCTTTAGCGATCATGAGACGATTATTAAAGTTAATATGATCAGCAACTGAATACTGAATGCGATACTCGCCGTTAAATGCATATAGGGATGCACCGCCTTTCGAGCCTTGAATAACCGTGTCATACTCGGTGGCGCTGAGTTCGATGAACTCTCTAACTTCGTTGAAGATCTTCTCTTTAAACTCAATCCCTGCCTGCTGGTACTCCTCAGCCAATACGACAAGCTTGCGAACTGTCTGATCTTCAAACTTATCGAGCTCTTTTACTGCTGATTCTGGAACCAGATTCCCTTTTGGGTCTTTCCAATACCTTTTACCATCTAAATTAACGATGTGATTCATGTGAGTTTCCTTTTCTTGTTATCAATTCTTGAAGTGCAGCGCTGTTCTTTTTCGCCATATCCCGCTTAATAATGGGGTCTATCGGGCGCTTTCCTGTTGTTAGCGTCGTTAAACTATTAATCCAAGAGCCTAGCTCCATCAGCGCTAAATTAGAAATGAACTTTGTATCCAACCCTGATTTTGCTAATGTGAAGATCGCTATTTGAGTCCATTCCCGACGCTCTCTTAATGTCGTCGATTGCTGGGCACTACTCTTTGTCACTGGGTAGGCTCTGAGCGCTTTTTTCTTAAATTCATCTCCGCGTCTAATAAGATCGTAAACTCTTCAGAGGCTAGATTTAAGATCTCATCGACTGTGAGTTTCTGGCCGTCTACTCTTAATGTTTCAGATAGTGTTACTGCTCTTTCAATCGTAAAGCGCTCTGTTTCGGGTAATTCATCAAGATTAGGATATTCACTTAAGAGGATATTAAGGGTATTCATCTCTCCCCGAATCGTTAATAAGCGCAACTCAAAGTCATAATGAAGATTGCCCTCAGGATCTGCATAGCCGTAGAGTAGCTTTCCTTTTTCTACCAAATTACTCATTGATCTCTCCAAATGCGAATCCTGTCACTGATACTGTTGCTTCACCATCTGTATTGGCTGATTCTGCTGTAGTTTCGACTGCAAAATCTCGCAATGTTTTACGGCGTGAAGGGTTATCCAATGGCCAATAGGTAAACTTACTTGCTGTGATGCTTGCCCAGTTAATATCCTGACTACCATCGATTAAAATGGGAACATCAAAGTTCAGATCAAACGTTGCAATACCTTTAGCGTATCCGAGAGAACGGCCTTTTGAGTTCATTGTGTTTACTCTTCTACGACCCGTGTTTACATCATATTTGAAATTGATCGCTTCAATCTCAACCCCATCCATCTCGATTACAACCGAGCCTACATAACGTGCATTCTTAGACATCTCTAATCTCCTCTTGATTACAATTCAATAATGCCATCATAGATAGATATAAGAAGCACGAGAGCCTGCGGGGCTTCAGGATTTTAGGAGGGTTTATCAGATTCTCCAGCGGGAGTTGGATGCGTATGATCGTTAAAGCTTTTACCCGCTACAATGACATCATCATCTGCCGTCATTTTCGATTTTACATCTAACGGCATATTGATCGTTGCTGTTGCGCCAGAAGCACCGCCACCACCGGCATTTAATGCGCCATTGAGATTAATTACAGGTGCTGTAATCGTTGTGGATTGAGTTGCATTAAGCTCGATATCATCAGCGGTTCCAGTGATCTTTGTTGCTTTGAGATTGATCTCTTTCGCATCAATATCGATAATGTTTCCTTCCTTTAACACAATGGTTGATCCATGTGAGCTATATAGAGCCACTTCACCAGCTTTCAGTGCTGCAAGCCTGTAATTGCCGTTTTCAGTCGCAATAATGACTGAATGACTTGTAAGCCCATTGAGTGGCACAACAATCACATTGGTGCCTGCGGGTGGATTAGAAGTAAAGCCAAAGTGTTGATAGAGCTCAACATCTTGTAGCGTTTCATCAGATAAGCCTGATACTTGATGTCTTTGGATACCGGCATTGCTATCGCTGCTGTTGAGAATACCGCGAAATGGAGATCTGATATTATTAAGAAGCTTCTGTACTTCCTGTTTCATTTTATTAAGCATAATTACCTCTTCGTTGGCGTAATCACTGCCAGCTCTTTCTTCTGTTTTTTACCTTTTCTTGAGCGAGCTTTTGATGCTCCTGGTGAGTCGGGTAACCAGACACCATCCTCTTTAAGTTCTAAAATAGTGATCCTGCCTTGGCTTCGAGATGATTGAAATCTCCGTGACATCAGAAAAAAGACGCGATCGATACCGAATACATCACTCTCTAAATGAACTCGTTGGCCATTCTCCCAGAGAATCCCAAGATCAGTATAATGCCCGGGAACTGTTGCTCTGAGCGTTAAGCCTTCCAACTGCACATCTGCAAGCCATTTTTTTGCCGCTTTCTCTAGCGCTTTTTGATTCTCAACATTCCCGAGGATGATCGTTCTTTTCTTTTCAAATTGAGCCGTTTCATCTTTATGAACATACTTAAGATCATGCTTAGCACTATCTGTTTTACGGCCGTGAGATTGGCCTAAGAATGTTACTTCACTATAGCGATTCGCCGCAGATTGCTGCATTATTAGTTCAGTCACATTATTAAGATGACCGCTATAATTTAAAATAAGTTTAGCCACAGGTGGCGTAGTATAGTCGGCTTCTCCTACCACTAAAGTGCCATCAGTTTTAAACCAGGCGTGCATGCCGGCGCTATTAACTAAGCGTTTTACTGCTTCCCAAGCATTCATTCCGGGTTCGAGCTCTGTCTTATCAAAAGCAATATCTTCCTTGCCTTTGAACTCAATCTTATCGATACCGAGTGGATTCACGATCTTTTTAATCGACTCTTTAAGTGTTAAACCCACAAAACTCGTAATCTCAGCATCACAATCGACTAAGATCGCCCCTTTATCACGGCCGTTGATGCTAAATGAGTGATTAAATTTTGTTAGAGAGTGCTCGATACGATCGATAAAACCTGTAAGAATGAGCTTGCCATCAATCCTTACTGTGCAAGTCGCACCCTCATTGATAAGAGGAACAATCGTGCCATCTGGGATACCAATGCGCATACTGAACGCATCCGCCGGCGTTTCAAAGCTATTTTCAATATCGTATTCTTGCCATTTATCATGGGTTAAACCATCGATTTCTACGGCGATAATGCTCTCTCTAATCATCTTATTCGGCATATTATTCAGAATAGGCATTTAATAACGCTCCTTGTTGAATAAAGTTCGAGTGAACAATCTGCGGATTAAGCTGCAATAGCTCATTAAAGCGATAATGATTCTGATACAGATCAAAAGCGATCTGTTGTAATGTCCCTGATATAGGTGCCGGGATCACGATTAAGGGTGGTTTCTTGGCGATATAACTGATCGCTAAACGTTTTAAATCGTGTTGAATATCTCTTAAAGATTGCACCATGATATAAACCTCATCTGGATTATTCACCGCTCCACGAATAGCTTCAATTGTTGATGCAGTGAGGGTTCTTGCATGATTAACAATATTCTCGATCTCAATTACTGATAGACGATCTTCAGAGATAATCTCCGTAATCTTTGTAATGTAAACTGCGTTTAATAGCGCTTTAAACATGATATTAATCTCAGTAACATCTCCAATGGCAATCGGCACACCGAGATCTAAACGACTATCACCTTTCCCGATCTTAATTGGGAGAGCTTCAAGCACATCGATCGATGCCTGGAGGGCATTGAGTTCAACATTAGGCAGAGCACTATTGCGGATCGTACTGTTATCAATATAAGTCGTGATACCTTCTGATAATTTGGTAACGATCTCATCATCAAAGCCGGACTCTGCATATTTACCGCTGTTTGAAGCAAAAAGAAGCTCATTATCTCCACGCGCTAATCTCTGAATCTCATAGTTAAGATTAATGAGAGATGCTTCAATCGCTCGAACACGCGCACGATAAGATTTAACTTCATTGATTGAGGTTCTAAAAGCACTAAAGTAGTCTGTAGCCAGTGCAATGAGGTTTTCTGCTTGATTGAATAGACTATCAATCACAGAGAAGATTGAGCTTAATGAGAAGATCGGTAGCTCATTGATTGACTTACGAAAAGTGATTGAGAAACGGACATAATCAATATTCTCCGCTTCGTGTGTGAAATGGTAGCTTGATGGGTGCATATTAGGCATTCTGCCTCTCACTGGATGCACCAATGTTCCACCACCATTGGTGGATAGAGCCTTTAAGAGTTGATTAAAGCGAACCTCATAATCATTTCCCCAAAAGACGGCTGTGAGTGTTACCTCTTCCGCATCATTGCCGAGATCTTCGATATCTGCACCATCTTTATAGGCATATTGATGTAGTACGAGTGCCTTCGTATTTGAATCATCGATATCTTTCACATCAAAAGTGATACCACGATAAGATGCTGTTTGTAAGTTATTACGCCAGGACATTAGTAGTTACTCCCTCGATTCATTCGATCAATCGTATGCTGTTCAACAATCTCCATAATCTGCCGGCCATCCATTTCACCTGTTACGTGAAGCTCGATTACTGTTGGTTTATTACTGATCTCATTATGTTGCTGCTTAATCTGCTCCAAGTTCTGCTTTACCAAGTTCATGATTTCGCCACCAACAATTAGAGGCTGATAATCGGGATTCTTTGCTACATCTGTTAGAGAGGGAATAATCGTAGTTGGTCGCTCTTTCAATAATGGCTCTCTATCAATTGGCGCACCAATGATAGGAACCTCTGAATAGTGATATTGAATAATCTCTGTTGATTCTTCAGGTGCTTCATCTCCAAGCCCAAAAGCATTCACGAAGCTTTTAAAAGCCTCAGAAAATGGCGTTAAAGCAGTATCAACAATCGGTTTGATTGTTTTTTCATAACCTGTTTCAGTAATCTCTTTTGCTGCACCCGGTGTAAAACCATCATGCTTGTCGACAATATTGCCGATATCATCTTTTGAGCCTTCATATAGCGCGTATGCTTCAGCAATGAGAGGAGCTCTTTGAACTCCCCAGCGCAGAGCCCCCATTGCTAATCCGGGTAATCTTAAATTATTAGTATTGGCTGGGGCTGGCGGACGACCAGGAGATGAAGAGGGACCAGGTGCAGGTGGTCTCGCTCCTCCTGGTGAGGTTGCTGGAGGTCTTCCCCAAGGAGCACCCCCCGGGCCTCCTTTTCCTAGTATTTTACTTAATAAGGCCATTCCGGCGGCAGCTGTTCCGAGCGTAATCAACGCATCTCTTGCTAAAATGATCGACTTCGTTAATTCGGGATATTCGGCACCATAGGCATTTAACTTTTCTAATAAAGACGCATAAGCATCAGCAACAGGACGATATGCATCCATTTGAAGCTTTTCATAATTATTAGCAGCCATGTTCTCTTTAAATTTACTCGTTGATGCAATCACTTGATGAGAAACGTCTACAGCTCCTAAGGCGTTTTTCAGATCTTCAGATAATTTATCACCATATTCTTGATTTAACCTTACTCCTAGAAATCCCATCAAAGCCTGCTTATTGCCTAACACTTGTGAAATCTTTGAAGACTCCAGAATTGTCATCATTTGTTGTAGTTTTGCTTCTCTTTCTGCACCAGAGGCCGATAAGATCTCTTTCTCTAGCTTTTGATATTCTGCATCTTGGGCAATAAAATTATCCATAATCCCCATAAATGCTTGGACAGGACTTAAGCCTGCATCCACACCTGCCATCATGCTTTTAGCGAGATCAATCCCTTCTTTATTTCCCTCTTTATAATCGCTATTAGCAAGGGCATTGTTGGTACTTGAATCAAGCAGTGCGAGTAAGAAAGAATCCACATAGTTACCTGCTTGGTCATTCGTACCGGCTACCACCGCCGCCTGTTCATTCATCACCAGTATTTCCCGGTAGTGATCCATTCCACGCATTCCTCGAGATGAGGCGGAAGCTAATTGTTGCGGAAGCCATTTAGACATATCTCCAAGCTCAAAAGAACCGCCTTGACCGGCTTTCAACGCCATATCAAGTGCTAATGGGATCTCATCGATCGCTAGTTTCATACTCTGCATGAGTGCATTAACTACCATCGAGATATCTTCAGTTGATGAGTTTGTAGCGACTGCTGTTTTCTGAATCGTTGGCATTAATTCGGCGACTTCGCCATAACTTAACGTACCGAAAGAGAGCATTTTATTAATACCGGCCAAAGCATCTTCTTTACTACCACCTTGTTGGATTGTCTGAAATACAAGATCTTTAATCTCTTCAGCACCTTTTATCCTTCCATCTTTATCTCTATCCGAGAATGCTGTATTGGCCGCATGTGCAACAGCATCATCAAAATCTAATACTTTTCGGACAGGCTCTTTGGCCAAGTTATAACCGACTGTAGCACCGGCGGCAATTCCTCCACCAATCCTGGCAAGATTATTAAAAGCACCGGATAATTTACTGGTTTTACCCATTTCTGCATTGAGTTCCCGGACACGATTCGTCATTGCTTGATAAGCCCGGCGCTGTTCATTGGCACTAGAGAAGCCTGCACGCGCTAAACGATTATATGATGCCTCTGTTCGTTTAATTTCGCGCTGTATATCGCTTTCTGCGCGAATACTTAAGTTTCTCCGGGCATCGGAAAAGCGCTTATAACTTTGAGCGCGTTTCGTTTCACCACGCTCCATCTCCGCCATTGCTTTTTTAATTCCACTAGTAGCTTGATCTTTAACGGTAAGCGCAACATGATATTTAAGATTTTTAGACATATAAAAAGCCCTAATAAATGGATATTAGGGCTAGTTTAAACAGTGTTTAAATGCTGTTAATGATGCGGTGTTTCAGTGATATTACTTTGAAGGAGTTATTACTACTCCTTTATATTCATCTTTAGGACCTTCAAAGATTTCGCGCAAACATGCAGGCAGGCTTTTATCGTACTGGTCTCTATATGACATCCAAGTCTCATGTAATCTACCTATTTTATTGAGTGTCCCCATATCATCTTTACCATTCTTACGGGCATTATAGATATCATAAACCATATCAAATCGCGCACCATATTGGTTAGATAACATCTGTATCGTAGCGTAACAAGAAGCGAATGGAGATCCTAAAGGACTACCAATAATTTCATCAGATTGATTGCTTAACTTATTAAGCTCTCTTCTCAGTGCTATTGCACTTTGCATATCTACGTCATTCTCATAATCATTTAGCACTTGAGTTGATGTAGCTAACTTCTCTTGGGCTGTTACTAATATAGTGTAGACTTCATTTTTCTTCTCATTGTACTCATCCAATTGCTTTTGGAATGAGTTATCAGATGCAATGGTGATGCTCATTAAGAGCGTAAGAGTGATTAATAATCTTTTCATAAACCCTCCAAAAATAATAGCCTCATCAATATATTATATTTTTAATTTAGGTTCTAACATTAATGATTTCCCTCCAATAACAACTCTATATACTTCCTGTGATAAGCTTCGCAAATACGCTCCAAGTAGTAAAGCCGATCAAACAATTCTTTATCATAGATCTCATAATCATATATCGATTTGAACTCATAATTGTGCCGTTTTTCCAATCTCTGGATCTCTTTAAGCACTTTATTGAGTTGGTCTTTTGTCTCGTTCAATTTTGCCTGGATAGCTTCTATCGATCTTTCGGTTATCAACATAACTTCTCCCTTTAAATAAAGGAGGTATAGTAAGAGGTTAATGATTATTAGGAAATTTATGTGTTATTATTTTCAGAAAAATAATAAGTTAATTAATTTAAAAGGGGATACTTTGAAAGAAAACAGATCTATATTTTTTCTAAGCCTGTTGATGTTAGTAATTTTTATCTCTTGGCTCTGTATTGTTTGGTTTACTCACCTTCTACCAGAAGATACCAATAAAATTAATGTCACTATTTCATCTATTACAGCAACATTAGCACCAATAGCCTTAATTGTTACTTATAGTAACTACCTAAGAAAATCAGGAGTTGATTTACGAATCAAATTACGCTTATTTCAGCTTCCTACAAAATGTTCAGAGGAGGGAGTATTAGCGGCTAGATATATTATCGTAAATCACAAAGATAAAAATACATATATACCAATTCTTTACGCCATTATTGATGATGAATATGCAATGCTCATTAATGCTGAGGGTTTTAATGTTTCACCATATATAGTTCAGAACACTTGGGGACCGTTGGGAGATATTATCACCATTGACGACAAGAAATTATCACCATCTGACTTCTTACAGGAACATAAAACCTATCAATTAGGGATTGATACTTTTTCGGAAGGAAGCTTCGTAAGTGAAAAATATTATTTTAATGAGGTATCATCACCTGATAATCCAAAGTTGGTTTTTAAAAGTAAAAAAAGACTTAAAGACTATAAACAGATTAATCGCCGTCTTTCAGATGAAGTCCAAGAAGAGATAAATAGTAATCAATCCTGCTAATTATTTAATAGAAAAAGGCCTCGTTAATCGAGGCCTACTTATTTTAATCATTTTCAATAGCTTGAATATCACGATATAACTGTGTTGACTCATCATATAACTGCTGAAGCTTGGATTCTTCATCTTCATTACGATCTCTGATTCGTTCTAAGCGAGAGATGTCTCGTTCTAGTGTTTCGAGATCATCATGCATCTGTTGCAATTCACGCTGTTTTTCTTCTTTCAAATGCTCTTGATAAAGCTCATCATCAACAATCCAAGATTCCGTCTTTTGATCCCAAACTTCGTAAGGTTTTCCCTGCTCAACATTGACCGGATAGCCCGCTTTGTTGGGCTTAATCGCTTTACCCTCAGATTGACCGTTGAAAATCTCAGTGTGTTGTTCTTCTGAAATCTGAACCGAATCTGCCGGGGCAGATACCGGGTAGAATGAATTTGTTGTTGCTGAATATAGATAAAATTGTTTCATTGTTTTTCCCCTTTTTAATAACCGATTGCGATATATGAGAATGCAATTGTTGTAGTTGATTGTACTTTAAAGCCTGTTTTAGAAAGTTCTTTATAACCGACCGCCAAATAACCTTCTCTGTCTGTAATTGTCATAGCTACAGCTGAATTACTAAAAGAAATAGGGAAATTTCTCCATTCAGGATTACCGGAATAGCCTATGCCCCACTGGATAGTGAATCCCGTTGCTTCATCTTTCCACCATCCAGTTGTAGACTTTAAGATAGTATTCTTGAATATGTCGCTTGTAAGGGCTAAAGTTCCAAACTTTCTGGGTATATTAATGACAGATATATTACTGTTATCGTTTATGTTTCTTAATACAAAATGAGCGCCCTGATTTTCCGGTTTAATCTCAAACATCAAGTATTCTTTATTACCTACTAACTCAAGACGTGAATACCCGCCGCCTGTATGATGAATTTTTACGGGATTGTCAAAGTTGTTATCTGTCTTATCTCGCTTTTTACTAGCTAAGTTATACGCACTATCCGCTCTCGTTTGTGCTGTCTTAGCATTTGCTACTGCTGTGTTTGCAGTAGTTTGTGCCGCATTCGCTTTATCATTCGCAATATTCGCACTCGTTTGCGCATTGTTTGCTGCACGATTGACATCGTTCACAATACGTTGAGATGCTGGATTATTACGATCATCTCCGAGACTGTCTTTGACGATTGGTCGGCCTTGGATGTCGTTGTAATTGATGACTCTGGCGAGTATCATCTTTTGAATCGCATCTCTTACTTGTGTGTTATTCAGCTCATTGGGATTGATTCCTGCCGATTTTAAGACTTCTAGCATCTCTAATGTGAGTGATTTTAGAGAGTCTTCTGTGGTTTGAAGCCATTCTGCCGGGACTCTTGTTCCTAGCTTGCCGGTGGCTGGATCGGGATTGTGCCACTTTTCGCCTTCCAGCTTTAAAATATCAGGATACTCTTTTTTCATGTTACTCCTCTTGTAAAGCTCGTTTTAATGCTGTTTAAACAGGGTTTAAGTGATTATGAATAGTTGAAGATACAGAGCGTATGCGCGGGCTTTAGATCGTTGAAGATCTCTTCAATGATCGGATCTCGTATTGTTAAGAGTCTTTCGCCAGCACGTGCGCTACCTGCTCGGAAGTAGTATTGTTCTGTGTAGTCACTTTTGAGATGGACATACCAAACCCACATCTGATCTAATCGTCCAATGCGGTCACCCACGCGATTCTCACCGGCGCGAAAGATATAATCATCTCCTTCGATGATTGTGATCTCGTACCCAAGGTTTTTAGCGAGATTGATGAAGTATGGGATGGATAGACCACCGACTTCAGCAAGCTTCTGTAATACTCGATTAACGCGGAACTGATAGTTCTCTTCAAAATCGATTGGGATTCCGAGTAGTCGCTCCCAATCAGCGATTAGTTCATTGGAATCATGCGGTGTGATCGCATTCAATACCTTTTGGCTGTGCGCATTGATACGGTTAAATAATCGAGCCTCAACCGTTAATGTTGCCACCATCTGCTCACCGTTGCGATCATATGAAACAGGGGGTAGAAGGCTCTGTAAGCGCTCTAGATAAGCTTTTTCACTGTAGATATGATTGTGCTTATTCATTTCATCTCTCTCACTGTAATTGAGCCTAAGCGATACCATTCGATCAGTAATGCATCTGGCGTGAGATTTTGGCTTGGTGTAATGAGCTTTCTATCCACGACACCTACTTGGTCACTAATCAAAGCCTCAATTTGAGATATAATCAGTGTCTCCGCCGGCGCAATACGGGAGAAGTGGTCTTCCAGAACTCTTTTGAGTGTCTTGGTAATATCATCTAAGGCAATCCCTTTCAGCTGTACTTCGACAACCACATCAATGCGCTTAATGAGCGGAGCAACTACATAAGAGTGCTTTGCTGTTACTGGTCTTACATCATCAATGTATGCTTGGCAGGCGTTAATCACTGATTCACTCGGCAGATCATCACCCGAGGTAATCGCGATATCCACTGTTCCAAGCCCACGCCGAAGCGGATAGACATAAGCATTGGTCACGCCGGGCACTTCTAACGCCCATCGTTTATAGTCGTAGCGGTTTCCACCTGCTGGAGGTCGTCTTAGGATCTCAAGATATCGGGCTAAAAGATCACCATCTGACTCGATATCCGTGCCTCCCTTCGTGCTAACAATACATTCTGAACGAATGCCGGCAGGTGCTGCTGTTAAGAGGCCATTGGCTTCTACAAAGTTGCTCTTTGTGCCGGGCTCTTTAGCACTGATCTTGATTTCTGCTTGATTGCTTTCTAGCGTTGTATCACTAAGGGTGAGAAAGTAGCGATCATTTACTTTGATCTCTGTTCCAGCGGGAATCTTTCGGCCTTTTTCTCCCGTGATTGTTGCGATACCTTCCGCTTTAACGGCATTTTTACGATAGATTGCACGTGTTGATGCGTGCTTTTCTAAAAATTCACTATCAGCACTATCAGCAAAGATCTGTCGCGCAATCCAAGCGTGATGGGCATAGAGTCCTTCCGCAAGAGCGGCTAAGCTTGAAGCACGAATATAATTGTCACTATCTGAATGAATCGCTGCACTTTGATCGAGAGAAGTGATGTCGTTGAGGATCATCTCTCTGATCTCATCAAAGCTCGGCACCATTAACGGCATATTCTCTCCTTAGATAATTGGTACAAGGTGGTTAAAACTGTTGCGCTTACCTTCGATATCAACAACAGTGATATGTAGTAAAAGGGAGCCGTTCGCTTGAGTTGCGTCTACATCGATGATTTTTGCACGTTCCTCATCTAAGATGGGTTGTAGTGCCTCTTCTGCATATTGAATCGCTAACAAGCGAACACGGCTCACATTCTTTTCTCGCTGCAATGTATGCAGCAATGATCCAAGTTCGGGATCTGCCCAGTAAGTTCCCTTAGGTGTTTCAAGGCGAACATAAACAGCATTCTCTAAGCTGTTTCCGATCCGCTGATCTTGATAGTAGTCTCCCGTTCTCGGGTCAATTAATCTGTCCATATGCGTATCTTAAGCAATAAAAAAGCCTACACATCGGTGTAGGCTTTCAGGGTTTAATCGAGGTTAATAGTGATTATGGTGATTAGAGTGGTTTAGAGGTAAAGATCAATTCTTGCTGCTAAAACATGTAGACCATTTACCACATCTGCCGGAATGATGAGGTTTAGGCGGTTGGCATCTTGGAGATCACGTTCTACGACTAAGAGTGATTTATTCTCTTCCACTTGCTCCAAGATCTCTAAGTCTTCTAACTTCATCAAGACATCTAGAGTTTCAGAGCGCACCTTTGGTGGTGTCTTATCAGAGAGCTTTTCGCGCGGGAATCTAAGCGCATAACGTTGATCTAAAGCATCACGCGTATAATCGAGCGTTCTGATCGTTGTGACATCTAAGAGCGCCGGATCATCTGTTCCAGTGGCATTCTTCGTATAAGTGGTAATCGCGCGCATGATTTGAACTCGGTTATTGACTACCTGTAGTGGTGACAAACCGTTATAGAGTGCATTGTTAAACTCCGAAAAGGTTGGCCACTCGGATTCCGGCGTAATATCTAAGCCCTTAATCTCAAGTGTATTGAGCGGTCTTGCTGGATCTTCTTCTGAAGCCATCACTGCTGCAAAGCCAGCGGCAATCAGAGCATTACCCATCTTCGAGCCTTTATACCACTGCAAAATCATGCGTCCCGAATTGAGTTTACTTGCCTTGGTAATACCTTGTGCCAATGTGCCATTCCAACCGGCAACACCGATTCCACCGCGCTTCTCAATCGCATTAGACACTGCTTCGATATGCTCATTTAAGCGCCCTAAGTTCTCATCATCAGAAAAAGCACTCACATAGATGTGGTAACGTTTACCGGCCACTTCTGCCAATGCTTCAGAGATATCGGCATTACCTTGGCCATTCTCCATGTTACCGACTTTTAATGTCACGCCGGGCGCATTGCTTTGGCCATCGATATAGATCTCATTACCGATCTCTCCACCATTTTTCGCAGTCAATGTAATACCGGCACCTTCCGCTTCAGCCGTTACTAAAACTGATTCATTGGCATTAATCACAGCGGTTAATCGTTCCGCTAACTCCTTAGCGGTTTCGCTACGAGTTGCTGCAATCTTAAGCGATTCTTTCCCAATATTGAGAATTAGCTGTCCCTCTCGAGTTGCAGAGCCTTCGATTTCAATCTTACCAACCGCTTTCACGGCGGCAGGATCATCCGGTAAACCGATGATGGAGAGGTTGATATATTGGTTATTACGGATCGCCTGTTGCGCCATGAGATGCGCCCAAGAACCGTAGCCAAACTTTTCACCGGCTTCAACATCAGAGAAGACCATAACTGCCTCAAGGGGCTTCTGTGTGCCTGAATCAAGCATAGGCGCGACAATTAGTACGTGCTGTGGATTGACTGGAAGATTACGCACTGCGAGCTTCGTATTAAACTCAATATAACGCCCTGGCACTCGGATTGAGCTTGGGATCGTTTCAAAACTAACGTTAGGACTGGCCATTATTGATCTCCTTTTTCTGTTTTGCTTGTTGTCTTGCGAACTGCTTTAGGCTCTGGCACCTCAATAAGATCACCATCACTGATACGCCGGCGATAGTAGAGCGTATTTGGCACTTCTACGGCAGTATCTGTAATGTAGCGATTGGCGCGGTTCTCATAAGGGACTTTTAAGCCGGGAGAGGCTTTTACAAATAGTGGTTTACTCATCTTTCTTTCCTTTCAACATATCTAAGATATTCGCACTATCACGGGTGATATGCTTCATTTCTACTTTTGCGGTTGAGTCTGGATCAAAGGTTGGATCTTTAATCTCCGCATTGATCTCATGCAGGTCTTCCAGCGGTTTGATCAGCGCTGTACGGCGGAACTCGTTAAACCAGTAATCCTTATGATTAGGATCATCGGTAATTTCAGGATAGGCACCATCTTCTAAGAGCTGTGAGTTATCAACTACCGCACTCCACTCAATGGCAAAGACAGAGAGCGCATTGCGTTGCACAATGTAATGATTGAAGAGAGAACGTATGCCGGTAGGCCTTAATCCTCGATAGACAATTCCGTCTAATGTCTGATTAGTAAGAAGATAACGAACTGCTTTAATCAGGTTATAAGTGCCGATCTCATACTTATAAGCGCCACCTTTCCGCGCGGACTCTTCTGACCTAACAGATTGGACTGCAATCATCGTAACAAAGCGGTGCTCTTCCAAGTAGCGACTTCTTGAAGTAGATCGCGCTTCAATCGATGCGCCGGCATATGTCACCCAAATTGAGGGCATAGCACGAATCGTATTAAAGAGATCATCTCCATCAAGCTCACCGCCGTAGGATTTAACTTCTCGAACGATCTCACCTAAGCCTTCTTTTAAGCGTTCAACAATCCGATTTTCAATCTGCTCAATCATAAGATTCCTCTAACGATTTTGACGGCTAAAGACTGAGTTGTTGAGGTTTTGGAAGGCAATTAGATCACTATCTTCCGCTACCTCCTCACTCTCATCATCGATTAATGGAATTGCGCCATTGGCCACTCGTTCTAAGAAGCGAATTGCTCGCTCGTATGCATCAACAATCTTCTCACTCATCATGAGATAAGAAGCTTCACATAAGAAAAAGCGAGCGATATTCACACAGTGCCGTTTGAGAATAGGAGGCGTCTTCTTAAACGGTAATGAATATCGCCCGAGATAACCGTTGATTTCGTGTGTTGCATCATCTAAAGCGATCTGAAGAACTTCATTACTGATCACGCCATCACGCACGCGATCCGATAACTCAATCGCTTCTTGCTCTCCAAACTGTCTCACTAAATCATCAATCGATGCGTATGAAATCATGATCTTTTCCTTATCAATTATTGTGAAATAAGAATTGCGTTATCTTGCTGCAACTCTGCAAGTACCTCATCGCTTACTTCATACCTGGTTCGCTCATTGGTGACTTTGATACCGGCTCTAAAGCGTGTCTTAATCCCTACCGGAGTTTGTAGATAGACAATATTTAAGCCATCTTTGGTTTTGCCACTTTCGAGTTCTTGTAACTTTTTCTCTGCCACTTCAAGTGCTTTTTTAGTTGCTTCATGGGCTTTTGTTTCAGTTTCAAGCGCTGTCTCAAGCTTCTTTTGATCAGCTTGAAGGGCTTTGTTTTCTGCTTCTAAGGTTGCAAGATCTTGCGTTTCTGCTGTTTTGGTATCTTTACTCATTTGATCTCTCCATTTGTGAATGCCTCACCAGGAGGCACCCACGTTTAAACAGGGTTTAAAGAGTGGTTAACCACGGATTAAAGGGCTAACCATGGCGCAACAATCGGCGTTAATAAGCCTTTTAAGGTGTTAGTCGTGCCTGCGATTACATCTGCATTGCAGAGTTCTAGGGCTTTGGCCTCATCGTTCGGATGAACCAGGAGGATGTTAGGATTCACATTGATAATGCGGCCACCATCGCCTTTGATAGTACGCATCTTCGCGCGAACATCTAACACCGCATCTTTGCTCAGATCCGCTTTCACTTTATGTGCAAACTGCCACATACCATATCCAGCGGCACCACGTGCGCGTGAACCGTAGAGGTATTCATCTTTCATAAAGACGCGATCTGATTTATCCGCATCGTTCTGAACATTGAATTCAGGGCTAACGCGGTTTTGGTAGATCAGTGGTTTGACATGGCGCGTGGTATCGAGCAGATAGAATGCATTCTCAGAATCGCCATCTTCTGTAATATTGGAGACAAATTCAGGATCACCTTCCTGATCTACTTTTTTATAAACGGGATGCTCTTTATCAAAGAAGGCTTGGCCGTCATAGCAGATACCTGTTTCGCCATTTTTAAGAGCTTCAAAAATCAGCTCATCGGGCAACTCAGCAGCACTCATCGCCATCTCACGGATCATATCGGTATAGAGCCCGATATTATCGTCTTCGATATCTTCGGCACGAACACCGACCGTTGCCTCGAACTTGCGATTCACTAAGAACATCGCTTGTGCTGCCATTTTTTCGATCGTTCTCTCATCGAGCCACTCCTGCATTCGCGGGAATCGACCTAACCAGCCGTAGGTATTAGATGTAGTGTTAGAAGGGATGACCATCGCAAGTTTCTGGTAAAGCGTCGGGGTAGTCTCTAAGATACGCGCAAACTCTTTGCGATAGAGTGTGTTAAGACCGCGCAGGATCTCGGGAATATTGTTTTTAGCCATGCTTATTCTCCTCGGGATTTAGCATTAGTGAATGAAAGGCCTGTTAGCTTCTCTAAGCGTTGTTGCTCAGCTGTTAAAGCATCAGTATTAGGAGCGCCACCGCTTTGGGTTTTGCCGATGGGGACGATAGGTTGAGCATTTGCAAGATACTCTTTGAGGAAGTCGATATTTTTAGTACCGAGATTAAGAGCCCAGTTTTTCTGAGATGGGAGGAGCTTGCCGGTTTGTAGCGCTTCTTCTACAACACTATTGAGTGCTTGGGTGTTTTGCGCTTTTTGTAACTCGGCAAGTTGATCTCTGATTTCGTTAAAAGCTTCAATAGGTACATACTTTTCAGGATCAGGCGCTTCAGTAGGAGCTTTTGCATTTTTTTCTGGCTCTTTAGGTGGCTCTGCCGTTGGTTCTGGCTCTTTCGGAGCAGGATCTGCTTTCGGCGTTTCAGATGTCTTTTGCGTTAACCAGTCCACCTGATTGACCATCTCTTTCACTGCACCGACTAATTGATCAGCAGATAAGCCTTCAGCATTATCAACCAGTGTCTTCAACTGTTCGAGGAAGCTACTACGGCTTCGGGTAGTCGGCACAAGCTCACTCAACGCCACCACTTTTGCCATCCCATCAATGGCTGGCGTATTCGTTAATCCCACATTAAAGAGTGAGAGAATGTTGCCTTCTTCATCAGATTCAAAGAAGGGAGAGATATAGCGATACTCATCATTTTTGATCTGCTGTGCTGCCGCTTCATTCCACTTAACTTTGGCAAAGAGTCCTTCACCTTCGCGGTATTCGAGCTCTTTAAACCATCCAGCGGCGGGATTAGGTTGCCCATTGCTTGCGGCGTAGATCGTTTGATGCTCATAATCGACCATATAGTCATCTTTCTGGGCATTTGCTGCTTCAATGAGCTTATTGGCAAACTCAGCAGTTAACTGCCAACCTTCTGGACGACGACCATCTTTTGCATAAAATCGGCCATCAGGGAAGATCTGGATCTCACCATTGCCATCACTATCAATGTTTTTATCGATCGTGAGCGTTAGCGCCACCATATTGTGATCGGGTTGATCAGATTGTTGATTGGCGCCTTTTGTGAGCGCCCATTTTTCTCGAAACTTATTCATTCATAACATCCTCTATAAGATTGATCGGAAATTCGTGTCCAATTTCTTGCTCTGAGGAGCCCAATGTAAAATTATCGAGGCGATAAAAAAGGGTGAGCCCTTTCAGGGATCTAAAAGGGCTCTTAAAGTCATTTTTAATGAGAAAAGTGGGAAGAAGGGAAAAGTTGGCTTTTAAATAGTGTTTAAAACGTTCAGAATAGCGTTTAAAAACGTTTAATAAATTTTGGACGAGTGAATATCAATTAAAAGAATCTACAAAGCAATTTGAGGCTATAAATCGCCTGCCAAATATTTTGAGATTGTATGAGAGATTTCTTCAATTTCATTATCCGTTAAAACTAAGAACTCACGCTTTGGAATTTTAGATCCCGGGTGATTAACCTTCTTTACATAACGACCATTAAACTTTAAGGCCTTTTTATGCTTTGGACGAATCACATGGGGTTTGGTTTGACCTCCAAAGTTATGGATACCTGCATAGACAACATTGGTTCCCACTACGGCGCTATCATTATCTGACAGAGAGCTGATACTCCCGGCAAGATGCCCAGTTAATGTAAGAGGCAAACCACCTCGGCGAACCGGAGCCCACTTTGGTCGACCGCCGGCACGAAAGTTATCTTGTACACCTGCTTCCATCACTCCGGCAATCTGTCTCATGAGCGGTTGGCGCTGAGTACAGCGCTCGGCTAATTGATCTAACTGGTTTTGTAACTCTTTAGAATCAATAGTGAATTGGATATCAATCATTTTGATTACCTCTTAAATACTTTTTAAATGCCTTTTAACACGACTGCATTCTTTAGCTCTCTTTGAAACAGATCATCAGCAATAAAGTAGATCGATTCCAGATTGAGTGTTTTAAGAGAAGTTGTCTTCACAATCGCATGCAACCACTGTTGCCCCTCTTTTTTTACAAAGATCTTTTTACCTTCTCTCTCTAATATATATTCAGGCTTATTAAAGAGTGAAGGTAATAGCGAGTATGTATCTACAGTTAGAAACTCATCTTTAAGATGATCATTAAATTGCTTCAGTAGAAGATCATCAGATAATAGAACCGTTTTACTCGGTAGGGCTAAATCATCCTCAATAACGCCAGCCGTAAAATTAAGCTGAGAGCGCCGGCGATTTCTAATCTTATTGAATGTAGCGCGATCGATCTTTTCATTATCGCGTAATCCTAAACGTTTCCGCTCCTCCAGATACTCTTTCTCTAATCGCTGATATTGAAGCTTAAACTCTGGGCCACTCATCTCTTGAACCGCGAACTGGTTCGCAATCTTAGGATCATATTGATCTAAGTTTGGCCGATAGCCGTGGCGGTGAACGTTATAGCCAAAGTCTTTGCCAGGGTAGACTCTCGTGCCTGCGCGATCGAAATATTGGCGACCTTCTTTATCTTCATGTACTTCAGCACTATTTGTTTCAATCCCGCGCTTTTGTGCGTAATACTCTGAACGTGCGATTACGGTACAACGGCAACGATAATCAATTGGCGGATAAAAGGTCTGCCAAAAGGGATCATCATAGCGTTTAATTACACCATTGAGTGCAGCATGACTTGCTCTTGTCTTATCATCATTGACGGCCACATATTCCCAGTACGGCATAGCCATCGCATTATCGATCTGTCTTTGATAACGCGCCGTCTGATAGGCTGAACTCATATTGGTATTGAAGATCGTACCGATGCGATGAGGGGCTAGAATCTCGCCAGTGGCCGGATTCACAACATCACCATCGTTAATCCAGCCACGCTTTTTGGTTTGATTGAGAATATCATCACGCCAGGCATTAAAGCCTTTGCCATTTTTAATCGCCTCATCAAGACTATCTTTAAAATCTTGGAGCAGATTAATATTGTTAATATTCTTCAATGTAAATGCTTTGGCATGCATACTTTCGCCAAGAGCGGCCATCTCATCAGAGGGCAAAACCTTCTTTCTTGTAAAGAAATCAATCGCGCGCTGGTTTGGGAGGTTGAGCGCAAACCCGAGATTAATTCTTTTACTCATGACTGATCTCACTCTCTTCATCGACACTTAAGATCCCGGCGATATCTGCCACCAACAAAGCCTGGCTCATCGCTTCATTAAATTGGGTATCTTTGTTCATCTCTTCCATCATCGTTTCAAGCATCGCCTCCGCTTCTTCATAGCTCTTTGCTTCTTTCAGCTTTGCTACCGCTTTACGAACAACAGAATCATAGCTCTGCGTATATTTGCTTGGTAAGCCACGGACTGCGGTATCAAGTTCCTCTTGTGATTCGATTGCACTGGTTGCCTCATCATCCAGAGGAGGATTCTGGCTGAGGGCAACGGTATGAGTTGAACAGCAAGAGCATTTTTGGTTCCCGGGCAAATATGTATGAAGAAGAGCATTATTAGGAGGTTGCTGACTCATAAAGAAAGGCGATGCTGGTGCGGTATGACTTGCTTGCAATACCTCATCATCTTCTGAAGGCTTACTAAACCCCGTCTGCTCGTAAAATTCATCGGCTTTTATTGGTGCAATATTTCGGGCTTGATCGAATGTTTGCACAACAAGCGAAAGATCTTTCTTCTCCCGCGTATCAAATTCAAAGTATGGCAATCGATTAAGATTCACATCAGAAAAATTCTTCTGTAATACCGGGCCAATGAGTTGCATAGTGATTGTCTGCGCAATCTGCTTAGCATCACTGATTAAAATATCGTGGCGCACTTCATTGTGAACATTACCAAGCGCATTAGTTGATGTTTTACCATCTGCTTGGCTTGTGAGTGTTCCACCGAGAATGATTTTTGAAATCCACTTTTCACAAAGCTCAATCATGGCAAGATAAGGATCTTCTGATCCGAGAGCCGCATTGATTAATTCAACATTCATTGACTCGGGCATAATCCCGGCGGCATTGTGGCCAATGGATGCAAGCGCATTTAAGAGGATACGGCGGTTCGCTTGAGTCGTCCCTTCAGGGTATTTACCGATACGAATTGGAAGCCCATAGAGCTCTAAGAACTCAGCAAAGTCTAAGACTGAGAAATTCTTCAGCGCAAATATCCAAGCTAACACTCTAAAGAGGCCGGAACGTGCTTGAGCACCGGACTTTACTTTGTGCCGGTGGATAATCCACGTATCTGGCCATAAAGCTTCCCCCTCGAAGTTACCCGGCGTTAGGAGGCGAAATTCGTTAGTTTGGATATCATATTTAAAATGGGATTGCGGTTCCCAATCGAACTTATAGGGTAGCAGTTTCCCATCTGAATAATCCCACGTCATCGCAATCGCAGAGAATCCGGCACCGATTCCATCTGAGAGATCGAGTAGTAAAGAATCAATATTAGAGATATTCTCCAAATAATCGCGAATGAATTCAGCTTGCTTCTCTTCTGCCGGCGTTGGATTCTTAACGCTTTTAATGCTCCATTCTAAAGTGAGAATCGCATTCCGGCGCTTTTGCATCTCGGCAAAGATATGTCCATCTTGCTCTTCCATTTCAAAGAATAAAGCATGCATCGCGCTGATATCGCCCTTATCCGCATCATCCAGTAAGCGTTTTAACTGTACCGGCGTTATCGTCCGCGCATTGCTCTCATAATATGTTGGCATCTGATCCCGATCGAGATCATCCACCTGTGTTTTATTTGGTTTTAATGCTGCTTTAACAGCACTTGAAAGTGCGTTTAAACCTCGTTTAAAGATGTTCATTATTCTCCCCACAAAAAAAGCCTACATTAGCGGTAATGTAGGCTCTTCAATCACCTTTGAGTGGGTGATGGGGTTCAGGGGTTATCCTAAAGTATATTCTGTCGCCATCTTACATTCAGGATCTTGTTTTATAGCAATTAAGTACTCCATAGCTAGCTTATATAAATCCATATAAGTGTAATCTTTTCCCGGCTCAGCACCATGTGCTAACAAAGAATTTTCAATATTGCTAACAATAACGGTTAAAGCATCTTCTAAGGCCTTTGTATCAACCATTTCATAGCGTCTAGTAAGTCTTTTAGTCATAATATTCCTTTTATTTTAATTCTGGTAAGTTTTCAAGATTATCTCTAGTAACTCTATTTCCTGCTGTAGTGATATATTTATCACCATAAATAACTACTTCATCTCCTTTTCTCCACTTTCTATCTTTGATAGTAGCTGTATAAATAACCAGTTTTTCAGTTCTTAACAAATCATAGATAAAATTTCTTGAGACAATTCTAGGGTCTTCAACTTGACTTTTTCCTGTAATTGGGAATAGACGTAACCTCATTTCTACTTTGTCAATAATATTATTTTTATCGTAAGAAACACCTGTTATATAAAAATCAATATCATTCATATTAATAACTCCTCCATAAAAACAATTAAATAGATTTTTTAATATGGGGATAAAAATTATAAAATCAATGTTATTAGTAATAATTTTGACTTAACGACTAAAACAAGCATTATCATCATCTGGATCAATTCGATCTGGTACTGTTTCAAAATCGTAGATCTGCGATCGTTTACGAGCTATTTCTATAAAAAAAGCCTACATTACCGCAATGTAGGCTCTTCAGTTCACTGTGTGAGGGTAAGGGATTTCAGTGGGTATTATTCAAATATACTTTCAGGAGTCTGACTTGACCACCCTAAAGAAGTTATTGGTTTAATAGGTCTAATTTGTCTTATTCCTTTTATTGGCATAATTTGTTTAATTCCCTTTATAGGTTTAAGTTGCCTAATTGGCTTTAATGGACCACTAGATGATTTTTCGGTAAACAATAAAGTATTACCATTTGCATCAAGTAAACTTCCTTTATTAAAATAACCAATATGTTTCCCTGAAATAGAATAAATAGATTCATCATGAATATATCCGATTGGCTTGCCTACATAGGTATAAATATGAACCCCATCATCACTATAAGCATATGCTCGCCCATTTTTATCATAAAAAGAAAAAGTCATATCAATCCTTATAAAATAATTAACTAGAACTTGATCATGGGGATGATAATTTTATAATCAATTGTTTTACCTATTAAAAAAAGAATTATCATCATCTAAGTCAATCATGTGTCCATTTTCAATAGATTCAAACTCATAAATCTGCGATCGTTTACGGGCGATCTCCCAAAGCATATGAAGGGCATCGGGGCCATCGTCATGATCTGCCATCGGGAAGTGTTTTAATTGTGTAATAAGGGTTGTCTGGCTCGGGTGAAGTAATATAAAGCCGTTTTTCATATGTGGCTGAAGGCTTTCGATTCTCAGCATCTTATCTGTCGTTGGCTTAATGGGTACTGCCGGCACGTGAATATGTTGCTTTGCGGCCGCTTTTACTAACTCTGTCATTAAAAACTCTTGGAACTGCACAGTTTCAAAAGACCACGCAATGATCTGTCTTCTACGCTTTTGCATCTCAATCACATCCATGATGATGCGATCTGGCAGGCGCTTCTTAATTTCTGCTTCAACAACGTAGAGCTTACCAGTTTCACGATCATAACCTCCCACCAAAATAGCACTGGGGTCTTTACGCCGGCCTTCTTTACCAAGGGAGGGATCACAAGAAGCGAAATAGACAAGCCCATCCGGCAAGTCGTTCCAATAGTGAATTGCATCATTAAATAAGGCGTGTTCACTACTTACCGGATCATTCTGTTGCTCGGAGTCAAAAGTATCATGCCCGTCACGCGCTCGAATAATCATTAAGCTTAAGAGAGTTCTGGCAGGCCAGGATAATACAGCACCATCATTCATCTCTTCATAACGTGCTTCATAGAAGGCTTTTGCCGGCGCTTCTCCCTCATTGCGATAGATCTCTTCCCACTTATCCCAGAGGCTCATATTGTTTGGCCACTCAATCAGGGATTTAAAGCGATAAGATTTCCAGAAATGGTTTGAGAGTAGACGATTTAAAAGTGAATCATAATGGAGAATTGTACCGATGATCACGAAATCGATCTTGCCACCTACCTCTCCAAGCGGCATTAGGGTTTTATTAAACCAAGAGTGGAGCTTATCCCGTTGCTCTTTGGAAGCCACATTCTCATCATTTTCAAGATCATCACCAATAACGAGGTCGGGACGATAAGCACCATGACGTAAACCACGCAACCTTTTACCCGATCCAGCAACTTGGATCTTAGTACCTTTTGCGGTAACAATAGTACCGACTTGCCAAACTCGGCCTTTGCCAAATTCATCAGGGAAGTCACTCTTTAAACGGGGGTTAAACTCAAGCTCCGCTTTGATTGCTTCTAACATAGGATAGGCTTGATCGATACTATCCATTACAATCACAATAAACTTCTTACGATTGGTAATGATGTTCCAGAGCGAAAAGAGCTGAGTCACCATTGTGGATTTCGCTTCACCACGAGGTGCTGCAATGGCTAAATGTTGCGGTTCATCACTATTAACCATTCCCGGCAATAGCTTAAAGAGTGCCGCATGCAAACGGGATTTGGAGGGATGGCGGATATAGTGCGGAAAGTAGTTATTCACAAAGAATTCATAACCGGTCACTGGATCATTAACCGCATCAATACGCTCTTTACGAGCGATGGGATCGAGATCAAAGCCGTCGACTTCAGCCTCGATTCGCTCTTTAAGGGCTATGGCAAGTTCTTGAATCTCTTTTAAGAAATCATCTTTCCGCATAATCTATTTATTCCCATACTTCTGTTGAATCTCATATCCGAAATCTGTCAACACATCGACAAATGCCGGCAATAGATCTTTGTGCTTATCTTGTAAAAATTGACCAAAGTCTTGGATAACATTCATCGCGACCACCAATTCAGAGACCTCCGGCAACATTCTCCGTGATGCTGCGGTGACTTTATGAAGCGAATCTGTCAATGAGGCAATTGCTTTGGTGGCATCGAGCGGATCTAAAAGCGGATTACCTTCTTCATCGGTAGCATTGACGCGATCAATCGTAGACTTTAAAAGAATCATCAGAGAGGTAAGGCCGATACTTGCCACATTATCCGCACCTTTGCCGGCAACTAGATGGGCATTACGAACCTTATCCCAATCATCACCTTTCTCTAGGGCTTCACGCTTCCAGCGATACAAGGTGGCAACTGGTGGCATGCCTTTCATTGCAGCTACTTGCGTTAACGGCATCTGTTCAAAGACATAATATTTACGAACATCATTCCTAACGCCGGGTGAGTAATTCTGTCTGTTATTCTTTTTCCGTGCCATATTAGAGCCCAAACTTAGACTTAATAATTGCAATGCCGGCTGCAACAATTCCACCTGAGACACCGCCAGCAATCGCTCCTTTAGTGATCGCTTTCTGCTCGATCTTATCTGTCTTCTCATGAAGAGAGTCGAGCTTCTGATTCATATCAATTAAGAGAGCTAATACCTCTCTATCGGTTACTTCGCGATTGTGCTGGTTCATGGGGGTCTCCTATTTCGACATTATTTATCCACTTTTTGATCGAGCTTTTCTGCAAGCTTATCGATCTTATTAGTGATATTGGTAAGTTGATCTGAGAGCAGATCGTAATTTCTAAGTGAATCGGCTTTTTGGATATAGTTCACTTTGATCTGTGTTAATTCCTTCTGTGTATCTTCTCGAAGCTTTGCAAGGTCGGCTCTCTCTTCTTTTAATCGCTCGGAATGGGTCTTAATGAGAAAACCAAAGAGCGTAGAGATAAGACCAAGCGCAATATTGAAAGCTAATTCAAAGGTCATTGGATGCCTCCTTGTTGTTATCTGGGTGCTTTGACTTTACAAAGCAGAATATACAGAGATTTCCTGATTCTTCGTTATAGAAGTTGATGAAGAGATCTTTTCCACATGCTTGGCATTTTTGCTTATCCATCAGTCTCCTCCGCACATATCAGATCAATCCAACGATTGACCTCATACGCATTGCGAATTAGAGCTGGCTCTGTAGTTTCATAAACAATCATCTTTGGTGGAGAGAAGCATAATCCAAGATTACTTGGGATATACCTCACCTCGCTCGCGCATGCGTTTAAGAAGATCATTGATGTCACTATCAAAAGCATCCCGTTGAATAACTTCATATTTTTTCGCATTTTGTTGCATCCTTTTAAATCCAAGTATGAGATCATCTCTTTCGCGTTTAACGGCTTTTAATTCACGGTTTAAACGCTGGTTAAACTTCACTTGATAGAAGATAGCAACCGTTAAACTAGCGATAACCGTGACCATTGAGATAAAGCTAATCGTGTTCATTATTCTCACCACGTCTATTTGTAATCCATCCTTTTGATGCCGGCGTTGCTACAGCGATACCCGCTAAGAAAAGTGCGATCTCTGAAGCAATCGCATTCTGTGTAATCACTGCATAGATAAAACCTACAGCTAGTACGATGATAGAGATCACTTGGATAAAATTCGTTGTGCTATAACGTCCATCATCGTTGCTCATAATCTCGCGTAATAGATTCTTCATCCCTTCCTCCTGATTATTCGCATAAACGTTGCATTGCAGTATTTCTTGATAATTTATCGTATAGCTCTTGGCGACTATCATCAGGGTGTGCGATTTCAGGCTCCCACGTATCACAAGAGAAGACATCTTCATTGCCAGGCTTTTCATAAATCGCAGGTTGGCAAGCAGCAAGCACAGTAATCACAAAGATCAGGGCAACAGTATTAATAATCTTATTCATATTTATTGGTCTCCAATTTCCAGTTGATATTTGATAAGAGCAATAAGCGATTCATCCATCCGCGGCCAAATGTGTTGAAGTGCTTTAAAGTGCCGTAGAAGTGCATACGTACAATGTTGAAACGGAGGATTAGCTCACTTTCGCTATAACGACTAATTGCATTGATCGTATTGGCACCAATCAAACCATCTTCAGCAACACCAATGGCACGCTGTAGAAGTTTAATCGCATGGGAATAGCCAGAATTGATAGAGCAATCATAGAGATGGAATGCCACATGATTCTTAATGTGATTCATCAGTTTGCCATCCCAATAATCTTTGAAATAGATAGCGATAGCAGTATCACGAGGGAGATCACGCATATGGCCGGTATAACCATTGGCTCGGGCAACACGCTCAGTAATACCATAATTGGTCGCACCGCCAGGATCGGATGGATGATTAACAAAGCCGCCTTCTAAGTGGTCAATGATGATATTGGTATACGCAAGGAATTGCGCAGGATACTTTTCTTTAGACATAAAAAAACCTCATCTGTTATTGATGAGGTTCATGGTATCGTTTAGCTAAAAGTGGTTTAGGGTGTTAGGTTTCAGTATTTTCTTTTAATCCCATAAAATCTATTAATCTTCTTCATTTCTTTAATTGCTTTTTCTGCATCTTGCAGAGTCTTAAATCTCATAGTGCCTTTTTCGCTAAGTGTTGTATCACTGCTATAGAAAATTAACTCCCCACATGCGCCGTATTCTTCAATACCACAATTTAAAGTGTCATCCTCAAACATACGTTCCAACTTTACCTGTATCTGCTTATTTGACTTAGCCTGAGTATTATCAATACCAGCCAACCACATAAACTCAACCTCAAACTTCATAGATATTTCTCCTTAAATCAATGCTTGTTGTCTGTTAGCTTCCCGTTCTGCATTCATCTCTTTTTTGATATTGAATGCCTGCCGATATGTGATTCCAAAGCGTGGGCCAAGTAGAAAAATCGCTCTCTCTTGGCTGATACCGAGATCGATAATTAACTTCTCAACGGCTTTCCAAAACTCCACATTGCGGATTTTAACCATCGCATCAAAACAGCGGGGGATATAGAGTCTGGTGCCTTGATAGTGTTGTACGATTTTCTCAACCGTAGATTTATCTAATATGGAGAGCAGATCTTGGTAAGCGTAACTATCTTTCGCGTTCGTGATGAGCATCGTATTGCCACCGTACTTCTTAATGACTTCAATCGCGTTTTTCATCCCGATCACTTCCACTAACTCTTTTGCTGACTCCGGTAAGATCTCGCTATACTTGCTGATCTCATCATAGAACTGCTCACTCTGGGTTAAGCGTTCTAAATAAGCAGATTCAATCTCATCAAGATCACTGGGAATAATGAGATCTTGCCCTCGGAAAGCCTCCATTAGAGGCCTTGTTTGTTTACCGAGGATAGGGTTTAAAGCTTGATAAACAGATCCGCTTAAGTGCTCTGAAGGTACTGCAAAGCTTGAACCGCCAAATTCTCTCACTAACTCTAAAGTTAATTTGATACCTATCGTGTCGATAATCATCTGGGTCGTTCGCGGTAGTAACTTTAATCGTTCCATCTTAGATCTCCTTCCTGTTGTTCTTCCGGTTTGCGTGCGTTTGAAGTGCTGCAACTAATCGATGAAGCTGATCATGTGAGAGCCAATTTGCTCGATCTACCCCAAACATCTGCTTCGCCATACCGTTGATATAATTCCACGTAAGATTTTGCTCCTTGAGAATCGCATAGAGTTTACGGAACATCGGCTTTAATGCTTTTCTAGCGCGGTCATTCTCTTGGAACATTAGCTTATCCATCTCTTTGATTACTAATAGCTGTTCATCTTTGGTCATCTCAGTTGTTGAGCGCTTCTGAGTTAAGCGATAGAGAAACGCTTCATAATTATCTCGATCAGAGAGTCCTAAGATCTTGCTCTGCATAATCTTGATCCGAGCTATGCGCTTATTACGATCTACTTTATTCATCGTCCTTCCTCCTTGTAAATTTCATAGCAAGGCATTGAGCAGAGAAGCTTATGCGAAACAGTACCGCAGATCACACAAGCTTTCTCACAGTCACACCAACCGGCATTGCCGCACATCTGTTTTACTACATGATGATCTTGCGTTTTAGGACTTAAGTAGAGCTTATATTCTAAAGCGGTACTGAAGTTTGCATAGATCGGACTTACTGGTTGGTTACGGTCACTATTTCTTTTAAAGACTGCAAACATGGCTTACCTCCGATGTCCTGAATAATCGGCTAATGTTTTCATTGTGACGGATGCCACCTTTGCATCTTCACTATATAAATGATAGCCACCTGACACTTTCTCGATTTTCTGGATTTGATTGGCAATCATGCGAAATTTAGGAAGCACATCACAGATGGCATTCAATTCACGTGTAAACTCATCATGTTCATGACGAATATAAGTACTCATACCCACCCCCACAATTTACGATTAGATTTAATTTGTCTAACTTCAGCAGGCTTCTTCCAAAAAATCTTAAAATGATTCATCGAGATAAAATTCTCATTACGTAAGTCATCACGATGGGCTACGCCGTAACGTAGCTGCATCATCTGTTCAGTCGTTGGGCGTTCGATATGAATTTCACGGTTATGGAAAGCAATATCAATCACAGAGATTCCGGCAGATTCAAGTCTGTGCAGTGTAGAAAAGAGATTCTTTGTTTCATTCAAAAAGTGTTGAGTTGATTTAGACATAATTAGCTCCTTATTAATGCACAAGCATTTCAGAAAATTGGTTAATGATGTTTTGATCAATGGGACGATCATTGATTTCAGCTGTACGGATCGCACCACGGAGTAACTTATTGAGACGGCGGGCATTAGCACCGCATTTTTCAAATAAAAGTTCATTAAATGAATCTGTGTTGAGCGTTGCTTCCGCCAGTGCATAGATATCTTCTTTCTCTAAGCGATCACCCATTGAGTAGTGAAAACCAACACGGCTATAAAGCTGAGCATGTTCACTATTACGGCCACGCATATTCATTAATAATCTTGGAAGACCTGCAAGCACTAATCCCACGCCAGCCTTATCGTGGATACGGCGTAATGTCTCAAGCGCGCGGTACGGGAGATATTCCGCTTCATCAATAATGATTAAGCGACCAGTACCTTTGAGGCGCTCGATAATCGCTTGGCTCATATCGTGTAGAGATCCCTTTTCTGATAAATTCAATCGGATACAGATCTCGCGAAGTAAGACTTTCGCGGTATAAGTCGGCTCAGTCTCGATAAAGATCACGTTCTTCTCTTGTCGTACATACTCTTTGAGTGTTTGAGTCTTACCGAGTCCTGCCGCACCCGTTATCAGAGAGATATCATTCTCAAGATGCGCATAGCGAATCACATCCAAAGCTCGGCGAGATTTAGGCGTTGCCACGTAAGGAAAGGTATGACGATCTAATACTTTCTCTTCAACACGTTGCAGTAATGCTCTGATACTACTTTCAAGCTTTTTGACATCACCAGGATAGTTACCTTTGAGGTATTGATTGATGACACTTGTTGAAACATCGAGTTGTGCAGATACTTGGCGTTGACTGAGTTTATGCTCTTGCATATAGGCTTTTAATTCATTAATCATGTTTAACTCCTAGGCTTTCTTTTTTTTTAATTCAAACTCTTCACGTTCTGATTCGAACAAGAAGACAGGTTCTTTCTCTTCTTTGGGTATCTCGATGAAGTTGCCAAAATCAGGTTGGTGATCAATCGTTCCGCGTGCTTCTGCGTCCACCTCTTCCATACGTTTCTGGAGCGTGCGGAGACGATTCTTACGGCGTCTCTCACGAACTTCTTCCACATATGCTTTCGGGAAGGCATCGCGCTTATTACCATCAAACTCGGCCTCACAGATAAAGCGTCCATCCATATCTCTGATAATGACGCTCGAAGCATCGTGAATATCGAAGCTCACTTGGACTTCTAAGCCGTTATACGGTGCAAGATCCATCGAAAAGTATTGGTTGTTGTAGAGCGATACCCAACCACGCTGAACGGTACGGATCTCACTTGGCCTAAAGAGATCGCGTATCTCCGCATCTGTTAGATAATCAACTTCAGCTGTTTCAAGCTGTTTCTTACGAGCTTCGGCAGGTGTCGTTCCAAGCTCTCTATGAATATGTTCATTGTTGTACCAGTCGATACCAGCCTGGCACATGTCAATAAACTGCTGCCACGAAGGAATCTTGTTTACCGTTGTTTCTTGTTGCGTGGTAAGCTCTTTGCCTTTAGCAACCGCATTTGAAGCACTATCAACAGCAACTAACATCTTACGAACAGACTCACGATCTGAATTACCGCCGAAGTAAGTTGGGAACTGTCTTGCTATACGTTGTGCCACGGTTCTATTTAAGCGCTCAATGATTCCTCGACCCTGTGGATTCCCGGGGATACCCGTCTTATGCTCAACACCTAACCGAGCAAAGATACCGGTCACATCGTGATCTAAATGCTTGGCTGTCTGACCACCACCATTATCTGAGTAGTAGATAAGCGGAAGGCCATGCTTCTCAACACCGTGGCGGAATGCATCTGCAACCGCTAAAGTATTCTCAGCAAGCGATACCGACCAACCGACAATGTAACGATTCGCTGCATCGATAATCATCGTAAGCTCAGGGATAAAGGGTCGACCATGATCGGGATGTTGTACTTTGAGTTTCATCGAAGTACCATCTCCAACCCAAGCACCATTCAACCCCAATACTTCCCAATTGCGCTTCACATATGGCAATACCGCTTTACGATCTGATCCAGTCACACGACCTTTTTCACGATCGATCTCACTCATACGGCGCAATGCATAGCGCACTTGATGAATCGTGGGATACTCTTTCTTCTGAGCAATGCAGATATTGACAAACTCCACATAAGCCTCTTCAATACTGATTCCTGAAGGCACTTGGTAGATCTTCAAGAAGAGCGGTAACCAGGGAATTGATTTCAAAGGTTTCGCTTTTGGTTGACCTGGTGCAAGTGCTTGCACTCTTTCGGCAGGTGTTTCGCATTTAACTGCGGTTAATACATAACGCATCAAAGAGCGTTCGGAGATTACACGGCCTTTCTGCCGGCGAGCATTCGCTAAGTAAGCAGCTTCTTGTAATGAAGGTTCTAACTCTCCCGCTTTCGCTTGTTTAACAATCGTTTTAACAGCGTTTAAACGAGTCGTTGTTTTTTCAAGCTCCGCAACAGCTGCAACAAGATAGAGACGCGCATCGGCAATCTCTCTCTGCTCAGTTGTAAGCTGATCTAATTCTTTAGATTCCGGAATCGTTAGAGATTTAACTTTTGCATGACGCGGTTCAATAACCAGGTTCGCAATTTCGTATTCGCGGATCTGTTGTTGAGTATCTGGGGACATGGACGAGACTTCGTATTCATAACCACCGCCTCGACCTTGTCTTTTTCTTTTATTCCAACCTTCATTTTCAGCCCTATAAAGTATCCCTTGTACAGTTAACGGGAACTCTTCTAAGTTCATGGAATATAACTCTTGAATAGAGTAAAACTTTTTAGTTTCCATATCATCGCCTCAAATTAAGATCTGCTTTCTTCTCTTTTAAGTCTTTCATTTGCTCGAGAAGGCCAAATTTCTTCAACAGGAATACCAATTGCTTCGGAAATAATTCGCTCAGCCTTTGGATAATTAGGATTTACAAAAACTTGATTTAATGTGCTTCCATACTTAATACCATGCAGATTGGCGAGTTTTGTCATTGTATAACCAGCTTTTTTTATTGCCGCTTTAATATCTTCTGGATGCATATCTTGGACAGTTTTATTGTTTAGCTGTAGAATCATACTTGCCTCATTTGAGTTATTAGAATGTGTAATTGACATTAACTATTTTAACTTAAAAGTTAAGACTGTCAACTTTAAAGTTGACGATATATTGAACTTTAAAGTTAATAAGGCTCATTCATAAAACTCAAATGATCATATATATTGAAAAACAAGGATTTAAAGGATGAATAAAGCTAACTTTAAAGAAAACGATGAACTTGAAAGTTTAAAAGATGAACTTTCAAGTGAATATGAACTAACAAGTGCTGGTTTTACTGAGAGATTGAATTATTTAGCTCGAAAGCATAGTACGATTACTTCTTTAGCTGAAAGTGCAGGTATTTCTATCTCTGGAGTGCAGAGATTACTGAAAGGTGGCAATCCAACACTTCCTGTAATATTGAAATTAGCTAAACATAATAATGTGAGCGTTGAATGGTTAGCGACGGGTAAAGGAAGCCAGGAAGATGCACCAGTGGATTTCAAAACAGAGGTTTATAACACTCAAGGAAATCCCATTGATATTAATGAATTTGTATTCATTCCTAGATATAACGTTTCAGCGAGTGCTGGACATGGCTGCGATGCAAGCCAAGAAAACTACATGCATTCGATGGCTTTCAGAAAGTATTGGATTGATAACGTGCTTGGCTTATGCGCTAAGGATCTCATCGTTATAGGTGTGAAAGGTGATTCTATGGAAGGTGAGATTAGTGATGGAGATGTCATTCTCATTAATACAGCAGATAAGTACCTTAATAATGGTATATACGTCATTAGAATCGATGGAGATCTCATCGTTAAACGTATCCAAAAGTTACCAGGTAACAAAATTGAGGTATCTAGTACCAATAATGTCTATAGACCTTTTGAGATAGATCTAAACAATCAACCAACTGATTTTGGTGCAATTGGTAGAGTCGTTTGGCATGGTCGTAATGTGCCGTAACATCGAACGGAAGTTGGATGGTACTGTTCGAACTACCATTCAACTTTAATTGATATGATTTTATTGAAAGCTAGATAATATCGAGGATTCCAGAAAGTTGAACTAAAATAGAAATCATTCAAGATGTTCTATCTTAGGCTAAATACCTCCGAACACTGGAATCCTTGGAAAGTAGTGTTTAATAAACGTTTAAACACCTATTAAACACTTGTAATAATATGCCAATCATTTCGCAAAAAACTAACATGAATTAGCATTTTGTGCCAAAGGCCGTTTTTTGCAGCAAACCTCGGTGAAGCCGATAACATCAAAGCTCATCGAGGTTTTTCTTCAGCCTCTCCATGTGCCACAATGATCAGTCCCCCACAATTCTTTCGGTAAATCGTCAATTTTGATGTTTTTCCCATAACACTTCCAACGAATAACCCCTCGTTTTTGAGCATCGCCCTCTAAAATCAACTGCGCATTCTCTCCACTTTTCTCCCCTTCAATATTTTCACCAAAGGTAACAATAATTTGATTGCCTGATAAATGTATGGAATCAACACTATTTCCAGAGTACTGATCGGATGTTGGTAAATTCAACTCATTATGAGCATCCTTCACAGAGGGCCACTTCCCATTCATTGCATAATAAATTTCCGCCTCTAACTGTACACTACTTGCCAAAGTAAGTCCTTCGGTAATACGTGCTCGCTGGATATAACCTTGATAGATAGGTACAGCAATTAAACTCATAACAGCAATCAAAGCTAGAACAATTAATAATTCCATTAAAGTAAATCCATCATCAGCTTGGTAGCGCTCTGTTAACATCATGCGATCCATATCAACTCCTCTCCAATTATCAATTTTAGATAGTAAGATTCTGTTTCAAATAAGGATAAAACTAGTTCATAATCTGAGATGATTGTAAAAATACACGTTTTTATACTTTAATAACCCCTAAACCCAATTATTTGAATTATGAAAAATATAAAATATCTCCTTTTTTTAATTCTGCTTATTTGTGTAAACGCTTGCTCTAGCACTACACAAATGGGACTTACTGGCGTAAAACGCTCACAACTACAAATCGTTCCCGCTGAAACACTCAATCAGCAATCGAAAGAACAATACATGGGAATAATTCAAGAAGCAAAATCAAAAGGGGTCATTGACCAAAGCTCTCAAACTGCTCGCCGAGTAAAAAATGTATTTAATAAGTTAGTACCACATACCCAAAATTTTCGTCCAGACTCAAATAGTTTTGCTTGGGAAATTAATGTTATTAAAAGTAATGAGCTAAATGCTTTTGCAATGCCCGGGGGCAAAATGGTGGTATATAGTGGTATCGTTGAACAATTACAACTTTCAGATGATGAAATCGCTGCAATCGTTGGGCATGAAATGGCACATGTACTTCGTGAACATAGCCGAGAAAAAGTCTCTCAAGAAGTTTTGAAAAGCTCTGGACTATCAGCAGTTTCACAAATATTAGGCTTTGGTAGCGCTGGCGATGCACTTTTACAACAAGCAGGTAACCTTGCTTTTTCACTCCCCTTCTCCCGAACGATGGAGAGTGAAGCAGATGTGATAGGACTAGAACTCATGGCACTAGCTGGCTACGATCCTAATGCTGCTATCACTCTATGGCAAAAAATGAGTGAAGCCAGCAATAATAGCGGCAGTACTCTTTTATCAACACACCCATCAGGACCGGAAAGGATTGCCAACTTACAATCACAAATTCCAAAAGTTCAAAATATCCAAAGATAAGTCAGCATACAATAAAAATAGTCATTAAGAGTCCGCGTGAATAATTCTATTTACTCATCAAATAGACATGAGGCTAATAGAAAATAATTAAGGGTTGCAAGAGCAACCCTTAATTATTTTCTCAAGCTGCCAAGATAAAGCTTACAGCATATTTAATTCTAATTTAGCCCGAAGTGACATTCGTTGTGGTGTCCAAAATGGTTCCCACACTAAATCAACTAAACACTCCTTAATTTCAGGAATTGAGTAAACAGCATTTGACACCCAGCCAGGCATATCACCAGCAACAGGACAGCCTGGAGCAGTTAACGTCATATCGATACGCACACGAATATTATTCTCTGTAAGCTCTAAAAATTCGATTGCATAGATTAACCCAAGCTCAAAAATATCTACGGGAATTTCTGGGTCATAAACTTTTTTTACTGCATCAATAATATTTTCAATGAGGCCGTCAGGGACTTCATTAGCATCCACACCTTCACCGAAGAGGATTTGTGGGTAATTGGGTTCGTCTTGATTCATTTCCATCTGTTGCGATCCTTATTTATCATAACTTTTTGTAATTCTATCGTTACTCTATTCAGTTTTTACAACTTCATCCTTTTCATGAATCGCAGCTTGAAGCGCATGCCAAGCGAGTGTTGCACATTTGACACGTGCAGGATACTCACGAACCCCCGTTAATATACGAAGCTTCCCTAAACCCTCGCTATCTTCACCATCAAGCATTACCGCATCATGAAAAAGATTAAAAAGTGCATCGGCCTCTTCAATAGTCTTACCTTTCACTATCTCTGTCATCATAGAACTCGAGGCTGTCGAAATAGCGCAGCCATCACCCTGAAATGAGATATCAGTGATAACACCATCTTCAATATTCACAAATACTTCGATTTGATCCCCACAAAGCGGATTAGAACCTTCTGCATGATGCGAATAAGGTTCCATAATTCTGAAGTTACGAGGATTACGATTATGATCAAGAATCATCTCTTGATAGAGCTCTTTAATGTCAAAACTCATCTTATTATATACCAACTTTAAAATAGAACTAATTTCGTACTGATTATAGCTGATTGTTATTCAATTGACGAGAGATGATTATCATAAATTTTATGCCTCATCTTTTATAATTCCTATCTATCATAATGATTTTAAATAGATAAAACACCTCCATAGACGTCTCTTTTCTTTGATAAAAAAATCCTCGTTGGCTATTTTCTGCTTTTATGAGAAAATCCTTATCTATTTACAATAAAATTTCGTAAAAGAATTGAGAACTCCAGATACAAACTTTGGAAAAAGGATGATTACTAAATGAACTGGTTTGAACGCATAATCCCCATGATTCGTACTCCCAAAAAGAGTAATACAGTGCCTGAAGGTGTATGGGCGAAATGCCGTTCTTGTGATGCCATTCTATATCAGCAAGAATTAACGGCAAACCTAGAAGTCTGTCCAAAATGTAACTCGCATATGCGCATCGATGCACGTACTAGACTTCTCTCATTCCTTGATGAAAATTCTGCAGTTGAAATCGGTAATGAGATTGAATCTGTCGACTTCTTAAACTTTAGAGATAGTCGTCGTTATAAAGATCGTCTATCAGATGCACAAAAATCAACCGGAGAAACTGAAGCTCTGATCGCAATGCACGGAACATTAAAAGGAATGACTGTTTCAGCGGCATCTTTTAACTTCAATTTTATGGGCGGATCAATGGGATCAGTAGTTGGCGAACGTTTTATTCGTGCTGTAAACTTCAGCCTTGAAAACAAATGCCCACTCATTACCTTTATGACAAGTGGCGGCGCAAGAATGCAGGAGGGGTTGACCTCTCTTATGCAAATGGCCAAAACTTCGGCGGGTATTGCACGATTAAATGAGGAAAAAATCCCATTTATCTCTGTACTAACAGACCCAACTTTTGGGGGAGTATCTGCAAGTTTAGCAATGCTCGGAGATGTAAATATCGCCGAACCACACGCATTAATTGGATTTGCCGGCCCTCGGGTTATTGAGCAGACTGTACGTGAAAAACTGCCTGAAGGATTCCAGCGTTCTGAATTCCTTCTTGAAAAAGGAGCTATCGATATGATTGTTGATCGTCGTCAGCTTCGTAATGAAATATCAAATCTACTTGCGAAATTAACGCATCAAGGTCAACCTCTCGACGAGATTAATTAATTTATTAACAAATTGCTGAGGGCTACCTTTCCGGTAGCCTTCCTATTTTTTAATATATTACTTTGAGATAATTATGGTTTCTAAACGATCTTTACAATCATGGCTCACCTATTTAGAAGCCATTCATCCGCTTTCAATGGATTTCAAACTCGCTCGTATTATTTCGGTATACGAGCGTTTAAATTTATCTCCGATCGCTCCACTCGTCATTACTGTTGCGGGAACAAATGGTAAAGGATCTACATCAACGACGATCGCTAATCTTTTTCATGCTCAAGGAAATAAAGTTGGACTCTTCACTTCTCCTCATCTTTATCAATTCAATGAACGTATTCGCATAAATTTAAAAGAAGTAACAGATGAGCAATTGATTAATGCATTTGAGACAATTGAAAATGCCCGTGGTGATGTAACGCTTACCTATTTTGAATTTGCAACGCTTGCAGCATTTATCCTCTTTAAATCCGAAAAAGTTGATGTTGCTATATTAGAAGTTGGATTAGGCGGAAGGCTGGATGCAACAAATATTATTGATGCAGACATTGCCGTGATCACTCCCATTGGCCTCGACCATACAGCGCTTCTAGGTCATACAATCGAAGAAATTGCTGGTGAAAAAGCGGGAATTATTAAGAAACAATCACAAGTTGTCCTCGCTGAAAAAGCGCCAAGTCACGTTCTGATCGAAAAAGCACTCTCTAAAAATGCACCGGTCTATATTAATGGACATCATTTTCGCTATACATTAATAGAAAATGGTGATTTTTTATATCAATTTGGCGATCAACAAGAAATCACTCTTCCTAAACCAAACCTTTTAGGTCTTCATCAATACCAAAATGCTGCAACAGCGATTACAACACTTTATCTCGCTGGTATCAATGTAGATGAAAACAAGATCGCAGATGGTTTAAAATCTGTTCAATTAGATGGCCGCTTTCAAGGTCTTACCCGCATAGATTCACCAAATGTCTACCTTGATGTCACTCACAATGCGCAAGGTGCTAACGTGCTAAAATCACTTATCGCAGAGATTCAAAAAGAGAAGCCTAATGCTAAAATTATCGCACTCTTAGGAATGTTAAAAGATAAGGATGCTTCAGCTCTTACAGATGTTTTAAGTCAAAGTTTTGATCGATGGATTATAGCCCCTATCATTGATGATGAACGTGGACAGTCAGCAGAATCACTAGCAAAAACAATTGCTCCTCGATTAGCAAAACCATTAATAAAAGCTTCATCGATTGAAGAGGGTTGTCAACTTGCCTTAGAATCCGCCAATACTCATGATATTATTATCATATTTGGATCATTTCATATGATGGCGAATAGCCTCAACTGGTTTAAAGAGAATCAATATGTCTAAAACAACAAAATCAACATTACAGCGTGCAATCGGTGCAATTTTTATCTTAGCTCTCATTGCACTTATTGCTATTTTATTATTACAACCTTCAGATAGAAGCGGTGAAATTATATCGACTTCCCCCACATCTAATTCCCCTATAAAAACACCTACAACACCTAGTAATGGATCTCCCGTATTAGTACTTGAAAGTAGCGCAGCTAGCGGAACAGTAACCATCCCGAATGATGGTTCAATGCCCACAGGTAAAGACATTGAGATTATTAGCGAATCTTTATGGCAAAATATTGAACAAGAGCAACCAAAGAGCACTGCACCAATTGTCGCAGCGAATGATCAACCGTCAATCTCTAAAGCAGCAACAAAACCTACGGAGCCTAAAGTACCGGTTGCCGCACAAAAACCTCAAGCAACACCTAAAACAGATACAACAGCTACAACAACAAAACCAGCCGTAGCGCCACCAAAACTTGAACTTATTGCTGATAGCCAACAAAATACAGTAAAAAAACCTACTACCACATCCCCTAAGCCTATAAAAAACACGACGAAACCAACCACAGCTTCAGGAAATTGGTTTGTTCAAGTAGGGGCTTTTGGTAATGCTGAAAATGCACAAAAATTAGTAAATCAGTATAAAAAACAAGGATATAACGTTAGAATTCAACGCGAAAACAATCTTAATCGCGTACAAATTGGCCCTTTTGCAACTAAAAAAGAAGCAGAAAAGGTCCAATCTAAAACAAAAGGTGGATCCCTCAATCCTGTGGTGATCCATTTACCGTAGTCATTATTGATATTACTTAGGAACTTTATCGTGGATATTTCTACAATTATTGATGCTGTCATTATCGCAATCGTTGCTATTTCTGCCATCGTTGCATTCTTTAGAGGATTTATCTCAGAAGCGCTCTCTTTAGCAGTATGGATTCTCGCATTTATGGGAGCTGTTTTCTACTATCAAGACGTTGCTGTGTTCTTACCAAAAGTATTTGGTAATAGCGTCAGTATTCTTAATAGCGACACCTCAATTTTTGGTGATTTGATTAGTTTTGCAATCACCTTTATTGGTCTTTTAATTATTCTCGGCTTAGCAAACTTGTTAATTACTTTTATTTTACGCCGAATGAATATTTCATGGCCTGACCGTCTACTTGGTGCAATATTTGGCTTACTACGAGGAATGTTTATCGTTGCGATTATCTCGCTATTTGTCATTGAATCGCCGTTAAAAAGCACCCCATATTGGGAAAATGCTAAAATGAGTGGTATCGCAACATCGTGGGCAAAAACTCTTTCTGGTTTTATCCCTAAAGAATTCATCGAGAAAATTAACACCTCTGTAAACGACACAAAAAATAACCTCATAAGCCAATAATATTTCAATTACGTTAAATAAAAAAGAGGGAGTTATGACTCCCTCTTTTACAAAATATGTAGAAAAGGAACACAATCTATGGCACAAAATGTATCGCATGAAGAGATCGAAAAATTTAATACACAAGAGTGGTGGGACCTCAACGGCCCATTGAAAACTCTTCACGATATTAATCCTACACGTTTTGAGTTTATCGAAAATTATGTCGATTTAACAAGTAAAAAAGCACTCGATATCGGCTGTGGTGGCGGTATTATTTCTGAAGGGCTAGCACAAAGACATGCATATGTGACAGCTATTGATATGGCGCCTAATGCAATTGAAGCAGCAAAACAACATGCTCAAATCTCACAACTAGAAATTAATTACCAAGTCACTACCGTTGAAGAATTTGCCGAAAAACATCAAGGCCAATTTGATGTAATTACTTGTCTTGAAATGCTCGAACATGTTCCTTCTCCAAGTTCTATTATCCGTGCGGCAAGCTTACTATTAAAACCTAATGGGCACATCTTTTTCTCTACAATTAATCGTACATTCAAGGCAAAAAGTCTTGCTGTTTTTGCCGCGGAAAATGTGTTACGCGTTGTCCCCAAAGGTACTCATGACTTCAACAAATTCATTACACCTCTCGAACTTTATGAAATGTGTGAATCAAATGATCTAGATGTCAAAAAAATTCAAGGAATGAGCTATAATCCTTTCAATCGCGTGGCGGGACTGACCGATGATGTTAGTATGAATTATCTCGTCTATGCACAAAAAAAATCAAATAAGTAAGGATTGATCAATGCAAAAACCTTTAGATCGCAAAGTTATTTTAGTTACTGGCGCGAGTGGTGCGATTGGAAAAGAATCTGCACTTCGTTTAGCAGATTTAGGCGCAACAATTATATTAATGGGACGCAAAGAAGCAAAGCTTAATCCTATCTACGATATTATCGTAAATCGTGGCGGCGCTGAACCTGCTATTGTTGAAATGGATTTTTTAAAAGTTGAGGATTTGGATTACTACAATCTTGCCCAAAATCTCGGAGCTGAATTTGGCCGTTTAGATGGGATTATTCATGGTGCAATCAATCTTGGTTATTTAACGCCATTAGCCCATACTAGTCCTGAAAAATGGCATCATGGACTACAAATTACCTTAAATGCACCCTACTTTTTAACTCACGCAATGCTGCCGTTACTCAACCAATCGGATCGCGCTTCTGTTATCTTCTTCACTCACGATGAGGTTGCTAATGGAGATAAAGCGTATTGGGGAAGTTATGCCGTTGCTAAATCAGGCTTGTCGACATTAATGAAAATTTTTGCACTTGAAAATGAATCAGAGGGTAAAATAGCATTTAATGCGATTGATCCTGTCTGTATTAACTCTTCTCTGCGTATGAGTGTTATGCCAGAGGGAGCGGAAAATCCAAAAGATTTACGGAAAGTGATTGATCTTGTCTGGAAATTGAATAACCCAGATGAACCATTTGTGACAGGGAAAATTTTATCTCTGGACGAATAACCTTTTATTCACTCTATTTTATAAATAGTAGGAGGAGAAAATGACTCAATCTTACTCACTCAAAAAAGCGGCAACGACACTTCTTGCCGCTTTTACGTTTTCAACTTTTGTACTTGCACAAGCAGACACGCTTCCAAGAATAGAAAGCTACGGAAATACCCATGAAACAACTCTTAGTAATGGCTTAAAAGTTGTTGTGCGTGAAGATCATCGATCTCCCGTTGTCACCTCGATGGTATGGTATAAAGTTGGTTCTGTTGATGAACCACGTGGACTCGGTGGAATCTCTCATATGCTTGAACATATGATGTTTAAAGGAACAGATACACTTGGTCCAAATGAGCATTCAACAATTATCGCAAATCTTGGCGGACGCGATAATGCCTTTACTTCCACTGATTATACTGGTTACTTTGAAAATATACCGGCGTGGGAATTAGATACCGCACTAAAACTTGAAGCTGATCGCATGCAGAATCTTGAACTACGGGAAGAAGATTTTGCATCAGAGCGCTTAGTGGTTGCTGAGGAGCGCCGCCAACGCACAGACAGCAATCCACAAGCAAAACTCTATGAAGCATTTAATGCCACAATGTTCACAACTAGCGCATATCGTAACCCGATTATCGGTTGGATGCCTGAAATTAAATCATGGACGTTAACAGATCTTCAAGAATGGTATAAGCAATTTTACGCACCTAACAACGCGACTGTCGTGATTGTCGGGGATGTTGATCCTATTAAAGCTATTGAGTTAACTGATAAATATTTCGGTAAAATTCCAAGTAGTGATTTAATTTTGCGCCCTCATAATTTTGAAGTTGCTCAAGAAGGCGAAAAACGCGTTAACCTTGATGTACCTGCCAATCTTCCACTTCTTTTCATGGGATATAAAGTACCATCAATTAATGAAATAACCGATGATGAAATGGAGCCTGCGACACTTCTGCTAACCTCCCTTATTCTTGATGGCACTAATTCATCACGCCTTGAAAAAGAGCTTGTGAGAGACCAACAAATTGCACTTCAGGCCGGTAATTATTACGATTATGGCTCTCGTTATGTTACGCCATTTACCTTTATCGGCGTGCCAACAGAAGGAACATCACTTGAAAACTTGGAGACTGCTTTTAAGAAAGAGATTTCTCGACTTCAAACTGAACCTGTTTCGCAAGAAGAGATCGATCGTATTATTGGTCTTTATGAAGCAAGCAATATCTATGCAAAAGACTCAGTATATGCTCAAGCAATGTTAATCGGCCAGGCAGAAGCTTCTGGAGAAGGCTGGCAAAATGCTGAAAAACGTGTTGAAGCATTGAAAAAAGTAACACCAGAGATGATTCAAAAGGTAGCGAATAAATACTTCCAAGATAATCAGCTAACAGTGGCAACACTTCATCCGGCAAATAAGGAAGCATCTGCCCAGCCAGCCGTAATTAGTTATACGCCGGCACAAGAGAATGAAAACAACATTAAGAGTATTCCTGCCACAGCGATTGAAGATATTGCCGTAGAGATGACTAGTGAGCCTTCTAAACAAACGACTAACTCGTTAGAAACAACATCTAACTCTCTAGAATCTGCTATCGATGCGGTAACAGAACCTGTTACGGATGCAATTCAAGCCGCAAAAGATTTAACAACCGAACCGACTAATACTGAAAAAGGAGAATAGAGATGCGTAAAATAATCACAACTCTTCTCACCACCTTGGCATTCAGCATTACCGCTACTGCTAATGCGCAAATTTCAAAAGTTCAGACATGGGACACAGATGAAGGTGCGACTGTCTATCTTTTAGAAGCAAAGGAGATCCCGATTGTGGATCTTATTGTTGCTGTTGATGCTGGCAGTGCTCGTGAAGGCGATAAGCATGGTTTAGCAAGCATAACCGCGAATATGATGACAAAAGGAAGCGGCGATCTTAACGAAGAATCTTTTTTGATTGAGCTCGATAATCTCCAAAGTAGCATCAGTGTCGGTAGCTCTATGCTTTACACGGAGTTTTCGCTTAAATCACTCTCAGATAAGACACACTTAGATCCATCATTAAATCTCTTTTATAAAGTTATCGAGAATCCACAATTTGATGAGACAATTTTTAAACGTGAAATTGCACAACGAATCGATAGTGAAAAAGGTCTCCTCGACAATCCTTCCGCTTTAGCAAGTGAGCTCTATTTCTCAACACTTTACCCTAATGGACTTTTAGGGACGACTTCAGAGATGTTACAGCAATCCTTAAAAGGATTAACACTTGATGATCTGAAATCATTCCGTGACACTCACTACAATGCACAAGATGCAAAAATTGTCTTTGTTGGCGATATCTCTAAAGAAGATGCTGAAGCTATTGCGACCAAAATCAGCGCGCTCTTAGGAAAAGGAGAATCTTTACCAAAGATTACCGATCAAACAACAAGTGTGGTAAAAACCGAGAAAGAGAAATATTTTAATAGTCCACAAAGCCAAGTGATTCTTGGACAAGCGGGCATTGATCGCTTCGATGACGATTACTTGCCTTTAATCGTTGGTAATCACCTATTAGGTGGCAGTGGTCTTACATCCATGCTAATGACGACAATCCGAGAAAAAGATGGATTAACCTACGGCATATATAGTTACTTTATGCCAACGATGATTGCAGGTCCTTTCACGATCCGCTTCTCTACCAAAAATGAGAGTGTTGATGAAGCTATTGATAAAACTAAAGCACTTGTCGCTGAGTTTATTGATAAAGGTCCTGAAACGGATGCGTTGCAACGTGCAAAAAATAATTTCCTAGGATCATTAGTGCTTGATCTTGATAGTAATGCAAAACTTGCCAATGCTATTTTAGGATTATCATCCTATAATCTTCCACTCAATTACTACGAAACATTATCAGAGAAAGTTGAGGCTATTACTCCAAAACAGATTCAAGATGCCTTTAAACGCCATGTCAACCCTGATAATTTCAATACCATCATCGTTGGTGGCTACGTAGAACAAACTGAAGCAGATAATTAGCGGCAAATCATTGATATTAAATATTCATTTATGTGAATATTATTTTAGGGAGCTATCCCAAACTATCCACATATCTTGTGGATAACTGTTGGGATAGCTCTTTTACATCTCATCTAAACACCATAAAATCGACTCTTTGCCAGCATGCTTAAAAATAGATCAGCATCTTTTTTAATCGTCCTCGACCTCAAAGATAAAGCTGCTAAAGAATATTGCAAATAGAGCTTTTCAAGAGATCTTCATTTGCTTCGGGAAAGATGTCAAAAAGTGTTCTTCTCATGAGTATATTTGCCTTTTTAGCTTTGAAAATGAGATGATAACGATACTTTTTCTTACAATAGCGATGTTATGAATCACGAAGACATAAACCAGTTTTTCTCAGAGAATGGACCATTAAACGAGACTATTGATGGTTATCAACCTCGTGAAGAACAGATTAAAATGGCCGATGCTATTGCAACAGCCATTGATAAACATGAGACACTGATTGTTGAAGCTGGTACAGGAACAGGTAAAACCTTTGCTTACCTTGTTCCTGCGCTTTTATCTAAGAAAAAAACACTTGTGTCAACCGGTACTAAACATCTTCAAGATCAACTTTATGAGAAGGATCTCCCCCTTTTAAAAGGCTTACTCAAATTTCCTGTAACAACAGCGCTTCTCAAAGGACGGGCAAACTATATCTGCCTTTATCGTACCAAAACGTTACGTGCACGCGGTCGTTTTGAAAATAAACGTCAAGTAGAACAGTTTTTTAGAATTGAACGATTTGCCCAACAAGATAGCATTGGCGATGTTACACAACTCTCAGGAATTACTGAAACAGAACTATGGCCACAAGTCACCTCCACAACTGAAAACTGCCTTCACAATGAATGTCCCGATTTTGAAGAATGCTTTGTTTTTAAAGCTCGCAAAAAGGCGATGGAATCTGATGTTGTCATTATCAACCATCATCTTTTATGCGCTGATCTTGCATTAAAACAAGATGGTTTTGGCGAAATTCTCCCAGAAGCAGAAATTATTATTATTGATGAAGCACATCAGCTCGCCGAAACGGCTGGCCTCTTTTTTAGTACACAACTCTCCACCAAACAATTCCACGATTGGATTGATGATCTTAATAAAGCCATCGCCGTTGAAGCCGCTGATTTTAGTGGCCACGATACTGCGGCAGATGCGCTTTTTTCTGCACTCTCAAACTTACGAAAAGCATTACCACAAAATAATCAGCGCTATGCTCTATCTGAGTTTGAAAGCAATCCGATTATTCAGAATCTCTTTGAAGAAGTGTATGAGATTGCAAAAACACTTTTAACCATCGTAGATCCCTTAAAAGTACGAGCCCAAGTCTTTACAAAGCTTGTGGAGCGTTTAGAAGAATTAGTGATGACTTGGAAAATACTTCTTTTAGGAGACAAAACATCTAATTCAACAAATGCTATTAATTGGCTCGAAACGTACACTTTTAATATTACTTTTCACTCAACACCGCTCGATATCTCTGAACAATTTCGTAAAAATAGTGGTGCGCTCAATGCTAGCTGGATTTTTACCTCGGCAACTTTAGCGGTAAAAGATGATTTTAGTTATTTCTGCCGCCCTCTTGGACTTTCTAATAAACACACACTAAAACTCGATAGCCCCTTTGATTATCCTCGGACTTCATTGCTCTATCACCCCGATCATTTGCCGTTACCGAGTAACCCTCGATTTCTACCAGAAATGATAGATGCCGTTCTACCCATTATCAATACAGCAAAAGGACGGACATTCATCCTCTTTACAAGTTACCGTGCGCTTAATGAGGCGAAGGAGCTTCTCAAAAATAAGACCGACTATCCACTTTTTGTGCAAGGCGATCTTCCTAAAATGGCCTTAATAGAAGCTTTTAAGGAATCGGGTAATGGAATTCTACTCGGGACAATGAGCTTTTGGGAAGGTGTTGATGTTAAAGGGAAGGCGTTATCTTGTGTCATTATCGAGAAATTTCCATTTTCCTCTCCCGGTGATCCTATTGAGCAAGCCAAAATGGATCTTATTCGTGAGCAAGGATATGATCCTTTCAATACCTATCAGTTACCAAAAGCTATTATCGCCCTCAAACAAGGTGTTGGTCGCCTAATCCGTGACCATGATGATTATGGTGTTTTGGTAATTGCCGATCCCCGTCTTTCTAAAAGTCGATATGGACAACGTTTTCTCGAAAGTCTGCCACCGATGACAAAAACACTCAAACCAGAGCGAATTTCACGTTTTTTTGACTATATGGAAAATAAACGACAAACTAGCGAATAATTATTTTTTTAGAGAGTTCTCTATTATGACTATCACAATTTTAGGCATTATTTTAATCATTGCTGCATACCTTATTGGCTCGCTCTCATCGGCGATTATTCTCTGTAAAATTGCAGGGTTACCAGATCCGCGTACTGAAGGTTCAGGGAATCCTGGCGCCACAAATGTAATGCGAATCGGTGGGAAAAAACTCGCAGCCTTAACGTTACTTGGTGATCTTTTAAAAGGGTTAATCCCTGTCATCATTGCTTCAATCTGTCATCAATCTGCACTGATAATTGCCCTTGTTGCTATTGCTGCATTTTTAGGACATCTCTATCCGCTTTTCTTCGGTTTTAAAGGAGGAAAAGGCGTTGCAACAGCGTTTGGAGCCGTTTTAGGACTTAATCTTTGGGTCGCACTTTGTGCCTTTGGAGTTTGGTTAATTGTCTTTTTTACTACTAAAATCTCCTCACTCTCAGCACTTATTGCTGCTATCTCTGTGCCGATATTTCTCTTTTTCTTCCATGCACCATTACCAATTGTTTTAGCGGTTGTCTTTATGGATCTCTTCCTTATCTACCGCCACAAAGCGAATATTATCCGTCTATTAAATGGGGAGGAAGGAAAACTCAAATCGAAAAAATCATCTTAGAATGATGAGAAAAGAGGATATTTCTTTAAAATAAGCTATAATTCTCTCCTCGACATCATCATGAGCGCATCGATGAGCGCTATTTATTCACTTGCTGAATAGATGGATGGTGATTTAACCCAATAAAATCATAGAGATCTCAAGGATAACTTTGAGATCTTTTTATTCTTTTAATTGTAGAGATACAATTTTCCAATTCGCCTTTTCTTTTGTTGTCTCGCTATAATTCAACTAGGGAATCGGCTATAATATACCCTATTTACACCCCCTTATTAAGGACATCATGAAAGAACGTTTACAAAAAGTTTTAGCGAACCTAGGATTAGGTTCACGCCGAGAAATTGAAGGCTGGATTAGCGAAGGTCGCATTAGAGTCAATGGAGAAGTCGCTGAGCTAGGTTGCCAAATTGATGGGACAGAAACAGTTCAGCTTGATGGCCGTAAAATTATAATTGAACAAGATGATCAAGAACGCCGTGTTTTAATCTACTATAAACCAGAAGGCGAAATCACTACCCGTCATGACCCTGAGGGACGTACAACCATATTCGATAGTCTTCCCCGTATCAATAATGGGCGTTGGATTAGTGTCGGTCGTTTAGATATCAATACACAAGGTTTGCTACTTGTCACTAATGATGGCGAATTAGCGCACCGTTTGATGCACCCTTCTCATGAATTAGAGCGTGAATATGCAGTTCGCGTAATCGGTGATTTTACAGATGAAATGGCTGATAACATGCGTAATGGGATCGAATTTGAAGATGGTGTTTCAAAATTTGAAGAGATTCTGTGGTCTGGCGGTACCGGTGCAAACTTTTGGTATCACGTGACTGTGAAAGGTGGTAAAAACCGTGAAGTTCGCCGTTTATGGGAATCCCAAGGGTTAATGGTCTCCCGTCTTATTCGTATTCGTTATGGTAATGTTGAATTACCAAAAGGACTTCGTGAAGGTCAGTTTATCGATATCGACCCTGATGTTTTAAAAGAACTCGTGGAATCCGTCGGTTTAGAACATCAACACGTGACCTTAGATGAAAAAACGGAACGTCAAAGAACAAAACCTCGCAGAGTAAGCAACAACCAACGCGATCGCCGTCAATCTGTACGCACTAATGGACAAGATAGTCGTCGTTCTTTTGGTCGTGATGATCGAAACAACGATCGCCGCGCTTCCGATAATCGTAGCGAGGGCCGTCCATTTGAGCGTAGCCGTAGCTTTGACCGTGATCGTAACAATAATCGATCAAATGATAGCGGTCGCTCATTCAATCGTGATGATCGAAACAATGATCGCCGTGCTTCTGATAATCGTAGCGAAGGCCGTCCATTTGAGCGTAGTCGTAGCTTCGACCGTGATCGTAACAATAATCGCTCTAATGATAGCGGACGCTCATTCAATCGTGATGATCGAAACAACGATCGCAGTACTTCCGATAATCGTAGCGAAGGCCGCCCATTTGAGCGTAGTCGTAGCTTCGACCGTGACCGTAACAATAATCGCTCTAATGATAGCGGACGCTCATTCAATCGTGATGAGCGAAACAACAACCGCCGTTCTTCCAATAATCGTAGCGAAGGGCGTTCTTTCAGCAGCGATAGCCGCCGCAATGACCGCGATTCAAGAAGATAAGTTTTTATCAACACTTAATAGAGGTCTTTTGTATTTATACAAAAGATCTCTATTTTGTTTAATCTTCAGCTGTATCTAGACCCTTTGAATGAATCTACTGTTTTATTCATATTTGAATACTGAACATATCGAGAGGAAAAAATTTTATGGCAACACCTTTAGCACTAAAAATCACCAATCTAAAAAAACAGTATCGTAATGGAAAAATCGCACTCAAGGGAATTAATTTAGAGGTTCAAGAAGGAGACTTCTTTGCTCTTCTCGGTCCTAATGGTGCAGGTAAATCAACGACTATTGGAATTATTACAGATCTTGTTGAGCCATCCTCTGGTGAGGTTGAAGTTTTTGGGATCAATACAAAAGCAAACAAGAATCTTGCTAAATCGATGATCGGGCTCGTTCCTCAAGAGTTTAATTTTAATCCATTCGAGCCGGTTGAAGAGATTGTTATTAATCAGGCTGGTTACTTGGGAATCCCTCGAAAAGAAGCCAAAAAACGCACAGCTGAACTTCTTGCACTGTTAGATCTAACCGATAAAGCAAAAGTGATGGCTCGCGAATTATCGGGTGGGATGAAGCGACGCTTAATGATCGCTCGTGCGCTTGTGCATAATCCTAAATTATTAATTCTCGATGAACCAACTGCCGGTGTGGATATTGAAATTCGTCGCCAAACCTGGGAATTAATGCAACGTGTGAATAAAGCAGGAACAACAATTATTCTTACAACACACTACTTAGAAGAGGCTGAGCAGATGTGTAAAAATATCGCTATTATCAATCATGGTGAAATCGTTCAGAGAAGTTCTATGAGTGCCCTGCTTCGTGAACTTCAATCAGAATCCTTTATTCTTGATCTCAGTGATGCCATCACAGAGCTACCTGAAATTGAAGGAGTAACTTTAAAGAGTATTGATCCATTGACTATTGAAGCTGAAATTATCAAACCTTATACCATTAATGATCTATTTAATGGCCTCAATACTAAAAATATTAAAATCGATACAATGCGTAATAAAGCGAATCGTTTAGAAGAACTTTTCTTGCGCATTACAAATAACAAGAATACGGAAGAAGGAGCAAATAATGCGTAATCGTTCATACTGGATTGCCTTTTACACGATTCTCACAAAAGAGATTTACCGTTTTATTCGAATTTGGCCACAAACGTTACTTCCACCGCTTATTACAACAGTACTCTACTTTTTGATTTTTGGAAAAGTCGTAGGAGATCGCGTGGGAGCTATGGATGGCGTTTCTTATGCCCACTTTATTGCACCGGGATTAATTATGATGACGGTCATCAGCAATAGTTATTCTAATGTTGTTTCCTCTTTCTTTAGTGCAAAATACTCTCACCATATTGAAGAGATGTTAGTTGCTCCTGTCCCCAATTTGGTAATTATTGCCGGTTATGTAATGGGAGGTGTTGCTCGAGGACTTGCAGTAGGTGGAATCGTGACAATCATTGCGCTTTTCTTTATCGAAATGAGCATTGACAACATTGCACTTATGATTCTTATTTTCTTCTTAACATCGTTAGTTTTCTCACTTGCAGGATTGATTAACGCGATTTTTGCACGAAGCTTTGATGATATCTCTATAATTCCAACCTTTATTTTGACACCTCTAACCTATCTCGGTGGCGTTTTCTATTCAGTATCATTACTTCCTGGATTTTGGCAAACTCTCTCCTACTTTAATCCTGTTCTCTATATGGTCAGTGCATTTCGTTATAGTATTTTAGGCGTTTCCGATATCAATATTTGGACGGCAATTATTCTTCTATTAGCATTCTTTATCGGACTCTTTAGCTTAGCGTACTACCTCTTGAGCAAAGGGACAGGTCTTAAATCATAATTAGAAAAAATTCATGAATGAAGTTCGAAAATTTCCTTAAAAAGCAGTATGATAGGATCTCATAATCTATTTTAAAATATTTAATTGATAGAATTGGTAAAAAATGCCTAGACTATCTGTGCTTTTTCACTCATTAACTAACTGAAAAATTTGAGAAAATTTATCTTATGAAATTACATCGAATTCTAGGCTTTGTTGCATTAACTACTGTAATAGCCGCTTGTGCAGGAACTCCTCCCAACCCCTATGATCCTTATGAGGGATTCAATAGACCGGCGCATTCATTTAATACTGCGCTTGACAATGCTATCACGAAACCTGTTGCTGAAGGTTATGTCAAAATCGTACCTAAAACAGTTCGAAAAGGTGTTGGCAATGCATTAAGTAATCTAGGTGATACGCGGAATGTTGTTGTGAATTTAACGCAAGGAGAATTAACGTCCGCTGTCGAAAGTCTACACCGCTTCGTCTTTAACTCAACATTTGGATTATTTGGTTTAATTGATCTAACCGATCTTTTCAATTTACCCCCAAAACGACCTAATGATATGGGAACAACTTACGCAAAGATGGGGTGGGCAAATAGTAATTATCTTGTCGTACCATTTATGGGGCCTTCTACATCTCGTGATACGGTTGGTGTTATCTCCGATGTCTTTGCAACTCCATACACTTATGCATTTAACGAATGGGTAGATCTTGGTGTTTTAGTCATGGGCGTTGTCAATGTGAGAAGCGAACTGCTCGATGTGGGATCAGTGACAAAATCTGCGGCACTTGATCCTTATGTATTTCAACGTGAAGCATATCTACAATACCGAAATCAGCAGCTTAAAAACCGTGGTGTAAAATATATCCGTTCAGCATTTGATAAAGAAGAGGATCTCTATGACGACGATGAAGAGGGGTTATCAATTGCAGATTTAGCGCGGCAACGGAATCAATAATCACTCGAACGCTACTACCTATTAGCTCTCGGTCAATTTGTAAAGGCGTTTATCCCGCATGGGAACGCCTTTTATCATTTTTAAATAGATAATCATTAAAGGATCTCATATGCGCCGTTTTATCAATCTTCCACTCTCTATTGGTGAAGAGATTAGTTTAAAAGATGAGGATTATAACTACATTGCACGCGTATTAAGAAGTCGCGAAGGTGATTCTATTGTCCTATTTAATGGGCAAGGCGGTGAATATCACGGCATTATTACCGAAATAGCGAAACGCTTTCTGACGGTGAAAATTAAAAAATTTAACCCCGCCAATCGTACTAGTAGTATTAAAATTCACCTGCTCCAATCATTAGCTAAAGGTGAAAAAATGGAGCTTATTCTGCAAAAAGGAACTGAGCTTGGTTTAGATGAGGTTACGCCTTTGACTACTGAGAGAAGTGTTGTCCATCTTAAAACTGATCAAATGGAAAAACGCGTTGACCGTTGGAAAAGTATTGTCACATCTGCTTGTGAGCAATGTGGACTTAATATTCCTCCAAAAGTAAATACACCTATTTCATTAGAAAAATGGCTTTCAGAAGTTTTACCGAATATTGAAACAACGATTCTTACTCTATCTCCTATGGCACCTTCATCCCTTGGAAAATTTCTAAATGAAGTCATTGCCAACGATGAGGCTTTTTTTGCATCGATATCGACAGAAGCGCGCAAATCAATCACAATCGTCATTGGCCCTGAGGGTGGTTTAAGTGAAAACGAGATTACGCTACTAGAGAAAAATGGTGCATACAGCGTCACATTAGGGGATCGAATATTACGAACAGAAACTGCCGCACTTTCGGTTATCTCAACCATACAAGGTACAGTTGGTGATTGGGCGATTGATCGCATTAAATCACCGGTTCAAATAGATTAAGGTTCTCTCTTTTTGATAAAATAGCAATGGAGGCTTTTAATAGAAGTGATAGCCTCATTTTAGGAACTCCCCCTCTTTTTAAGGAACGGTATGAAAACAACTCCCCGGATCATTTTTATTACAGACCCTATCGATACATTCCCAGCTAAAAAAGATACCACTATTGGAATGATGATGGGCGCTCAAAGCCTTGGGTTACCTATTTTCTATACTCAGCCTCAAGAGATCTACCTACTTGAAGGTATTGTACAAACACGCGCCCAATCAGTGATAGTTAACACATCTAGCGACAATCAATTAGCAAGTTATGAAGATTGGTATCAGCTAGGCGATACGGAAAATCTTGTTTTCGGTAAAAATGATATTGTGCTCCAACGTAAAGATCCGCCTTTCAACATGCACTATATCCATACGACATACTTATTGGAGCTGATGGAGAAACAGGGTGCATTAGTCTGTAATAATCCTCGTTCACTACGAGATTGTAATGAGAAGATGTTTACCACTTGGTTTCCAGAACTTTGCCCACCAACTTTAGTGACAAGCCAAAGTAATCATATTAAAGAGTTTATTAAAAACCATCATGATACGATTGTCAAACCGCTCGATGGAATGGGGGGAAGCTCTATCTTCCGTGTGGGTGAAAAAGATCCTAATCTTAATGTAATTTTAGAAACACTAACTGAGCACAACCAGACTTCAGTGATGGTTCAGCGTTATATCCCTGAAATCACTAAAGGAGATAAACGAATTATTCTTATCAATGGTAAACCTGCGCCATATCTACTCGCTCGCATCCCCGCACCCAATGAAACACGTGGGAATTTAGCAGCGGGTGCAAGTGGCGTTGTCCAAGAACTCTCCGCTCATGATCGCCATATTTGTGAAGTCCTTGGCCCTGAATTAGTAAAACGAGGTCTATACTTTGTCGGCCTTGATGTCATAGGCAATTATCTCACTGAAATCAATGTGACTAGTCCTACTGGTATTCGCCAAATTGATGATACTAAAGGAACTTTCTTAGGAAAGGATCTTCTTAAAACATTAGTTGATACTTGGCAAAACCGACATTAATAACATTATAAATTGCTAAAGGGGATGAAATGTTTCATGCCCTTTTTATTTTCCTAGAATAGTAAAATTCTGCAACATGCTATGATGAAGAATATTCTCATTCTTTAGCGTTTAAAGGATTATTTATGTCGGTATTAGATCAACAAAAATTTCTCACTACTCTTGAAAATTTAGTCAATATTCCTTCACCTTCTGGCTATACCAAAGAAGCTCTTGACTATATTGAAGAACGAATTAAAACTCTCTCATTGCCTATTATTAAGACGAATAAAGGAGCAATTTTAACTAAAATCGAGGGTGAAAATAATGTGGCTGCTCGTTTACTTACTGCACACATCGATACATTAGGCGCAATGGTTAAAGATATTAAAACAGATGGACGTTTGAAACTTACAAAGATAGGGGGATTTAATTGGAACGCCGTAGAAGGGGAATATTGTCAAATCCATACACGATCTGGCAAAAAATTTACCGGGACTATCCTTTTACATGAAACATCTGTCCATGTTTATGCTAATGCGGGTGAGATTGCAAGGAATAATGAACATATAGAAATCCGACTTGATCTTCGAACCGAGAATCGAAATGATACACTACAAAGTGGCATTAATGTTGGCGATTTTGTCTCATTTAATCCACGATTTGAACATACTAAGACAGATTTCATCAAATCTCGCCATTTAGACGATAAAGCAAGTGTTGCAATTCTACTCTCACTTCTTGAAATGCTCTCAAAATCATCCTCATCAATTCCCTACTCTCTCTATTTTTATTTTTCTAACAATGAAGAGATTGGATTTGGTGGCAATTCGGCAATCCCCGCAGAAGTAAAAGAATATGTTGCAGTTGATATGGGCGCAATCGGCGATGGGCAAAGTACAGATGAATATACTGTTTCAATTTGTGCAAAAGATTCTTCAGGACCTTATCATTTTGATCTGACTAATCAATTTATTGAGTTAGCACAAAGACATGATATTCCCTATAAAGTTGATATCTATCCTTTTTATGGCTCGGATGCCTCAGCAGCAATACGTGCAGGTTATGACATTCGTCATGCGCTAATTGGGCCTGGAATTGAATCATCTCATGCAATGGAACGTACACACATCTCCTCTATCGAAGCAACTTTTGATCTACTGTGTCAATATATTGTCAGTGAAATGATTGAATAAAAAACGATTCATCTCAAAATGAAAAAGAGATGTATGTATAACATCTCTTTTCTCGGTATTCCATTTACTGTTTTATAGAAACTCTATAAACCATGCATCTAATGCCCAATCAGTACGCGTTTGCTCATCTCTAAGGCGATAAATCTCAACAAGTTTCTCATACTGTAAGATGCGTTTCTTCGGTTCAATTTTCCGAACAGCATCGAATAAACGTCGAAATTCAGCGGGAAACAGCTCACGAGTATTTTTAAATGAAGCAGAAAGTATATAAAAAAGTAACAAAAAAGTTAGTTCTCTCTGCTCTAAAAGAGATGGTATCGCTTTAGATGGCGGCAATTGCCCATTAATTAGTTGGTGAATTATATTAATAATATTTTTACCATTTTCGACATAGGAGTTGAGTAATTTTAAAGCTAAAAATGGTGCCCCAAATGCAATTGCTAATAAAAGTTGTAAGTCCTCTTCCGGAAGTTGCTGTATAGAAGTATGATTGTGCAAAAAATGAATACTCTCCTTTAACGTTGGGGTTTCAAGAGTGTATTGCTGACAACGACTTCTCACCGTTATGGGAAGATGATCGGGAGAATCCGTTTCTAAAATAAAGGAGAGATCTTTTGGGGGCTCTTCTAAAACTTTTAATAAACTATTGGCTGCATTAATATTCATATTTGCGGCATTCTTAATCACCACAATCTTTTGCCCTGTTTCGGGGGTCAATTGCGAAAATTGATGGATTTTACGAATTTCATCAACCTTAATTTCACCATCGTGACCAATGAGATAAATATCAGGATGGAAATTTGCAGCAATCCAACGGCAATTTTGACATTGCCCACAAGGATATAGTTCTTCTTGCTCTAGATGCGTACAAAAAAGCGACTGCACCACATCATCTACAAGTTGCTGTTTCCCAATTCCTTCTCGCCCAATTAATAACAGGGATCTAGGAGCTCTCGATCTATAATAGGATAATAATTCACGACGAGCTTGATCTAACCATGGAGCATGAATTCTCACAAGCGATTCATCAGATGTTGGACTCATGTTGCATCAGCTCCTCTAACTTACAAATAATTTGCAGCTGAACATTCTCAATTGTTTGACGGGCATCAATGCGGAAAAATTGCAATCGACGGTCTTGCGCCAATTGACGAAAACCACGATGTACATTCTCAAAAAAAGAGATATCTTCTGCTTCAAATCGATCACTTTGTCCCTTACGCGCCGCAACTCTCCGCATTCCTTCAAGCACGGGAATATCGAACCAAAAGGTACAATCAGGACGAAGATTTTTTTGAACAAGATTTTCTAAAGTAGCAATCTGTTCTAAAGACTGCCTACGTGCATAGCCTTGATACGCATAGCTTGATTCAGTAAAACGATCGCATAAAATCCATTTGTCCTGTTTAAGAGCAGGAATAATAACTTTATCAAGATGTTCTGCTCTTGCGGCAAACATTAAAAGCAACTCTGTCATATTAGACATCTCATCTTGCAGTAATAACTCTCTAATTTTTTCACCCAGCGGAGTTCCCCCAGGTTCACGCGTAACTACCACAGAAAAACCTTTTGACTCTAAATATTCAGCTGCTTTTGCGATTTGCGTCGTTTTCCCTGCGCCTTCAGTACCTTCAAAAGTAATAAATTTTCCAGATGAATTAAGAATATTGAGGTTACCATTCATTATTTCTTAGTCCCCTGTATACGCTTACGGTAAGCACTTACGGCTCTATTATGTTCATCAAGCGTATTGGAAAAAATATGTTCTCCTGAGCCATCTCCTTTTGCTACAAAGTAGAGAGTCTTACCTTCCTTAGGATTACTTGCTGCCATAATCGCCTCCCGACTTGGCATCGCGATCGGTGTTGGAGGTAATCCGTCACGAGTATAGGTATTATAAGGCGTGTCGCGCTTTAAATCGCTCTGGTATATCTGCCCACGATATTGATCTCCTAATCCATAAATCACTGTTGGATCAGTCTGCAACCGCATCCCTTTTTGTAAACGACGGACAAATACGCCTGCAATCTCCGGTCGTTCATGCGAGGCGGCACTCTCTTTTTCAACAATTGAAGCAAGAGTTAACAGCTCATGTTTATTTTTAATCGGCAACCCCGTTTTTCTATTTGACCAAGCTTGATCAACCGCTTTACTCATCTCTGCATAGCTTCTCTTTAAAAGATCCGCATCTGAATAATCTTTTGGGAAAAAATAGGTATCGGGTAAGAAATAGCCTTCATAAGGTTTACCTTCAAACCCTAGCTTTTCCATCACTTCTTCATTCGAAAGCCCTTTGAGGGTTTGATTTAGATATGGTGACTTCTCAAGGGCTTGTCGCAATTCTAAAAAATTCCATCCCTCAATAATAGTAAAGCTATATTGAAGTACTCGCCCACTAGTGATAATCGCTAATAATTCTTTAGGGAATAACTCCGGCTTTAGCTCATATTCACCGACCTTTAATTTATTCGCATCTCCGGTAAAACGGGCATACCATTTTAAATAGAGCGCATTACGAATAATATTTTTTGCACGTAACTCGGAGACAACATCATCAATAGTCATCCCCGGAGTAATCTCCAGTATCAGGCCTTTTTCAGGAAGGTTCACTGGAGTCTGTAAAAAACTCTCTAAATCCTTAGAGACCACAAAAAAACCACCAAGCAACGCTATCAAAAAGATGATAATACTCACTTTAGAGAGCAAATAGCGGAATAAGGTATAAATTATTTTACCAATAAATCTCAACGGTCGATCCTCTTAGTCTAATTTTTTAAAAATTAAACTACCATTTGTTCCACCGAAACCAAATGAGTTCGATAACACAACATTTAGTGTTGCTGGCGTCGCCTCTTTACCAATAATATTGAAGCCCTCAGTCGCTGGATCTGGGTTATCAAAATTAATTGTAGGCGGGATAATCTGATCTCTGAGAGCTAAAATCGAGAAAATTGCTTCTATGCCACCTGCGGCACCTAAAAGATGACCTGTCATTGATTTCGTCGAACTAATCGCAACATCTTTAGTTGCCTCTTTAAATGTTTTTTTGACCGCTTCAAGTTCCATCAAATCCCCAACAGGCGTTGAAGTCCCATGGGCATTAATATAGTCAATATCGCTTGCAGCAATCCCTGCATCTAAAATGGCTGCATCCATGCAAAGTGATGCACCTTCGCCATCAGGAGATGGGCTAGTAATATGATATGCATCTGAACTCATCCCAAAACCAATTAACTCACAATAAATTTTTGCACCGCGTGCTTTTGCGTGTTCATATTCTTCAAGCACGATTACACCCGCACCATCACCAAGCAAAAAACCATCTCGATCCACATCCCAAGGTCTTGATGCTTTTTCAGGATCATCGTTTCGTCTTGAAAGAGCTCTAGCCGCTGCAAAGCCCGCCACACCAAGAGGCGTAGTTGCCATTTCAGCACCGCCAGCTAGCATTACATCAGCATCACCATGTTCAATTAAACGAGCAGCTAAACCAATAGAATGAGTTGCTGATGCACATGCCGTAACAGCAGAAATATTGGGGCCTTTCAAGCCTTTTAGAATCGATAATTGTCCAGATACCATATTTACAATTGAACCTGGAACAAAAAATGGACTTACTTTACCAGGGCCACGTTCAATTAAGGTTGAATGATTCTCTTCAATTCCCGGTAATCCACCGATACCAGAACCAATCATTGCCCCAATTCTCGTAGCATTCTCAGCGGTAATTTCTAACCCCGAATCTTTAAGCGCATCAAGTCCAGCTGCAAGCCCATACTGGATAAATAAATTCATTCTACGCGCATCACGCGGCGAGATATATTGGGAAATATCAAAATCTTTGACAGGTGCTGAAAATGTTACAGGAGACTCACTTGCATCGAACATGGTAATAGGTGCAGCACCGCTTTTTCCCGCTAAAATATTTTTCCATGACTCTTCATAATTATTTCCAACAGGTGTTACGGCTCCTAATCCTGTGACAACTACACGACGCTTCATTCAATTCCCCTTGTGCGTTTCAAATGATTTAAGTAATAAAAAAACGACTGTATAGAGCTTAAAATAAAGTCCTAAACAGTCGCTTCTATTCACAACTTCTCTAATACCGATTACAGTAGCAGAGAATCTGTCAATCAACTATTTTAAGTTAGCATTAACGTAGTCGATAGCCTGCTGAACTGTAGTAATTTTTTCTGCTTCCTCATCTGGAATATCACAATCAAACTCTTCTTCGAGAGCCATTACTAACTCAACAGTATCAAGAGAGTCCGCACCTAAGTCATCTACAAATGATGCAGAATTCACAACTTGCTCTTCTTTAGCATCAAGTTGTTCCATGATTACTTTTTTGACTCTTGTTTCGATGTCGCTCATAACTTCTAATCCTTAAATTATTATAACAAAATGGTCTAAGCCAATTCTGTACTAAAAAAACGACTGTTGAATTAACAGTTCACCAAAATTAATACATTCGCAATTATAACGAATAAAAAAAAATTAGTCCATTAGCATTCCGCCATTCACATTAATTGTCTCACCAGTAATATAAGCGGCATTATCTGATGCAAGGAAGAGCACAGCTGCGGCGACCTCTTCAGGTTGTCCCAGGCGCGCTAATGGAATATTGGCTAATAAATTCTCTTTTACCGTTTCTGGTAAATCTTTAGTCATATCAGTATCGATAAAACCGGGAGCTACACAGTTAACAGTAATTCCACGTGATCCAACCTCTTTTGCCATCGATTTTGTAAAACCAATTACACCGGCTTTAGCTGCTGAATAATTTGTTTGCCCCGCATTCCCTGTAATACCAACCACAGAAGTGATGTTAATAATACGACCTCTACGCTCTTTCATCATTGGTCGAAGTACTGCTTTAGAGAGTGAATAGACACTTGTTAAATTCGTTAAAATAACATCATTCCATTCTTCATCTTTCATTCTCATCAACAATTGGTCTTTTGTAATACCGGCGTTATTAATCAAAATTTCAACAGAGCCCTTTGTCTCTTTAATGGTTTCTAAGACAGTATCAATACTCTCTTGATCGGTAACATTTAAAACCAATCCTTGCCCTTTTTCACCAAGATATTCAGAAATTGTCGCGGCACCGTTATCAGATGTTGCTGTACCAAATACAAAAGCACCGTTTTTCACTAAAATCTCCGCAATCGCTTTGCCAATTCCTCGCGTTGCGCCTGTTACTAAAGCAATTTTTCCATCTAAATTCATATCTAAATCCTCTTTAAAAAGTAATAAATAATATCGCCTTGCTTTTACAATTATTACCGAATATTCTCACGTTAAGACCTTAAGTACTTATCCTTAAGCATTTATCCCTAAGTATTTATTTTTTATAGTCCACAAATCTCTACATTTAAAGTAATATCCGTATCGACCTGCCGTGGCGGTTCCCACGGTGTTTTTTGCTCAACTAAGCGAATGCTCAATTGGTGACGATTACCACTAAATTCTGGGAAGAAATCATAACCTTCCATATCTAAACGCAATAAACTCGCTTTCCATTTTACCGAGCGATAGTAAAAACCGTGTTTAAAAGAACATGCTTCGTCTGTTTTTATTGAACGAATATTATGTAACACAAAATTAGTGGCAGTTAAAGCAGTATCAATCACTTTCATCCAACGATGAAAATGCTCTTTACGTCGATCAAATGGTGAGTTTAACCAATTATGAAGTACAGGAAGATCAAAAGCACAAATTCCGCCAACAATGGCAAATCGTTGACGCAATGTGTTCAAAAATATATTCTCTTTGATTTCATCATACGCTCGAAAAGATTGATGGCTTAAAAGCCCTTTTAATGCAAGCGCTTCCTCTTTACTTTCCTCATTAGTTGTATCTGCAACCATTAAAACATCTAACTGCTTAATAAGCTCCATCTTAGTATCATTTTTTGATACTAATGTCACCAACTCTAATAACGCTCTTACTGCGGCAATCGTACTATATTCAGAATCTTGCTCTATGTAGGCAAGCGATTGCTTCTCTAGCATTTCTATGCGTAAAAACCGACGCACGCTCTCTGTTAAGGGAAACTCGTAAATCATTCTTTTCCTTATTTAATCATCTTAAACAGCTGAAAGTTTATCACTATATCGCTGATGTAACTTATCTAACTGCTTTTCTATAAAACTTTGACGCTCGTTAATAAGAATATCATCCGCTAATTTTCGTCTCTCTAAACGAGAAATTTGAGATTGAATAATCTTATCGGCAAGATTTCGATCAATCTTATCACGACTCATGAGTCGCTGTAATTGTAATTCATAAGGAATCTCAACCACTAAAATTCGATCCGCTAAAGGAAGATAAGGTGATTTATCGTGCAATAAAGGAACAACAACAACATCATAAGGCTGATTATTGTCCACTTTTAACTGCTGCAAGACACATTGAAAAATACGTTTATGTAAAATACTTTCTAGATTTTTTTTTGCTTCAAGATCATTAAACACCAAGCTACGTACTTTTTTTCGATCCATCGTACCATTGGGTAAAAAAATATCTTCACCAAATTGCTGTCGTATTTCAGCCAATGGCTCAACACTTAAACTACTCATTGGATCTGTAAGTTGTCGCGATATAATATCTGTGTCAATAATATTTGCTCCCTTTGAAGCCAAATAGTTTGAAATGGATGTTTTACCGCTTGCTATGCCGCCCGTTAATAATATCGTATTTCGTTTTTTATGATTTTTAATCATTAATCTGTTCTATTTATAATAACTGATCGCTCAATCATAGATTAAGAGGCGAGCAATTGGAATTTTTGTATTAAAAAGAACATTATACCTGATCCGCCTAATGCAACACCAAAAGGGATCAAATTATTGATATTTTTTCGATAAAACTGAGAAAAAACTCCATAGCTAATACCTATTAGTGCGCTCACAAAAATAAATTCAAAAAAATATTCTAAGCCAATCCAAGCCATAATTGCAGCACAAAATTTAATATCTCCTTGTCCCAATGACTGTTTTCCAAAAATAAGATCTCCGCAAACTGCAATTAACACGAGAAAAAGATAGCCAAACACAACCCCATTGATACTCGAATTTATAGAGATCATTCCGAGACCGCTATTCGATAACAAAATTCCCGACCACATTAGACAGTAAACAAGTAAATCTGGTAAAAGGTAATATTGATAATCAAACCTCATAAGTGAGAATATCAAACCTATAAAGATTGCATCAATAAGTTCTAGCTGAACCTTAAAAAAATATACCCCTCCTACCAAAGAGACGATGACAATATTGAGCACAAAAATACTACGCTGTTCATGAATAATATTTCTTAAGACAGACTTTCCACATTCATGAATCATATTGATTGATAAGCGCGCACCCTGCTGGCAAATATTTATTTGATTCTCTATTCGTAAAAATACCAGCAGATAATACGGAAATATTGCCAAAAAAAGAAGCATCAACAGAGGTTTCAAAAATGCCATTATAAAGCCATCCCTAAATTAAAGAGCGGTAAATAGAGCGCCACTAAAATCACGCCGACAATCCCCCCTACAATGAGGATTGATACCGGCTCTAATAAAGCAATATAAAATTCAATTTTTTGATTAAACAGATCGCTATAATAGCCTCCGACAAATCTCAAACTTCCCACCAAATCGCCACTAGTGATACCAACAGCTACCATTGTTTTAAAAAGCGGGGGCGTCTTAGGCATTTTTTGTAAAATATTATAAAAATCATCACCTTTTAATAGTTGATCCTTAATTTCCACCATCTCATTTTGGAGTACGCTATTTTTCACGCTTATTTTAAATAACTCTAAAGCATTTACTATTGTTATCCCCGATTGAAGCATCATCGACAAAGCTGTCGCTAAATGTCGAGTGAAATTAAGTCGCAACATAAAACCAATATAAGGGATTCTCAATAAAAGCTGATCGATTGTGTAATTAAAGCGACCTTTTTTACGATAGTTTCGATATACCCAAAAGCAAAAAATGATTATGAGCAATAGGTATGCCACAAATGTAAACGATAAAAGATTGTTAGAAATAGATAATATTTTCTGTGTTATATATGGTAATTCAGTTCCGCTTGTTTGATACAGTGTATCAAACATTGGCACCACTGATATTAAGATAAATCCCAAAACCAAAACAGCTACGAAAATTACCATAAACGGATAGCTTATAGCTTTGCGGATACTTTTTCGGGATAATGCTGCTTCTTTTTCAAGCGCTGAGATGTATCCAAGTATCTCGGGCAATCGCCCAGCAGCCTCTCCAATCTCAATTAAAGTGATAGTCATCTGAGAAAATGATTGAGTTGTCCTATAAAGCGCTTCTGAAAAAGGATAACCAGATTCAATAAAAAATTTTACCTTATTAAAAAAGTGTTTTTGACGACTTTTCGGCGCTGATTCACTTAACAGTGATAACGCTACAATTAATGAAATACCGGCAGGAATCAGAAGCCCAAGTTGCTCCCAAAAAAAGAGTTGTTCTTCTTTTGTTATCTTCAATGACATATCGCATACCAATTTTGATGAATATTGGTAAGAATAGGTGATTAAAAAAATTATACGCACAAAAAAGCTCTAGTAGGAACTAGAGCTTTTAAATATGGTACCGACGCCCAGATTTGAACTGGGACGCAGTTACGCACTACCACCTCAAGGTAGCGTGTCTACCAATTCCACCACGCCGGCATAAATCAATAATATTTGATTTGCGTATAGTAACCAGTAAGTAACTAAACATCAATATTTTGAGAAAAAATAAGACAGCACACAACAAAAGTAAAGTCTATTTATTTGATAAATATAAACATTCTTTTTTAGTTAACACCAATATGTCAAATCGGATCATTGAAAAAAATCCCTAGTTAAAGAACTAGGGATTTTTTATATGGTACCGACGCCCAGATTTGAACTGGGACGCAGTTACGCACTACCACCTCAAGGTAGCGTGTCTACCAATTCCACCACGCCGGCATATGATCTTTATTGTGCAGATTCAGATGTATTTGAACTACCACCAATCACAGGTACTTCCTGGGTTGGTAACGAATCGATCACACTTTTACTAGCGGTAATCTTACCAGAGTTAAACATCATTACAAGGCTCGTGACAAAAAATAATACAACCATCCATTTTGTTAATCGAGCAAGGAAATTTGCTTTACCCGCCGCACCAAATACAGTACCTGAAGCACCTTGGCCGAATGAAGCACCAATACTTGCACCCTTACCTTGTTGAATTAATACCAAAGCGATAATAATTAAACATACAGCTATATGTAAAACATAAATGAGATTCTCAAACATCTTTTCAACCTTATTAGTATACTTTTATGCTAAAACGATTTTACTAAATCCTTCAGCTTCTAACGATGCGCCCCCCACAAGAGCACCATCGATACTGTCTTTTGCAAAGAGCGTTTTGGCATTACCAGCATTCACACTTCCACCATAAACCACTCTCACAAGGTCACATATCTTATCATCATGTTTTTTTAAAGTACAGTGAATAAAATCATGTACCTGGTTTGCTTCTTCTGGAGTTGCAGTTTTCCCCGTACCAATTGCCCATACAGGTTCATAAGCAATCACAGCTCCCTTAAAAGCATCAATACCAATTGCATTAATTACACTCAATAATTGAGATCCTATCACTTCTTCTGTACGGTTAGATTCTCGCTCTTTTAACGTCTCCCCAACACAAATAACGGGCGTTAAACCTGCACTAACTACCGCCGCCATTTTTTTGGCGACATCAGCATCTGTTTCACCATACAGCGTTCGGCGCTCAGAATGTCCAATTAAAATATATTCACAGTTAAAATCTTTTGCCATAGCCAGCGATATTTCACCAGTAAAAGCTCCTTTAGGTTCTGCTGATATATTCTGAATACCTACTTTAATATTACTATCTTCCAAAATTGAAGAGACTTGCTGCACATAGATTGATGGTGGAAAAACAACCACTTCAGATTCTGCATTTTTTACTAAAGGTAATAATGTATTGAGTAATTCTCGGTTACTAGATAAAGAACCATTCATCTTCCAGTTTCCTGCAACAAAACGTTTTTTTGAACCCATTATCGACTCCTATTTTCCTCTATCTATATAAGCTACAAATAAAAAACTCTAAAATTATTTAATCGTTACATGTCATTAATTGCTATAATCGTACCCTATTTTCTAAATCCTGCCTACTTATTAAAAGTATAACGTAGGAGTTGCAAGTTAACCGATTTCAAGTTGAGTATGAATATGATCCCAAAACGTTTAAAGTCTTTTTTCTCCCGTGATCTTTCCATTGACCTAGGTACAGCAAACACTCTTATCTATATGAGAGGTCAAGGAATTGTTTTAAATCAGCCGTCCGTTGTTGCAATTGAACGAGACCCAAAAACAGGTCGCCCAAGACTTTCAGCGGTAGGTCAGGAAGCAAAATTAATGTTAGGCCGTACGCCTGATACGATCGAAACCACTCGACCACTTAAAGATGGCGTTATTGCAGATCTTCCTAAAACTGAAATAATGCTTGAAAACTTCATCAATCAAGTACTGAAAAGAAACTTCTTCTTAGGGCGCCCAAATCCTCGTGTGATTGTATGTGTACCTTCTGGCGCAACTCATGTGGAAAGACGTGCAATAAAAGAAGCAGCTGAAAGTGCAGGTGCAATTGAAGCTCGCTTAATTCCCGAACCTATGGCCGCTGCTTTAGGTGCTGGAATTCCTGTTCATGAAGCAACAGGATCAATGGTTTTAGATATTGGTGGCGGAACATCGGAAGTCGCTGTGATCTCTTTAACGGGTATTGTGTATGCAAACTCTGTGAGAATTGGGGGAGATACTTTTGATGAAGCGATCATTAACTACGTTCGCCGTAACTATGGCATGTTAATTGGTGAACCAACAGCTGAGCGTATCAAACAGGATATTGGAACGGCATTCCCAACTGCTGAAGTACTTGAAACACAAGTTCGTGGGCGAAATTTAAGTGAGGGATTACCGCGTACATTCTCTCTAACTTCAAATGAAATTTTAGAAGCACTTATGGAGCCGCTACAAGGTATTGTTAGCGCCGTTCAACTTGCGCTAGAATCAACACCGCCAGAACTTGCTGCTGATATTTCAGAGCGAGGTATTGTAATTACTGGCGGCGGCGCTCTACTTCGCAATATTGACCAGCTCATTTCTGAAGAGACAGGCTTAGATGCAATTATTGCAGAAGATCCTTTAACATGCGTAGTTCGTGGGGGCGGAAAAGCTTTAGAGCTCCAAGGTGTTTATGGTAGTAACGCATTTGGTTTAGAATAGTGACCCATTGCTGTTTCATGAATTTTCAATCTAGGAAACGCTAATCATAACTATGGAAAAACCGGATAAAACCCAAGAGCAGTTTGATATTCAGAGCTTTGGGCTCAAAGTCAAAGTGCTCTTTTTCTGTATTTTTTCGATAACCCTCATGTTTGTGGATCATCGAACAGACTATCTGCGCCTTCCAAAATATTATTTAGAAGAAGCAACCCACCCACTCTCTCTCATTGCAGAATCTCCCGTGAGCTTTGTTGGCAAACTCCAAGATTGGTTTACAGAGAAAGAAGAACTTCTTCAACGCATTGAAACATTAGAAGAAAAAGAGCTCTACCTTGCTTTTGAAACTCAGCAGATGGCTGCACTTACTGCTGAAAATAGACGGCTACGCCTATTACTGCAATCCTCATCAAAACTAGAGCATTCAACAATCATTGCTGAACTCATCAATATTAGCTCTGATCCTTATCGTCACATTGTTTTATTAAATCAGGGTGCGAATAGTGGAGTTGAAGAAAATCTCCCTGTACTTAATAACTTGGGAATTGTGGGACAAACAGTATCAGTATCACCCTCTTCAAGTAAAGTAATATTGCTAACTGATCCACACCATTCATTACCTATCGAGATTAATCGTAATGGCATCCGTGGTATTGCAAATGGTAATGGAAAACTCAACGAAATAGAGGTGACAAATATCGCTTTTGATGATGATGTAAAGGTAGGAGATCTACTCGTTACGTCAGGACTTGATGAGCGCTTTCCACAGGGATATCCTGTTGCTGTGATCAAAACAATTACGGTTGACTCTACCGGCTATTTCGCAAAGATCATCGCAACACCCACAGCAAAGCTTGATCGTATTCGAGAAGTGCTAATCCTTACAAAAGGAGAAAAAGATGATCTCGATTAAACGCTTTATTATTATCTTATTAACATTTGGCATCTCTATTGTACTTGATACTATTTCAATGCCTGCATTCTTTGAAGCAATTCGCCCACATTGGACAACAATGACAATGCTATTTTGGTCCATTAAGCTTCAACGTCACTTTAGTATTACTTGGGCTTGGAGTGCCGGGCTTCTACTTGATATATCGAAATCATTTGTTTGGGGACTACATGGATTAATATTCACATTAATCTGCTATATTATTAAACGATACTATCAACGAATTACCTCTTTAAATCTTGCGGAACAAACAATTCTTATTCCTATTATTTTTGCTATACAATCATTAATCGCAATCTGGATTAATGGCGTTTTAGGAAATACAACCCCAAGCTTTACTCATTGGATCATGCCAATTATTGTTTCAAGCTTGTTTTGGCCAATTCTCAATATTCTCTTAAATGAAATTTGTGAAATCTTCAACATAACCGATAAATAAACACCTTATGAAGAATGATCGAGCACAAAAAAAATCATCAACAACAAATAGGCACTTCTTAGGTCGTGCTTTAATTAGCAGTATCTTGGTACTTATTGGCCTGTTTTTATTGATTGCTCGCTTATTCCATCTTCAAGTCATAGAACATGAGCTCTACATTACCCGCTCAAATGACAATCGAATAAAACTTATTCCTCTCCCTCCTACAAGAGGGCAGATTTTTGATCGCAATGGCAAGATTCTTGCAACCAACATCCCCACCTACAACATAGAAATCATTCGCCAAAACATCACACAACCCTTAGACGAGCTCGTTGCACAAATCAATGAACTTGTCCCAATTAGTGACAATGAGCGTCGAAAATTTGAACAAGCACTGCGCCGCAGCAATCGCCAAGAAAGCGTTGTATTAAAACGAGGACTTACCTCGGAAGAATCCGCACAAATCGCGATTAATTTACACAAATTAAATGGCGTTCATTTACAAGCAGACTTAGTACGGACTTATCCTTATAAAAATCGCGCGGTTCATGCTATTGGCTATGTTGGTCGTGTCGATACTCGCGATCTTCGTGAAATTACTGAAAATGGGCTCGAACATGAATATAGTGGCATTGCTCATATTGGTAAGCGCGGCGCTGAAAAGAGTTTTGAAAATATTTTGCGCGGTACAATGGGATTTGAGACCGTAGAAGCGAGTTCATCGGGAAGAACTGTCCGAAAAATCAGCGAAGTCGCTCCTATTCCTGGAAAAAATATCTACCTAACAATTGATCTTCGTTTACAAGTCCTTGCAGAAGAAGTTCTCGAAGATTACGATGGCGCTTTAGTAGCGCTTGATCCCCAAAGTGGTGATGTCTTAGCTTTTGTCTCTAAACCAACTTATGATCCTAATCTATTTGTCGATGGTATTACTCACAAAGATTTTAACGAGCTGAACAATGATCCTTCAACACCTTTTCTAAATCGCGTTATGCAAGGATTATATCCTCCAGGATCAGTCATCAAGCCACAGATAGGCCTTGCCGGCCTTCAAAATGATTTTATTACCGATAAAACAATTATCAATTGTAAAGGATACTTCTCTGTTCCCGGTAATAATCACAAATTCAGAGATATGGGATATTATGGCCCTTCTGACCTTAAGAAATCGCTCGAGCGTTCATGCGACGTCTATTTCTATGAGCTTGCTTATAATATGGGTATTAATACCATGACAGATTTTCTTGCTCCATTTGCACTTGGGGCAAAAACAAATATCGACTTACTTGGCGAATCTAGCGGAGTTGCGCCTACACCAGAGTATAAACGTCAACGCTTTAAACAACCTTGGTACACAGGTGACACGATTACCGCTGGTATCGGACAGAGCTACTGGCTGACAACACCTTTGCAAATCGCACAAGCAACCGCAATTGTCGGAATGCGAGGAGATGCCTTTGAACCACATGTTTTAAGCGCAACCGCAATGCCACCATCCAATCAAAAAGAATTTGTAAAACCTACCCCCATAAAACCTATTATTTTAAAAGATGATAGTTATTGGGATACTGTCATCGATGGGATGATTGCCGTTGTGCATGGTAATAAAGGAACTGCACGAAATACTAAGTCAAAAGATTATATTACTGCCGGCAAAACAGGAACAGCACAAGTAAAAACAATCGCTCAAGGTGCAAAATATGATGCTAAAAATCTCGATCGAAGATTCCATGATCATGCTTGGTATGTTGCTTTTGCCCCAGCAGAAGCACCAAAAATAGCTGTTGCCGTTATTGTCGAAAATGGCGGTTCGGGTTCACGAGTTGCAGCACCTATGGCGCAAAAGATTGTTGATGCATGGCTGAAAGATTTTGATACACCTTATGCAATCGAAACACTTCAAAAATTTGAGAACGAGGAAAAAGCTCTTCTTGAGGAAAACAAGGACTTTGAATTACCTGAACTACAACTAGAGTCAACACCATTTTTCTTAGACAATGAGAATTCGGAATCTCTCCCTTTTGATGAGAAAGATACGCAGTCCATCGACTTGAAATCTTTACTAAATATTCGTCTAGGCGTTGATGATTCAAAAGAAAAAGTACTCAAGAGTAATGGGTTAATAAGGATTGAACATGAAATATGAAGAGCTTTATCATACAGAAGAGGTGAAACCAAAAGGGCTTCTCTCTTTTTTCCACCTAGATACTGTTTTAACATTTCTGATCTTCTTGCTCACATTATTTAGCATTTTAGTGCTATATAGTGCATCAAACCATAATGTTGAATATGTGACATCCCAAGCATTAAAAATTATTGGGGGATTTGTCATTATGATTGTGATCGCATTTATCCCACCAGAGCGCATCAAGCAACTAACACCCCTTTTTTATATTGCCGCAATTTTACTATTAATAGCAGTGATATTTATCGGCGTTGAAGCTAATGGCGCGCATCGCTGGATTGACCTTAAAATTCTACGCTTCCAACCCTCAGAAATTGCAAAGTTAGCAGTTCCCATGATGGTGGCTTATTATCTTCACAAAACAAATCTTCCCCCAAGCTTTTGGAATATAGTCGGCTCACTCTTTCTAATCGGCCTTCCTTTTTCACTAATTTTTATGCAGCCCGATCTAGGTACTGCATTAATTATACTTTTTGCCGGTATATCAGTGCTTTTTTTAGCTGGTATTCAATGGCGTTACATTGTTATTGCAGCAGTTGCCGTTGCTATTACCATTCCTACCGCATGGTTCTTTGGACTAAAGGAGTACCAAAAAGATCGTGTTATTACTTTTTTAAATCCTGAGATGGACCCTCTTGGAAAAGGTTATCAAATTATCCAATCCAAAATAGCAATTGGCTCTGGTGGAATCTATGGGAAAGGATGGCAAAATAGTACACAAGTTTCACTACAATTTTTACCAGAGGCAACGACAGACTTTATTTATGCCATTATTGGAGAAGAATTTGGGCTTGTTGGGACATCTTTACTAATTATCTGTTATCTTCTAGTGATTTGGCGAGGTCTCTATATTGCATTTCATGCAAGAGATAGTTACTTTCAACTAGTTGGTGGCTCTGTCTGTTTAGTATTCTTCTTCTATGTATTTGTGAATACAGGAATGGTAAGTGGAATTCTCCCCGTTGTTGGAGTACCGCTTCCCTTTATAAGTTACGGTGGAACAGCAATTATTACTTTGTTCGTTTCATTTGGTATCTTAATGAATATCTATTCACATCCTGCCCCTATTACAAAAAGGATTCAATAAATGAGATTACGTTATTTGTCATTCGTTCTTTTAAGCACCGTTACATTAACAGCCTGTGCAAGTGAATCATCACAGCGCCCATTAAATAACACTAGTACTTCCATTACAAAAACAGTCACAAATAGTGTACCAACAACTATCCAATACCCAGAGCGTTCTAATTTGACACAGCGCCCTGAGGTTCAACAATTTATCAATAAAGTCAGTCGTGAACAGAATCTTGATCCTAAATGGATGGCAAATATTCTCGATCATACTCATCTCCAGCCCAAAATTATTGCAGCAATGAATCGCCCTGCGGAAGGTGTTATGAATTGGGGAAAATATCGTCCTATATTCATGACTGAAAAACGAATCAATGATGGAATTGCCTTCTATCAAACCTATAAAACAACATTTGAGCGTGCCGAAGAGGTTTATGGTGTTGATCGCTTTGTGATTGCTGCAATTATTGGGGTTGAAACAGGTTATGGGCAGAATCGAGGGTCTTGGAAAGTTGTGGATGCTCTTTCAACATTAGCCTTTGATTACCCGCGCCGAGCACAATTTTTCTCAGGGGAACTCGCTAATTTCTTTAAAATCCTCGATGAAAATGGCGGCGATCCATTTAGTTATAAAGGATCTTATGCCGGTGCAATGGGCTATCCGCAATTTATGCCATCTAGCTATCTTGCCTATGCAGTCGATTTTGATGGCGATGGTCATCGTGATCTATGGAATAACCCTGTCGATGCAATTGGTTCGGTAGGAAATTATCTAATGAAAAGTGGCTGGGTTCGAGGCGGAAAAATTGCTGAACAAGTCTCTGTTAGTGCGACAAATAATGCTTACCAAAACTTAAAACAAACAGGTCGATTAACATCACCTAAAGAGACTGTTCAACAACTTAAAAATGCCGGTGTAATCACGAATGCTAATCCAAATGCAAAAGTCACGTTGTATGAATTTGAGGTCAGTAGTAATCCGAAAGTAGATGAATGGTGGTTAGGCTATCAGAACTTCTATGCAATTACTCGATACAACCATTCAAAACTCTATGCACTTGCAGTGTTCCAGGTATCTGAGGCTATTAAGAAAGGGGTTCATTAATGTGTTTACGCCATCGTAAAATTCTTATGATCATTGGCATAGCATTGATTACAGCCAGTTGTTCAACCACTTCAGTAAAGTCACCGAAATGGAATGGTAAAGGCGCGGTTCCTGAGGATCTTCCTTTGAGTAAATCAGGTAATCCTGCAAGTTACGTTGTTTTTGGAAAAACATATCACCTACTTTCTACGAGTAAGGGCTATAAAGAGAGAGGAATGGCTTCATGGTATGGCGATAAATTTCATGGGAAACCCACTTCAAGCGGTACCCCATACAATATGCATGCATATACCGCTGCACACAAAACCTTACCAATCCCCACCTTTGTAAAAGTCACCAATACAGAGACAAAAAAATCAATTACTGTGTTAGTGAATGATCGTGGTCCCTTTGTAAAAGGGCGAATTATTGACTTGTCACATGCGGCGGCAAAAGAACTAGATGTTATTCAAAAAGGTACGGCGCCCGTTTTAGTTGAAGCGATTGAACCTTACCAATATCTTGACTCGAGTAAAAAGCCTCGCAAGCCTTACAAAGCGTCTAAAGCTCCAGAGATCATTGAACAAAAAACGGAGGATATTATCACTCTTCCAACAAATACTGGGGACGATATAGTCATCCTTGAACAGCAATATTTTGATCAAGCACCTACTAGCCCAAGCTTTATAGATACAAGTTACAGCGCACAAACTACTAAAAATGATTATGCCACATCGACACAAAATGGCGGTTATCATGTACAATTAGGGTCGTTTGGTAGTGAAAGGAATGCTTATCAATTTCAGCAATCGATGATTAATCGACTCCAAAGACCGGTAAATATTCAATATGATAAAGGCCTATATCGCGTTTTTATAGGTAATTATAGTAGTCGTGAAGCCGCTGAAAACAGTGCTTTTTCACTTCCTGTTAATACAACTATTGTTCAATTTTAAAGATGAAGAAAAATATGTTTAAAAAACTTTTTTCCATTTGCGCACTTGTGATCGCAACAACAACCGCCACCTTTGCCCAGATGCCTAACTCCTCCTTGCAACTTCCGCAATACGCTGTGAAGTCATGGATTATCATGGATTTTGACACAGGTGCAATTTTAGCAGAGTCCAATAGTCAAACCCAATTTGAGCCTGCAAGCATTACAAAAATCATGACTGATTATATTGTGGCAGATGCTCTTCATCGTGGTGCAATTCATAAAGATGATAGCGTTTTAATTTCGCCTAAAGCACGTAGTATGTCAGGATCAAGAATGTTCCTTGAAGAAGGGACGCTTGTTTCGGTTGAAAATTTACTACAAGGTCTAATTGTACAGTCTGGAAATGATGCAGCCGTTGCACTTGCTGAACATACCTATATGACAGAAGAAGCATTTGCAAAAAAAATGAATGAAAAAGCTGCGGAATTAGGTATGAAAAATTCCCACTTTAAAAATGCTAGTGGATTACCTGATCCAGAACATTTAACAACCGCTTATGATCTTGCAATTCTCTCACGCGCACTGATTAAAAACTTCCCAGATCACTACAAATATTACTCTCAAAAAACTTTTACTTGGAATAATATCAAACAAAACAATCGTAATACACTTCTATGGGAAGACCCAACAGTTGATGGCATCAAAACAGGTCATACTAACAGCGCAGGTTATGGCTTAGCTTCTAGTGCTGAAAGAAACGGTTTTAGAATTATTGTCGTAGTGATGGGAGCAGATAGCGAAGCGTATCGCCAACGTGTATCACGCGAACTCATTAACTTTGCATTCCAAAATTTTGCACGTAAAAAACTATACGATGCCAATCAAGTCATTGCCCATGCAAATCTTCTCCATGGCGTTGAAAAAACAGTGCCTGTCGGTGTAAGCGAAAGTATTACAGCCACGCTTCCCAAAGTGCAATATGAAAATCTTAAAGCACAGATTCAAATCACTAATGGACTAGAAGCTCCGATTACAAAAGGTCAACAAATTGGAAACTTAGAGTTTTACATCGATAATCATCTTCTTTATAGCTTTCCGGTAGTAGCACTTCAAGATGTTGAAAAAGTTGGTATTTTTCATCGTTTGTGGAGTACTTTTTTAACAAAACTCAATAATAAAATCACGAAATTTAAAGAAGCGCTATAAATTTAATCAATTTTTTGTAGTATTCTTGTAGTTTATTCGATATGATATCTTGCACATTTAATGATGGTGTTATTTTTTTGAACATAATTTTTAGGAAACGAGAGACATGTCACAAAAGATTATTGATGATCTAAAAGCTCAAGGTATTACTGCGACTGAAATTTTATACAACCCAAGCTACGATGTTCTTTTTAAAGAAGAAACGGATCCTTCTTTAACAGGCTACGATAAAGGATATCTTACAAACCTTGGTGCAGTCGGAGTTGACACTGGCATTTACACAGGTCGTTCACCTAAAGATAAGTATATTGTTCGTGATGAAACTACTAAAGATACCATTTGGTGGGCGGATTCAGGAAAAGGTAAAAATGATAACAAACCTATTTCTCAAGATATTTGGAATGAACTTAAAACATTAGTTGTTGACCAACTCTCTGGTAAACGTCTATTTGTTGTTGATGGTTTTTGTGGTGCGAATGCGGAAACTCGTTTAAGTGTTCGCTTCATTACAGAAGTTGCATGGCAAGCACACTTCGTAAAAAATATGTTTATTCGCCCAACTGAAGAAGAATTGAAGAACTTTAAGCCTGACTTTACAGTGCTTAATGGTGCAAAAACATCCAATAAAAACTACAAAGAGATGGGATTGAACTCTGAAACATTTGTAGCATTTAACTTGACTGAAAATATGCAGCTAATTGGTGGTACATGGTACGGCGGCGAGATGAAAAAAGGTCTCTTCTCTGTTATGAACTATCTTCTCCCATTAAAAGGCATTGCATCAATGCACTGTTCTGCTAATGTTGGTAAAGATGGTGAAACTGCAATTTTCTTTGGTCTTTCAGGCACTGGTAAAACAACGCTTTCAACGGATCCAAATCGCGAATTAATCGGTGATGACGAACATGGTTGGGATGATGATGGTGTATTTAACTTTGAAGGGGGTTGTTATGCAAAAACAATCAATCTTTCTAAAGAAGCCGAACCAGAGATCTATGGAGCCATTCGTCGTGACGCACTTCTTGAAAACGTTGTCATCAAAGAAGATGGCTCTGTTGACTTTGCAGATGGTTCGAAAACTGAAAATACGCGTGTTTCTTACCCTATTTATCACATTGATAATATTGTTGAACCAATCTCGAAAGCAGGTCCTGCGAAAAAAGTAATCTTCTTAACTGCAGATGCATTCGGCGTTATTCCCCCTGTATCAAAATTAACTCCTGAACAGATGCAATATTACTTCCTTTCAGGTTTTACTTCTAAATTAGCAGGTACAGAACGCGGCATAACCGAACCAACCCCAACCTTCTCAGCATGTTTTGGTGCAGCATTCTTATTATTACATCCTACTAAATATGCTGAAGTTCTTGTAAAAAGAATGCAAGAATCAGGTGCCACTGCATACCTTGTAAATACCGGTTGGAATGGAACAGGCAAACGTATATCACTTAAAGCAACGCGTAACATTATTAATGCAATTCTAAATGGTGAAATTGATAAAGCAGAAACAACAACGATTCCGCTCTTTAATCTTGATGTTCCAACAGCTGTAACAGGTGTTGATACAGATCTTTTAGATCCGCGTAACACCTATGAAGATGCTGCTCAATGGGAAGAGAAAGCAAATAATCTTGCAGATCTTTTCGAGAAGAATTTTGACCAATATACTGATACTGCTCTAGGTGCTGAACTTGCAAAAGTAGGCCCTAAAAAAGCGTAATTAGGGTTATTAAGTTAATTTTTACTTCAAACATTAAATGTAAAAAAGCTGATTTTGAATCTATTCGGAATCAGCTTTTCTATTGCTTACAATAAACTAAACAACTCAATAGCATAAAATTTCACAAGCATATACTATTCACTAATATCGTTTAAAAGTTAAAGCTTATTCACTGGTTTATAAAAATATGACATCAATAACAACCAAAACCTACTACAACAGCGAAGCTGAATCCTTTTTTGAAAATACTTTCTATGTGGATATGGAACCGCTCTATCGTGCATTCCTTCGTTATTTGCCGGCAAAGGGAATCATTCTTGATGTGGGCTGTGGCTCCGGTCGAGATGCGCTCTATTTCTCGCAAAAGGGATATCATGTTGAGGCTTTTGATTATTCAGAAGCGCTTGTGAAATTAGCGCGGGAAAAGACTAAGCTCGATATTCAAGTAGGAAGCTTTTATGAGATCACGGCAAAAAATCAATATGCCGGCATTTGGGCTTGTGCTTCGCTTCTTCATTGTGAAAGAGATCGTTTGCCAGAGGTTTTACAATCATTGATTGACTCACTTCAAAATGGAGGAATCTGTTATCTCTCTTTCAAATATGGTTCAGAAGATCGGGAGAAAGAGGGGCGACACTTTACGGATCTTAATGAAGAGCAGATGGCTCAATTCTTGAAACCACACAAAAACATTCTGCTATTACAACAATGGATCACATCAGATAATCGACCCGATAGAGATGATGAGTGGCTCAATATTATTTTTCAAAAAAGAGGAGATTAGAGCGTGATTACAACAGAGATCATTCAAGAGGATTTTGCTGAGTCATTACCGATTCCATCCGCCGAAAAACAGCTCGAATTTCTCAATAATATTCAGCAGTTAATCAGCTTTGCCGATACAACGGCAACCTACAAATATGCCCTTCTTTTAAGTATCACGCGCCTTGCTATTGAAAAGGGGAAACCAACGGGCGATCGTCTTGTCTTAAAGTTTTCTGATATTGCCGATAAGTTTATAGAACTCTACTGGAATCAGGCAAAACCTTTTCACTTCCAAGAACAAGAACCTTTTATTCTTTTTCAAAGTAATATCTCTCAAGCCGCAATCATCAGACGATTAACAGAAGCGCAAGAAAAGTATCGCACAATCTCGAAAGCACGTTCTGATAAGGATGCGTGGAATAAATTAAATAGAGCAACTATTCAGATTATTAAAAATAATCCTATTTGGCGCCTGCAATATATTCAAAAAGAGTCTTTTGAGTTTCTCTACAATTACGATCAATCGACCTCTACCGAGATTACGCTTCTTCCCAATGTGATGTATTGCCTTCGAACCTTCAACCTGATTATTGAAGAGCTTTGTCAAAAAGCATGGGTCGATACGGTACGCTTAAATAAACAAAATGCCCATCTCTTAGATTCCCTGCCCGATCTAGATACTTTCCTCTTTGAAACTGATCGCAACCAGCTCACTCGCGTCCAACCAATCTTGCAAGAGATTCAAGGCGATCGTTGCTTTTATTGTAATAAACCAATACGAAACCGATCTGCCGTTGACCACTTTATTCCTTGGTCCCTCTATCAGGTCGATACAGCGCATAATTTCGTACTGGCGGATCACAGCTGTAATAGTAAGAAGAGCAACTTCCTCGCAGATCTCGATTTCTATCAAAAATGGTTAGAGAGAAACCTCGAGTATGATGCATTCATCACTGAGGAGGTCGGAAAAATAGGATTTATTGCCGATCGCATCCGTTCAGAATCAATTGCTAATTGGGCTTATACTCAAATACAGAATAAAAATGGACTGTCGTTATGGGCGCCGGAGATTAAATAAGGTTTTCCAAAATCTTTCTTGTTTGAAATTGGTACTGCTCTACTGTTATTAAGCGATTAAACTCATTCGATCAACTATCGAAAATATTAAATCCGATATAATGGCAATCATTATCTGATATTGTCACTGAATAGATGTTGCCGGCGAGATCGATTTGGTCTTTGCCCTATTTATAAAGGATCACAGAAGATGAGTTACGAAAAGACACTCAGCCCGATTAAAACGCCGAAGACGCCGCTTGTGGAGTCGCCGATGATGGCCTTTATTTTGGCGCTGATTGCCGGCTGTTTAAATGGATATACCTACCATAAAATTAAGGCATTTAGCACATTGCAATCGGGGAACTTTATTCTCCTTGGAGAGAGTGCGGCAACGAGTGATTGGGAGCATTTTAGGCGAATTATCTGGGTCGGGATTGCCTTTGGATTGGGGTCGATGACAACGGCATTTATCGCCTATCTGGAAGAGGAGAGACGTAAGACTTGGGCATTTGTGATTCTCTCTTTTGAGGTTTTACTCTTAACGATTTTGGGAACCGGCATTTTAGATGGCTATCTCACTATTACCCATATCTGCCTTATTATCTCCTTTATTGCCGGCATGCAGGGAAATGCGTTCCATAAAGTAGATGGTATGACTTATGGAAATGTTGCCATTACGCCGGTATTGCAAGAGGCTTTTAACTTCTTGATGCTCACCCTCTTTGGCCGAATTCATGCGCTCATTAAGAGTTTGATCTTCTTCTATGTAATTGCCGGCTTTGCCCTAGGTGGTTTTATCGGCACGATTGCGACGGCTCACTTTAATGAGAAGATGCTCTTCTTCCCGGCATTGGTTCTTTTTTGGGTATTAATCTATCTTCTCTATGCGAAAGATAATGAGCATGAACCTATCGATTCTCACTACAATTAAACTATCAAAACTTAAGTTATAATGGCGTTATCGCCTCATAAAAAAACCTTAGCAGCTGTGACTTTTCAATTGTCATCATATTGCTAAGGCTCTCTTATATATCTTTGACTGATGTAGGTAGATATCGACTACATAAAGAACATCACGCCGGCTAATCCCGCAATAATTAAAGGGATATTGTAGTGTAAAAATGTCGGTACACAGGTATCCCAGATATGATTATGTTGCCCATCGGCATTCAATCCGGCAGTAGGACCTAAAGTAGAATCGGAAGCGGGTGAACCGGCATCGCCGAGTGCTGCGGCAACGACTATCAGCATCGTTGTTGCTTCAACAGAGAATCCTAATGCCATACTAAATGGAACGTAGATGGTCGCAATAATTGGAATTGTTCCGAATGAAGTACCGATTCCCATGGTGACTAATAACCCGACGATCAACATCATCGCCGCGCCCCAGAATTGGCTACCGCCGACAAGATCTTTAGAGACCTGAACGATATGATCAACTCCGCCTGTCTCTCTTAAAAGATGTGCATAACCCGATGCGATTAACATCACAAAGGCGATAAAACCCATCAATCTTACTCCATCTAAAATCGCACTATCTTGCGCTTTAAAAGGAATCGCTTTAAAGAGCACCATAATCCCTAAGCCGATCAATGCCCCTAATGGCAGCGAACCTGTCCAGAGTTGAACAACAAAGGCACTGAGCGCACCTAAAATCGCTCCGAAATGTTGCAGTGTGAAGTGATCTGTTACTGCTAATTTTGACTCTTTTGACGCAATAATGGGAAGATTTTTATAATCACGCTTTTTACGATAGCTGATAAAGATTGCAATCAAGAGACCGACCACCATACTCAATGCCGGAATCCAAACATATTTCCACACTTCAGTATTGGCAACCTCCATCCCGTTGAGCGTCATATTCTCGGCAACAACACCGTGAAAGATGAGTCCAAATCCAAGAGGAAGCGCAACATAAGGTGCTTTAAGACCAAAGGTTAAACAGCAAGCTGCCGCCCGGCGATCCATCTTGAGATCATTCATCATCTTGAGAAGTGGTGGAATCAAAATCGGGATAAAGGCGATATGTACCGGAATCACGTTTTGAGAAAGACACGCAACACCTGCTAAAATCAGCAAGAAGACCTTTCCGCGCTTTCCAACGACTCGCTCCATCTTATTGGATAAAATGGTGGTCAAGCCTGTTTGGGCGATACCTCCGGCAAGTGCGCCGAGCAAGACGTAACTTAAAGCGGTATTCGCCTGCCCTCCCATTCCCGAGACAATGAGATCCATCGTCTTACTGATATCGAATCCACCAACTAAACCACCGACGATTGCAGAGATCATAATCGCTAATAGAATATTAACGTTACTCAAACAGAGTACAATCATCAAAACTACTGAAATAAGAACTGGATTTAATAAAATTTCCATATTCTCCCCCTCCTTAAACTTTCACTGAGCGATACCGCTCTCAATTATTAGAATTATTGTAAATTATTACGGTTGTGATGATCTGCGTTACTATTGTGCATTGCCCCCTATTGGCGCATATCTCGGTTGATAAAAGGAACCTGACAGTCAAGACAGCAAACTGCCTAATTCCGGCGCTAAAAATCGATCAATCATGAGGAAAAAGGCTAAGAATTAACCTAGCTTTGACCCTAGGGCGGATTCAACAGAATTGATCAGATCCTCATTAATAAGATCGATCACTTTATGCATATCAACATAAGCAATACGATCTTCAGTTAATGCAGAGACCTGCTCACGAACCGCGTGATAAGCAACATCTGTCCCTTTTCCAAGCGCTTTACCGGCATCTTTCTTATTAAGATCGATCGCTTGACATGCGAGCATCATCTCCATGCCGACCACTGATTTTGCATTCTTATAGATATCGAGTGCTTTACGTGCGGCAATGGTTCCCATACTGACGTGATCTTCCTGATTAGCGGATGAGGGAATCGAATCGACACTCGCCGGATGTGCTAAAACTTTATTTTCAGAGACTAAGGAAGCCGCTGCATATTGCACAATCATATAGCCGGAGTGTAATCCGCCCTGCTCGGTTAAAAATGCCGGAAGATCATTATTGAGTGCCGGATTAACAAGACGCTCTATACGGCGCTCACTGACGTTAGCGATCTCCGCAAGTGCGATCCCTAAGAAATCGAATGCTAATGCCATTGGTTGACCGTGGAAGTGGCCGCCGGAGATTCCCATACCTTTATCACGCAGAATGATGGGATTGTCGGTGACGGAGTTGATCTCAATCTCAACACGTTCACGCACATAGTTAAGTGCATCATGGCTTGCACCCTGAATTTGGGGCGCACAACGAAGCGAGTATGCATCTTGAACGCGCAGATCCCCTTGATGTGTCGTTCGTTCACTGCCGGCAAGGAGCGTTAAGAGATTCGCTGCAACCTGCTTCTGCCCTGGATGAGGACGAAGTGCATGCAATTCAGGGATAAAAGGATCGGTAATGCCGTTGAGTGCTTCAATTGTTAAGCTTGTGGCAATATCACTCGCTTTAAGAAGGGTGATTGAATCGAAAACCGTTAACGCACCTACTGCCGTCATCACCTGTGTGCCATTGATAAGTGCTAATCCCTCTTTAGAGGTAAGCTCGATCGGTGTAATGCCGGCACGTTTCATCGCTTCGATTCCGGAGAGCATCTCGCCTTCATACTCAGCTTCCCCTTCACCAATCATCGGCAGCACCATATGCGCTAGCGGAACCAGATCACCACTTGCACCTAAAGAGCCCTTCTCATAAATTTTGGGATGAACACCTCTATTGAGCATCTCAATCAAGGTCTGAAGTGTACTTAAACGAATGCCGGAGAAGCCCTTCGCAAGATTGTTAATGCGCAGTAACATGATCGCCCGCACCACTTCACGGCTAAAGCAGTTGCCAATACCGCAAGAGTGGCTAATGATTAAATTCTTTTGCAGATCTTTCGCTTCCTCTTTAGAGATATGAACGGTACTAAAGTTACCAAAGCCTGTGGTAATGCCGTAAACAGCTTCGCCCGATTCTACTAATTGATCGACAAATTGACGTGATTTTTCGACCTCTTCAATCGCGCTCGCTGTCAATTCGACGGTAAATCCATTTCGTGCGACATTGACCACATTTTCGAGGGTTAAATGGTTACCATCAATTTTAATACTCTTCATAATGACTCCTTTATAGGTGATCTATTTTCTTTAATTTTGTAATTGTTTTTTAACAAGTTGTGATTTTAAATGTTAAACGCTCGTGATTTTTCACTATTTAGAGATAGCCTTCCGGATTACTTGTCAATTGAACAAGATAATGACTAATTTCAAGAAGGATATAACTGTTTGGTGTTATCTACTTTGACAATCACGCTGTATAGATTTCTTAAACGAATGTCGATTGACAGCCAAAATAAGCTTTTGTCGCTGATGACAGAAGTGCCATACCATTCGAGCCGCACTCTTTGCCGATAGCTGATCCCGATCAAGGTTTGGGTTATATTCGACAAAATCGACTGCTACAAGCTTATTCGACTCTAAAATCCAATCAGCAAATTGCAGATATTGCCGAAGTGAAACGCCATATGCACTTGGTGCCGAAACAGCAAACATTTCCGATGAAGGCAACGCATCGAGATCAATCGTAAGATAGATGAGATCGACCTTAGCGATAAACTGCGCAATTCTATTTTTTAAATCATGTGAATTTTCTTGGTAACATTCGCTATCCCAAATAATCTCTGCATTTATTGTTTTTGCAGTCTCAATCAGTGCGGCTGTATTTCCCGGCAGACTTGCACCAATACAGAGATAATGAAAGGCTTTATTTTGCTGCATCGCATCGTCATAAAGTTGTTTAAAAGGCGTTCCTGATGTCGCACTCACGGCATTTCGAATATCTAAATGCGCATCAAAATTAATAACACCGACTGTTTTATGGGGATATGCATCAAAAATCCCTTTACCATGCGCATACGCGGTTTCATGGCCGCCACCGAGAACGATGGTAGGTAAACCATTTTTTTGACACTTTGTAATATGCTCGGCAAAAAAAGCTTGTGCCGATTCCAACGAGCCTACCGAATAGGCAATATTTCCAAAATCAACTAGTGATGCTGACTCAGAATGTTCTGCCATATTTGCTAATACGCGCCGAATAGCATTAGGGGCATCTTTCGCTCCAACGCGCCCTTTATTCAAACGCACACCTTCATCACATTCAAAGCCTAAAAGAGCGACATGATTTGAGAAATTTTGCGGATTAAATTGCTCTGCAACCATTACCGTTTGAAAAAGACGTTTTGCTAGAGGACTTTCGCTCGAATCATCTCGTCCTTGCCAAATATCATCTGCTGTTTTTTGCCATAATTGCATATCTACTCCTCGTCAGACGCCAGCGCTAACCCGATTTTCCGATACTATCGATCGCTACATTATAATAATTTTGAATTAGAGGTTATTTGCCCTTGAAAAACTCGATAGACAAGCGGGTTGTAACCAATTTCATAAAAAATTTCAACAGGATCTTTCACATTCCAAATCGCAAGATTAGCCACAAAACCACTGCGAATTTGTCCATGAGTGTTTTCACGCCCTAACGCTTTTGCCGCATTTCGAGTCACGCCAGCCATCACTTCTTTCGGCGTCAAACCAAAGAGCACAACAGCGGCATTCATCGCTAAACGCAATGAAGTAAAAGGACTTGTACCGGGATTGTAATCCGTTGATATTGCCATCGGAACATCATACTGACGAAGTAATTCAATCGGCGGTTTTTGAGTTTCTCTAAGGAAATAGAATGCGAGCGGTAAAAGTGTTGCGACAGTACCGGATTTAGCAATCGCCTGGATCGCCGTTTCATCTAAAAATTCAATATGGTCAACAGAAAGCCCATTATACTGTGCGATCAACTCGCTACCACCCAGATTCGACATTTGTTCCATATGCCCTTTTACCGGAATATTGAGTGCCTTAGCTGTATCAAAAACACGCTTTGTCTGCTCAAGTGTAAATCCAACAGATTCACAAAAGACATCAACAGCTTCAAAAAGGTTCTCATTCCAAAGCGTTGGAAGAATCTCTTCACAAATTTGATCGACATATTGGTCGCTCTTACTTTGATATTCTGGTGGAACAGCATGTGCGGAAAGTAATGTTGAAACAACTTCGATAGGATATTCTTCGCCCAATTTCTGTGAAACTAGTAACTGTTTACGTTCATTAACTAAATCAAGACCATAACCTGTTTTTGACTCTATGGTGGTCACACCATCATTCGCAAGCGCCACCATTCGTGGAAATGCTTTTTGAAAAAGCTCTATTTCACTTGCCTTTCGAGTTGCGGAAACTGTCGCATTAATTCCACCGCCTTCGGCAGCAATTTGCGTATAAGGAATACCATTTTGACGCATCTCCCACTCTTTAGCACGATTACCACCAAAAACAATATGGGTATGGCAATCAATAAAGCCTGGCGTAATAAGCAACCCAGAGAGATCAAAAACGCTAGCATCTTCTGGCACCAAATAAGAACCCGTTGGTAACAAACCAATAATTTGATCATCTTGAGTGATAAGATCATGCCCCTCAACTAGACCATAATCATTCACTAGATTTGGATCCATTGTGGCGATTCTTGCACCTTTCCAAATGTTCATTTCATTCGTGACAACAAATGATTGCTTCATGATTTCCCCTATACAAATCTTGTAGTGACAAATTCTATAAGAGACTAAAAGAGCACCTAATCTCTTCCGCCCATCAACTAAAAATACCTTAGATGCTCTTATCTCTACTTCTTTAAGTAGAAATCAATCGACGATTGATTTCACTACTTCACCATTGGTAAATTCAAGCCTTGCTCTTTCGCGCAATTAATCGCAATATCATAGCCGGCATCTGCATGACGCATTACACCTGTTGCCGGATCATTACGGAGTACACGTGCAACTCGCTTGTCAGCATCTTCTGAACCATCACATAAAATGACGACACCTGAATGTTGTGAGAAGCCAATACCAACACCACCACCATGATGAAGCGATACCCACGTTGCACCGCCGGCTGTATTCAGTAGCGCATTGAGTAACGGCCAATCTGAAACAGCATCTGAGCCATCACGCATCGATTCTGTTTCACGATTTGGACTTGCAACAGACCCTGAATCTAGGTGATCACGACCAATAACGATTGGTGCTTTTAGCTCACCATTACGAACCATTTCATTAAATGCTAAGCCTAGTCGTTGACGATCTTTCAATCCAACCCAACAGATACGCGCCGGTAAACCTTGAAAATCGATACGTTCACGTGCCATATCTAACCAATTGTGAAGATGTGGATTATCCGGGATAAGCTCTTTCACTTTTTGATCTGTTTTATAAATATCTTCAGGATCACCTGAAAGTGCGACCCAACGAAATGGTCCTGTGCCTTCACAAAAGAGTGGACGAATATAAGCGGGAACAAATCCTGGGAAATCAAAAGCATTATCCACGCCCTCTTCCAGAGCCATTTGACGGATATTATTCCCATAATCAAATGTTGCAGCACCACGTTCTTGTAAAGTAAGCATTGCACGAACATGTTTCGCCATACTTTTACGCGCTTCACGCTCTACTTCTGCTGGATTCAATGTACGCTTTTCTAACCATTCAGCCATTGACCAACCCGATGGAAGGTAACCATTAATTGGGTCATGAGCTGACGTTTGATCCGTTACAATATCTGGCGTAATATTACGCTCCACTAATTCGCTAAAAATGTCTGCTGCATTACCTAACAAACCTATCGAAACCGGTTTTCCCTCTTTTTTTGCTTCTTCTAGCATTAGAAGCGCCTCATCTAAGGATGTCGCCTTTCGATCAACATAACGTGTTTTTAACCGGAAATCGATACGAGTTTCATCACACTCAACGGCAATCACATTAAAGCCTGCCATTGTCGCTGCAAGCGGCTGAGCGCCTCCCATTCCACCAAGGCCTCCCGTAAGAACCCATCGACCTGAAGTATCGCCCGCAAAATGTTGCTTTGCAGCTGCCACAAAAGTCTCATAAGTCCCCTGAACAATTCCTTGAGAACCGATATAAATCCATGAACCTGCAGTCATCTGCCCATACATCATTAACCCTTTTTTATCGAGTTCATGAAATTTTTCCCACGTTGCCCAATGAGGAACAATATTAGAGTTTGCAATTAACACGCGCGGAGCATCTTTATGTGTTTCAAATACCCCTACTGGTTTCCCTGACTGCACAAGAAGCGTTTCATGATCTTCAAGGTTTTTAAGTACTTCTAAAATCTTGTCATAGCATTCCCAGTCGCGAGCAGCACGGCCAATACCCCCGTAGACAACAAGGCTTTTGGGATGCTCGGCAACTTCAGGATCTAAATTATTTTGCAACATACGGTACACCGCTTCTGTTTGCCAACTTTTACACGTTAAATCACTTCCTCGCGGTGAACGAACAACACGACTATTATCTGTACGATGTGGCATATCTATCTCCTTTGTTTTTTATATCTGACAGCCAAAGCTGATCTCGATTTCTCTATTATTATTGTTTAAAATTTAAATGTATATACATTTAAAGCTTATGGACTTAATTAATCATGAAATTTTTAATGCTGCAAGGGAATTTTCAAATATATTCTCAATATATTAGATAACCTAATGAATTATAAGGAAATAAATATAGTTCTTTATTTTATCTTACTGCCATGTTTTTAAATTAAAGAAGAATTTTAATTGATTCAATGTAATAGCATGATAGAATGAATACTCCAAAAATATAGACATTTCGCCTTAACATAAAATCCAAATTTATGTCGGAGCAATCAAAATGGCAATTCCCAAATTTAAGAGTATTCAAAACTATCTTCTTAATGGTATCGCTTCGGGCGAATTCCCCGCGGGAGCACAAATTCCCACAGAGCTCGAACTTGCGGAAAAATTTGGTGTCAGTCGTATGACGGTCAATCGTGCAATTAGTGATCTCACATCACAAAATGTTCTTACCCGCACAGCTGGCAAAGGGACATTTGTAACAGGACAAAAATCGGCAACATCCCCAGCAAACATTGGGGATATTCAAAAAGAAGTTTTAGCTCGCAACCATCAATATAGTGCAAAGGTGCTCATTCAAAAAAGCATCCTCGCAGATGAAGCAACAGCTCTTGGTTTAGGTATTCCTACTGGATCAAATATCTACTACTGCCAAATTATTCACTATGAAAATGGTTTATCATTAATCTTAGAAAATCGTTATATTAATCCTGAGTTTGTCCCGGATTTTATTCATCAAGATTTTTCTAAAATCACACCAACGGGATATCTATTAGAAAAGCATGGATTAAGCCGTATGGAGCAAGCCATTGAAGCCATCGCCTGTTCAAAGCATCACGCACAATTATTAGAGATTGCCGAGGGTGAGCCTTGCCTCTACATCACGCGCAGGACATGGGATAAGCACAACATTATCAGTGTTTCCAATTTCGTTGCACCGGGAATTCGTTATAAATACTTCTTTAGTCGCAACTATGTCAATTAATTTATGGGGTAAGATTGCCTTACCCCACAATCCCCTTTTCAATCTTGCTATATATATTACGATTATGGTTGATTCAGTGGTTGCGTTTGTGTTTGTGGTTGTGTTTGTGTTTGTAAGGATTTTAAAGCTTCCGTATTTTGTGCTTGTGCAATACGAATATCAATTGGCGATTCATCATTATCGAGATAGACGGTTTGAGAAGGGAATGCAAAATCAGCACCATGTTGATGAACGATCTCCACCATTTTTAGGTACACCTCTTGTTGTGCTTCAAGCCATTCTGCCCATACAACCGTTTTAGTAAAACAGTAGATTAAAATATTCAACGATGAATCCGCAAACTCATCAAAGTAGACAAGCAATGTCTGCTTGGTATCGATCTTCGGGTTATTTTTAAGCATTGTGCGAATATCATTTACAACATCTGCAACTTTATCGGCATCTTGATAGCGTAAACCAATTTGCGTTTTAATACGACGATTGGTCATTCTTCCGGGGTTTTCAACACTAATCGAGGAGAATACAGAGTTTGGAATGTAAAGTGGCCGATGATCAAAGGTCATAATTTTCGTAATACGCCAACCAATCTCAACAACGGTTCCTTCAATTTGCCGATCGGGCGAACTCACCCAATCGCCAATATTAAAGGGGCGATCAAAAAAGAGCATAATTCCCGAGAAAAAGTTACTTAAAATATCTTTCCCCGCCATCCCAATCGCGATACCACCGATTCCGCCGAAAGTGAGTAAGCCTGAAAGGCTCATTCCAAAATGCTCACCAAAAAGGATAAGAATAACGAAAAAGATAATAATCTTAAAAACTCGCGTAATAATTTTGGCTGATGTTTTATCTGCCCCCTTCTCTACCTGAATCATCTCCAATCGATTAGTCAAAAAGAAGAGTGTTCTCAGGACAATTAAGGCAATTAAAATAATCATGCCGAAATTAACCATTTGTGTGGTAATAAACTTAACATGAAAATCGGTAATTGCCATCTGAAGATATTGCGAAGTTAAAACTACTGCGCAACACATAATTCCCGCTTGAATGATATGAGCAATCATCCCTTTCTGCCCCCATTTATGGCGTTTTGCAAAAAAACCAAAAATCGCCAATAAAATAACGCAGAGAAGAATTAACCCAACACCAACCTCATATTTAAGTAATAAACCCTGTTTCATCATAAACTCCTTACAAATAGATCGCATTATTGTACACGGCACCGATATAGTTGTAACTTTTAATAAATATTTACAAGTTAATATCAACAAAAAGTAATCACCGTAAAGTAATCGATATTCTTTTCAAAAGAGCCATTCCTTCGCCGACCTACTATCAAATTCTGTATAATTGTTATTATTATTGATTTATATTAAAAGGATATCGGATGCCATCCATTTTAAATTACAAAATTGTCGAGCCAGAATCACCAAAATCGGCAATTCCTATTTTATTGATTCATGGTCTGTTTGGCGATATGAATAACCTTGGCATGATTGCTCGTGGACTTGATCAATATCGAGTGATTCAAGTAGATGTACGAAATCATGGTCATTCATTTCATAGCAACATAATGAATTACGAGGTGATGGCAGAGGATATTGTGCAATTACTTACGGAGCTCAATATCGACAAAGTCGTTTTAATTGGTCATTCAATGGGCGGAAAAATCGCGATGACGGTAACAAAGCTCATCCCTCAAAAAATCGACAAATTGATTATTATTGATGTTGCACCTGTTGCCTACTCCGATCGCCGTCATGATGAAATTTTGGCGGCTCTCAAAGCAGTTACTGTTTCTGGAGTATCTGATCGAAAAGAAGCCGCTGAAGTAATGCGCCAATACATTGATGGCGAGTTTGTGATTCAATTTCTCCTTAAATCCTTCCGCAATGGTGAATGGCTCTTTAATGTACCGGTACTCGATAAGGAATATATGGAAATCGCCGGCTGGGAAGAAATTCCTGTGTGGCATGGAAAAATCCTCTTTATCGTCGGGGGCGATTCTCCTTATATTCTCCGAGAATATCAATCTCAAATCCAAACTCAATTTCCTGAAGCGAGCGCCGTTATTATTACCGATGCTGGTCATTGGGTACATGCACAAAAGACCAACTTGGTCCTTAAAGCGATTCATAAATTCCTAGATGAAAATCCAAGTCACTAGTCGTACACATAATCGCGATATAGGGAAATTTTAATTGACAAACCAATGGGAAAAGCTCTAGAATACTTGCCTATGCCGGAGTGGTGGAATGGTAGACACGGAGGATTCAAAATCCTCTGCTTAATAGGCGTGAGAGTTCGAGTCTCTCCTTCGGTACCAAACTTTTTTATAGAGCCTGTAATTTCAACAAGTTACAGGCTTTACTTTTTTATAAGGGACATTAACAGGGTACTCTGCGAAAGTACCTAAAATAATACAAAGTGATCGAACAATCTTTTCCTTTTTCATTCATTACGGACTACTTCACAATTGGTAAGTCATCCCATGAAGTGGTGTAGGAAGGCGATAATTTTTCACGGCGCATTTTCCATTGATGGCTTGTGCCCTGAGATGCTAAGTTTATAACCGCCCCAAAGCGTCGATTAAGCTGATCGATCGTCTGCATTAAATTCAAACTTTCCTCAGTTTGACTTTCTCGAAAGAGATCTTTCTGATAATCCCCAATACTGAGATTTCGAAGAATGATTCCTGCTTTGACGTATTCTTTATTCTCTTCCCAAATAGTATTTAAGGACTCCAAAGCACCTCGAACAATTATACGTGAGTCATTGGTTGGCGCTTGAAGATAATAGTTTGATTCATTGTAATAGATACCGGGATTCTTAAAACGATTAGTATGAATAAAAAGCGCAATATTCTTTACAAAAAGTTGCTTTTCACGTAACTTCTCTGCCGCCTTTTCAGCATAAGTAGCAATAACCTCTTTCATCTCTTCATAGCAAGACACCTTCTGCCCAAATCCGCGTGAAAAAATAATCTGCTGTCGAGCTGGTTCTTCCGATACTATCTCCTGACACGAAATTCCAGATAATTCCTTAATCGTTCGTTCTACAACAACTGAATACCTACGCCCTATTTGCACAGGATCCGCTTGCTGAAGATCCCAAGCTGTTTTAAAACCATCGGATGTCAAATCTTGCAACAATCGTCGGCCAATTCCCCATACTTCTGACAATGGTGTTATCTGCAAAAGGCGAACTTGACGGATTTCAGAAGTTAAATCCACAATACCCTTCGTTTTGGAATATTTTTTAGCAGCGTAATTCGCAAGTTTGGCAAGTGTTTTTGTTGATGAGTAACCAATGCAAACATCTATTCCAACCTCTCGCTTTATACGTGCTTTTATTAAAGATGCAAGTTCATAAGACTGTTGTGGATCTAGTCCAGAAAAATCGACAAAGGCTTCGTCAATAGAATAAACTTCAATTTTCGGGACTATTGATTCCATTATCTTCATCACTCGATTCGAGATATCCCCATAAAGCGAATAATTAGATGAAAAAACAGTCACACCTTTCTCATCCAAAAAACGCCGTATTTTAAAAAAGGGTTCCCCCATTTTAACGCCAAGCTGCTTCGCTTCACTACTACGAGCAATCACACAACCATCATTATTTGAAAGAATTACAATAGGTTTATTTTTGAGATCAGGCCGGAAAATTCGCTCACAGCTTGCAAAAAAATTATTACAATCAACTAATGCAAAGATCGATTTCATCTATTTAAAGTTTCGAATTGACTTCGTCACTACCCCAAATATTTCAAAATCATCCAATGAATGAATCAAAATTGGGGCGTATTTAGGATTCATTGCCACCAATTGTGGCGTTGGCTTTAGAATCAATTTTTTAACGGTAAACTCCCCATTGTAAGCGGCAATGACAATATCCCCCTCTTTCGCTTCTAGAGCACGATCAACAATCAAAATATCATCTGGAAATATTCCGATGTCAATCATCGAATCACCGCTCACTCGTAAAAAATAAGTTGCTGCCGGGTGCTCGATACAAAGCTCATTTAGGTCTAACGATTTCTCAATATAGTCATTCGCCGGCGATGGAAAACCCGCCGCAACTTTACTACTAAATAGAGGTAATGGAATACTTTTTTTTAAATCCGTCATAAAAAACTGTTTCTCAGCAATCACAAGAGCGATACATATTATACTATTTTAAAACAACTAAGTATTTGATCCCTACTCAGAATTAAAAAACTATCCACAACTTGAACTACACCTCAAAACTTGGGATGGCTTCGATTATTCGCTAAATATACTTACTAATTTTCAAAAGCCAACGCTCGTCGCTCCATTAACTTCGCAATCAAAATTAAAATAGCATTTACAACAAGATAAATTAGCCCTGCCATTGCATAGTAGGTGATTGAATCATAAGTTTGCCCTGAAAGCTCTCGTGCTCTTCCCATAATATCAAGCAAGGTAATGCCTTGAACTAGCGAAGTGCTTTTAAATATCAATACAATCTCATTAGAGTAACTAGGTAAAGCACGACGGAGTGCAAGAGGAATTAAGATCTTCATAGCTTCAAATCGGCTCATTCCCAATGCAAGACATGCTTCCCACTGGCTTTTAGAAATATTTTTAACTGCACCATAAAATAACTGTGCTGTATATGCCGCTGAGTTAAGTGATAAAGCTAGTATTGCACAGAACCAAGCTTGAGAAAAAATCGACCATAAAAATGAATCACGGATAAAATGAATTTGCCCAGGACCTGTATAAAATAAGAGAATCTGCACAAGAAGAGGTGTGCCTGTAAAGAAGATAATAAAACCACGAGCAATCTTTGCGGGCCATCGATTTTCCCAAAGTGTCATCACGCCTGTCAAAAACAGCGCTAAGAGGAATCCACAGAAAAGGGATGCAACCGTTAAACCTAAGCTTAAAGGAACGCCATCGAGAATAAATAGAAAATGATCTAACATCGTTTCGTCTCCTTACTTTGCCGGTGTTTGGTCGTAAATAGTGATTCGGTTATAGAGCAGATCTTGTATTTTTTGACTAATTAACGAGATCACTAGATAAATGAGTGCTGCAATGGCATACCAAATAAAATGATTAGTCGCACTATAAATATAATCCGTCTCTTTCATCAGCTCATGAACACCTATCAATGAAACTAATGCAGTATCTTTAAGAAGTACTAACCATTGATTACTAAGTCCTGGAAAAGCGTGACGCCACATTTGCGGCATAACAATATAGAAAAAGGTTGCGGGCTTTGATAACCCCAGCACTGCTCCAGAACTCCACTGCTCTTTCGGCACGGCTAATAAAGCACCCCGGATAGTCTGTGATGCATACGATGCATAAATTAATGAAAGTGCAAAAGCACCCAGTCCGAAAAAGAGATATTCGCCGTAATTATCCAATAATGCATAATAAGGATCTAAAATAAAATCAGGCAAGCTTGCTTCATACTCCATAAAAAGATACGGAATACCAAGCCCAATTAAAAAGATAACAATTAGCTCAGGTAATGATCGAATAATTGAGACAATAAAAGTAATTGGCCAACGAATAATTTTCCATCGGCTAAGCTCTAATAATGCAAAAATATTCGCCCATAAAAATCCTAATACTAATGCAACAATTGCTAATAAAATTGTCGTTTTTGCCGCAACTAACATCGCTTCGAAATAGCTACTTGCAAAAATATCCCAAATATTGGTTATACCACTCACGCTTCTGCCTCTCTTTACAAGCAAAAAGCGATGAGGTCGCCATCGCTTTCTGCCTTACTACCTATTTAAAATTATTGGTTAAACCATTTTTTATAAATTTCATCATATTGACCATTATCTTTCACAGTCTTTAATGCCGCATTGATCTCTTCTAAAAGTTCTTTATTCCGTAAACCAACACCTATTCCAAGACCATTACCGAAATATTTTGGATCGGTCACTTTTTCACCAACTACCACAAAATTATCATTATCTTTGATGTAATCATTCACAACTTCGCCATCCCCAAAGACAACATCAACACGCCCCAAAGCGAGATCACTCATTGCAGAAGGATATTGTGGATAAACTGAAACTTGAGAACCTTTAAAAGCATCACGGATATATTGTTGATGAGTTGAACCTGATAAAACACCAATTTTCATATCGGCAATATTGTCAGCTTTTTCGGCTTTATCTTTTGTTGTGATGTAGATTGAGTAGTTTTGATAATAAGGATCACTAAATGCTAATTGCTTTGCACGCTCTTCAGTAATATCCATACCTGAAATCACAGCATCATAACGGCGTAAACGTAAATTAGGGATCAATGCATCAAACTCTTGTTCTGAATAAACACACTCTTTATTCATCTCTTTACACACCGCATTCATTAAGTCGATATCAAATCCAATCAACTCATTACCTTCACCTTTATATTCAAAAGGAGGATAGGCAGGGTTTGTACCAATTGTTAATTTGTCTTGTGCAACAGCTGTTGAAGATGCAAATACTCCCACGGCAAGTAAGAGAATCCCTAATTTCTTTTTCATAACTCTACTCCATTATAATATTTGTTTAATTTGTTGGTTTATACCTAAAAATAGATCAACCGTTTTCAGTATACCGTGAATTAATGAGAAAGATATTGTTTAAATTCTTCCGTTTTTGGTGACTCAAATATTGTGGCCTTTCCTTCTTCAACAACGCGACCTCGCTCCATATAGATCACATATGTTGCGATACGCTTTGCGAAATCGACATCATGCGTTACCACAATTTGTGTAATCCCAGTCTTAGCAAGTTCTTCGATAATTGTCGCAACTTGAGAGGTAATTTCCGGATCAAGTGCTGCGGTTGGTTCATCAAAAAGCAATACTTCAGGATCCATCATTAATGCACGAGCAATTGCCACACGCTGCTGTTGACCACCTGATAACTTTAATGGATAGCGATCTTCTAATCCTTCCAACTTTAACGACTGTAATGCTTCTAATCCCCGTTTATGAGCATCGGTCTGTTTCATTTGCCCAAGCTTTACAGGCGCATAAGTAAGGTTTTGTAGCACTGTACGATGTGGCCATAAATGATATTGTTGGAAAATCATACCTACTTTTTGACGTAGATCTCGAATCGTTTTGTCGGAAATTTTTTGAGAGAAATCAAAATGAAAGTCTGCGATATCAAGCGTTCCCTCTTCAGGACGCTCTAAAAGGTTTAATGTGCGTAGAAGAGAGCTTTTTCCTGCACCACTAGGGCCTAACAATACAACAACTTCCCCTTTTTCAGCTTTTACTGAAACATCAAAAAGAACCTGTGTATCGCCATAAAAGTAGTTTAAGTGTTTAAGCTCAATCATGTCATCCTTTCTCTTTTACTCTAGATATGTACTCACGATTATTACAATACAAATTCAAGTTTCAATAATCGAAAAATTTTTAACCTGCCTATTCTACGGTATTTTTTGACTTTATGCTGAACCTTTTCATCAAAGATGTATCATTTTTAACAATCAACAATAGAGACAAGAAGTTACGACAATATCAATAAGTATTGCCATAAATAAATGACGGATAAAGATAGAACTATAAATCTTGCTATTTTTTGGTAAGCTTAGTAATGAGTTGTATCGTGCTAACAATACCTAAACTAGAGAATTACAAAAATTATGAAAAAAGCATTGATCGAAAAGTTTTTTGATAGTTCTTCGAAAAAAATCGCATTAATGGGAATGAGTGGTGTAGGAAAAACGCATCTTTCTAAAAAACTCCCAAAATCCACATGGTTTCACTATTCAATTGATTATCGAATTGGAAGTCATCATCTAAAAGAAGAGATACATGATTTCTTAACTCAAGAAGCGATGAAACAATCTCTTTTAGCGAAACTGATCCGTGAGGGTGCCATTTCGGTAAAATCACAATTGACCGTTGATAATTTAGCTCCTTTATCAGCTTATCTCGGTATGGTAGGAAATCCGCAAGAAGGTGGCACTGATCTCAATACGTTTTTAAATAAACTTGAAAATCATCGTTTAGCTGAAATTAAAGCAGTGAAAGATCTCCCTTATTTTATTGATAAATCCCAAAATCTCTTAGGCTTTGAAAATTTCATTACAGATACCAGTGGAAGCTTCTGTGAATTACAAGATGAAGAGAGCTGGCAATTGATCGGTGAATCATCACTACTTATCTACATTAAAGCATCAGAAGCGGCAAAAAATTATGTCATTGAACGGGCTCAAACACATCCAAAACCACTCTATTATCAGCGAGACTTTTTAATTCCAAAAATTGATGAATATCTAGAAACTGAAAATCTTCAATCAGCAGAACAGATTTCGCCAGCACGCTTTACTCGCTGGATATTTCCAAAATTAATTGAGCATCGTCTTGGGCTATATGAAATGATTGCAGAAAGATATGGAATTACGATTGATGCTGAAACGCTCTACCATATCAAAGATCAAGATGACTTATTTAACTTACTTAAGGAGCAAAAAAATGCGTGAACAGATAGGCTCAACAATGAAGCGCGAGACAACTGATAATTTACATATACGCAGTTATAGAGCTAACTATTTTAAATTAAATGATGACAGTGAATGGCACAATACCGCTATTCTTCTACAAAATCAAAATATCGAAACTGATAGTAACTTATTACCTGCAGCCTTTTCAGAATTGACGGAAGAGCATTTTCAAAATTGGGTAAAACGTAAACCAACAGTGATTTTAATTGGTACTGGCGATGCTATGCAATTTTTAGAACCCAAATGGCGTGCATTCTTCTATCAAAAAGGCATTGGAATTGAGACGATGCCCACAGAAGCACTTTGCCGTACATTCTCAATTTTGGCAACCGAAGATCGTAATGCATTAGGAATATTCTTCCCAATTACTCAATAGTTTTATTAAAGCAATCTCCGGCGGGGATTGTTGGTATTTGTATTGGCCTAAAAATCGCGGACTTACCTATTTTCGATTGGTTATGATTATTCCACGCAGCAATGAAAAAGCCCCTAGTTCAATGAACTAGGGGCTTTCAAATTAAGCCCTGGAAATGACCTACTCTCACATGGGAACTCCCACACTACCATCGGCGCTGCTACGTTTCACTTCTGAGTTCGGGATGGGATCAGGTGGTTCCATAGCGCTATTGTTTCCAGGAAAACTGGTGTGTGCTTGAAGTGATACTCACTCCACTCACAAATAAATTTGATTAGTTGGTTGTAACAGCAATGGCGATTTATCTCGCGTTGATTGTTTTGTTGTGCACTTAAGTTTGTGTATTCACATTAACTTTGGAAACGCTTTCATGTCTCGTAGTCAATTGTCTAAGACCTATTATATGGTCAAGCCTCACGGTCAATTAGTATTGGTAAGCTCAATGCATTACTGCACTTACACACCCAACCTATCAACGTCGTAGTCTTCGACGGACCTTTAGAGGGGTTAAACCCCTAGGGAAATCTAATCTTGAGGAAGGCTTCCCGCTTAGATGCTTTCAGCGGTTATCCCGTCCGTATGTAGCTACCCGGCAATGCCATTGGCATGACAACCGGAACACCAGAGATACGTCCACTTCGGTCCTCTCGTACTAGAAGCAGCTCCTCTCAAATTTCCAACGCCCACGGCAGATAGGGACCGAACTGTCTCACGACGTTCTGAACCCAACTCGCGTACCACTTTAAATGGCGAACAGCCATACCCTTGGGACCGACTACAGCCCCAGGATGTGATGAGTCGACATCGAGGTGCCAAACTCCGCCGTCGATATGAACTCTTGGGCGGAATCAGCCTGTTATCCCCGGAGTACCTTTTATCCGTTGAGCGATGGCCTTTCCATACAGAACCACCGGATCACTAAAACCTACTTTCGTACCTGCTCGACGTGTCTGTCTCGCAGTCAAGCACCCTTTTGCTTTTGCACTCAATAGCCCGATTTCCGACCGGGCTGAGGGTACCTTCGTACTCCTCCGTTACTCTTTCGGAGGAGACCGCCCCAGTCAAACTACCCACCATACAATGTCCTTAGCCCAGATAATGGGCCTAAGTTAGAATTCCAAATCTTTCAGGGTGGTATTTCAAGGATGGCTCCACTAAAACTAGCGTCTTAGCTTCAAAGCCTCCCACCTATCCTGCACAAAAAGATTCAAAATCCACTGTAAAGCTATAGTAAAGGTTCACGGGGTCTTTCCGTCTTGCCGCGGGTACACCGCATCTTCACGGCGATTTCAATTTCACTGAGTCTCGGGTGGAGACAGCCTGGCCGTCATTGCGCCATTCGTGCAGGTCGGAACTTACCCGACAAGGAATTTCGCTACCTTAGGACCGTTATAGTTACGGCCGCCGTTTACTGGGGCTTCGATCAAGAGCTTCGCTTACGCTAACCCCATCAATTAACCTTCCAGCACCGGGCAGGCGTCAGACCCTATACGTCCACTTTCGTGTTTGCAGAGTCCTGTGTTTTTGATAAACAGTTGCAGCCAGCTTTTCACTGCGACCCTCCTCAGCTTACTGCGTAAAGCATTCACCAAGGAAGGTGTACCTTCTCCCGAAGTTACGGTACGATTTTGCCGAGTTCCTTCACCCGAGTTCTCTCAAGCGCCTTAGAATTCTCATCCCAACCACCAGTGTCGGTTTGGGGTACGGTTCTCATATCACTATTGCTTAGAAGCTTTTCTTGGAAGCATAGCATCAACCACTCCGGAGCTCGTAAGCTCCTCGCATTCACATCTCAGTATTAAGATCCCGGATTTGCCTAAGATCTCTACCTACTTGCTTACACTGGCATACCAATCACCAGCTGGTCTAGCTTTCTCCGTCCCTCCATCGCATGATACGAGAGTTCAGGAATATTAACCTGATTCCCATCGACTACGCATCTCTGCCTCGTCTTAGGGGCCGACTCACCCTGCTCCGATTAACGTTGAACAGGAAACCTTGGTCTTTCGGCGTGCGAGTCTTTCACTCGCATTAACGTTACTTATGTCAACATTCGCACTTCTGATACCTCCAGCAGCTCTTACGAGTCCACCTTCACAGGCTTACAGAACGCTCCCCTACCACATATATTCTATAATATACATCCGCAGCTTCGGTATATCGCTTTAGCCCCGCTAAATCTTCCGCGCAGGCCGACTCGACTAGTGAGCTATTACGCTTTCTTTAAATGATGGCTGCTTCTAAGCCAACATCCTAGCTGTCTATGCCTTCCCACATCGTTTACCACTGAGCGATAATTTAGGGACCTTAGCTGGCGGTCTGGGTTGTTTCCCTCTCCACAATGGATGTTAGCACCCACTGTGTGTCTCCCATGATAATACTTTCCGGTATTCGGAGTTTGCATCGGGTTGGTAAGTCGGGATGACCCCCTAGCCGAAACAGTGCTCTACCCCCGGAAGTAAATTACATGAGGCGCTACCTAAATAGCTTTCGGGGAGAACCAGCTATCTCCAAGCTTGATTAGCCTTTCACTCCGACCCACAGCTCATCCCCATCTATTGCAACAGATGTGGGTTCGGCCCTCCAGTCAGTGTTACCTAACTTTCAGCCTGGCCATGGGTAGATCGCCTGGTTTCGGGTCTACACCCTGCGACTATACGCCCTATTAAGACTCGGTTTCCCTACGCCTACCCTATTCGGTTAAGCTTGCCACAGAATGTAAGTCGTTGACCC